>CACJFI010000104.1 GCA_902592615.1 uncultured SAR116 cluster alpha proteobacterium | reverse complement strand
TTATAAGAATTTTGCAGAAGGTGATATGGAGGCACTTTCAAAAATATATCATCCAAAATGTAAAATAACAATTAATGGGAATCATTCTTTATCAGGAACTTACATCGGCTTTCAATCATTCCTAGAGAATGTTCTTGCGAAATTGGACAAGGTTTGGCCAGGGTTTAGTCTGGATATAGAAAAAGTAGTTTCAAATGAAACGGATGTATGTGTTTTTGTAAATATTAAAGCAGAAAATTTAAATTCAAAATCAATCCACCATTTTGTAATTAAAGATGGTTTAGAAGTTGAATTTAATTTGCATGATGATAGTCAAAAAATGTCTCAAGCTATGAAGATATAAACTAGTCAAAACTGCTATCATTTAAGTTTAATAACAAAGAACAGCATCACTTTCTTTAGATAATTCTAAAAGTTTGTCAGGCATAGAAAACTCTGCATTAAAACCATTTAATAAACTGTCATCATATCCTCTTGCTTTGGCAGACATCCCAGATACGAATAATTTAATGTTATTTTCTTTAAGCTCGTCTAAATGAATTTTTAAGTCACCTGTTCCTTGTCCAACTACTTCACCTTCACTTTTTACATTTAATAAATGTGTACCATCTGCACCTAAAAACATATTGACTTCATCACCTTTTTTAAATGCTGTGAGAGCAACTAACATCCCAAGTGTAGCTTTATTTTTTAGGTCAGGACCACTATGAATATGTATTAAAACTTTTGACATTTATAAATCTCCTTTAAAATAAATCTTTTAAATCTTTTATTATTTATCTTCATATTTATTTAAAATGGCTGTAATTGATAATTAAGAACTTGTTTGTTTCATCATATCTTTTATACACCTAAATAAAATATATTTTAATCAGTAAACACACTTACATTCAAATCAAATTTACATTGATTAACCTTGATTACTTGAAGATTTTTTAGTTGTTATAAAAAAATACTTTAGACTAAATAAATATTATTTGATAAAAATTAAGTATTTTGGACAATTAAAATGAATTAATGAGAAGGTTCTCTCCGGCATGAGAATAACTTGCTATTGGAGAAAATTTCTATGCAAATTGGTTTAATTGGTGGTATTGGACCTGCAGCAACAGATTTTTACTATCGAAATTTGATAGAAAAATTTGCATCCAAAAAAAAGAATTTAGATATGACAATTGTACATGCAGATGCACCAACGCTAATTAAAAATTTAATGGAAGATAACAAAGATAGACAAGTCACTATCTATAATGATCTAACGCTACGACTAAAAAAAGCAGGAGCTAATTCTATTGCCATCACTTCTATAGCTGGTCACTTTTGTATTGACAAGTTCAAAGAAAAATCTGTGCTACCAGTAGTAGACCTTCTGTCTTGTGTGCAAAAAGAAATTAAAAACAAGGGTTATAGTAGAATTGGCATCCTTGGTACCAAACCAGTTATGATTTCAAGATTTTACTCAATGATAACATCTGCTGAAGTATTTATTCCAGAAGATATACTTTTGGATAAAGTACATGAAGCTTATACTGGCATGGCAACTTTGGGTCGCGCAAATAAAGAACAAAAAGAAATTTTTGAAAACGCAATTAATCAATTTCTTTCTAAGAATAACGTAGATGCAGTAATGCTCGGAGGAACTGACCTAGCCTTGATTTATCAATCAGAGAATGTCGACTTTGAATTAATTGATTGTATAAAAATCCATACAGAAGAATTATTTCGCTTTAACTTCAATTGAACATTTATATTATTAATTTTTATCCAACCTATATAATTTTAAAATTTTAGTATTATGTCTAATCATGGAGGAAAAAATTGGAAAAAGACAAATAGGCTTGCCTAAAAATTCTTGAAAAAGAATACAAATAAAGTCAGGTTTATAGAACAATTAAAAATGTTACAGAAAGATGTAAAACCGAATATACATTTAGAAAGCTAGAGACAGGTTAAGTGCATTATAAGTATCTTGAGGAGAGTAAAATAAGTTATTTTTGTTTTAAGTGTGAATACCCATTTAAG
>CACJFI010000103.1 GCA_902592615.1 uncultured SAR116 cluster alpha proteobacterium | reverse complement strand
TGAGGATGGATCAGTAAGCCTAACTTCTGCAGGTGGTGGAGTAGATAATCTTATATATGTGGAACAAGTTCAATTCGATGATCAACTAAAGTCAATACATGAGGTGTTTGATAATGTAATTGCAGGATCGCCTCCATCGTGGATAAGCTTAGATAGTTATTCAGTAGATGAAAACATGTTAGGCGCACATATAGCAAATATTAGTGGTATAGATCTTGATGGCGATGAACTGATATTTTCAATTGTTGAAGGCCAAGGTGATGCTGATTTATTTACAATAATGAACAACATGCTCCACCTTAAAAGTGATGTATCAGTTAATTATAAATTTGACAAAGAACTCCAAGTTACATTAAAGGCAACGGATCCAGGTGGATTATACATTGAAGATTTATTTAATATAAACGTTGTTAACAATACTAGTGACGTTACCTTAAACATTGATAACTTAACGGTGATTGAAAATATAGAAGAAGCTTTCATTGGCAAGATTACTGGATATGATCCTGATGGTTATCAACTTACAATTGTAGAAAACAATGGATATAATTGGTTTCAAATTTTAGACGATATGTTGTACGTCAAAGATAATATTTGGGTTGATTATGAAGATAGCAATCAATTGCAAATAACAATACGAGCTACAGATGCAGACGGTTTATATATTGAAGAACTGTTCAACATAAATGTAATTGACGACCCTTCTGATACTTTTACAGTCAATGGAATTAACTTTGAGAGAAATTCAGATTTATCTGGAGTTGATTTATCTGGGGCAGATTTAAGTGGACGTAATTTATCCCAGGTTAGATTGGATCATTCTGATCTAAGTAATGCCAACTTAGGCGGATCTTATTTATATAGAACTAATTTAAATGGTGCCGATTTGACAGGTGCAGACCTAACTCATGCTGATTTGTTTTATGCAAGTTTACAAGGTGCAAACTTAACTGGTGTAAATTTGACTAACTCTACTTCGTCACATTTAGCTTTAACAGGAGCAAATCTTACTAATGCAATTCTAAATAATACAGATCTTCATGAAGCTAATATAAATGATGCAGTTTTAACTGGTGTAAGTTTTGAAGGATCTAAGTTAATAAATGTTAATTTTGATCGCAGCAACCTAAGTAACGTAGATTTAAGTGGAACTAACTTGAGTAAAGTTACTTTTGCTAATGCAAACCTAAATAATACCAATTTAAATGAAGCAAACCTCTCTGGCGCACTTTTGCGGGGGGCTACTTTGATTAATGCTAACTTAAGTGACGCTAATCTTAGTGGGGTTGATCTGACCGAAGCTAATTTAAGCAATGCAAATCTTAGTGGAGCTAATTTAGCTGGAGCTTTATTTAGTGATAATCTAACTCAAACACAAATAAATAGCTTAAATGATGAAAAGCCTGTTACCATAAATGAATTTATAATCGAACCTGGAGCAAATATAGAATCGCGTCAAGGCAATACACTTATAAATACTGATCTAAGCAATGTTAACTTAGTTAATTCTAATTTGGTAAATGCAGAGTTTCAATTTGTTAACCTAGGTAATGCAAATTTAAGTGGTTCTAATCTAACTAATACAGCATTTCGTAATGTCGATCTAAGTAATGCTGATTTGAGTAATGCAAGCCTAATAGGTGCTATGTTAGGTGGTAATAACTTGAGTGGAGCCAACTTGTCTGGCTCAAATTTAAGAGGAGCAGATCTTTATAATGCTAATCTTGCAGGTGCAGATTTAACTGGAGCTGACCTTACAGGTGCTAACCTGACAAACACAAATTTGACTGGAGCAAATTTGACTGGAGCTATCTATATTAATGGTCATCCAGATGTATCTAATATATCCCAAGAACAAATTAACTCCGCTGTTTTTGAAGCTTTTAATATACCCGCATCCAAAGTCACCTTTACAGCTTCTATCGACAAATGGGTGCCTGATAGCTTTTCATTAGATGGGGCAACTAAGTGGATGGATGGTCCAATTATGAAACTACACGGTAAGGATATATTAGATGAGATCGGTATAGATCTATCAGCTAAA
>CACJFI010000102.1 GCA_902592615.1 uncultured SAR116 cluster alpha proteobacterium | reverse complement strand
ATTTTTTTTATTAGGATCCCAAATTGTTATATCAGCATCAGATCCAACTTTAATTGATCCTTTTTGAGGATAAAGTCCATACATTTTGGCAGGATTAGTAGATGTTAACTCTACAAACCTTTCCAAGCTGATTCTATTTTTGCTTACTCCCTCAGAAAACAAAATTGGCAATCTTGTTTCTACTCCAGGAATACCATTTGGGACCCATTTAAATGATGTTCTTGCTCCAGGCCTGTCTTTACCCTTACTATCTTTAAAACGGAATGGGCAATGATCTGATGAAAAGATATCAAAAGTTCCATCGATTAATCCATCCCAAATAGCCTTTTGACTTTCCAAATCTCTTGGTGGAGGAGAACATACGTATTTTGCTCCCTCAAAATCCATATTTAATCCCTTCATATCATCTTCAGTTAAACAAATATACTGAGGGCAAGTTTCAGAAAAAATTTTAATTCCTTTATCTTTTGCCCATTTAATTTGAGATAGTGCCTCCTCTCCCGAAACATGAACAATTACAATTGGAATATCAACTATTTGGGCATGACTTATGGCTCTGTGTGTTGCTTCTCTTTCTACGATCTGAGGCCTAGACAAACCATGATAATAAGGGGCTAATTTCCCTTCATCTTCTAATTTTTTTGTTAAAAATCTAATGGCATCATATCCTTCAGCATGGACCATAACTAAAGTTTTCTCATTTTTAGCAACTTCGAAAACTTTCAAGAGTTCTTCATCATTTAAAACCAGATCGTCATATGTCATAAATACTTTGAAAGAGGTATAACCATCTCTAGCAAGTGCAGGGAGTTCTTGTCCTAAAACTTGTGGTGAGGGGTCACTTATAATTAAGTGAAATGAAGTATCTACAAACAAATTGCCATTAGCCTTTTTATGATAACTTTCTACACATTCTCTAAGGGATTGTCCTTTTTCTTGCATAGCAAAAGGTAAAACTGTGGTATTACCTCCAGCTGCGGCAGATTTTGTAGCGCTTTGAAAGTTGTCAGCCATTTCAACGTCTGGTCCTGATGGTTGATCTATGTGGACGTGGGCATCTATACCACCAGGTAGAACTAATAGGTTAGAAACATCCTCTACAACTTTTGCATCAGCATTAATCTCGCCTATTTTACAAATTTTTCCGTCAGCAACGGCAATGTCACAACCTTCTAAACCATTTTCAGTTACTGTTTTTCCGTTTTTAAAAATTATGTCAAAATTTTTCATGAACTATTCTCCAATGACTATTTATTTTTCAGATTATGAACACTCATATAAAGTTGATTGATTAAACTTCGTTCATTTTCTTCAAGAAAAGAAATATTCCCAGGTGGCATCGCATACGATAGCACAGACTGTTTATATATATTATCAATGTTATCAATTATATCTGTAGATGTTTCTAAATTGACTAATTTTGGGGCATTTTTCATGTTTTCCCATAAAGGCTTTTTCGCATGACACATTGAACATTTAGATACAATTATCTCTTGAGCACTTACCAAAGTTTTTTTTGGAATTAGTTCTATCAAAGCAGCTGTGTTTTTTACGTTATTTAGTTTTGGTTTACCCAAGTCTGAAATATAAAAAATTATTGATCCTAGAATAATTATTGGAACACATACCCAATAAGGTGGATTAGCCCCAGTATGTTTAATATTGAAAAAATGTCTAATGAGCGCTCCAATTATTAAAATAATTGAAATGATTATCCAAGAATATTTTGTAGCATAAATTAAAGGATAATGATTTGAAATCATTATAAAAATCACTGGCAATGTTAAGTAATTGTTATGAAGAGATCGTTGTTTAGCAATAGCACCATGAATTGGGTTAGGGGTCTCATTTGCCAGCAAACTAGCTACAACTTTTTTTTGACCAGGAATTATGATCATAAGAACATTAGCAACCATTATAGTACCTAAAACTGTACCTATCTGCATAAATGCGCCTCTATAACTAAATATTTCAGAATAAGCCCATGACATGACTGTAATTAAAATAAATATAGAACTGATTAGTACATAGACATTTGTTTTTAAAG
>CACJFI010000101.1 GCA_902592615.1 uncultured SAR116 cluster alpha proteobacterium | reverse complement strand
AGATGACGTAACCGTTCAGGTTTTAACTCAATCCAGAAAACCCCTAATTGAAAAAACCGTTGAAAGTTTGAAAGATTGCAAAAATGCAATAATTCACCTTTACAATTCAACTAGCACTCTTCAAAGAGAAGTTGTTTTCAAGGAAACTATGGATGGAGTTAAAAAAATAGCAACTGATGGTGCAAAAATAATTTCAGATCAATTATTTAAATTAGAAAGATCTAATATTCGATTACAATATTCTCCAGAAAGCTTTACTGGAACAGAATTGCCATATGCATTAGAAGTTTGTGAGTCTGTTTTAGATGTTTGGGGAGCGAGCGAACAAAATCCTGTTATAATAAACCTTCCTGCGACTGTTGAAATGTCTACCCCAAACATCCACGCTGACCAAATAGAATGGATGGGAGATAATTTTAGTAACAGAAAAAGGGTAATTTTATCCCTTCATCCTCATAATGATCGAGGTACTGCAATTGCTGCAACTGAATTAGGATTAATGGCAGGCGCAGACAGAGTTGAAGGAACTTTGTTTGGTAATGGGGAAAGAACCGGAAATGTAGACATTGTAACGCTTGGACTGAATTTATTTACTCAAGGTATTAATCCTAATATAGATTTTAGCAAGATAAATGATTTGATTGATACTGCTGAATTTTGTAACAGATTGCCTGTTCATCAAAGACATCCATATGCAGGCACTTTAGTACATACAGCCTTTTCTGGAAGTCATCAGGATGCAATAAGAAAAGGAATGGACAGTATGGACAGATCACCATCAAAAAAATGGGCTGTTCCATATTTACCAATTGATCCAGCTGATATTGGAAGAACTTATGAGGCTATAATTCGCGTAAATAGCCAATCAGGTAAAGGCGGAACAGCTTGGTTATTAGAATCAGACTACCAAATAAGATTACCAAAAGGAGCAGAAGTTGAATTATCGTCAAAAGTACAAAAAATAGCTGATGAAACTGGCAACGAAATTACAAGTGATATTATATGGAGAACTTTTAATGAGAGTTTTATCCTTCGAAGACCATTTGAATTAATTGATTTCAAAGTTGAGGGCGCTAATAAGATTGATAACTCTGAAATAATAAATGCCAAGGTTAACTTCAAGGATAAATTGTATCAATTTTCTTCTCAAGGAAACGGACCAATTTCAGCTTTTGTAAATGGAATGAGAGAAAATTTTGATTTGCAATTTACATTAGAAGACTTTGGTCAAAATACAAGAAGTGCGAGCTCCAAAGCAGAATCTTCAGCCTACGTTGAACTTAAAATTAATAATGGCAAGAAATCAATTTATGGATGTGGAATTAATACAAGTATAACTGTAGCGCCTATACTTGCAGTTTTAAGTGCAATTAATAAGATCAAGATATAAAGAAAAATGTCTCAAGAAAATCTTTATCTAGAAAACAGAAAAATCCTTAGAGTTTCAGGATTAGATTGTGTAACATTTTTAAATAATATTTTAACATCTGATATTTCTAAATTATCACCATTAGAAACTATACCTGCAGCATTACTTTCTCCCCAAGGAAAAGTTTTGTATGACATACAAGTAAGTATAGATTTTTCAAACTATTCTAAAGAAAAGTCAATTCTTATTGAATACGATTTGTTTTGTGAAGATCAGCTAATTAAGAAATTAAATATATATAACTTAAGGAAAGAAGTACAAATTGAAAAAACTAATTATTATGTTTTTGTATCAATCAACCCAGAATGTTCTAAAAATTCACTTAGTGATAAAAGATTTTCAAGTACAAACACCAATATTTATAGAATTTATGATAAGAAAAAACCTATAAATTGTATAGATAAGAGTCACACATCTAATTGGTACGATTTGATCAGATATAAAAATTGTATTCCTGAGGGAACGAAGGAAATTGAAATTAACACAACACTTCCTATGGAAATTAATCTTGATTTGTTAGGTGGAATTAGTTTTGAAAAAGGTTGTTTTATTGGCCAAGAGGTAAATGCAAGAATTAAATACAAGGGGTTAGTAAAACGAAAGTATGTTGCTGTTCATTTTAATAACAAAAAATTTTCATTTTCAAATTTAGATAAAATTGATAATAAAATTTT
>CACJFI010000100.1 GCA_902592615.1 uncultured SAR116 cluster alpha proteobacterium | reverse complement strand
AATTAGGTTAGGTATTTATGGTAATGAAGACCCAATGTATATTTTAGCTGGATTACCTTTTATTGCACCAGACTATTCAAGTGCTTGGTTGCTAAAAGATGTGCAGATGGAATATCTTCAAGAAAAATTCGATAAAAAAGGACTTATGATTTTATATACTGCCCCATGGCCAGGACAAGGGTTTTATACTAAGTTTCCTGTAAATAGTGTCTCTGACTTTAGTGGTAAAAAACTGAGAATATATTCTACAGCCACACAACAAATGGGTTCTATGTTAGGATTTAATGCAACAATTCTACCTTTTGCAGAAATTCCTCAGGCATTTTCTACAGGTCTTATTGAAGCTTTATTTACTAGTCCTCAAACAGGTATAGATATTCAAGCATGGGACAATACAAAACATTTTACATATGCTGGAGCTATTTTTAGTAAAAATGCCGTAGTTGTAACCAAAAAAGCCTTTAATGCTCTATCAAAAGGTGATCAGAGCAACATTTTAGCTGCTGCAAAAAAAGCTGAGCTTAGAGGTTGGGAAATGAGTGCTGAAACTACTAAAAAGCAAATTGATATCCTTAAGAAAAATGGGATGTCTTCTAAAAATGCCCCTGACGAGGTAATTAGCAAAATGAAAAGCATTGGTCTCGAAATGATGAAAAATTGGAGATCAAAAGCTAGCCCAGAAGCTAACGCTGTATTAGATAGATATTTATCTATGCGTTAAAATCTTATAGAGATAGTCATGAGAAATAAATTGAATAAATTATATTTATGCAGTGGCTATCTCTCTGCTTTTTTTATGGTCTTGATTGCTATGACCATAGTCGCTCAAATTTTAGGAAGATTTGTAAATATCACAGTAGACTCCACTGAAACAGCTGGTTTTAGTTTGGCTGCTTTAACTTTCTTTGGGCTTTCATATACTTTTCACAGTGGCGAACACATAAGAGTAACTTTATTCACAAGATTATTAGGAAAAAAAGTTAGAAGATACCAAGAACTCTTCTCTTTGTCTTTTTGTATTATAATTACTAGTTATTTAACATATTGGAGCTGGGACTTTGTCTACTTTTCATTTATTTTCGACGACATTAGCCCTGGTCTATTAGCTATTCCTTTTTGGATTCCAAGGATAAGTATGTCTATAGGTGTAACTATATTTCTAATAGCTCTTATTGACGATTTTTTTACAGTTTGGAAAAAGGAACAGCCGTCTTATGTAAAAAATGCTGATCCAATATTAAAGGATAATACTTAAAAGAGAAAATATATGGCTACTGGATTATCATTTATTTTATTTATCTTATTACTATTTCTTTTATCTCTAGGTATCTGGGTGGCTCCAGCATTAATTACCTTAGGTTATATATTGCTAGAATTCTTTACTCCTGCACCAGTAGGATCTCTCCTTGCAAGCACATTATGGGATGCAAGTTGGAATTGGGCATTAACAGCGTTACCTTTATTTATATGGATGGGTGAAATACTTTTTAGAACAAGACTTTCTTCAGAAATGTTTAAAGGTCTTGCACCAATGTTATCTAATTTACCTGGAGGTTTGTTGCATGTAAATGTAGTTGGTTGTGGTATAATGGCTGCCGTTGCAGGTTCTAGCGCAGTCACTTGCGCTACTATAGGTAGAATGAGTATACCTGAATTAAAGAAAAGGAATTATGACGAGACTCTTAGTATAGGTTCTTTAGCAGGTTCAGGTACATTAGGATTGTTAATTCCACCTTCAATCATGCTTATTGTTTATGGTGTTTTAGCTCAAGTATCAATTTCAAGACTTTTCATAGCTGGTGTTCTGCCAGGAATAATGATTATTTTAATTTTTATGTCATATATAGCAATTAGATCTAAACTTAATCCTTCTTTAGCACCAAAACAAAATGTTAGTTATACTTTTTTTGAAAAAATAAAAGCAGCAAGAAACTTGCTTCCAGTAGTTGCACTAATATTTTTTGTTCTTGGATCAATTTATGGTGGTTATGCTACACCAACAGAGGCTGCAACTATAGGTGTGATTGGAGCACTAATTCTTGCATGGTCTTCAAAATCTCTTAATTTTAAAAGTTTTATGGCTAGCTTAATGGGAGCTGTAAAAACTTCTTGCATGATT
>CACJFI010000099.1 GCA_902592615.1 uncultured SAR116 cluster alpha proteobacterium | reverse complement strand
GGGAAAACACCATAATGCCAAAACTGCTTTTTGAGTTTATCTTGGGCTTCAGATATATTCATTTTATCAAAATTAAAGAATAGTTAATTTTCATCTAGTCAAAACTTAAATCATGTAGTTTCCAACGGGCTTCGCTATCTTTTAAAAAAGAATTTTCTTTTATTAGATCAAGCGCTGTTTTACCATTTTTTGTTTTTGCCTTGTGGTCAGCACCTTTTTCTAAAAGGTATAAGACTGATTTAGCAGAACTTGCTATTTCTGCAGCATAATGCAAAACATTATATCCATCTTTATTTCTATGATTAATGTTAGCGCCACTTTCAACAAAAAATTTAAAGTTTTTATTTAAAATTTGATTACATTTTTTAAATTCAATAAGCTCGTAGCCATTACATGATTGGTGCGCACTCAATATAAATGGTGTAGTTCCAGAAAAGTTTTTGGCTTTAAAATCTCCACCTCTTTCTCTTAAAAAATTTAAAACTTTAGTCGGATGATGATAGTATGCTGCAAGATGAAAAACATTATTCTTAGAACTATTTATTGAATTTATTTTTGCTCCAGAATCTAATAAAAATTTCAAAGTCTTAAGTCTTTTATTTATACTTTTTTCATCGTCTTTTCTTAAAATCCTTGGTAGACTTACACTTAAATGCAAAGGGGTATAGCCTGCATTATTTCTGGCATTGACGTTAGTACCTAGTCTGATAAATTTCTCAACTAATTTTGGATTATTTTCAAGAGACCATTTATGTAAAAGTGTTTCTCCAAATGTATTCCTAATTCTGAAATTAGCGCCTAGAGATAATAAGAATTCAACGGTTTCAATATTTTTATCCAAATCACCTGTCTGAAATAAAATATTTTCATTTTTTTTATTTTTAGTATTTATATTTAATCCATATGAAATTAGAGTTTTTATCATTTTATGACGATATTCTTTGTCTTTAATCGCAAGTATTTTTTCTAATAACAATCTATCATGGTCCCAATCTATAACATGATTTAGATTGGCACCAGATTTAATTAATAAGTCAATCAGATGTAAATAATCATCGTAATGATTTCTGAATTTATCTAATGGAAGTAAATTAAAAACATTAAAGATTGGTGTTTCTCTTGTTCTAGTAAATTCAGTATTTTTAAAAATTTCTGGTTTGTTAACATCAGCTCCTAATTTTATTAGATCGTTGACAACTTTAGCTCTTGAAACTGTTATTACAGGGTTTGGTCTCTCACTTAAAATTTCATTAAGAATAGTCGTGTATCTATATTTATAGCCATTTTTAGCGAAATACTCATTCAAATCTTCGCCATTGTCCTTAAATAACTTTAATACACGTACATCATATTTTTTAGATATTAATAGACGATAATTTAAATAAATTTTAATAAATAGAGAACAATTATAATATACCTCTTTTATATGGTCGCATTTAGGTAAATCTTTTGGAGTATCAATTGAATAAAGATACTTAATTTTCTCAAAACTATTTGCTTGATTAACAGCCTCTACAAGACAAGATGTGTATTTTACTGTTCTGGATGATCTTTTATCATAGTAATTTTCATATTTATAATCAGCTCCATTACTGATTAATGATTTTAAAACTCCAACTCCTCCAGATCTGCAAGCATAGCTAATGGGGGTATAACCATTTTCATTTTTTGCGTGCATGTCATATCCTTTTTTTAATAAATATGGTATCATTTCAGGTAGTTTTCCTAGTGCTGCCATATGCAAATATGTATTCCCAACTACTCCACCATGTCCTATTCTTCTACTATCAAAGTCAGCACCAGCTTTCTCTAAAACACTAATTGCCTCAGGTTCTTCTATATTCAATAAAATAAAGTCAAGTCCAGTGGCGACTTGTAAAAAAGTACATTGGTCATTGACATTTAAGCCTTCAGCAATTTTTTGTTTTAACAGCTCAAGAGAGTATTTATTTCCAAATCTAAAATCGTCAGTACAAAAAAAATTTTTTTCTTTTGCATACGAATTGAAACTGCATAAGATCATTAAAAATATGAATTTAAATAAAATTTTCATTTATTTTATTAATTAATGTATTTGAGACAATCTGTCCCACTATATTTTAAGCCATCTGTTTTATTAAATTTAAGACTT
>CACJFI010000098.1 GCA_902592615.1 uncultured SAR116 cluster alpha proteobacterium | reverse complement strand
TTCCAGGCGTGCGCCTTAAACCGCTCGGCCACCCCTCCAAAAAAATAAAATTTTACATCAACATTTTTTTTGGAGCAAGGTAATATAAGTTATTATTATATTGAAATATTTTTTAAACATTTTAAATTAAATCTAAATATATAAATGGACTTTATAAAGTGATAATGCGAAAAATTTTAATTATATTTGGAATATGTTCATTTATTCTTACTCTAGTGAGTAATTATTTTGATATTGCTTTGCAAATAGAGAGTAAAGAAGAAATTACTCAATTAGGACAATTTTGGTTTCATTTTGCACCCAACAGTCTTCAAATTGCAGAATCTATTGTAAGCCGATATGTTGATCCTTGTTCAGCACTAGAGATTTTGGATTGTTCTGGATTTATATGGCATCCCTTAATTTCTTCAATATTGTTAGTGCCTGCTGCGCTTGTATTAGCCGTATTAAGTTTTGTTTTCATTGGGTTTGGACTAAAAAAAACAGTAAGGAAAAGAGAAAAAAATAAACTTTAAAGTTTGATTTACATTAACTATTTATCACCCATTTTTAAGGCTTCAAAAAAAGCATTCTGAGGTATCTCAACGCTTCCGAATTCTCTCATTCTTTTTTTCCCTGCTTTTTGTTTTTCTAAAAGTTTCTTCTTTCGAGTTATATCTCCACCGTAACACTTTGCAGTGACGTCTTTTCTCATTGCGGAAATAGTCTCTCTTGCTATAACTTTACCACCAATTGCTGCTTGTAAAGCCACCTTAAATAGTTGTCTTGGTATGAGATCTTTTAATCTTGTGCATATGGCTCTTCCCCTTGTTTCAGCCTGGTCTCTATGAGATATCATTGCTAGGGCATCAACAGGATCTCCATTAACTAAAATTGATACTCGAACAAGATCACCTTTTTTATAATTATCAATTTGATAGTCAAAACTTGCATAACCTGATGTCATGCTTTTTAATTTATCATAAAAATCAAAAACAACCTCATTTAATGGTAATTTATAAACTATCATAGCCCTACTACCTGCATAAGTGAGATCTATCTGCTCTCCTCTTCTTTCTGTACATAAAGTTAGAACTGATCCAACATACTCATCTGGAACCAGAATAGTTGCTTTAATCCACGGCTCTTCTATAAAGTTAATATGATTAATATCTGGTAAGTCTGCAGGATTATGAAGTAGTTCGCTGGTATTGTCATTTTTATGCACTTTATAAACTACTGACGGAGCTGTTGAAATTAGTTCTAAATTAAACTCTCTAGATAATCTCTCTCTTATAATTTCCATATGCAAGAGGCCTAGAAATCCACATCTAAAGCCAAATCCTAAAGCGGCTGATGTTTCAGCTTCAAAACTAAATGAAGCATCATTTAAAGACAACTTGCTTAAAGCCTCTCTTAAGTCAGAAAATTGAGCATTATCCATAGGGAATAAACCACAAAAAACAACTGGTACAGAAGGTTTGAAGCCAGGTAACATTGTTTGAACTGGATTTCTTTCATCAGTAATTGTGTCCCCAACTTTACAATCTGCTACAGTTTTAACTGAAGCAGTAATAAAACCAATTTCTCCAGGTCCAAGCTCATCAACATCTATAATTTTAGGTGTAAAAATGCCAATTTTTTCAATAGTGTGAGAAACCTTGGTTGACATAAATCGTATCTTTTGTCCTTTTTTTAAACTTCCATTTACAACTCTTACTAACGTTAACACACCTAAATAAGGATCATACCAGCTATCTATTAACAGAGCTTGTAAAGGGGCATTGGGATTACCCTTTGGTGGAGCTAAATTTTCTACTAAAGAAGACAAAACTCCTTTAATGCCTTGTCCTGTTTTAGCTGAAACCTCAATCCCGTCTTCTCCAGGAAGGCCAATTACATCTTCAATCTGTTTTCTAATCCTATCTGGCTCAGAAGCAGGTAAATCTATTTTATTAAGCACAGTCACAATTTCATGGTTCACATCTATTGCTTGGTAAACATTTGCTAGAGTTTGTGCTTCAACTCCTTGTGAAGAATCTACTACCAAAAGTGACCCTTCACATGCAGAAAGAGATCTAGAAACCTCATATGCAAAGTCTACATGGCCTGGAGTATCCATCAAATTTAAAGTGTAAGTTTTATTATCAGTATGCTTGTATAATAATCTGACCGTCTGGGCTTTAATTGTTATACCTCTTTCCCTTTCAATTTCCATATTGTCTAGAACTTGCTCTTTCATTTCTCTTTCAGCTAAGCCCTTACATTCTTGTATCAATCTATCAGCAAGAGT
>CACJFI010000097.1 GCA_902592615.1 uncultured SAR116 cluster alpha proteobacterium | reverse complement strand
CAATAATTACTCATGTTATAGAACGCGATGGCTCAATTATAGACAAAAATGGTATAGATATATCATCATTAAAAAATCACATAATTGAAAAAGGTACTGTAAAAGGTTTCAAAGGTTTTGTTGAAATTGGCCCAGAAGTTTTAGAACAAGAGACAGATATTTTAATTCCTGCGGCAATGGAACTAGTTATAGATGAAACAAATGCAAAACGAATAAAAGCTAAACTTATTGTAGAAGCTGCAAATGGCCCTGTTTCAGCAGGTGCTGATGAAATACTCAATAGAAAAGGTATAGTAATTATACCAGATCTATATGCTAATGCTGGTGGAGTTACGGTCAGTTATTTTGAGTGGATTAAGAATTTGAGCAGAATTAGACTAGGAAGATTGCAAAGAAGGGCCCAAGAAAATCAGGTTTCTAATTTAATTGAGGGAATTGAAAATATGACAGGAAAAATTTTTCCTGCTGATCTCAAGTCGAAATCTATTGAAGGGTCATCAGAAATTGATTTAGTTCGATCTGGTTTAGAAGACACTATGTTGGAAACATATAAAGTAATCAGTGATGTTTGGAATCAACATAGTGAAATACCTGATTTAAGGACAGCTGCTATGATTGTGGCAGTTAAAAGAATAGCTCAAAGTTATAATTCTCTTGGAATATAAAAAGGGGAGCAAAGCCCCCCATTTTAATTTAACTTTGATTAAGTTTATTTTTTAAAGTCTGGATAAGCTTCCATTCCAATTTCAGCTAAATCAACACCTTCAAGCTCTTCTTCAGCCGTAACTCGAATTCCAATTGTTAATTTAATTATATACCATACAATTCCTGACGCAATGATTGTAAATGCACCAATTGCAAAAATTCCATAAAGTTGGGCACCTATTGTTGCATCTGAATTTGAAAATATAACAGCTATTGTACCCCAAATTCCAGCAAATAGATGAACAGGTATTGCACCAACAACATCGTCAATCTTAAATTTATCAAGCATTGGTATTGTTAAGACAACTATTAATCCACCAACAGCACCAATAAATATCGCTAGCATTGGAGATGGAGCAAGTGGCTCAGCTGTAATAGCAACTAATCCGCCAAGAGCACCATTTAATGCCATTGTTAAATCAGTTTTTTTATAAAATAACATTGTTAGAATAAGTGCAACTACTACACCACCTGCTGCGGCAAGGTTTGTATTTATATAGATGTTTGATATTGCTGCAACGTCAGCGCCAGATCCCATTGCTAGTTGTGATCCACCATTAAATCCAAACCAACCAAACCATAATATAAATGTTCCTAATGTTGCCAAAGGTAAGTTTGATCCCGGCATTGGGTTAACGCTTCCGTCATCAGAATATTTGCCTTTTCTTGCACCTAAAATTATAGCACCTGTTAAGGCTGCCCAACCACCAACACCATGAACAATAGATGAACCAGCGAAGTCAAGGAAACCAGCTTCACTTAAGTAACCTCCACCCCATGACCAAGACCCTTGAATTGGATAGATAAATCCACAGAGTAAAACTACAAATATAAAGAAAGCCTTCAATTTAACTCTTTCTGCTACTGCACCACTAACTATTGAAGCTGCAGTTGCACAGAAAACCATTTGAAACCACCAATCAGAACCAGATGAATACGTAGCATCATTTTCACCACCAAATGTTTCCCCATCAGATGGACTCCAAATTGAAAATGAACCCATATATCCAGAAACATCCATATACATTAGATTATAACCAACTACTGCAAACATAATACCAGCAATTGAGTATAAACCAATATTCTTTGCACATTGAACAACAGCATTTTTAGCTCTTACTAAACCTGTTTCCAACATACAAAAACCTGCAGCCATCAACATAACTAGAAAACCGTGAACTAGAAAAGAGAAGGAATTAAATATATAAGCGGTTTCTGCATCTGGTGCTGCAGAGGCAATACCTACGAAAGCAAATATGATCGTAGGTATTAATAAAAATAACCTTACTAAATTAGACATTATAACACTCCGTTTAAAATTATACACTTAGAATATCTCTCCAAATAAAGTTGAATAAAAGATACAGCGAATTAGCTCGATGTAGATATTTGAAATTGAACAAAAAACAACCAATAATTCTCAAAAAAAATTACTTTGATTAAAAACTAAGCATTTTTTTAACTAAATTTTAAGTTCAATTTTAAATTTTTATGTATTTAACTTAGATTCTAGAATTTTATTTAAGGTATTAAAAATATTAATCTTTCCCTGACTTATTGACGCTTTCAACGAACCAAGGTCTTTTTCATCT
>CACJFI010000096.1 GCA_902592615.1 uncultured SAR116 cluster alpha proteobacterium | reverse complement strand
ATACTTACCTAAAACTCTTGGAAAAGTACCCCATAGTCGTGGGTGAGGATGACGATCTCCTGGAATCCCATCAGATCCAATCATAGAGCCTGGAAATTGTAAAATTCTATTTAAATCCAGATCATCCATTTGAAAGTAAATAGCTCCAGCCGGGTATAATTTATCAATTGTTTCGTCTATGCTAGTCCCAAATTTTTTAGCTAAATCATTAAGGTCTTGTCCTGAAATATTAGGATAGTTATCAGACCAAGTAACTAAAACCTTATCTGCACGCTTCACAAAGCTTTTTAATAACATAGTTGAGCTCGCAGTGTATGGATAACAGTCAAGATCAAGAAAATTATTCTTTTTTGCCTCACCAATTAATTCTAATGTTTTTTTGCTTTTTCCCCAATTTTCTCTTCCTGCACATTTATGATGAGAAATTACAGTTCTAACTTTAGCTACAGAAGAGATTTTTATAGTTTCATTTACGGATTTAATAACATCAATTGCTTCATTACGCATATGTGTTGTAAAAATCCCTTCAAATTCAGGAAGTATTTTTGCTAACTCTATAATTTCTGACGTAGGAGCATCATTTGCTGCAGGGTAAGCTAAGCCGGTTGAAAGGCCGATAGAGCCGTCTTCAAGGGCTAATTTAAGCTTATCAACCATTTTAGAGATTTCTTTAGATGTTGCTGGTCTGTCAAATTCACCATTCATTGCTTCAACTCTTAGCATAGAATGTCCTGTTAATAGAGCTAAATTTACAGAACTTGGTTTATTATTAAATTCTTTTTTATAATCATTCACTCGAGAGAACCTAAATACTTCTGATTTTCCTAAAAGTGCTATTGGAGCAGGAACTTCACCTTTATAACTAAATGGAGCTAAACTAATACCACAATTACCTGCTACACAAGTCGTAACTCCTTGACTTATTTTTGATGACATAGATGGATCTAAAAAAACATTATTATCATCATGTGTATGGACATCAATAAAACCAGGTGAAACAATTTTATTTTCTGCATTTATCGTAAGTTTTGCTCCAAATTTAGATAAAAAATGATTTTCTGAGGGGTCTCGCACATCACCGTTTTCAGCAGGAAATACTCCTATTATCTTTCCATTATCAATAACAATGTCAGACTTAAATTTTGGGGCTCCTGTACCATCAATTATTTCTCCATTTTTGATATGAACATCATATATATTCATTTTATCTATCCTCAAAATTTATATAATGATAATATAAATCATAGAAAACTTCCACATATACAATAATGCTATGTTAAAATTAAAATTATATATATAATGTTATTACAAAGATAAACTGTCTTGGGAGAAGCCTATGTCCTCAATATTAACTAATTTAAGAAGTGCTGTTATAACAGGGTTTGTTTTTGCAATTATATTAATATTCTTTTTAGCACAAGGATCATTTGATCAGACCGCATTTAATATGTGGCTTCTCAGATGGCTTCATGTTTTATCTGGAGTTATGTGGGTTGGAATTTTGTATTATTTCAATTTTGTGCAAATTCCGAATATGCCTAATATTCCAGATGACCAAAAGCATGCTATAAGTAAGGTAATTGCTCCAGCAGCATTATGGTGGTTTAGATGGGGAGCAGTAGCAACTGTTGTAACAGGTTTTATTTTAGCTCATCTAAATGGATACCTTCATGATGCTATGACTTTTTCAAGTGGACATTGGCCTATAGGAGTTGGAATGTGGCTCGCTATAATAATGTTTCTAAATGTATGGTTAGTAATTTGGCCTAATCAAAAGAAAGCACTTGGAATTGTAGAAGTTGATGCGGAAACTAAAGCAAACGCCGCAAGGAAAGCAATGTTATTTTCAAGAAAAAATACAATTCTGTCTATCCCGATGCTAGTTGCAATGACAGTGGCACAAAATAGTTTTTCATAGTTATTTTTTTAAAAAGGTATTTAGAAAATAATACCCTTTTAAATTACTTTAATGCCATGTTCCAAAAATCAACTTCAAGCAAAGTTGCTTTGTTAAAAATTTTGTTTGCCTTAACCCATTTATATGTATCTTTATAATTGTCACCTAGTCTGATTAGAAATGAATTATCTATTAATTGAGACACATTTTCACAAACTTCTTGGTATTCACTACTAGCATAGGTTTCAATCCATTTTTGATACATGACATTATCAGGTTTAAAATCCTTTAAATTTAAACCAATTTCACCATAGCCAAGTACACATGGAGCTAATGCTGATAATAAATCTAAAAAATCGCCCGAATATCCTAACTCAAGCACATACCTAGTGTAAGCTATGTTTTCATTC
>CACJFI010000095.1 GCA_902592615.1 uncultured SAR116 cluster alpha proteobacterium | reverse complement strand
TCAATTTTCACCTTTGGTTTAAAAGTGATTTTACCTGAGGGGGAAATTCTAAGAATTTGGTAAAGTTATG
Organism: uncultured SAR116 cluster alpha proteobacterium; assembly: GCA_902592615.1. GTDB lineage: Bacteria > Pseudomonadota > Alphaproteobacteria > Puniceispirillales > Marisalimonadaceae > Marisalimonas. Next base: position 2,272 of record CACJFI010000095.1, on the reverse strand, counting down.
ATAGATGTTATTTTACAAGCGTTTGCGAGTATAGTTTTAGATCCAGTTACATTAGGATTAATGTTGGTAGGTACACTTGCTGGAATTCTTGCAGGAGCTATCCCAGGCTTTACTATTGCAATGGGCGTAATATTAACTTTACCATTCACTTTTGGCATGACTGCAATTCAAGGATTAGCAACTATGCTTGGAGTGTTTGTAGGAGGATTTTCTGGAGGATTAATGTCATGCATGTTAACTGGAATCCCAGGAACTCCGTCTTCTGTTGCTACAACTTTTGATGGCTTTCCGTTAGTAAGATCTGGCAGACCAGGTCTCGCATTAGGTTTAGGATTATGGTCTTCTTTTTTTGGGGGAATGATAAGTGCTGTAATTTTAGTAGCTTTAGCCCCACAATTAGCATTTCTAGGTTTAGAATTTGGTCCTTGGGATTATTTTTCTTTAATTATTTTTGCTCTAACAATTACTGTAAGTTTGTCAGGTGGAAATATTACTAAAGGTTTAATCGCAGGTTTGCTTGGATTATTTGCAGCAACAGTAGGAGAAGACGAGATTAATGGCGTTGCAAGATTTACCTTTGGTTTAGATGAATTCAAACAAGGATTCGCATTTCTACCAGTTTTAATTGGATTATTTGCTTTTTCACAATTATTAACAGATGTCGAAGATGATAAAAGGGCTAAGAGCCCTCTTATGTCTCAATCTGGATCTGTGGTTAAAGTTGAGCACAGGCAAGCAATTTTAATAATTCTTAAAAGATGGGTTAATTTATTTAGGTCAAGTTTCATAGGCATTTTTACAGGAATTTTACCTGCTGCTGGCGGTTCAATTTCAAATATATTAGCATATGATCAAGCAAAAAAAGCTTCACATAATAGATCTAATTTTGGAAAAGGTGAATATGATGGTGTCATTGCACCAGAAGCCGCTAATAATGCAACTGCAGGTGGAGCGTTAATTATGATGATGGCGCTGGGTATTCCGGGAGATATTGTAACAGCAGTTATGTTAGGAGCATTAATGATCCACAATATCATTCCTGGTCCAACATTCATTCAAGACGAACCATTATTAGCGTACGGTGTTTTTATAGCGTTTTTTGTTGCTCATTTTTTTATGGTTGGATTACAGGCGTTCTCATTAAGAATATTTCTACTCGTTACAAAAATTCCAATGTATGTTTTAGCATCAGTGATCTTAGCTTATTGTGCAATTGGAGTTTTCGCATTACATAACGTAGTTTTTGATATATGGGTTATGTTCTTTTTTGGAGTAATTGGATATTTTATGAAAAAATTAGGATTTCCTCTTGCTCCCATGATCCTTGGTGTGGTTTTAGGTAAATTAGCAGAACTTAATTTAGCAAGAGCTTCTGGAATAAGTGATGATTTATTGCTATTTATATCAAGACCATGGTCATTGTTTTTCTTGTTGATGGCAGTCATATCAGTAATCTTTCCTTTTTATCAAGAAGCTAGGAAAGATTCATTATTCTCAAAACTTTATGTTCCAATCTCTATGATAGTATTGTCGTTACCACTATTTTTGATGGGTAGCCCAGTAAGAATGATAGTAGCAACAATATTAGTTTTAACTGGAGTATATTTTTTATACAAAAGAACCAACTCTTTAAAAACTACCTGATAAATTGGTTTACGTATTCTTCACCTAAACCAACTTTGACAAAATGTTTTTTAGCTGCTTCGATTCTATCAAAAACATCAGTTGTGCTAACTGTATTTCCATCTTCATCACAATAAATTAGTGCTCCAGAGTTATGAAATAAAGTAATCATTTCTTCGCAATCTTCATCAACAACTAATGTATGAATCTCACCTGGAGGTTCGAATAAATAAGAACCTTCTTTAGCAACCCAATCATGCTCGAGGTATCTCCATGAACCTTTAATTACGAAACCATGAACTGGAGCAGGATGTCTGTGTCTTGATAAAAATCCACCACCGACAACTTTTGTTAGATGAACCCAATAACCTTGACTAATATTATAACATAATGGTCTTGACCAACGACCAGGAGATAAGGGAACCCACAGTCTATCATCGTCTTTAGAAAAACTATCCTCAATAAAAATATCTGGGATAATACTTCCTGGTTTTGGTCCGCTATATGGCGGAGGAAAAATATTTTTAGTAAAATCGTCCATCTTAAATCTCCTAAGCAATAATTTTATTATAATATTTTTAATTTACCCATACAAACGAAAAAGGACGAAGGATGGGGGTCCTTCGTCCTTGCTTATTCCGATGACATA
>CACJFI010000094.1 GCA_902592615.1 uncultured SAR116 cluster alpha proteobacterium | reverse complement strand
TCCATGGGGTGACCCTTCTGATCAAATACTTTCAGGTAAAATAAATAATTTACAAATTTATTTTTTACCAAGACATGGCAGAGGTCATTATCATTCTCCTTCAACAGTACCCTACAAACAGAATATCTATGCTCTTAAAAAATTAGGTGTAACAAATATTTTATCTGTATCAGCATGTGGTAGTTTAAGGGAAGATTTAACTCCAGGAGACTTTGTTCTTGTTGATCAATTTATAGATAGAACTTATTTAAGAGAAAAAAGTTTTTTTGGAAAAGGATGCGTCGCCCATGTAAGTTTAGCACATCCTACGTGCAATAATTTTAGTAAAGTTATATTTGAGATAGGCAAAAAACTTGAAATTAAGATTCAGTTAGGTGGAACTTATATGACTATGGAAGGTCCACAATTTTCAACTTTAGCGGAATCAAGACTGTATAAAGATAATTGGAAATGTGATGTGATTGGGATGACAAACATGCCTGAGGCTAAATTAGCGAAAGAAGCGGAAATTTGTTATACATCTTTGTCCATGGTTACAGATTTTGATTGTTGGCATCCGGATCATGACTCCGTTGAGGTATCAGACATAATAGAAACCCTTACAAATAACTCTTCTAAAGCTCAAAGAATTATAGAAGCATTACCTCAATTTTTAAAATCTAACAGAGATCTGTGTAGCTTAGGATGCAATAATGCACTTGACAATGCTATAATTACTGCACCAGAAAAAAGAGACCAAAAAGTACTTAAAACATTAGATGTTCTGCTTCAAAGACTAAACAAATAATAATTTAGGATTATCAAATGAACAAAATTAAAAACGCCATAAGAACAATACCTAATTTTCCAATAGATGGAATTATGTTTAGAGATGTTACTACTTTATACTCTAATTCTGAAGCAATGAAAGAAGTAATAAAATTAACCTGTGATTATTGGAAGAACAAAAGTTTAACAATCATTGCTGGTATAGAAGCAAGAGGTTTCATTACAGGAAGTATTATTGCTAATCAACTATCTCTTCCATTTGTACCAATAAGAAAAAAAGGCAAACTACCTTATGACAAACTAAGTCAAGACTATGAATTAGAATATGGCAAAGCTTCAATTGAAATACATAGTGACGCACTTAATGGTAATGATAACGTTTTAATAGTTGATGATTTAATAGCTACCGGAGGGACTGCATTAGCATCTATTGAATTAGTAAAAAAATTAAATGGTAATATATCTGGTTGCTCTTTTATAATTGACTTACCTAAATTAGGGGGTAAAGAAAAAATAGAAAAAGAAGGGATTGAAGTTCAAGCATTATGCAGCTTTGAGGGTCACTAAAATTACCTTAAACTAGCTTCAATATTACCCCCGTCAATTGTTAACACATGGGCTGAGGTTCTTTCATAACTTGCTAGTGACAAAAATCCTTCTGCAACATGCTTTGCTTCAACTTCTTTTGAAAGCAAATTACTAGTCATATATTGACTTTCATCAATTCCTCTACTTTGCGATCTTTTCTTTATCATTGCAGGTGTTAATAGACCTGATCTTATTTTATCAGCATTGATACCATTGACACTTATATTATATTTACCAAGCTCTAATGCTAACTGTTTTAAAAGAAACATTAAAGTTGCTTTTGGAAGCCCGTATGAACCAAAATTTTTACCAGGGTTTACAGCCTGCTTAGATACATTAAAAAGAATTTTGCCACCAACTAATTGATTAATTAAAACTTTTGATACTTCTTTTGCTAAATTGAAATGTGCAAAGAAGTTTAATTCAAAACTTTCTTTTAAAGTTTTAATATCTAGATCTAAAATAGATGACTCTACTGCATTACCTGCGTTAGAAATTAAAATATCAATTCCACCAAAATTTTGTAAACATGAATTAATAATTAATTTTGGTGCCGTTGAGACTGTAAGATCAATTTGCAAAATATTAGAATTTGAATTCATCAATTTATGAGTTTCTTTAAGTGATTTTAGATCTTTATCCACAAGAAAAACATTTGCTCCTTCACTATTGAATACTTTAGCTATTTCTCTTCCAATAATTCCCCCAGCACCAGTTATTAGAACAGTCTTGCCTCTAATTACAGAAGAATTAGTTTTTTTAATTTTAGCTTGCTCTAATGACCAATACTCAATATCAAATTGATCTTTTTCTTTAATTGGATAATAACCTCCAAGAATTTCTCCATAATTCATAACATGAATGTTTTGCTCAGCAATATCTGCAACAATTGCGGCACTTTGTTTATCTCCCCCAATGCCTATTAGACCGATCCCTGGGGCCCAAATTACATTTGGGTTTGGATTTAACATTTTTAATTTATTTTTAAATCTTTTTTTATTTCTATTAAAGTAACTAATATACTCAT
>CACJFI010000093.1 GCA_902592615.1 uncultured SAR116 cluster alpha proteobacterium | reverse complement strand
CTTTAATTCCTTTAATAGGAACTAAAGAGATAGGTTTAGGAATCAAATTTTCTTTCATTCTGAGATTTCTAAGTTTCGACCAATCATCTCGATTTTTCAGATTTCTAACTATACCGTTAGTGGGATGTTCTATTAACGAAATATTATTTTTCTTACACCACTTTTTTACATTTATATCCCTATCATAAGTCCATTTGTTTCCTGTTTCTTCATGAGCATATATAGAACTAATATTAAACTGGGTTAATAACTTATCAAAAACATCTATAACAGATCCTGTGCGTAAAATTAAAGATTGACCAATTATTTTAAGCTCATTTCTTAGCACCATCAAACTGTCATGAATAAAATACCAATGTCTTCTATTAGAAAAAGGTTGTTTCCAATATTCTTTTTCCACAATATAAATTGGTAAAACAGGTTTTAAGGTCTTTGAAGCTTCAAATAAAGGTTTGTGGTCCGTAATTCTCAAGTCTCTCTTGAACCATACTATTAGTACTTCAGATCTTTGCATGTTTAGCTTTACGGCCGTAGACTCTTTCCCTCCAAACTTGAAAACTAGTCTTTTTCAAATTTGACCTCATTATTTTTATAACTTCTTTCTCGCTTAAGTTAGTTTGTAGCTTAATGGAGTCAAAACTTGTTTTATCACACCACGCCATTTCAATAATACTATTGATATCATAATCATTAACGTTTGTTTTCATTTCATGTTGATCCTGTTTCTTCTACATTTTTCACTACAATACTTAACTTCGTCCCAAACCCTTTGCCATTTTTTTCTCCATGCGAAAGGTTTTTTGCAAACGAGGCAAATTTTGGTTGGTAAATTCCCTTTTTTGGTCATATAAGTTCTCTTTTAGTTATTATCAATATCTGTTGTCTTAACTAAAAGAGCTGTATGTAAACCTGTAGCAGCTATCTTACCAGAAGGAGAATATAATCTACCTTCTATAGAAACTATCTGTTTACCTAATTTAATAATTTTAGCGCTTCCAAATACTTTCCCCTCAAATAATGGTCTATGAAAAGTTATATGAATATCTGTTGAGCTAGGTAAATATTCGTCTTTTGTTAAGATATTTACACTTATGGACGTAATTTCATCTATTGCACTTGCAATCATACCACCTTGAACAGAATTAAATGGATTTAAACATTGTTTAGAAAATTCAAGTTCATATTTATAAAAGCCATCCTCTAAATTCAAAAATTTCGTATTTAAAAATTTATGTGTTCCGCCTGAATTGGCTCTTAGTAGTGATTTTTCTAAACTTTTATCTTTCACTTTAATTACCTTTTTTATAAATTTATTATAATATTAAATTATTTTAAAAAAAGTAGATATTCTAATAATAAGCTTTAAAGGAGGATTTATGCCTAAAGGTTATTTTTTAAGCGCCCACCGTTCACCAGCGGATCCAGAAAAAAGACAAGCATATCTTAATCTTGCTGGACCTGCTATTTTAAAAAGTAATGGTAAAATTTTAGCTAGCACTAATGATGTAGATGCTCACGAAAATGGGGTATCAGAACAAACTGTACTAGTTGAGTTTGAGAGTCTGGAAAAAGCAAAAGATTTTTATTATGGTACTGACTACCAACTAGCTTTAAAAGCCCTTGATGGTGGTGCAGACAGAGATATTAGAATTTTTGAAGGCAAATAATTGTAAAAAAATAATTACTTTTGATTGGTCATTCTGTCATAAGTTTTAAACAAAGACTGGTTTCCATTTTTTCCTTCATTATGGGCTCTTGATCCTAAATAAAGAGTTTGCACTAGAGACAAACCTGGTAAGGGCACACCACTCTCAAAGGCAGCTTCACTTGCTAATCTTAAATCTTTTAATTGTAAATCTATTCTGAATCCCGCTTGATCATTTTTGTCAATTACTAGATTACCTAAATTCTCTAACATCCACGAATTAGCTGAGCCACCCATAAGAGTTTCTCTCAAAAGATTTAAATTACCACCTTTTGATTTACATAAAGCAAATGCCTCACACATAGCTTGAATATGTGAACCAACCATAATTTGATTACACATTTTAAAAATTTGACCCATACCAGATTTTCCAGCATAAATCACATTCTTCCCGAAACAACTGAGTATATTAAGTGATTTTTTAAAAGTATCTTTCTTACCCCCTACCATAATTGATAAGTTTGCATTCTGGGCTCCTTTAACACCTCCACTTACTGGCGCATCTAAAAACTCAACTTGCAGCTTTTGTAAAAGTTTCCCTATTTCTATTGCAGATGATGATGAAATCGTACTCATATCTATTACTGTTGTGCCAGGCTTTAAATAAGAATTTATTCCTGTACGATCGTTAAAAACACTTTCAACATCATTTGTGTCTGGCAGAATAGATATTATAAAATTATTATTTGCTATAGCTCTTAAATTGTTGACAGCTTTAATTTTTTCTTTTTCTAATCTTTTTGTAATCTTTGGATTAATATCATATACCTTAACATC
>CACJFI010000092.1 GCA_902592615.1 uncultured SAR116 cluster alpha proteobacterium | reverse complement strand
AACATATCCAACCTAGTACTTGACCTAGAAGCCCTCCAAGTACCATCAATTTTAAGATCTTTAATACAGGAAATTTTCTCCATGTGTATGCTACAAAAATATCTGTGATTAAATATAATGGTAACAAAATTGCGATCGCAAGTTTTGGCGGGAAAGCTAAAACCATCACAGGTAAACCCAAAGAGCCTAATGCCCCTCCAAATCCAGATTTTGATATTGCTACAAGAACAACTGAAAGTATTGCAATAGGAATTAAAATCTCTAATTGATTTATAAGTTTTAAATTATTTAATGTTTCTTCAATCAATTTATAATTCCACTTTAATTTATTTTTGATTTATAAGTATCAAGAATAAAAAAACAAAGCATAATTTTAATTTATACTTTTTTGAGGAAATTTCATGTCTATGAGACCAATTATAAATGAAAAAATTTCAAGATCCGTTCTTGAAGGCGCAGGCGTAAGATTGGATAGAGCTTTTGGATTTGGAAATACAAGTGAGTTTGATCCATTTCTATTATTAGATGATTTCAGAAATAATGATCCTAGAGATTATCAAATGGGTTTTCCTTGGCATCCTCATAGAGGAATAGAGACCATAACTTATATTTTAAAGGGTTCTGTCGAACACAAAGATAGTTTAGGAAACTCAGGAGAATTATCTGATGGTGATGTTCAATGGATGACAGCTGGTTCAGGAATACTTCACCAGGAAATGCCTAAAGGCAATATTAAAGGTGAAATGCATGGTTTTCAATTGTGGGCTAACTTACCTTCAAGCCTTAAAATGACAAATCCAAATTATCAGGATATTAAATCAGAAGATATTAAAGTAATTCATGAGGATGATGGAACAATTATTAAAATTATAATTGGAGATTATAAAGGGTATAAGGGTATAATCAAAGGAATAGCTTCAAACCCACAATATTTTGATATCTATGTACCCCCAAATAAAATAAAGAGTTTTCCAATTCCAACCTACGACAATTGTTTTGCATACATTTTTGAGGGCGCTGCAAAGTTTGATTATTCTTCTGATCCTAAAGGAATAAAAATTGAGAAATCAATAAATAATAGAGAGTACACAATTAGGGATATGAGTGGTAACAAAACCTTAATTACTTTTGATAAAGGTAATGAAGTAAAACTTCTTTCAGGGAATAATGGTGTAAGATTTCTTTTAGTTTCCGGAAATCCAATTCAAGAACCTGTTGCGTGGCACGGACCAATTGTAATGAATACAAACGAAGAAATTGAGCAAGCTATTACCGAATTAAATAACGGAACTTTTATTAGGCAATAAAGGAGTATAAAAATGAAAATAGCAGTAATTGGTGCTGGTGCAATGGGATCGATATATGCATCTTTTCTTTCCAAAAATAATAATGAGGTTTTAGTAGTTGATATATGGGAAGAACATCTTGAAGCTATAAAAAATAATGGATTAAGAGTGTCTGGTTTTAGTGGAGACAATGTTGTTAGAAATATTAATGTATCAAGAAATATTGAAGATGCGAAAGGGTATGAATTATTTATAATTGCAACAAAAGCTTCTGGTGTTGGCACAGTCGCGTCAAAGTTAAGTGAAATTACTAATGATGACTCGTTAATTTTAACTATTCAAAATGGGCTTGGTGCAGGAGAAAGAATTGCTAAATATATGCCTACAAATAATATTCTTCTAGGTGTTGCCCAAGGTTTTGGAGCTGCAATGAAAGGTCCGGGACATGCACATCACAATAATATGAGTATGATTAGAATAGGTGAAATGAATGGAGGAATAACTCCAAGATTAGAAAAACTAGTAAAGGTATGGGGTGATGCTGGTTTTAATGCAAAAGCTTTTGAAGATATAGAACAATTAATATGGGAAAAGTTTATTTGTAATGTGGCATGGAGTGGTTCTTGCTCAATATTTAGAAAAACTCTCGGAGAGGTAATGAATAATGAACATATGTTTGATATAGCTAAAGGATGTGCATTAGAAGCAAGAAAAATGGGTGATTTGAAAAAAGTTAATTTCACGTTCGAAAATACAGTTGAGTACATTACAGAGTTTGGTAAAAAACTTCTTCACTCTAAACCTTCTATGCTTCAAGATATTGAAGCAAAAAAACTATGCGAAATTGATGCAATTAATGGGATGGTAGTTACCTTGGGCGAAAAAAATAATATCAAGACACCATATAATTCTGTTGTTACCTCATTGATTAAAGCGCAAGAGCTAGAATATTGAAAAAAAGTAACTTTAATTGAATCTTGCTATAATTAGATATTTTAAATATAATTAAGTGTTTATTAAGTTCATGAATGTATAAGCCATGTTTTTTAATAAATTAATTACAAACAAGACACTCTTCATATTATTTGTAAAGAGTTAAGAGAAGGAAAAAAAATGGCAACAGGAACAGTCAAATGGTTCAACCCAACCAAAGGTTATGGTTTCATAGAACCTGAAGGAGGAGATAAGGACGTATTTGTTCATATTAGCGCTGTGCAGGCTGC
>CACJFI010000091.1 GCA_902592615.1 uncultured SAR116 cluster alpha proteobacterium | reverse complement strand
AAACGGCGAAGCTACTGATGGACATAGAAATATTTTAAACCTAGAAGTCAATGAATTGCATCAAAGATCAGCATTAATTTTCGGTTCTAAAGAAGAAGTTTTAGAATATAAAAAATCATATTCATGTTTGTAATTTTTTTTGAAAACTTCTATGTAATTTTATTAACATAAATGTTATTGATAAATCTAATCTCTTTATACTAATTTTTCAGGAGTGTTTTTATGCAAGGACACATAACACCAAATGATAATATGTCCTCTAAAATGGCTGATGCAATAAGATTCTTATCTATGGATGCAGTGCAGGCTGCCAATTCTGGTCATCCAGGAATGCCTATGGGTATGGCAGATGTTGCTACTGTTCTTTTCAAAGATTTTATTAATATTTACCCTGATAAACCAGATTGGCCAGATAGAGATAGATTTGTTTTATCCGCTGGTCATGGATCAATGTTATTATATTCACTTCATTATCTTTTAGGCTATAAGGATATGCCAATTGAAAACATAAAAAATTTTAGACAGTTAAATTACAATACTGCTGGGCACCCAGAATTTGGTCATGCTGATGGTATAGAGACTACAACTGGACCATTAGGACAAGGTCTGGCAACCGCAGTTGGAATGGCTTTGAGTGAAAAGTTAATGGCATCTAGGTTTGGAAATACTTTAGTTGATCATTTCACTTATGTTATTGCTGGTGATGGTTGTCTACAAGAAGGCATTAGTCATGAAGCAATCGAGTTTTCTGGACATCTTAAGTTATCAAAGCTAATTGTTTTTTGGGACGATAATAAAATTTCAATTGATGGATCCACTGACTTATCTAATTCATCAAATCAGATCAATAGATTTAAGGCAGCAGGTTGGCATACCCAAATTATAGACGGTCATAATCATGATGAAATTCACAAAGCTATCATGAATGCAAAAAAATCAAGAAAACCATCACTGATTGCATGTAAAACAAAGATTGGATACGGCGCACCTAATTTAGTTGGAACAGCCAAAACTCACGGTGCTCCTCTTGGTGCTGATGAAATAGCTGCAACTAGAAAAGCATTGGGGTGGTCAAATAATCCATTTGAAATACCGACAGAAATACTATTAGAATGGAAAAAAACCATAGATAGATCAAAAGAACTTTATAAAGCTTGGGAAAAAAAATTGGAAGACAGTCCTAGGCGTAATAGATTCCAGATGTTTATTGAAGGAAACATTCCCAACTCTTACCAAAGAAAAATGAATTCATTTATTAAACAAATGAAAAAAGAATTACCAAAACTTGCTACAAGGCAAGCAAGTCAGAAAGCTTTAGAAGTAATAAACAAAACTATTGTAAATACATTAGGTGGTTCTGCAGATTTGACTGGATCAAATTTAACTAAAACTAGTGAGATGAAAACTGTTACCTCAAGTAAATTTTCAGGAAATTACATCCATTATGGGATAAGAGAGCATGCTATGGGCTCTATTATGAATGGTGTCGCGCTACATAAAGGTTTTATACCTTATGGAGGAACATTTTTAGTTTTTAGTGATTACATGAGAGCATCTATAAGACTAGCTGCATTAATGTCTCTTAGAGTGATTTATGTATTAACTCATGATTCGATTGGTCTTGGTGAAGATGGACCGACTCATCAACCAATTGAACATCTAGCAATTTTAAGAGCAACTCCTAATTTAAATTTGATAAGGCCAGCAGATATAGTTGAAACTGCAGAGGCTTGGGATGTAGCACTTAAAACTAATGGACCAACTGTTTTGGCTTTGTCAAGACAAGGTTTGAAAGCTTATAGATCTGAAAAAACTAATAAAAACTTAGTTTCATATGGTGGATATATTCTAAATAATATTTCAAAAGACAGAGATATTACTCTGATAGCTACAGGATCTGAAATAGAAATAGCTATGGAAGCTTCTGAAATAATGTATAAAGAAGGTATTAAAGCGACTGTCGTCTCACTTCCTTGCTGGGAATTATTTGATAAACAAAGTGAAGAATATAAAAATCAAGTTTTAGGAAATTGTCCACGCATAGCTATTGAGGCTGCTTCTGAAATGGGGTGGAGTAAGTATGTTGGTGAGAAAGGAATTTTCATTGGTATGAAAAGTTTTGGAGCATCTGGACCGGCCTCGGATTTATACAATTATTTTAATATTACTAGTAAATCTATAATTGATTCTGCGAAATTATTATTAAAATAATTACAACAACTATAAGTGATTTTTTAAATGACTACTAACATCAAAAGCATAGTTAATGAAGATGTAAGCAATAAGGTTGTTATCTTAAGAGCTGATTTAAATATTCCTATTGTTAATGGTGTTGTCAAAGACCTGACTAGACTTAATAGGTTAATACCTACAATAAATTATCTGTTAGAAAATCGGTCGAAACTAGTTATTTGTAGTCATTTAGGTAGACCAGAAGGTAAATTTGATGAAAATTTTTCTCTTAAACCTCTAGTAAATGTTTTGTCTGAAATTACAAAAACAAAAGTCAATTTTAATTCATCTTGTATTGGTGATGAAGCTTTGATTAAAAAGAAGACACTAGAA
>CACJFI010000090.1 GCA_902592615.1 uncultured SAR116 cluster alpha proteobacterium | reverse complement strand
TTTTTTTTTATATAATCTGGAGAAGCAAATAAAGTTCTTGGGTTTGGAGCAAGTTTTCTTGCAATAAGAGATGAATCTTTCATAACTGCAATTCTAATACCTAAATCAATATTGTTATCAATTAAATCAACAACCTCATCTGAAATTATCATCTCTATTTCTACTTCTGGAAAACGTTCTCTAAATAAAGGAAGATGTGGAGCTATATGCCTATAAGAAAATGTTCCTGGTGCAGTAATCCGTAGATGCCCTCTAGGTGTATTAGTAGCACTCGAAACAGCCGCCTCAGCTTCATCAATATCTCCAATGATCCTTCTAGCTCTATCAAGATAGGCTAGACCTACCTCGGTAAGTGACACAGATCTCGTGGTTCTATAAAGTAATCTAGCACCTAATCTGTCTTCTAATGCAGATATGTGTTTTGAAACTACTGAAGGTGATAAATCTAACTCTTTACCAGCTCTTGCAAGTGAGCCATTATTAGCTATTGAAACGAAAACTCTCATTCCAGATATTAGATCCATGTATTACCTCTTAATAAATTTATACATAACATAAACAGTATTATTTTCTACAATACATTAAAAAAACTTGAAATAATTTTTGTCATTGCGTATTACAAAAACGCATACAGCGTAAAGTAAGTTGCTTGAGACATTTAACGAGCCCGCGGAGGGGTGGCTGAGTGGCTGAAGGCGCCGGTTTGCTAAATCGTTAAAGGGAGCAATCCCTTTCGGGGGTTCGAATCCCCCTCCCTCCGCCATTAAGATAACTATAGCAGGTCACCACAGGTCATAAGTCATTGATTTCATTGATTTATGTTTACAAAGGCCATTCACCGCATTCTATTAAAAAGCATCTTGTTTCAACCACTTTTGTAGAAAGAGATGTTCACAATGAAATTAAATACTTTTAGGATCAAGTCACTCCCCTTAAATAAAAAAATTTCTGATGGTTTGGGGTTAAACCTAACCCTCACTTCACGTACAAATGGGAGGTGGACCTATCGTTATACCTTTGATGGCAAAGCCAAAGAAATGGGGCTTGGGTCTTTCCCAGAGTTATCAATTGTAGACGCACGTAATTTAGCTTTAGAGAAGCGATCAATAAAGGCTAGCGGCGTTGACCCAATATTTGAGAAAAATACTTTAAAAAGACATGAAAAAGAAAAGGCACAGAGGAGGTTCAGTCAGGTTACTGCTGAGTATATTGATGACACAAAAAGTACATGGAAAAATCAAAAGCACGCCCAGCAGTGGTATAACAGTCTTCGAGACTATGCCTTCCCTATTTTAGATGAGGTGCCTTTCCACAAAATAACAACAGAACATGTCCGCAGAGTTTTAAAGCCTATCTGGGATATTAAATCAGAGACTGCTTCTAGAGTTCAACAACGTATATCCCGTGTTATGGGATATGGTATTTCACTAGAGTATTATGTTGGATCTAATGTAGCTGACTGGAAAACTAAGATATCTTTTATATTTAAAAGACCCTATAAATCACAAAAACACTTCCCTTCCCTCCACTATAAGAAGCTTCCAGAATTTTATGCTGAATTATCCAAAATTGAGACTACCACAACCAGAGCGTTGAGGTTCCTTATCCTTACTGTAGCAAGAACATCAGAGGTTACCCTCTTGCAAAGTGATGAATTAGATTTTGAACAAAATATTTGGACTATACCAGAGGCTAGAATGAAGGCTAAGAAAGAACATAGGGTTCCCCTATCCTATGAGGCAATAAGATTACTTGGTATACCTCATAATCTACATAACTATAAGTATGTATTTGCAGGTGGCAGTCCTGATAAACATTTATCTAATAATGCTATGGGCAAGTTTATAAGAGATCATTTTCGTCATCTTAAATGCACAGTCCATGGCTTTAGGGCTACTTTTAGAAATTGGGCAGCTGAGACAGGAAACTATGACCAAAACATGGTTGAGTTTGCATTGGCTCACCAACTGCCGACAAGGTCACAGGCAGCATATTTAAGGTCTGATTTATTTGAAAAGAGAATAATATTAATGGAGGACTGGGCAAAATTTGTAACAAAAAAGTTATAAACCTTATTGTCTACAATGGTAATTATTGCTAAAATAAAACTCTAACTGGCGCTACACAATTGAGTGTAACACCATCGCAGTATGGCGAGACCCTGGCGTGCGATGAATTTATAAACGCAGCATGATTCTGTGCTTCTTCATCAGGATAGATAATTATATCTAGCGATGATGGTTCAAAAATATTTTTCATCATTAACTAAGGGTCATGTCAATGAAAGCACGATGCATATCAAAAAAAGAAGTCGCAAGAATACTCAACATTAGTGAGTCTACTGTTTCAAGGTGGGCTAAATCTGGAAATATTCCAAAACCTTTTCAGTTAGGGCCAAATAAAACAAATTGGGATATTGAAGAAATTTATGAGTGGTTAGAGAAAAAAAAAGAGGCAAGAGGTTTTTTAGGAACGAAACCTAATAGAGGTTAAAATGTCAACAAAACTCAATGAAAATCAACTTGTTGCTGTTCATTTAATAGCCTCTGGTGTTAAAGCTTCAGTTATTGCTAAAGAACTTGGTATAAGAGAGGAAACGTTATCTCGTTGGAGGCAAATTGAAGAATTTAGAGAGGCATTAGAGGATGCAACTGAGGTTGTATTAAGAGAAATTGATGAAACACACAAAAACCTTTTAATAAGTGCTC
>CACJFI010000089.1 GCA_902592615.1 uncultured SAR116 cluster alpha proteobacterium | reverse complement strand
GAGGAATTTATGAGAGTTATAAAAATATTAATTTTATTTGTAATTTCTGCATTTTTTTCAAGTGCAGTTTTATCAGAAACAAGAATAACTTATAAATCAGCAAAATCCACTTCATCTTATTACCAGATGGCTGTGCAAATTGCTGATACTATGAAAAAATCAACTAATGGCAAAATGATTTTGACTATTGAAGAAAGTCAAGGCTCTGTCCAAAATGTAAAAGAAGTTGCAGCAAGGACTGGAAATTATGTATTTACTACACCACCCGTCTTAGTGAAATTAGCTATAGCAGAAAAGGCTATGTTTAAGGGGAAAGGTAATCCTAACTATAAAAACATAAGAGCTTTGTTTCCGATTCCTTCCTTAACAATGCATTTTGTTATGTCAAAAAAGTCAGGCGTGAAAAATTTTTCTGATATGGCTGGTAAAACAATTTTACTTGGAAAAGGATCTTTTGGCGCTAAAGAGGGAGCAAAATATATTAAAAAATTTGGTTTAGAAGGAAAAGTTAAATTAGCTCAAGTAGAACTTTCTAACGCTGTGCCAGCTCTCAAAAATGGGCAAATTGATGGATTTGTTACAGCTGGTTCTTATCCAGCTCCTAATGTTATAGAAGCTGCGGCGTCTATGGGAGTGAATGTAATATCCCTTACAGAAAGTCAAATTAAATCATCTAAAAGAACAAAACTAATAATACCCTCTGGTACATATAAAGGTCAAAATAGTGAAATTACAACAACTTCATTGCCAGTTGTTGCATATGCTACAACTAATATGAGCAAAAACGTAGCCTATAATCTTACTAAAGCTTATTGGGAAAATAAGGGCAAATTGGGAGAAGCAGCTAAATGGTGGAATGGAGTAACTCCTGAAATGATATCTAATGTATCAACTAAAGTACACTCTGGTGCAGTGAAGTATTACGAAGAAATAGGAGTAAAGTTAGCAGATCATCATAAATAATATTATATGACGCTTAATTATAAAATGTGGATTGTCTTTGGGTTTATTTCTATAGCTTTCCACATTTACCTTATTTTTTCTGGATTAGTTCCTAATTTGATTTCAAGGCCATTACATTTGGCTTTAATTTTGCCTTGGGTTTTTCTTTATAATAATGAAACAAAATTAAAATTATTAATTAACTTTTTTATTGTCATTATAGGAATGACATCATGTCTCTATATTGCTATTTTTTCAAATCAATTAATGGATCAATATGGATTTTTAGAAAATAAATTTCAATTAATTATCTCTTTAATATTAATTTTAATTGTGTTAGAGGCTGCAAGACGATCAGTAGGGTGGCCTTTGCCTATTGTAAGTTTTGTAGCATTGTTATATGGAGTTTTTGGAGAACATATACCTGGTGAGTTTGGTCATCCAGGACTTCCATTAAATAGCTTTTTTGGAACACTTACAATTGCTGAAGGTGGATTATGGGGCCCTTTAACAGGTGTTTCTGTGTCTATAGTGTCAATATTTGTTATATTTGGCTCTTTTTTAAATTCTGGCGAAGCTGGTTCAGGTTTCATGAATATTGCAACCGCTTTTGCAGGAAAATTAAAAGGAGGGGCTGCAAAAGTTTCAGTAATTTCGTCTGCTCTTTTTGGTTCTATTTCAGGTTCAGCATCTGCAAATGTTGCCTCTACAGGAATGGTTACCTTGCCAGCAATGATAAAGTTAAATTATCCTAAGAGGTTGGCTGCATCAGTAGAGGCTGTAGCATCTTCAGGAGGTCAGATCATGCCACCCTTAATGGGTGCAGGAGCATTTGTCATGGTGGAGTTAACTGGTGTTCCATATGAGAAAATTATTATTGCGGCTTTTTTGCCAGCTATTCTATTCTTCTTTGCAGTTTGGGTTGGTATTAATTTTTATTGTAAAATTTATAATCTAAAACCAATGAAAAAGGATAATTTACCAGATATTAATACAGTAATTTTAACCTCTCTATTTTTTTTGATTCCATTTTCCATATTGCTTTTTCTGATGTTTATAGGTTTTACACCTCAATATTCTGCTTCGATATCTATTTTAGCAGCTTTAATTTTACTTTTTTTTAATATAAAAAATATTTTTAATTTTCATTTAGGTATAACCAGATTTTTTGAAGCTTGTGTTTCTTCTGGACGACAAATTGCGCTTATTGGTTCGATTATAATATGTGCTTCAATTATAATTGGTGTATTATCAATGACTGGTTTAGGAGTAAAACTTACTTCTTTAATTATATCTTTATCAGATAATAATATTTGGCCTGCTCTTATTTTAACAGGAATTGCTTGTTTGTTATTAGGTATGGAAGTACCTACTACAGCAGCTTATGTAATATGTGTTTCTGTTGCAGGTCCAGCTTTGGTTGATATGGGACTTGAGCTTCTTCAAGTTCATTTATTTGTATTTTGGTTTGCATTATTATCAACTATCACACCGCCTGTTTGTGGTACAGTTTTTATTGCTTCAGGAATGGTATCTGAAAACTGGTTAAAAGTTTCTTTGACATCAATGAGTTTAGGAATTGGATTATATTTTATTCCACTAGGGATGATAGCAAACGAAGCAATCATTAAACTTGACAAAGATTTTCTTTCCTCAATGACAGCGTTTGTAAAGATTGCTCTAAGCTTGGTTATGTTGTCCTATGCTTTTATCAGTAAAAATTTGATAATAGTTAAAATGTTTGCATTTGTATTAGCTTTATTTGTGATGTTTATATAAATTATTTATTAGACTTCTTATCATTTTTATATTCTTTTTGATAAGCTTTGCCAAAGCCTTCAATGTATAAAGCTCTATGTGGTTCAAGGCTATAGAAATTAAAATCAGTAAACATGCCCCACATTTTACTTCCGTTTTCAATTTCTTG
>CACJFI010000088.1 GCA_902592615.1 uncultured SAR116 cluster alpha proteobacterium | reverse complement strand
ACTACTTAAGATAAATGGTATCCCATTAATAATTCATGCATACAATTGTGCAAAAAACGCAAAATTAAATGCTCCAGTAGTTGTTGCAACTGATGATAAATTGATTTTTAAAACCGTTAGTGAATATGGTGGAATTGCATTAATGACTTCTCATCAACATGAAAGTGGATCAGACAGGATATTAGAAGCTCTTGAAAAGTTTGATCATGAAAAAAAATATAAAAATATTATTCATCTACAAGGTGACCTACCAAATATTTCAGGAAATTTAATTCAAAAATTAGCTCAGGTAGCTAATGATCCATTAAAGGAAATTACAACAGTAATTGTTAAAGCTTCTCCAGATGAGTTTGATGACCCATCAGTTGTGAAAGTAGCAACAACTTTCACAAACAATAATCCAAAAGTGGACGATGTTGGAAGAGCATTGTATTTTAGTAGAGCATGTATTCCAACTGGAAGTGAAAATATTTGGCATCATATTGGGATTTATGCGTGGCGAAGAGATATTTTAGAAAAATTTGTAAAACTAAAACCTTCCCCACTAGAAAAGTCAGAGAAACTTGAACAGCTTCGAGCATTAGAATCAGGAATGCAGATACACACAATTATAACTTCTGAACACCCGATTGGAGTTGATACTAAATCAGATTTAAAGAAAGCAGAAAATTATTTTAAAGACTTAATTTAGTTATTCATATAATAAATTAAGTCAAACAAAATAGAGTTAAAAAATGAATGATAAGAGTAAACTTATAATTGCTTTTCAAGGTATGGCTGGCGCATATTCAAATATGGCATGTGAAGCTTATTTTCCTAACAGTAAAACTTTAGCATGTACTTCATTTGAAGACATGCTTAACTCTACCAAAAATGGTGAATCAGATTATGCAATGGTCCCTGTTGAGAATTCTTTGGCTGGAAGAGTGGCGGATATCCATCATTTAATACCAGAAAGTGGCTTGTTTATTGTTGGCGAACATTTTCAAAAAGTTAATCATCAATTACTTGGACTTAAAACTTCTAAATTAGAAGATTTAAAATATGTTAAAAGTCATGCACAAGGACTTGCTCAATGTAGAAAATTCATAAAAAAACATAAGCTAATCCCAATACAACATATAGATACTGCTGGAGCAGCTGAAGAAGTTTCAAGGCTAGAAGATCCTAAAATTGCTGCAATCGCTTCAAACATGGCAGCAAAAATCTATGACTTACAAATATTAAAAAATAACATTGAAGATGCAGAACATAATACAACTAGATTTTTAATAATGGCTAAAGACCCTCAAAAACCATCTGTAGACATCTCAATTCCTGTAACAACTATAATATTTGATGTTAGATCGGTTCCTGCTGCTTTATACAAAGTATTAGGTGGGTTTGCCACTAACGGAATTAATCTAACTAAACTTGAGAGCTATATTGGTGGCAAAGAAATGAATGCGGCAAGATTTTATGTTGATGCAGAAGGTCATCCAGATACAAAACCTATGCAAAACGCTCTAGAAGAAATGTATTTCTATAGTGAACCTAGTTCAGTTAAAATTATTGGCACTTACTCTAGAGCTAGAAAAAACTAATTCAAAAATACAGAAATTCTTGCATATTGTTATTATTTATAACATATATATTTGTGAAGGGTCACACGGACGTAATTCTTGCCAATCCGGTCAGGTCCGAAAGGAAGCAGCCGTAACAATGATAGCGGGTTGTGAGGCCCTTCGTTTTAGCGACTAAAAACGAGATATCAAATAAATATTATTAATGAACAAAACAATTATAGAGTTTTAGCTCGTAAATATAGACCAAATGATTTCAGTCAAATAATTGGTCAAGATACACTAGTAAAAACTTTTAATAATGCTCTGAACAAAGGTAGATTAGCCCACGCGTTTCTATTAACTGGCATAAGAGGAGTAGGCAAAACTACTACTGCAAGAATAATAGCTAAAGCATTAAATTGCATTGGTGATGGTAGTAAGAAAGATCCATCTTTTGAAATTTGTAATAATTGCTCGCCGTGCCAATCTATAAATAATGGTAACTTTCTTGATGTCATTGAGGTTGATGCTGCTAGTAGAACAGGAGTAGATGGCATAAGAGAAATAATTGACTCAGTTATATATTCACCAAATAATGCAAGATACAAGGTTTATATTATAGATGAAGTTCATATGTTGTCTAACGCAGCATTTAATGCTCTTTTAAAAACATTAGAAGAACCTCCACAAAATGTGAAATTCATTTTTGCAACAACTGAAATCAAAAAAATACCTGCAACAATTATCTCAAGATGTCAAAAATTTGATCTTCAAAGAGTTGATTTAAAAATATTGTCAAATCATTTAAAAAGCATTTGTCAAAATGAAAGCATTTCTTTTGAGAATGACTCTATCTCACATATTTGTAAAGCAAGTGAAGGATCTGTAAGAGATGCTTTATCTTTACTAGATCAAGCCGCATCTCTATGTGGCGACAATATTAAAGAACAAACAGTCTTAAACATGCTTGGATTGAATGGTTATGAAAAAAATATTGAATTGTTTGAGCTATGTTTATCAAATCAATGTAGCGAAGCTTTAAAAGTTTATGATGACATTTTACAAAATGGTGTACAACCACTTCAAATAATTTCAAACCTCTTGGAAATAAGTCATTTAGCGTCAAAAATAAATGTTATTAAATCAGATACTAATATGACGGAGTCCATACAAAAAAAAATTTCTGAAATTTCTACAAATGGATTACCAAAGCTTGTCAGATTATGGCAAATTTTAATTAAGAGTATTGAAGAGTTAAAATATGCCCCCAATGAAGAACAAGCTGGTTCAATGGCGATAATAAAATTATGCTATGGATCATCACTTCCAGATCCAAGTCAATTTTTAGAAAAAATGTCAGAGCAAACAAACACTCAATCAGAGAATAAACAAACTAAAA
>CACJFI010000087.1 GCA_902592615.1 uncultured SAR116 cluster alpha proteobacterium | reverse complement strand
TTACAAATTTGTAATTTTACAGTCTACGATTTATCCTACAAATTGTTTATTAAAAATTTATGTATGATTACTAACATTTTTTAATTTTTACTTAATACCTTCAACCATAAGTATATTCGACGTAGAAGTATTAAATCTTATTTTTTTATAAGGCTTGTATTCCTTACTATTATACCAATCCATAGCAGCCTTTTTGTTTGGAAATTTCACCAAGACTATTCTTGTGGGTGTCCAAAGCTTAGTTTCCAAAGCCTCTATTTCTCCACCACGAATAAGGTAATCTCCTCCGTAACTTTCAATCATTGGTTTTACTTTTTCCATGTATTTTTTGTATTCTTCTAAATCATGTATATCCACATCCCCAATCATATATACTGAATTGCTACTCATTTTATTTTTCCTATGAATTATTTAAATTTATCAAGTTCTTTAACTAAATCTGGCATTGAGATTAATTCATCTTGATCATCTCCCGATGAATGAACAACTACCCATATGCATTCTTTATCACTTTGATTAAAAGGAGCATGTGGTACATTTTCAGGAATAAATATTTGTTCCCCTTGTTTTACTAAAGTTTGTTTTTCTAATTTTTCACCATGAAATAGTGTGCATTCTCCTTCAAGCATATACGCAATAGTTTCGATTTCTTTATGAATATGTGGTATTGAATGAACACCTGGTGGCATTGGAAGGATGTTCATACACACTTTTTCTGAACCAGCTGTATTTCTTGAAACACCAGCATTATATGAAACACCTTGTAAACCAACATAAGTCTTACCTGGTTTAATAAGCTTTACGTTTTTACTTAACATATTATTTAGCTTTCATGATTATTCATTATTCATTTTTGAGAGGGTATAAATTTCGTGATCTAGCCCAAGTTTTGGAGCAATTTCTGGAATTCTTTCTGACATTACTTTTTCCATTTTTTCAGGATCAGTAATGGTTGCTTTAATCATAGCTGTATTTTCATTGACTTTTCCGACCAAATCATCTTTCATAAACAGTTTTCTTAATTCTAAATCATCATCATAAACTGACTTCCACTCGTTATAAGAACAAGTAAATTTTGCTATAAAAAATATTTCTATAATATATATCCTCTAAAAATTAATAATTACATCTTATTATAAAGAAGTCTGCAAATCTCTAATTTAAAAATAGAAATAATTGCTATATTTATTGGCATTATGAGTTAACTAGATAATAATTTGAATGTTATTCTAGGCTTTTTAGTATAAGTCAGGATTAATTATTCCTGTGTCTACAGTGACTTTATAAGAAAATCTATCTTCGTAATCTTTGTTGAAATTTTTTTAGTCAGATAAATGCTTTTTCAAGTTTTCTTGGTTATCAAAAGTAAAAATGCCTAATCCCTTATCAGGAGTTAAATGAAAAGTTTTAAATTCTAAAAGGCCATTTAATGTTTTGGGGTCAAAATTATCGGCCATATATTGATGACCTACGTGCATTAATTTAGAAATAAATATTTAATTGACATGCAAGCGGAATAATTCTTCTACATGGATTTTTGCACAATCAATTAATTTAAAATCGACATTGTCTGATCGATAAATCAAGGAAAGGTCAGTCCCTCCCAGCATTATTGCATCGACCTTATTCTTACTAAGAAATTGATTACATGCATTTTCAAATATTTTTTTTTGTTCATTATTTGCACGACCCAAAGTTGCCATCTCTACATATGCTTCATGCACTTTATCTAAAAAGTTATCCTCTGGTATAAATACTTGGGCTGATGTTATCATTGAATAAAATTTTGACATCATAACTGGTTTGGTACCTATGATGCCAATTCTCTTATAATCCCTGTGTTTAATTTCTTTTTGCACGCATGATAAAAGGTCTACAACTGGAAGCACAGATTTTTTCTTGAACTTTTCAACACAGAAATGACCAGCGATAGAAGTAATAGCGACAAAGTTAGCTCCTGCTTTTTTTAGTCTTAGCGTTAAATCATTATAGATTGCGACTTGTCCATCTTTGTTATCTTCCATTAAATTTTTAATTAAAGTTGGGGCATCCGCGTGTGCAATTGTCATATCCAAATTCTTTTCTTCGGATGCAAATTTTTCTATCAAACTTCGATAGTAAAAATCTGTTGCAGCAGGCCCAATACCACCAATTAAACCAATTTGCATAAAAATTTTCTCCACATAATATATCTTATTTTAAGCATATTTCTTTATTATAAAATATAAATTAAAATAAAAGCTAAAGGAAATTATAAACATTTTTATTAGTTACTAAAAGCAATACTATTGGAATTGTGAAAATACTTATTATGGTAGTAACAATTATAGCAGATGAAGTTTTTAAAACATATGCTTTAT
This sequence comes from uncultured SAR116 cluster alpha proteobacterium, assembly GCA_902592615.1. Taxonomy (GTDB): domain Bacteria; phylum Pseudomonadota; class Alphaproteobacteria; order Puniceispirillales; family Marisalimonadaceae; genus Marisalimonas. Next base: position 607 of record CACJFI010000087.1, on the reverse strand, counting down.
AATATTGAGAAACTGGAAATACGGTTGCAGCGACAGGCAAACAAGAGAAAATAATTGCTACTTGCAACCACATTATATCAATCATCTTAAGGCTATCTGATGACCAAAAACCAAATAATAAAATCACTAATAAAGGGTGCATAATTAACTTTATAAAACTTATAGATATTAATTCTGAATATGCTTTTTCAACACTTTTACTAACTATTATAATTCCTATAGCAAATAATGCTGTTGGGACAGCTGCTCCAGACAAAATGTTTAATGTCTCTGCAGGAATTTTTCCTAAATTAAGTTCATAAAATGATAATATCAAACCTATTACACAAGAAATAATTACTGGATTTTTTACTATTGATTTCAATGCATTTATAAAATTTAAAATTCCTGAAGTGTTATTAAAATTAGTCGAGAAAACAGCAACTAAAGATAAGACGAAAGCTATGTCAAAAACTAAAATTATTGCTGCAGGAACAATTGCCTTTTGTCCAAAAAGTAATAAGACTAAAGGAAGCCCAATATAACCGTAATTTGAGTAAGTTGCGTTCAGGGCAAATACTGAATTCTCATTATTTTTGAGCTTTAATATAAACTTTGCAACTGCATA
>CACJFI010000086.1 GCA_902592615.1 uncultured SAR116 cluster alpha proteobacterium | reverse complement strand
TTAAGATAAGACTAACTTTCAACTTCGAGAATTTTAATCATAAAATCATATAGACCAGGACCCTTTTGATCCACAGCATCCCTAATCGTGAGATGGATATTATTTGGATTATTTTCATTCAACATTATCATTTTCTGTCCAACTGTAAAATTAGCTTTAGAGAGTTTTAAGGGGATATTTTCAATAATCAACCTCAAGCGCTCGATATTGGCTCTTAGCCATTTCTTTTCAAGATCTTCTTCTCCTGCTGGGAATATATATCTTCGGTCAACCAGTTGTTTAATGTGAAGAACACGCTCAGCAATTTCTTGAAGTTTTGAATAACCTCCAATAACACTAACTGCGTCTCTAATATCACGATTAAATCCACAGCCGTCAGCACGAATCTTTGGGTTTGGGGGCATGGCATAAAATGGTAGTTGAGGGGGGGTGTCTGGCGAGTTACATTCATTAGCGACGCTAAGTATATGCTCAATTGCCTTAAATGATCCTGAATCCTTAAGCAGTGAGGCAGAAATATTCTGGCGTAACGTTGGCTTTAACAAACCAACTTCAACTAATTTTTCTTCAGCAATTGGGATGCCATTAGGGCGATCGACCGCCTTCGTATACTTTTCTGAAGTCTTCAGATTAAGTTGCTTTAAAGCCTTTCTTATTAGCTTTTTGCTAGTGCTAGATGGAACTTTTCCATGACGTCCTACAAGATAATCAGCAATGCCAGGATAAAGAGAATGGTATTTGTCACGGCCTTCTAACTGATGCCAGAGTGATAGTGCAGCTTGACCAGTAGTATTTGCTGCATAAGGGGTAACTTGGGTTGGTTGGCCAAGATCTTCTAAAATTTCTGCTTGCATTTTATATATTGCAATCTGGATTTGGTCCCAATCAGCATGATGACCATTCACTCCTAAAAGACGTCCAAGATTCTCAACCAGGCCAGGTATTGATTTGAGTGTTGCAGACGCCCCACCGGGTGTGCGTGCGTAGTACATTGCTTCTACAAGTTCAAAATTATAACGTGACTCGAAATCACGATATTGAAAACGCAACCCATAAAGAGAAGACATACTAGCTTTTATAGCATCGTTATTTAATTGTGGGGATTTTGTTGCAACTCTCTCATCAGGATAATTTCTAATAAGGTTTAACATCTTGTTCATGCTTGGTTGCGCTGTTGACCCTGAAAGAGCTGGATGTTGTACATCCATTGTTATGTCCTTATTTAACTCTACAGCTGCCAAAACTGCAGCCATGTAGCAGACAGGGGCCTCACCATAAGTGGAATGTGCATGAATGTGTACTTCATGGTCAGGAAAACGCTTATATAATGCTGATACAAGTTCATATACAAAATAAGCGCTTAATCTACCACTGGCAGATTTCAAATAAAATCCTTTATGGCCAAGTTCTACAAGTTCTTCAGCAAAAGCAAGACATCTAGCAACAGTTATGTTTGGATTATCTTCAATACAAATTGTTCCTTGAGCTATAATATCATAACCTGCACCTTGGGCTTCTGCGACAGCTTGAGCAACACCGGAAAGACATGCTGCATCATTAAGGCCGTGAAAATTCTGCAGGATATTCATTCCCATACTAGCGTACTCAAAGACTAGCGCTCTTATTACATCGTATGGTTGAGGCTCATAACCTAGAAGAAAATCTCCACGTATAAGGGCAGATTGCCTCACCCCAAGACTTTTAAAATGCAAAAGCAGTTTTTCAACTTCTGCCCATTCATTATGGCCTTTCTTGGCAAAAATATCAAAAAATGTACCTCCACCTGTTTGAATCGATTCAGTACCAATCAGATGTGCAGTTGGATAAGAATCTATGATTTCCTGTGCAGACGGGTTAGTTCCAAATAAAGACTGAATGGAATCGCGTAAAACATCTTGGAATTTTATTTTTGACATAGCTAATTTCTCAATACTATTAATGGTTACAAGTTGCTTAGCCACAAATCACAAATATTTTTACGACCATTTTAACTACTTGTTATTTTCGTTTGAAATAAGTAATTTTAGATCAAAATCTAGTTTTGATAAATATCGTAGATAGGAAAAGGTCCAAGTAAAATATTTACAAGCCTTGTTACCTGGCAATTTCTAAAATCTGTTTATAAAGTGTGCAATATTTTAACAAATTGTCTAAAGTTAGCGATCAAGGCATTAAGAATTTTTCAAATTTAAACTAAATTAAAGTATGTTTTAGACTAATTTTTGGACTGAATAAATATTACTCTATAAAGTGTAAAGAAATCAGATGACTAAGAAAAAAAATGAGGAATTTATGAACTTTGATAAAGTTTGTTCTTTAATAATTGTCGACATGCAGAATGATTTCTGTCCTGATGGATCTTTGGCTGTTAATGAAGGTAATAAAGTTATAAAAAAAATTAACTCTTTGCAAACAATGTTTTCCTCAATTGTTTTAACTCAGGACTGGCATCCATTAGACCACTTGTCTTTTGCTTCTAATCAAAACAATAAAATACCCTATGAAACAGTCGAAATGTCTTATGGAGTTCAAGTTTTGTGGCCTAATCATTGTGTACAAGGAACTTTTGGTGCTGAATTTCACAAAGACCTTGATACAACCAAAGCAAATATGATTATTAGAAAGGGATATAGAAAACAAATCGATAGCTATTCTGCTTTTTACGAAAACGACAAAAAGACCATGACAGGATTAGATGGTTTCTTGAAACAGAATAACATTAAAAAAGTGTATCTTTGTGGTTTAGCACTTGATTTTTGCGTTTATTATTCTGCTATTGATGCTAAAACTTTAGGTTATGATACTTATGTGATTCTTGATGCAACAAAAGCAATTGACTTAGATGGTTCTAAAAATAAATCCTTAAAAGATATGGAAAGTAAAAATATAAATTTAATTCATTTATAATTATTAAATTACTTGCAAAATTGATAAAAGCTTCAGTTAAACTAAAAGTGTAGACTAAATTGTAGACTGAAAACGTATTAATATATAAAATCTAATTAAATCAGATGATTAAAATG
>CACJFI010000085.1 GCA_902592615.1 uncultured SAR116 cluster alpha proteobacterium | reverse complement strand
TACAAAAGATAAATTAAATGAAAATATTCCAAAAGAGCAGGGTGGCCCAAAGGGCCCAGAACCTACAAGATACGGAGATTGGGAAAAAGCCGGCAGGTGCTCGGATTTTTAATATTCAAATAAAAGAATATGAATGAATTAAAAGCAGAAACAATAATTAATGCAGGCATTAGAATTGCAGAGAAAAATTTAACAAGTGCTTATATCGTTAAAAGAGGAGATGAGCAGGCTGGTGCTATATTTGTTAAAATTGACACTCTAGACGGTTTTGCCAAACTTTTTTCAAGAAATATCAAATATGATTTAAATAATGATAAAGAAATTATTGAGTTTATAGATTTATATCCTCTAAAAAAAATAACTTCTCAAGATATTGATAAGAGAATTTCTAAAGAAATAGAAATAGATAGAGATTGTTGGGTTGTAGAAATTGAGGATAAAAAAGGTTTTAATGCATTTGAAAATTTAGATTGTTAATTTTTCTATAAGATCGTTTCTTTTATACAAACCTAAATAATTTGCCTTTAGTTTTAAAATACTGTTTATGTGCTTTAACATGGGTGTGGGAATATTGAGTTTATTTCCAATTTCTATTATTGCACTCATTATAGGATCTATTTCAAGAGGCCTTTTCATTTCAATATCTTGTCTAGTTGATGGTTTATGTCCAATTATTGAAGAAGCTCCATCAATTCTTTTGTCAATTGAAACACCAAAATTAACACCAACTGCCTCTCCAACTTTTTGACACTCTAGCATCATTTGTTTAATTAAGTTTCTCGAACTTGGATCGTTTCCAATTATATCCAAGCTAGCTCCTGTAACTGCGCTTATAGGATTAAATGAACAATTCCCCCATAATTTAATCCAAATTTCATCTCTTAGATTTTTCTTTTGTGGAGCTTTTAGTCCACCTTTAATAAAAAGATTAGACAATATTTTTAATCTATCTGTATTTATGCCACTAGGTTCTCCAAGGCTAAATCTATTTCCCTCTATATGTTTTATAACACCTGGCTTTTCTATTTCGCATGCTGGATAAACAACACAACCTAGTGCTCGTTCTGGATTTATATTTTTCCAGATAATACCATCAGGATCAACAGAATTTATATGAGTGTTTTCTAAAATTGTATTTGAGTTTGCTTTGTAAAAATACCACCAAGGTATTCCGTTAACTGCAGATAAAATAGATGTATTTTTATTTAAAAGTGGTTTTAAATTTTCAACAATACCAGCTATAGCATGCGCTTTAACACCAATTATTATATAATCTTGAGTTTCTAACTCTTTTGGATTTTCTGTTACTTTCAAATTAAAAGTATCTGAACTATTTCCAGTGATTAAGGTTAACCCATTTTTTTTCTATAGCTTCTTTATGGGGTCCCCTAGCTATCAATGAAACATTGGCTCCAGCTTTACTTAAGCAGCATCCAATATATCCTCCTATAGCTCCTGCACCAAATACACAAATATTCATTTCAACATTTCTCTATTCTAAACCAAGTTTTTCTGCAAGTCCGATTCTTTGCAATTTACCTGTGGCTCCTTTGGGTATTTCTTCTAAAAAACGTATATATTTTGGAATTTTAAAATCAGCAAGATGTTTTCGGGCATAATTTTTAATATCTGTTTCATTACAATCAATTCCACTCTTTAATACAATTGCAACGCCTATCGCCTCTCCAAGTAAATTATCTTTAACTGCAAAAGTTACAACTTGTTCAACAGCCTTGTGTTCTATTAAGGTATTATCTACTTCTAAAGGTGATACTTTTTCTCCACCTCTATTTATAATTTCCTTTAATCTTCCAGAAATTTTTAAATATCCCTCATCATCAAAATGACCTTGATCTCCTGTCCTAAACCATCCATTTATAAAAGCAGTTTTATTAGCCTCTTCATTATTTTCATAGCCATTTGTTACGTTATCTCCGCGAATACATACTTCTCCATCCACACCACTATCAAGTTTGTTACCTTGTGCGTCCATTATACAAACTTCAGGTCCTGCTGGTTTACCAACAAAGCCAGCTTTTTGTTTTTCTGGAGGCATAGGATTTGATGTCATTTGATGAGTGGCTTCGGTCATTCCGTAAGCTTCAATGACTGTTGTCTTAAATATCTTTTTTAGTTCATCAAAAACCGCTGGAGGTAATGAGGCAGATGAAGATCTGATAAATCTTAGAGAAAGTTCTTCGGCAAGTTTTGGGTTCTTTTTTGCACGCATTAAAATAGCTTGATGCATTGTTGGAACACCAGAATACCATGTGATTGATTCTTTATCTGCTGTTTCTAAAAATTTAAGTGCATTAAAACCACTGCTCATATAAACAGAAGCTCCAGCATTAATCGAAGAACTTAATACTGCAATTAATCCATGAATATGAAAAAGAGGCATAATGTTATAACAATGATCTTGTGAGCTTAGTTGAAGAGAATTTGCAATATTAGTTGCTGATGAAAAAATATTTTTATTTGTTAATGGTACAACTTTTGGTCTTGAGGTTGTTCCAGATGTATGCAAAACCAAAGCTTCATTATTTTCAGTAGCAAGTTCGAAATTTGTAGTTTTGTTGTATAAATTGAATATTCCAGCTGGTGCATTATCTATCTTTTTGATTTCACATATTTCTATACCTAGATTTTTTGCAGCTTCAACTGCTGGATTCTGACTATCCTTTTCTACAATAACTATTTTAGGCATAAGATCTTGAAGGTAAAATTCATATTCTTTTAATTTATATGAAGGGTTTAAAGGAGCAGCTGACATATAACTAGAAATTGACAAAAAGGCAGTTGCCATTTCTGGACCATTTGGTAGGACTATCGCCGCTCTATTGGATGGTGTAATTCCTTGGCTAGCTAATTGACTAGAAATATTAAAGATGTGTTTTTTTAAATCTGAATATTTAATTACATTATTATTTTCAGATGTGATTGCAATATTTTCATCTTTGTTGTTATTAATTAAATCTCTTATCGTATAACTCATTCGCACAACACCATTTTTTAGTTTATTTTTACAATTTTAATTATCAAAG
>CACJFI010000084.1 GCA_902592615.1 uncultured SAR116 cluster alpha proteobacterium | reverse complement strand
TCAAACCACAAGTTATCAGTTTGCTAATACTGAGCAAGCAGCGAATTTATTTTCTTTATCAGAATTAGGTAATATTTACACAAGAATTATGAACCCAACCAATGATATATTGGAAAAAAGATTAGCAGCTCTAGAGGGGGGCGTTGCTGCATTAGCATTATCTTCTGGTCAAACAGCATCTGCATTTGCTATTCAAAATCTTGCTAAGGCTGGAGATAATATAGTTAGTTCAACTGACTTATATGGTGGTACTTGGAATTTATTAGCTAACACCTTAAAGGATATGGGTATCGAAGTTAGATTTGTAGACCCATCAGATCCACAAGCATTTGAAAATGCAACTGATGATAAAACAAGAGCTTATTATGCTGAAACTTTACCTAACCCAAAATTAAAAGTCTTTCCTATTTCTGAAGTGAGTGCAATCGGAAAGAAGTATGGAATACCGCTAATTATAGATAACACAGCATCTCCAGTTATTTGTAGGCCTTTTGATCATGGTGCAGCAATTGTTGTTTATTCACTCACTAAATATATTGGTGGTCATGGGAACTCCATTGGAGGTTTGATTATTGATAGTGGTAATTTTGATTGGGAAGGAGCTGGAAAAGAAAGACAACCAGCTTTAAACACACCTGATTCCTCATATGGCGGAGCTGTATGGGTGGATGCTGTAAAACCATTAGGTCCCATTGCCTACATTATAAAAACTAGGGTTACTTTATTACGTGACCTAGGAGGAGCATTAAGCCCATTAAATGCTTTTTTAATCTTACAAGGACTTGAAACTATTAGTTTAAGAATGAAAACACATTGTGAAAATGCCTCAAAAGTTGCTCATTTTTTAGAAAATCACAAATCAGTGGATCATGTAATTTACCCTGAGTTACAAACAGGAATTTCTAAAGAAAATGCAGTTAAGTATTTAAATAAGGGATTTGGAGGTCTAGTTGGATTTGAATTGAAAGGTGGTACAGAAGCGGGTAAAAAGTTTATAGATAACTTAAAATTATTTTACCACGTGGCAAACATTGGTGACTCAAGAAGCCTTGCTATACATCCAGCAACTACAACACATAGTCAATTATCATCTGAAGATAAATTAAAATCTGGTGTATCAGATTCATTTATAAGATTATCAGTTGGTATTGAACATATAGATGATATTATAGACGACTTAGCTGAAGCCTTAGAAAAATCTCAAGAAAAGTAAAACACTCTTAAGTGATGAAATTCTATTCATTGTTATTTTAATAATCTTGGCTATATTTTATAAATATTGTAAATAATGATGTATTATTAAATATTTGTAGAGCAATAAATTGATATTTGAGGAAAAGTTTTCTGTAGCTCCAATGATGGAATGGACAGATAAGCATTGTCGATATTTCCACAGACTCTTATCTGGTTCAGCAGTTTTATATACTGAAATGATATCTGCTGATGCCTTAATTTTTGGGCCACGACACAAATTGTTAGCATTTAATAATGAAGAATTGCCATGTGTTCTTCAACTAGGTGGCAATGATCATAAGAAATTATCTCTTGCAACTAAGTTTGCTCAAAGTTATGGATACTCAAAAATAAATTTTAATGTTGGATGTCCTTCAAATCGAGTCCAGAATGGATCATTTGGAGCTTGCCTTATGAAAACACCTAAAATTGTCTCAGAATGTGTGAGGGCTATGCAAGATGTTAGTCAATTGCCCATTACAATTAAATGTAGGATTGGTGTTGATGATATGGATGAAGTAAAAGGTTTAGATAACTTTATTGATCAAGTGTCCGCTGAAGGAGTAAAGTTATTCGTTATTCATGCTAGAAAAGCTCTGTTAAATGGATTAAGTCCAAAGCAAAATAGAGAGATCCCTCCTTTAGATTATTCTAGAGTTGGAGCATTAAAAAAAAGAAGGGCAGATCTAAAAATTATTATTAATGGTGGAATTAAGTCAATACAAGAGGGACAAAATTTAGTTAAACAATATTCACTTGATGGGTTTATGATTGGAAGAGAAGCATATAAAAATCCGTATATTTTATCCTCAGTAGATAAAATAGTCCTAAATCAAAAAGAAAAAATTAAGACAAGATATCAAATAGCCATGAAAATGGCTGACTATATTGATGGACTTGTGAAAAATGATGAAGGTAATGTTCATTCTGTAATTAGACATATTTTAGGTTTGTATAACTCTTTACCAGGTGCTAAAGAATGGAGACGTCAACTAAGTGAAAATGCAAGATTTTCAAAAAATGGTGATTTGTTAAGATTTGCTACAGAAAATATAGAAGAGTTTATTCACAGTAAGAGTTTAATTTTAGCGTAGGAGAGTTCATTGCAGGAAGTAGACAAAAAAGAGGGTTATAGATCCATTTTAGAGATGGGTCCGCTATTATTGTTCTTTGGTGTTAATTATTTTTACGGCATAATGGCTGGTACAGCAGTTTTGGTGATAAGTACATTATTATCTCTGATACTATCTTGGTATTGGTTTAAAAACATACCAATGATGGCTGCTGCTGGATGTGTTGCGGTTGTTTTTTTTGGTGGATTAACAATATTTTTTGATGATGAATTTTTTATTAAAATCAAACCAACAATAGTATCTATAATAATTGCAGGAGTTTTAGCTTCAGGTAAAATTCTAGGTAAGAACCCATTAGCTGCTATCATGAAATCTGCAGTTTCGTTAAAAGAAGAGGGGTGGGACAAATTGACGTGGTTATGGGTTGGTATGTTTATAGTAATGGCTATTGCTAATGAAATAGCTTGGCGTAATTTAACTACTGATCAATGGGTATCTTTTAAAGCTTTTGGGATTCCAGTTTTATCCCTAGGGTTTGGATTACTATCTTTGCCAATAATGCAAAAATATCAAATCAAAAAAGATTAAATTAATCCTTAAGTAATCTAATCCTTTTATTTATTTCTTTTGACATTAAAGAATCCTTAGGTAGTTGTTTTAGTAATAAATCCCAATAAGTAATGGCTTTACTTTTTTCTCCCTTATTGTAAGCGGCAAAGCCACTGAAAAATAAACCATCTACATTATTTGGCTCTAACACTAAAATATCA
>CACJFI010000083.1 GCA_902592615.1 uncultured SAR116 cluster alpha proteobacterium | reverse complement strand
AAGATGATTAATTTATCAAGGCGTTGCGAAGAACTTTTAGCTGAAGAAGTTGAAAAGGCTTTTAAAGAACAGGAAACAGCATGACAACAACTATACTTTCGGCTCGTTGGATTGTTTCGGGTGTTAATAATGCAAGCAATGTGGAAATACATGAAAACGCTGGATTAGTTTTTAAAAATGACAAAATACTAGATGTAGGTTCGATAGAAAAGATTAAATATAAATATCCTGACGCAAAAATTAAAAATTATTCTGATCATATGATTATACCAGGTCTGGTAAACAGTCATCACCATATAGGCTTAACTCCGCTTCAGCTAGGTGCGCCAGATTATTCGTTAGAACTGTGGTTTGCAGCTAGACTAGCTATGAGAAAAATTGATCCTTATCTTGATACGTTGTTTTCAGCTTTTGAAATGATAGAGTCTGGTGTTACAACTGTTCAACATATTCAAGGTTGGGCTACCGGAAATTATGACGAAGTTGTTAATTCTGCTTCTAGTGTTCTTCGGGCATATAATGATATTGGCTTGAGAGTGTCATATTCCTACGCTGTACGAGAGCAAAATAGGTTTGTATACGAGGCGGACCAAGAATTTTGCAATCGTTTACCTCCAAAAATAGCTAAAATTATGAGCAAGCATTTTGCACAGCAGACGTTGCAATTTGATGATTTCATAAATTTGTTTGATCATCTTCGCGCAAATAATAAAAACCCTAAGGCAAGGATACAACTTGCTCCTGCAAATCTCCACTGGATGACTGACGATGGAATTGTTGCACTTAAAGAGAAGGCGTTTAAAGAAGGCGTTCCCATGCACATGCATCTTTTAGAAACTCCATATCAAAAAGAGTATGCTTTTAAAAGGACTGGAACAACAGCTGTTAAACATCTAAATGATTTGAAGGTATTAGGTCCACATATGACACTTGGTCATGGAGTTTGGATGACTGAAGAAGATATAGAAATATGTGCTGATACAAGGACATGTATTTGTCATAATTGTTCCTCAAACTTTAGGCTAAGATCTGGAATGTTACCACTCATGGAATTACAGAAGAGAGGTATTGTTGTAGGAATGGGAATGGACGAGGCTGGTATAAACGACGACAGAGACATGTTACAAGAAATGCGAATGGCTCTAACAGTACATAGAATACCTGGCATGATACATAATGATGTTCCCACACCTACACAAATATTAAAAATGGCTACAGAACATGGAGCACATACTACGGCTTTCGGCGCAGAAATTGGACGGCTTGATCCTGGAAGAAAGATGGATGCAGTTGTTATTGATTATCGTAAAGCCACATATCCATTTCAGGACGAGGATATTCCTTCACTTGATGCTATTATTCATCGCGCTAAAACAAAAGACTTAAAAGAGGTTTTCATTGATGGTCAAACTGTTTATAAGGATGGAGTATTTATAAATATTGATAAGGATGAAATTTTGGAAGCTATTCATGAGGCTATGAAAAAGCCTAGAGATGAAGATGAGATAGAGAGACATTTTTTAAGAAAAGAAGTCTTCTCAATTGTTGAAGAATTTTATAGTAATTACATTATTGAAACTAAATTACGCAGCCCTTTTTATAAAAACTCATCTTCTAAATGAAAAAAACCCTTTTTAAAAACGTACGACTTTTAGATGTCGAATCTCGTAATGGGATGTCTCTTCCATGCCAGATTTTAATTGAAAATGGAAAAATAAATTCTATTGGTTTTGACATTAAAATAAACAATGAATGTAATATAATTGATGCAAAAAATAATTTACTTATGCCAGGACTTATAAATGGGCATTTTCATTCTTCCGTAAATCATATGAAAGGAAGCCTTCCATCACTACCTCTAGAAATATTTATGCTTTACGAGTCACCTGAACTTGAATGTTTAAGACCTACGCCAAGAGAAGCATATTTAAGAACTATGTTAGGATGTATGGAAATGCTGAAGAATGGTACAACATCTGTACAGGATGATTGTTTTTTTGTGCCTGAACCCGATGAAGCAATAATTGATGCTGTTGCACAGGCCTACATAGATAGTGGAATGCGAGTGCGCCTTGCACTTGATCAACCCGAACTAGATGAATTAAAGAAGTTCCCATTTTTGAATGAAATTGTTCCTAATGATATTAAGGCAAAGCTTTCAAAGCCATCTAAAGTGGATCCAAAAAGATTACTAGAATATTATGACTACCTTATAAATACTTGGCATAATTATGCTGATGGTAGAATTAAAGCTGCAGTTTCATGTTCTGCCCCTCAAAGAGTCTCCAAAGATTATTTATTAAAAATCAATGAGTTAAGCAAAAAAAACAATCTACCACTTTATGCTCATATGTTAGAAACGCGACTACAACGGGTGTTTGGTGAAACTTGTTTAAATGGTACTTCTTTAGTAAAATATACAAACCAACTTGGCGTTATAAGTAATAGACTCAATATAATTCATGCAATATGGGTGGATGAGAAAGATTTAGAAATTATTTCTGAGAATAAAGCCAGTATTGCTCATAACCCCAACTCCAATTTAAGACTAGGAAGTGGGGTAATGCCGCTTCGTAAAATATTAGATAAGAACATAAATGTTTGTCTTGGAGTTGATGAAGCTATAGCAGACGATTCTGTGAATATGTGGTCAGTTATGAAAACAGCAGGCTCAATACACAATCTAACTAACTCAGATTACTCTACTTGGCCAACTGCAAAAGAAATTCTTGTTTCTGCGACAAAAAATGGAGGCCTTGCTATGCAAGAGCCTATGCTAGGGACTCTTGAAATAGGTGCGCCTGCAGATGTTATATTGATCAATTTACAATCCTTGCCATTTATTCCTCTTAATAATTTACTTAGGCAGCTAGTATATTGTGAATTGGGAAATTCTGTTTATCTAACTATGGTTGCTGGAGAAATTATATTCGAAGACCAAAAATTGATTAAAGTCAATGAGAAAGAAATTCTTACTGAAGCATCACAGATTTTTGAGAAGAAGAAAGATTTATTAATATCAGCTAACTTTCATGCTGAAGAATTGTTACCGTATTACAAGAAAATGTATCAGTTAGCTGCTGATTATCCTTTAGACTTA
>CACJFI010000082.1 GCA_902592615.1 uncultured SAR116 cluster alpha proteobacterium | reverse complement strand
CAGTGTCAACGAATGCATCTTCTCCACTGTCAAAACTATTTCCTAAGATTGTAAGATCGAAGTTAATTTTTTCAATTTGATTTTCACCATCACCTTTATGAAGACTTATAAGCTCTACGTTTGTTAATTTTGATATATCTTCGAATAATGTCAGAGGAAAAGATCTACCAAATGCAGCTTTATTAGTACTACCTTGCCAACATATACCAACCTTAAAAGTGTCTTTTGTAAGGCGTTTCTTCCAGAACTTAACTTTTTCATGATCAGCAGAAAGGTAAGAAGTCATGGATGGTATTGTATTTATATTTGTATTGAACAAATATGGAAGACTCATTAGCGGTGTTTCAAAATCAATAGTATTATCATCAAGTTCGCTATCAATGAGAATAATATTTTCATCCAATGTCTTTAAAAGAGCATGCATTTTTGTCTTAACTTTAAAAACAACTTGGACATTGTTTTGTTTTAGTAGGGATAAATATCTACAAAACTGAATAGTATCACCAAGACCTTGTTCTTCGTAAACAAGAAATTTTTTCCCTGAAATTGGTTTATGTTTATCCCAAGTTAAATGCTTTCTAGGTATTTTAGTTGTGAGACTATTTTTTTTCATTCGCCATTCATATAATTCCAATCCTTTTTTAAGATCTCCCCTTAGATTATAGGTAAATGAAAGATTATAGTAAGCTTCAGCATAATCAGGTTTAAGTAAAATAGCTTTGTTGTAAGTCTCTATAGCTTTATTAAACTCACCAAGATCTCTAAGAACATTGCCAGTATTACTATAATAAACAGCATTATTAGGTTCTATTAATGTAGACTTGTTCAATGCATAGATTGCTTCTTTTAACCTTCCAAGGCTCCTTAAAGAGTTTCCTATGTTGTTATATGCTGCAGCATTTTGAGAATTAAGGGACAGACATTTTCTAAAAGAGTCGATTGCTTCTTTAGGTTTATCATAATTATCTAGCAAAACCACACCCATATTATAGTAAGCATTTTCATAATCAGGATTTATTTCTATTGCTTTTTTAAAATTTTTTAGAGCTTCCTCAAAATTTCCTAAAAGTTTATTAGTTGCTCCTAATAAGTCCCAAGCAATAAATGACTTTGGATATTGTCTAGTTAATGCTCTTGCCATATCAATAACTGATGAAAGCTGTTTTTGATTAATTAGTTTTATGATCCTATTAATAAATTCTTGAGGAGGGTGCATAGGACTATTTTTTTCTGATGTGTCTAACTCTGCAAGTTTTTTTTGCACTCTTAGATTTTTTGGAAAGACTTTTAAAACACCTTTATAAATATTTCTTGCTTCTATAATCTCACCTTTTTTTTCATGAGACTTTGCTCTATCAATTTCATGTTCGACTGATATTTTTTTCAAAATATATTTACCATATTGATCGTAATTTTTTGCATTTATAACAATAAATTATTTAGAATCAAAAAAAATATTTTCATAATGTAACATATGAAATGAGTTTTAAATAAGCGGTAATCAAATATAGGAGTATAATAATTAAACTTAGTTTGATTTTTATAAAAATACACATTTTAAATATCTGCATCAAAGTTTAGAATATTACAACAAACAAATTTTTTATTTAAATTTAGTTTTCTTTTTTTATAGTTTATTTATTTCTAAAAAACATTTTGAAATATTAATATTTAATCGTCATCTCAGAAAATTAAAATTAAACAAAACTTAAAAAAAACTACTTTACCAACCCATCATTGAACCATAGTCAATGTTCCATGGACTGCGGTCAACCAGCAGACTAACCCCCTTACCATTGACCATTGTTGATTAGGAAAAAGGTGTAGTAACCCCTTACCTGGGACTTTGTCTACTGTAGACAAGGTTGTAGACAAGCTTTTTATCTTTGACGTTCTCACTGTATTTACTAGGCTATTGATATTCTTAGAGTTTAGATAAAACCATTGCTCTATTTAGGAATCACACCTCATCTCGAGCGCACTAATTCATTCAGTAAAAAGTCTTTACCTTTTATGGTTATTTTAATTAAATCTATTAACTATGAAGATTATATTTAGTAGAAAAGGTTTCGATAGTACTGCAGGTGGAATTCCAAGCATAAAAATAGGAAAGAGACTTCAAAGCCTTCCAATACCGTATAAAAAAAATACATTAACTACATACAATCACCTAAATTTAGGAAAAGATGTAAAGTATTTGTCAAAAAACAAAATCAGACCTTCAGACACTTGTCATCATGACCCAAATTTAATAACTGGTCAGTTTGGTCAAGTTGGCGCCGCACAAACGCACTTAGAAAATAACAAGGTTGGAACGGGTGATTTATTTCTTTTTTGGGGATGGTTTAGAGAAGCTATAAGAATCAAAAAAAAAATTATTTTTGATAAAACAGATCCTGGTCACTACAGAATTTTTGGTTGGTTTCAAATTGGTAGAATTATAAAACTAGGAGATAATCCAAGTTGGTATTTAAAGGGCAACCCAAATCCAAATTCACACCCACATACAATAGGTAAATGGCCAAAAAATAATACTCTATACATAGCAAAATCAAAATTAGAGGGTTTTGGTTTAGAAAATTATCCAGGATTTGGATCATTTGGAGCTAGTACATTAACAAATTTGAGCTTTGATCCTTCTATAAAAAAATCAAGATGGATTTGTCCTAAATGGTTAAACCCCAAACATAGTGGTTGTGGAATGACATATCATAAAAATCTAAATAGATGGGGAGAAAATACAGTTGATATTGTTGGGAGAGGCCAAGAGTTTGTCGCCAAACCTAAAAATAATAAGGAATGTAAAGAATGGCTAATTTCTATTTTTGAAACTGTTGATTTATAGAAGATATTGGCATTTAAACTAACTTTATTATTTATGATTATTGGAATGAAAAATAATTACCACAAAATATTAATTAATTATAATGTTATTATGAAATTAATTATTTCTACTACATGCCAGATTGGTCAAACGGTATGTAGAGTTTTACTCGGAAAAAATTAATTTAATAAACTCTAGTATTAAAATAATTTAAAAAATATTAAGATTTCAAACAAAAACCCATATCAATAATAATTCTTTTAAGTTTAAGATATATCTGCCAAATTACATTATATGTTGAAGAAATCTTCAAAATTAT
>CACJFI010000081.1 GCA_902592615.1 uncultured SAR116 cluster alpha proteobacterium | reverse complement strand
GTTTCCACTTTTGATCCAATAGATGAAATTCAATCTGCAGGTGGTGATAATACGTCCTCTCAATACCAGATTGCTGAACAAGTAGACGCATTGGCCGCGCAAACTCAAGTTATAATCAATTCCATTGAGAAAATGCTATCTTCAAACACTGTTGCAAGTACAGACCCTCTAGGCGCGGCAAAACAATCCATAATAGACGGATATACTGCGAAAGGCAGTGCCTTAGATTTAGGTGCAAGCTCAGATGTAGAAACAATATTGAACGCATCCCCTCTTGCATCTGTGCCAGGTTTTGAAAACATTATTTCTTCTCTTTCCACAGCTATTGCAAGTGTAAATACCCAGATATGGTCTACACAAAATACAGGTGATTTGTTTGGAGATGGAAGATCTATTATGCTTGTTGCGCAAGATAACCTCAATGCTTCATTGGATGAACTTGCAGCATCTCCGAGTGATGCTGTTGCTGGTCAAATTGCACAAGCTTATAGCGGTGCAAATTTAACCTCTTTAGAAACATCTGCGTCAGACTCTCTACCTACTTTTAATCCTGCAACTGGAGTTGGTGCTAACGTTTTACCATCAATTGATAAAGCATCTGTCACCATGGGTAGTCAAGTGACAGTAAATGTCTTGGATAATGATATTGCTTTAGATGGAGAAGAATTATCAGTTACTGCAATTTCTGCTACTAATGTTAAAGATCCTTCAACTGATCTTTCACCGCTTATGGCTGCCATTGACAATACTACAAGCATAAATCCAATTAACTCTGCTACGACTAATGCCTCAGGTAACTTAGCTACTTTGAACAGTGATGGCACAATTACTTTTACACCAGATCAAGTTGGTCGTTATACTATCTACTACCAAGCATATGACGGCTCGAACCCAGCTGTTGGTTCTTTGGTAATTGATTCATTACCATCCGCTCCAACAATTTCAATAAAAGAAGATTCGACTTCGATAGTACTTAATGAGCTTAAAGATGGGAGTGCAGGTACTTCAACATCTACAACAACATTGTCATTAGATTTTAATGATATTATTTCGATTAATGATAGTGGGGGGACAGTTTTACTGTCTTATCGTATTCTTGACGATGCTGCTGTTTATAAGGGTTTAGCAAATGAGCAGGGTAATTTATCTCAAAATACTTATGGAATTAATACATCTACTATTACACCTGATGCATATGGTTCGATAAATGTAGCTAGCAATAACTTATCTAACTTAGAGTTTACGTTTGATAGAGACTACTCAGGATCTTTTTACATAGAGTTTCAAGTTGTTGAAACTCTTAACAATAGATTTGTAAGTTCAGATACAGCCTTAGAAGACAGACGAATATTAGTTACTATAAATCCTACGTCTGATACTCCAGACTTGTCAGTTGCTAATGTTTCAGGTGTGGAAGATGATGCATTTATTCCTTTAACTATTTCAAGTTCTCCGACAGACCAAAGTGAAACAGTAACTGTGTATGTAGAAAAACCATCCCAGGTTGTTAAGTTTGTAAATACTACAACTAATGTAGAGGTTGGAACTTCTGCCACATTTGATTTTGGTTCTGGTTCTGTTAACGCAGTTGCATTGACAACTACAGAGTTAACAAACTTGGGTATAGTAACTGGTGGGGATGTTAAATCAGATTTTAATCTTAAAGTTATGGCATCTTCCTTAGACAGTGGAACCTCTACAACCGCTAACTCATCTTTGAATACGATCACTGTTTCTATGGAATCAAAAGCTGACCCAGTAGGTATTGAGGTTAATAATAGTTCTTCATCAAGTACTATGTCCAATTCAGATGAAAACAGTGCTATTTCCATTCCCATAAAACTGAATTTGAACGATGCAACTGAAAATATCACTTTGAGTATTGGTAATTTTAGAGACGCTAGCGGAAATTTATTGTCAACTGACAGATCACTAGAAACAGCCTTTAGACCAACCGGTTTTGATGATGTCAGTACAATAAGTTTAAATAACGGTTTTTTTACTTTTAACTCTGTGTCAATGTCAAGTCTGGTGTCAGATGCGATTTCTGGAAATCAGTTTACAGTAAACTTTTTACCAATCACTAATTTTAATGGCCTTATAACATTTGATGTTTATGCAACTTCAATAGAACCAAATGCAGTTACCTCAAGTAATGCCAGTTCGCAATCGAGTATTATAACACTTACTCAAACTATTGATCCTGTTAGCCAGACACCTGAAGTTAGTGTAACAGATGTCAGTGTTGTTGAATTCACTAATGACAGCAGTATTGATGATGTTGCCACCTATAAGACTGATTTATCTAATATAACTGTAAGTTTGTCTGACACGACAAATTTAATTGAAGTAAAGGTTGCCTTGTCGGTTGCTAATGATCCAGGCTTTACTCTTGACACTAGTGGTATAACTTCTTTTAATTCAAGTTATAATTACACAGTATCTACAACAAGTCCCTTATCAATAAAGGTTAATGGATTTGCAGATGGATCCTCTGTAGGATCAGATCTTGTTGCGGATATGACGACTTTACTAAGCCAAGTAAAGTTGGTTCCACCAGAAGATTATTCTGGCACATCCACCATTACAGCAAGTGTAACATCAAAGGAGACTGGGGCAGAAGAGAGCCAACCAGCAACTCAAACATTTGATATTGCAGTAAGTGCAGTAGCTGAGACGCCAACGGTAACTGGGGCAGCGGCTACGTCGGCAACTTTAAAAGAAGATACTGATATTCTACTCGACTTAAATGTTACTGTTAATGATAAAGATGGATCAGAGACTGTATCTCAAGTGCGTATCAGTGGCCTAACCAGCATTGGTGAACAAAATTTAACAGCTATTCTTGTTGATGGGAATGGTAACCTTGTTGGATCTAATGATGGATCAGGTACAACTATATTAACTAGTGCGGAGTATAGTGCAGCACGTGCTGGAACTACTCCTATATTCTTCAGGCCCCCTAGAGATTTTAGTGGTGATGTGTCTCTGAATATTGTTGCTGTTGTACAAGAACCTTCATCTGGAAGTACAGCTACTTCTGCAACCTCTTCCATTAATTTTACATTAACTCCAGTTAGTGAAGAAGCTAGTGCGTCATCAAATGATGTCAGTGTTGTAGAGTTTACAAACACCAGTGTTGATAATGTTGCAACTTACAAGACAGATTTATCGAATATAACTGTGAGTT
>CACJFI010000080.1 GCA_902592615.1 uncultured SAR116 cluster alpha proteobacterium | reverse complement strand
ATGCTTAGAAAGAAGACGAAAGGGGTGGCGATAGGCTCCCAAACTTCATCTTTCATTGGTAAAACCTCAGAAAAAGTCGTTGATAGACGTACTTTTTTGAAAGGTTCAGGTTTAGCTGTAGGGGGATTAGCTACCGCTGCAGCACTCGCAGGTTCAAATGTTAAGCCAGCACAGGCTTCATTTTCAACCTCTGCAGTATCCATGAAGAAAACAGTTTGTACGCACTGTTCAGTTGGTTGTACGATTATGGCTGAAGTTCAAAATGGTGTATGGACAGGTCAAGAACCAGGTTGGGATAGCCCAATTAATTTAGGTGCTCATTGTTCTAAAGGCGCATCTGTAAGAGAAACTGCAAGTGGAGAAAGAAGATTAAAATATCCTATGAAGCTTGTTAGTGGCAAATGGACAAGAATGTCATGGGATGATGCCATAAATGAAATTGGCGACAAGATGGAAGCCATCAGAACTTCATCAGGTCCTGATTCTGTTTATTGGTTAGGTTCTGCTAAATTTAATAATGAGCAGTCATATTTATTTAGAAAATTTTACGCATATTGGGGATCTAATAATGGAGACCACCAAGCAAGAATATGTCATTCAACTACAGTTGCAGGTGTTGCTAACACATGGGGTTATGGCGCAATGACAAATTCTTACAATGACATTCACAATTCTAAGGCCATGTTTGTCATTGGTGGAAATCCAGCAGAAGCTCACCCAGTGTCATTAATGCACTTAATGAAAGCAAAAGAGCAAAATAATGCTCCATTAATTGTATGTGACCCACGTTTTACAAGAACAGCAGCACACGCTGACGAATATGTAAGATTTCGTCCGGGATCAGATGTTGCATTAATTTGGGGAATTATGTGGCATATCTTCGAAAATAAGTGGGAAGATAAACAATTTATTAGGCAACGTGTCTATGGTATGGATGACGTAAGAGCTGAAGTAAAAAAGTGGAATCCTAAGGAAACAGAAAGAGTTACTGGAGTTCCTGGATCTCAGTTAAAAAGAGTTGCTAAAATAATGGCTAACAATAGACCTGGTACATTTATCTGGTGTATGGGTGGAACTCAGCATACTAATGGAAATAATAACACACGAGCATATTGTGCATTCCAATTAGCTTTAGGAAACATGGGAACCGCAGGTGGTGGTGCTAACATATTCCGAGGTCACGATAATGTTCAAGGTGCTACTGACTTTTGTATTTTATCCCATTCTTTACCAGGTTACTACGGTTTATCCGCTGGTGCTTGGAAGCATTGGTCAAGAGTATGGGGAGAAGATTACAATTGGATTAAAGCAAGATTTTCTTCAATGAAAGGAAAAGACGGTAAAACCAAGAGTATGATGAACCAGAAGGGTATACCTGTATCAAGATGGATTGATGGTGTTCTTGAAAAGAGAGAAAATATAGAACAGCCAGATAATTTAAAAGCAATGGTATTCTGGGGACATGCTCCTAACTCTCAAACTAGAATGAAGGAAATGAAAGTTGCAATGGAGAAGTTAGACCTTATGGTTGTGATTGATCCTTACCCAACAGTTTCTGCAGTTTTATCTGATAGATCAGATGGTGTTTACTTACTTCCATCTACAACTCAGTTTGAGACTTATGGATCCCTTACTTCATCTAATAGATCACTTCAATGGAGAGAGAAGGTTATCGAGCCATCTTTTGACTCACTTCCTGATCATACAATTATATATAAGTTTGCAAAAAAGTTTGGGTTTGCAGATCGTATGTTCAGAAATATTAAGGTAACTAATGATGAGCCTTACATTGAAGACGTAACTAAAGAGTTCAACAGTGGTATGTGGACAATAGGTTATACTGGTCAGTCACCAGAGAGACTCAAAGCTCACATGAAGAATCAACACGTTTTTGATAAAACCACTCTAAGAGCTGTTGGTGGCGAACTTGATGGTGATTATTATGGTTTACCTTGGCCTTGTTGGGGTAACCCAGAAATGAAACACCCTGGTACACCATTGTTATATGACACATCAAAGCCAGTGGCAGAAGGTGGATTATGTTTTAGAGCAAGATTTGGCGTTGAGCACGAAGGTAATAACCTATTAGCTGAAGGTTCATATCCGGTTGGTTCTGAGATTAAAGATGGTTATCCACAATTTACAATGGCAATGCTGAAAAAACTTGGCTGGGATAAAGATTTAACAGCTGAGGAAAAAGCTGCAATTGATAAAGTTGCGGGTGATAAAACTAACTGGAAAGTTGACTTATCTGGTGGTATCCAAAGAGTTGCTATCAAGCATGGTTGTGCTCCTTTTGGAAATGCTAAAGCAAGAGTTAAAGTTTGGACATTTCCAGATCCAATTCCATTGCACAGAGAACCACTATACACTTCTAGAAGAGACCTTGTAGCTGATTATCCTACATACTCTGATAGAATGGCATATAGACTTCCAACATTGTATAAGTCTATTCAGGATGTGGATCACTCTGTTAAATATCCGATCATTCTAACTTCAGGAAGACTGGTTGAATATGAGGGTGGTGGAGATGAGACAAGATCAAATCCATGGCTAGCTGAATTGCAACAAGACATGTTTGTTGAAATCAATCCATTTGACGCCAACTCTAAAGGAATTAGAAATGGTGCAATGGTTTGGGTTGCAACCCCAGAAGGAGCTAGGATTAAAGTTATGGCAATGGTAACGGAGCGTGTTGCCAAAGGTGTAGCTTTCTTACCATTCCACTTCGGCGGTCATATGGAAGGTGAAGATCTTAGATCAAAGTACCCAGAAGGTTCAGATCCGTATGTACTAGGTGAAGCAGCAAACACTGCATTTACTTATGGATATGACTCAGTAACACAGATGCAAGAGACTAAGTGCTCATTGTGTCAAATTGAACTAGCTTAAAGGAGGGCTTAAAAATGGCACGAATGAAATTCTTATGCGATGCAGAAAGATGTATTGAGTGTAACGCCTGTGTGACAGCATGTAAGAATGAGCATGAGGTACCATGGGGAATTAACAGAAGAAGAGTTGTAACAATACAAGATGGAAAGCCAGGAGAAAGATCAATATCTGTAGCCTGTATGCACTGTTCAGATGCTCCTTGCATGGCGGTGTGCCCAGTTGACTGTTTTTATCAAACAGATCAGGGTGTAGTGTTACATTCTAAAGATCTATGTATCGGCTGTGGTTACTGTTTCTATGCTTGTCCTTTTGGAGCTCCTCAATTTCCACAAGCTGGAAATTATGGATCGAGAGGAAAAATGGA
>CACJFI010000079.1 GCA_902592615.1 uncultured SAR116 cluster alpha proteobacterium | reverse complement strand
TCAATGGTCAGGGGGGTGGTCTGCCCATTGACCGTAGTCCATGGAACCCTTACCAGGGTTCAATGATGGGTTGTTGGAGTTTGTAATTAGTAGTTTTGTTTAAAGTCTTTAATCATTTCAATAACTTTAAAAAAAAATTAATGTGTATTTACATTATCACATTTGATCTTTAACTATCTTCATTCTTTTATTTAAAACTTTTTGTAAATTTTTAATATCATAGGGTTTTAAACTTTTCCATTTTCTAGTTTCACCTTTAGTACGACCACATCCCAAACACCATCCATTAGGACCAATAAATTTACAAACGTCTATGCAAGGACTTTTAGCTTTTTTCATTTTACTTTATCTAGACAAAATTATAGTTTAATCATGTGTTATTTTCTTCTCAAAAGCCATACAAAAAAAATTCCTCCTACTAATCCAGTAACGATTCCAATTGGCATATCCTCTGGAGGCATTATTGTTCGAGCAGCAATATCTGCCCAAAGTAAAAATATTGATCCCAGCA
Organism: uncultured SAR116 cluster alpha proteobacterium; assembly: GCA_902592615.1. Taxonomy (GTDB): domain Bacteria; phylum Pseudomonadota; class Alphaproteobacteria; order Puniceispirillales; family Marisalimonadaceae; genus Marisalimonas. The sequence goes on along the minus strand of CACJFI010000079.1, from coordinate 2,782 downwards.
ATGCTGAAAGAGGTAAAACTCGAAAATAATCGCCTCCAACGAACATTCTTACTATATGAGGAACCATTAAACCAACAAATCCAATTATGCCAGAAAACGCTACCATAACTCCCGTTATAAGGGCGCATACCACAAAAATAACAAAACGAAATTTAGTTACATTTATTCCAAGAGTTGAAGCTGTCTCATCTCCAACAGTCATGGCATTTAATACTCTTGCTTGACTAAAAAGCCAAAGTCCACAAATTAACAAAACTATAAGGGGATAAATCAGTTGATTCCATTGAGCTAAACCTAACCCACCCAACATCCAAAAAACAACAGTATGAGTAGCTTTTGGATCACCAAGAAAAATCAAAATATTGGCACATGACATGATTATAAAAGATACTGCCACGCCAGCTAAAACCAAACGATCTGCACTTGTAGAACTTGTTAATCTTGAGACTATCAAAACTATAAATGTTGCAAAAAGAGCACCTAGAAATGCTAGCAGTGGGACAGTTAACAAACCAATGAACAATCCAGTATGCAATAGAGCTAGAATTGCTCCAAAAGCACCACCAGAAGAAATGCCTAACAAATGAGGATCAGCAAGTAAATTACGCGTAACTGATTGCAAGCTAGCACCAACAATTGCAAGTCCTGAGCCAACCATTATTGCTAATATAGTACGAGGAAATCTAATATCCCAGACAATTGCCTCTTTTCCTTTTGACCAAGTCTGTTCAATAAGATCCGGCGAAAATTTATTTAATATAATTCCCCAAACAATACTGGTATGGACAGAAACAGCGCCTACAGATATTCCAATTGATAATGATATAATCAATAATATTGATCCCAAACAGAAAAATAAAATTACTTTTCTGTTTGGTTTCATCATTTCATAATTTACCACTTTTGAGGCCAAAACATCTATTGCCTGAATGCCTTAGCTAATTTTTTGATTGCTTTAATATTACGTGGACCAGGTGTGGCTTCTACATATTCCAATATTACAAAGCGATCATTTTTGACTGCATCTATATTTGCGAAGGCTGGATTAGACATTATGAATTTTCTTTTTTGTTCTGCTGTAACTTTTCCATAATTAACAATAACAACCACCTCAGGATTTTTATCAATAACTTCTTCCCAAGTTACTGTGCCCCAACTTTTTTGAAAATCGTCCATTATGTTGACACCTCCTGCAGCTTCAATAAGAGCGGTTGGCATAGCATAGCGTCCAGCTGTAAAAGGAGTGTCTTCACCACTGTCATAAACAAAAACTTTCTTTGCAGCTATAGGTTCGAGTTTTTTTGTAAAGTTATTAAGGTCTGATCTATATGCATCAACTATGTTTTTAGCACGATTTTCAATTTGAAATATAAGACCCAAATTTAAAAGATCATTATACATATCATCCAAGCTAGCTTTTTTCTTAGACATTATGTGGATACAACTTTCAGTTAATTCGTAAACATTAATTCCAAATGGTTTTAATGTTTCTGGTGTAACTTCTCCGCCAACCTTCATACCATAATTCCAACCAGCAAAGAAAAAATCCGCATCTGCTCCAACTATAACTTCTTTTGTTGGGTACTTTGGTGATAATTCTGGTAGTTGTTTTACTCCTAAACGCATTTCTTCGTCTAATGTTTTCCAACCAGATATACCCGTATATCCAACCATCTTTTCAGAGAGACCAAGAACAAGCATCATTTCTGTTAAATTAACATCATTAGATATTGCCCTTTTAGGAGAACTGTCAAAAGACACAGTTCGATTACAACTATTTACTGAAACTTTACTTAAAGCCAAACTATTAAAACTTATTATTAGAAAAAAACTCAAAATAAATATTTTTAATTTGGAAGCTAAATTCATAATTTTCTCCTTAATGTAAATGAAAAGTTATTTGTTTGGAGTTACTTGGTGTCAATAATTCGTGACACGCTTTCACCCTAAAAGCTTCTGAAATGTTTCTTTCAGAAAGAATAAGATTTGGCTTACCAAACCCTAAAGCGTAACCATCCTTCAATAGAAGGATTTCATCGCAATTACTTCTAGCCATATTCAGGTCATGAAGAGATGTAATAACAGTAATAGATAAATCTTTTAAAAGATTTAAGATTTCAAGTTGTTGACGAATATCTAAATGATTAGTTGGTTCGTCTAAAATTAATATATCAGGTTCTTGAGCTAACGCTCTAGCAATCATTACACGCTGACGTTCACCACCAGATAAAGTATTTAAGTGTCGATTTTCGAATTTATTTAAAGAAAGACGATCAATTGATGACTGCACAATTTTTTTATCATTTTCACTGTTTGAATTACTTAACCATTTAGAATAAGGAGTACGCCCTAAAGTAACAATTTCTCTCACAGTTAATGAAAAATCTGAGGAATTTTCTTGTAAAACTGTTGCAATAGAACAAGCTACCTGACGAGAAGTCAATTTCCATATATCAATACCATTAATTTTAACTTTTCCTGTTGTTGGCTTATGATAACGATACAACAACCTTAAAAGAGTTGATTTTCCAGCACCATTTGGTCCTACTACGCCAAGTATTTTTCCTGGGCTTAATTCAAAACTTAAAGGATAGAGAATTTTCTGTTTTTTTTGTTTAACAGACCAACTTACATCATCAACAGTAATACCCAAACCTTTTTGCATTTTCTTAACTTTTATATAGATATGTCACAAGATCGGAGTTACTTACGATAGAAGGAAGCCTTCCAAGTATGTTAGATCTGAAAAGTTGAGGTCTTTCTCCTCTTCTTAAAAACCCAT
>CACJFI010000078.1 GCA_902592615.1 uncultured SAR116 cluster alpha proteobacterium | reverse complement strand
TATTTAGATAAAGGCGGTGCTTTTAAAGTAGGACCACAAAGTGCCGGTGCAATGCCAGGCCCAGCAGCATATGGACTTGGAGGTAAAAAACCTACTGTCACTGACGCCAATCTAGTACTAGGACGTCTCGAACCCAATGATTTTTTAGGCGGAGAGATGTCGTTAGATGTCAACGCATCAAGAAATGTTATTGGCGAGTTGGCCAACAAACTTAAGATTGATCTTTTAGAGGCTGCTGAGGGTGTTTTAACGATACTTAATGCTAACATGGCCAATGCAATCAGATCACGTACAGTGCAGCGTGGCATAGATCCTAGAGAGTTCTCACTAATAGCAATGGGTGGTGCAGGTCCACTCCAAGGAGCTGAAGTGGCGCAGATGCTGGAAGTGCCTGAAGTTATCGTGCCGATTAGTCCTGGCATAACCTCTGCCCTTGGACTTTTAATTGCTGATCTTAAATATGATGTAATACGCACTCAATTCCAATCTTCGACCAAACTAAACCTGTTCAGATTTAACTCTGAATTTGAAGAGATGGAAGCTGCGATCCACGAGCGGTTAGCCGAGGATGGCTTATCATCGAATGAAGTTCATTTTCAGCGGGCTGCCGATCTGCGTTATCTTGGGCAAGGTTATGAATTAAGGGTGGGTTTAGGTAATGGCAAAATTTCTGAAAAAAGTTTGCAAATCCTTTGGCAGAAATTTCATGAGACCCATTCAGTTGAATATGGCAAAGCTTTTCCGGAAAGCCCCATAGAAGTAGTAAATCTTAGGGTCAGTGCAATAGGGCAACCAGAAGAAATGATACTTTCTCCTTTCAAAGCAGATGGGGATTTAAAGAATGCGCTTGTTCAAACTCGTGACGCTGTTTTTCGATTGGATGGTTCCTTACAAAATTTTAAGACACAGATTTACCGTCGTAACATGTTGCCAATAAACGTTGAAATTTTGGGTCCTGCAATCTTGTTGCAAAAAGATAGTACAACCGTTGTGCCGCCAAACGCAACTGCAAAGGTACATAGCACTGGCAATATTATAATTTCATTGGAGACAAACTCATGAGCAGAATTGATCCTGTTACTGGTGCAGTGATACAGGGTGCACTCGAAAGCATTGCACTCGAAATGGGGCATAAGTTAATGCGCATGTCTTATTCATCAATAATCCGTGAATCTGAAGATTTTGGTGCAGCGTTGACAGATGCGAACGGACTGCAGATGTGCGAATGTAAGATGTCTACACCACTGCAGTCAGGTCCAATTCCAGGCTATGTGAAGAATGTAATAAAAGTTCTTGTTGATCGCGGAGATCCTGTCAAGCCTGGCGATGTGATAATGCATAATGATCCTTACGGCGGAGCATCTCATGGACCAGATGTGGCCTTTTGTGTGCCGGTATTTTTGGACAAACTACTCATCGGTTGGTCGGTAACTACTGCGCATCACTTAGACATTGGAGCGCTTTCTCCTGGAAGCTGTGGAATAGTGGACGCTGTGGATACATATGCGGAGGGATTACAATTTAAAGCGATTAAAGTATTTGATGAGGGCAAGCGCAACGATGCCGTTTGGCACATCCTCAGAGCTAATATTCGAGCAACAGAATTGGTGGTCGGTGATATGGAGGCTCAAATCGAAGCCGCCAAAATTGGGTCCAGAAGATTGTTAGAGTTAGTGAAAAAATATAGTTTAGAAAAAATTGTCAATGCCTTTCATGACCTTATGGACTATTCTGAAAGAATGATGCGAGACGCTATTCGTGCTCTTCCTGATGGTGAGTATAGCGCAACAACTAAAATTGATGGTTATTTAGATGACCTAGATCCAGCACGTCGCGAGTTACCAATTAAAGTTACTCTAAAAATTAATGGGGATTCTATAATAGTAGATTTGTCAGGCACGGCTAGGCAGATCGATGATAAACCTATTAATATGCCTCTGGTAGGTACTGTAGATTGCTCGATTTGGCTTACTATTCGCTCAATTTTACTAGACAGCGTTATTTATGGGTCAATACCGCAAAACTCTGGCCTTACACGCCCGATAGAGATTATAGCTCCCGAAGGTTGTTTGGTAAATCCGATTTTTCCAGCACCCGTGATTGCGCGCTTCTGCCCGGGAAACCAACTTGCTGATACTGTTATGAAAGCATTTGCACAAATTGTTCCCGATAAGGTCTCTGCAGGTATAGGTAATTTGAGAGTTGTTGCTCTCTCAGGACTACGAGATGGTAATCATTGGGTGCATATGGAAATAATGGAAGGTAGCTACGGCGGACGCTCTGGCTTAGATGGTATGGATGCGGTTGATACCCTGTATGCAAACACTCGCAATAACCCAATAGAAGATATAGAAACACATATTCCTGTCAGAGTGGATCGATATGAACTTAGAGAAGACGCTATGGCGGCAGGACAATGGCGGGGCGGGATAGGTGCTATTAGAGAGTTTACGTTTTTGGATGACGCCGGCTTTTCGTTAGAAGGAGAAGGTCATGCTTTCGAGCCATGGGGTTTTGATGGTGGCCAAAGTGGCCACAAGGCACATCTAAAACTATTACATACTGACGGTACATCTACATCTTTGCCTTCAAAGGTTCCATTTTTCACAGTTAAGGCAGGCGAAACATTGGTATCTACTGGTCCAAGTGGTGGTGGTTACGGAAATCCTGAGTTGCGCAAAAGGACAGCTATAGATCAAGATATTGCTGATGGGTTAATTTCACTAAAAACAGCTAAAAAATTATTTCCGAGCCAGTTCTGATATTAGTCCAATTATTAAATTATTTTTGTAGATCTGACGGCTTAAAGATTTTCACTTGCAGTCAAATTCCCCTTGATTAGCAATGAGTGATCTCTTCTTTATCATTCTCTATAAAAGATGAAATTGAAGGAGTATAAAACCGAATTAAATTCTTTTGTTTGTGAAAAGTTCTGAAAAATTTCTTTTAAGCACTAACAATTTTATAATTTAACTTCGTATTTAATGGTTCTGTTTTCCATAAAAAAACTCCATTGTTGATAAATAAATGGTACAAAAATGGTACGAAAATCAACTAAACTGGCTTGACTGTATTTACAATACAGAATAAATATTGATTTGTGATTTGGGGAATACTAGGATTTTTTAACTATTTTGATTATGCATAAGTGTTATCACGTAACACAAAAACCAGTTCCGAAATGCTTCCCTGTTTGATTCTGGGTATCCGTACCAAAATACTTAATTAATTGTAGGTGTAAATTTTCATGAAATTTAACGATGAGGTCATAATACCAGCAAAATTAGAACATGTTTATAATTGTTTGAATGACCTTGAAGTCTTAAAAAAATGTATACCAGGTTG
>CACJFI010000077.1 GCA_902592615.1 uncultured SAR116 cluster alpha proteobacterium | reverse complement strand
ATCAAAAACAATCCTCAATTTTACAAAAATTTCGGAACCAAAACTTCGTTTAATTCAAAGATCTGATCTAGCATTTGTGCATCAAAATCCTCGTGATGGTCTCAGAATGAATATAAGTGCAGGAGGAAATATTGGTGAAAGATTAATGGCAATTGGTCATAGAAATTATGGTGAAATTAGAGAAATTGCTGCAAATTGGCTAGAAAAAGTTGAAATTGATGTTAGCAGAATTGATGATAAGCCAAGTACTTTTTCTGGAGGAATGCAACAAAGACTTCAAATTGCAAGAAATCTTGTAACTAGACCAAGATTGATTTTTATGGATGAACCTACTGGAGGTTTGGATGTATCTGTACAAGCTAAAATCTTGGATTTATTAAGAAACCTTGTAAGAGAACTTGGCATTGCTGCAGTAATAGTTACACACGATCTTGCAGTAGTTAGACTTTTAGCTGATCGTATAATTGTAATGCAAAATGGAAATGTAATAGAAGCTGGTTTGTGTGATCAGGTTTTAGATGATCCACAGCATAAATATTCGCAATTACTAGTTAGTTCAGTATTACAGGTGTAAAATGATACAAATTAAAAATTTAAACAAATCATTCCAACTTTATAATCAAAACGATACAAACATAAATGTATTTAAAAATATAAACTTCAGAGTTAATAAAGGTGAGGTTGTTGCACTTACTGGTAACTCTGGCACAGGTAAATCTACTTTATTAAAATTAATCTATGGAAGTTATGTGATAAGTAAAGGTGATGTTCTTATTTCAGATATTAATATTAGAAAATCATCACCTAGAGATATTTTAAAACTAAGAAAGAATAAATTGGGGTATGTTAGTCAATTTTTGAGAGTTGTACCTAGAGTGCCAACAATAGATGTTGTAATAGAACCCTTGCTTGAGATTGGATGTGAAAAAAAAAATGCATTAAAAAAAGCTCAAGAAATATTAGAAAGACTTAATATTCCAAAAAATTTGTGGAACTTATCTCCCTTAACTTTCTCAGGAGGTGAACAACAAAGAGTAAATATTGCTAGGGGTTTTATTCATAATTATCCGTATTTACTTTTAGATGAACCAACCGCAAGTCTGGACCAAAATAATAAAAATGTTGTATTAGATTTAATAGAAAAAGCTAAGCTAAATGGTTCAGCTATAATAGGAATATTTCATGATGAAACAGCTAGAAACAAAGTTGCTACAAGAGAAGTCAATTTAGAAAATTTATGAATTAATGAAAAAAACTAATGGCAATTTATTTGTGATTGTAGGAGCTTCTGGGGTAGGTAAAGATACTTTATTAAATGAAATAAAAGCTAGGCTGGAAAATTTTTACTTTGTAAAAAGGTATATTACCAGAACCCTCGATAAAAATAATGAAGACCATATCGCTATATCAAATACTGATTTTCAAAATAAGGTTAAAGATGGTTTTTTTGCAATAAGCTGGCAAGCACATTCTTTATCATATGGTATTCCAAAAGATATTGAAGATGAATTGAAAAAAGGTGTTAATGTAATTTTTAATGGATCAAGAATCGCTTTGAAGCAAATTAGGGAAAGTTATCCTGATGCAAAGATTATTTGCATTATTGCTTCCAAAAAAGCTATTGAAAGCCGTCTTATATCAAGAAATAGAGAAAGTAAGGATGATATTAAAAAAAGACTTAATAGAGAAGTTGGAAAATTACCTTCGGATACAATCTATGTTAAAAATGACATTGATTTAGAAACAGGCGTAAATAACTTAATTAATGCTTTAAATTATTAAATTTAAATCTTTTAATAAAATAAAATTTTTCATCACTCTTTTGTCCAAAAATACAAATATTATTAAAGTTTATCTTACTTAAATTAACTTGTTTTAAAATGTTTTGAAGAGATTTAAACACGCCATCAATTTCCTCAATATTTAATTTACTGGTAAGAGTTAAGTGAAATTTGAATTCATTAAATACGTAAGGATAACCCCACTTATAGAGCATTTTTTTTTGATTTGGGGTTAATTTTTCAGGATTTCTTTTTTTTAATTCATCTTCAGAAAGCTCATCTCTTAAATAATCTAATCCCTTTACAAATTTATTAGATAGTTCATTTACTTTGAGATTATTAGTAGGAATTAATGCGATGAAATTACCTAATTTTTTAATAATTAGTTCGTCTAAATGAAAACTATGTATTTGTTTTGATATTTCACAAACTTTATTTTCAAGATCATTAAAGGTATACCCATCCTTTAATCTAAATGGAGCTTTTATTGTGCCATGAAATCCATATTGTTTTGGTGCAAGTACAAATCTAGAAAATTTCTGTAAATTGGGTGAACTTGAAAGATCTGACTTAGTAATTTCTAAACCTTTATAAGGATCCCATCCTAACCAACATTTACCAAACACATCTAGCTCTGAATTTTCTAAAGGTGCATAATATATTGCATATCTTTTATAATATTCTTCCATGAGATTTACATATTATAGTTTTGTTTCAATTTAATTAATATATTTTAACTTTTAAAAAAACTGTAATATTAGAGTCATATGTATGGAAATTTAAGGATTTCATGTTGTCTGATGTCATTTTAAATAATGTTAATATTGTAACTGAAGACGAAGTCTTTTTGGGAAGTATTCAATTAAAAGATGGGTTTATTAAAAGGGTCAATAAAGGAAAAAGCTCTATACCTAGATCTATAGATTGCAATGAAGATTATTTAATACCAGGTTTAGTTGAACTACACACAGATAATTTAGAAAGGCATCTCAAACCAAGACCTGGTGTAAATTGGCCTATAAATAATGCTCTTACAGCTCACGATGGAGAATTAGCATCTGCAGGTATTACAACTGTTTTCGATGCTTTAAGAGTAGGATCTATTAACAGAGATGGTGTGCATAGATATGACAAATATGCAAGAGAAACAGCCACCTCTATCAATAACTTATCAAAAGACAAATCTTTTAAGATTGATCATTTTATTCATCTAAGAGCTGAAATATGTTCAGAAAATTTAATTCAGGAGTTAGAAGAATTCAACGATCAGGATAAGGTAAAAATAGTTAGTCTGATGGATCACACACCAGGCCAAAGACAGTTTCGTGATGTTTCACAGTTCAAAGTTTATTTATCAGGTAAATTTGGTCTTTCGGAATCACAAATTCAACAACACTTTTCATACTTAAAAGATCTTCAAAAAATGTTTGGTAAAAAACATAAAATTGAAACAATAAAATTTAGTAAAAGATTAAATGCAGTATTGGCTAGTCATGATGATACTACAATTTCTGATGTGGAAGAGAGTTGTTCACAAGGTATAAATTTAGCTGAGTTTCCAACCACTCTTGAAGCAGCAACAAAGTGTAAAAGCAGTAACATAAAAATAATAATGGGAGCACCAAATTTAGTAAGAGGAGGATCTCATTCAGGTAATGTTTCAGCT
>CACJFI010000076.1 GCA_902592615.1 uncultured SAR116 cluster alpha proteobacterium | reverse complement strand
GAAGTTGAAAACGCAATTTCAATTTCAATAGAAAACAATAACAAGCAAGAATTAGTAAAATTAATTTCTCCACTTCATCCAGCTGATCAAGCTGATATGCTTGAAAGATTAAATGGTGAAGAATTAGTTACGGCTATATCTCTTTTAGGAAAAGCACTTGATCCAGAAGTTTTGGTTTATCTTGATCAAAATGTTCAGGAAAAGGTTATTGATATAATTGGGCCAAGAGCTCTTGCACGGGCTATACCTGTTTTACATTCTGATGATGCTGTTGATATTCTCCAAGAGCTTGAAGAAGAAGAAAGAAAGGTAGTAATTAAACAACTCCCTAAAGCTGACAGAATACTGGTTGAGGAAGCTCTTTCATTTCCTGAAGAATCGGCTGGAAGATTAATGCAAAGAGAATTTCTTGCATTTCCTAGTAACTGGACTGTTGGTCAGACCATCGATCATATGAGAGCGAAGCCTCAAGAAGAAGAAGATAGTTTTTATTCAATCTATGTAGTTGATCCTGCTCATAGATTATTAGGTGTAATATCATTATCTAAATTATTATCAGCAAAAAGACCTGTAAGATTAAAAGATTTGATGGCAACCAGCCCAAGAAGTGTAAAGGTTGAAACCGATCAAGAAGAAGTTGCATTGTTATTTCAACAATATGGACTAGTTGATATGCCTGTTATTGACAATATAAACAGACTTCTTGGTGTGATTATAGTGGATGATATTGTAGATGTGATTAATGAAGAAGCCGAAGAAGACCTCCAAGGTTTGACAGGAGTAAGCGACTTGTCAATAAGTTCTTCATTTATTGAAACTGTTAAAAGTCGTTTTTCATGGTTGATACTAAATATGCTGACAGCAATTCTTGCTTCTTCTGTAATAGGATTGTTTCAAGAAGAAATAGAAAAGTTGGTTGCCTTGGCAGTTCTAATGCCAATAGTAGCTTCTATGGGAGGAAATGCTGGCACTCAAACTGTGACTGTAGCTGTTAGAGCATTAGCAACTCGACAATTAAATTATACTAATTTGCAAAAATTTGTTCTGAAAGAAACTTGGGTAGGTCTTTTAAATGGGTTATTATTTGCTTTATTGTCTTCTCTTCTGGCTTATTTATGGTTTGATGATGAATTAATAGCTATTATTATGGGTTTATCAATGGTAGCTAATTTACTCTTTGCTGGTATTCTAGGAACTATTATTCCACTTACATTAGAGAAGTTCAAAATAGATCCAGCAATATCAAGTTCTGTTTTTTTAACAACCGCTACAGATGTAATTGGTTTTTTTACCTTTTTAGGTCTTTCTGCTATAGTTATTTTATAATTGGATTAAGTCATTGTCTTATAATTTAAAAAAAATTGCAGTTGGTATAAAATCAATCGAAAGATTAAAAATAAGACAACAGATGTTATTTGAAAATTATGGTGTTATTGTACATACAACAAGAAACATGCCTAAACAAAAAGCAGATCTAATCAAAACAGGTTCAATGTATTGGATTATTCAAAGAAACGTTTTGGTAAGACAAAAAATTTTGGATATAACATCAGTAATTAGAAGCGATGGTAGTAAAGGTTGTGAAATAATATTAGATAAAGATTTGATAAAAGTAATACCAACACCGATGAGACCATTTCAGGGATGGAGATATTATAAGGATGAAGATATACCACCTGATTTAAATACCAATGACGATGGAAGCGAAGAAATACCTGACGAGATAAATTCTGAATTAATAAAATTAGGATTATATTAACTTATAATGTAAATGATTAAAAATTTTTTTTAATTTATCAAACCATTGAATATCAATTAGGAAAATGAAAGTGTTATTTAAAATATTAAATTTTAAAACAATGATGTTTATCTTGGTTTTAGGACTAAGTATATTTTTATATAAATACTTAGTCTCAACTAGACCCGAAGCAAAGCCATCAACAGTAGAAGAAAAAACCTTTTACGTAAATGTTATTAGTCCAAAAAGAAATAATTATTCACCAACTTCAGACGCTTATGGTAAAATAATATCATCAAGAAGTGGAGATCTTCGATTTGGAGTGTCAGGTAGAGTTAATTTTATCTCGGATAAACTTCTCAATGGATCCTATGTCACTAATGGAGAGATATTAGCAAAACTAGACCAAAGAAGATTTTTACTAGAAATTGAAAAACTCACATCAGAAACAAAAGAATTAGCTGAACAACTTGGTATTCGAAAGAGACAGGTAAATAGATATAAAACAATGTTAAAAAACAATGTTGTTTCTCAAAATAAATATGATAACGAATTAATTCTTCTTTCAAAAAATAGATCTGATTACATTAGAGCAAAGACTATGTTAGAGAGGGCAAAAGAAGACTTGTCAGATACTGTTTTGAAATCTCATTTTAATGGTCGATTGTTTAATGTTAAAATAAATCAAGGTCAATTTGTAAATAGTAATGAAAAAATAGCTAATATATTTTCTACTGAAAATTTAGAAGTTGAGTTTGTTGTGCCTTCAAAGATTTATTCTAATTCAAATGATCTAATCGGAAAATCAATTGATGTTTTATGGAAAGGTGGAACTACATCTTTGAAAACCATGAAAGGAATAATTGAAAGATCAGACGGAAAAACAAATGAAGAAGAGGGTGGTGGAAAGTTATTTGCTAGAATAGATAAATTTGAAAAAAGAGAAAATTATATCCCTTTAGGTACATTTGTAAGGGTAGACTATCCTGTTGGTGATTTTAAGAATGTTTTTAAGTTACCAGAGTCATCTTTGTATACTGATAAAGTTTATATTGTTGAAAACGGCATTGCTAAGACAAAAAAAATAAAACTTATTTACAAAGGATCTGGATATATTTTAGTTGATGGAAATTTGTCTGAAAATGATTATATAATCACTACAAGAATTCCAGAAAATCTCAATAATCAAAAAATAAAAATATTAAATTAAAGTATTTTTTAATTAGGATAAAGTTTTGGTAAGGTTTAAAGAATCAAATTTTTTAAAATTTTTTGTAGAACATCGAACATCTGCAAACATTATCATGTTATTAATGATAATTATAGGTTTGTTATCTATAGGTAAACTTAACAAACAATTTTTTCCTGATTTTGATGTGGAAGTTGTAGCTGTAACAATTGATTGGCCAGGTGCCACTGCCGAAGAAATTGACAAAAATATTATCCAATTATTAGAGCCAGAACTGAGACCAATTTCTGGTGTTAAAAAGGTGTCATCCAAATCTGTTGAGGGCCTTGGTCGCACACAAGTTGAGTTTCAATATGGTTATGACATGCAAAAAGGAAGAACAGATATTGAAACGGCTGTATCAAGAATAAATTTTCCTGAAAAGTCCAAAAAACCTAAAATTATTGTTGGAGAATTTTTTGACACAGTAACTAGAATTGTATTATCTGGAGAAGTTTCATTATCAGAACTGAGAATAAAGTCAAAAAATCTAAAAGAG
>CACJFI010000075.1 GCA_902592615.1 uncultured SAR116 cluster alpha proteobacterium | reverse complement strand
ACATAAAAAAAACTCAGAGATTCAGGATAAGATAATTGGTGTTGAAATAAGACAACAAAATAAACGAGGCGACAAATTTCTAATTATTGCTGACACTTTAGAAGAAATAGAATCGAAAGAGAAGAAGATCATTTTAGAAAATTCATTAACAACAATTGATCAAAAAGGTATTTTAACTAAAATTTCTGCAGGAAATGCAATTATTACAAATGATTACAATGATTTCATTTTTTCAAACAAAGTAAAAATTACAAAGAAAACCAGAAAATTCACCCTTATTACACAAACATTAACTGGAACTTTCAAAAAAGGTAATTATCATACAAATGATGATATAGATATAGTTTCTGGCAATACCGTAATAGAAGGTAAAGGTCTTCAAATTAAAAAAAATGGTGAATATATAAAGATAAAAGGAAAAGCAAAATTAAGGATGCTTTTATTACAAAAAAATGCCAAATAATAAATTATCTATACTTATTTTTATTTTGTTTACTTCTTTTTCACAACTAGTGTGGGCAAAAACAAATAATAGTAAGTCAGAATTAACTGTGGAAGCTGACGAATCATTAGAATGGTTTGAAAAAGAAAAATACTATCTTGCAAAAGGAAATGTTATTTTAAAAAAAGACGATGTAACTTTAAAAGCAAATATTATTAAAGCAGATTATGTTTTTGAAAATGGAGAAAATATTTTAAAAAAAATTATTGCAAAAGAGGAAGTGATTCTTACTAAAGACAATACAAAAGCTACAGGTCAATATATGACATATGATCTTGAGGAGAAGATTGCAAACATATCAGGGTCTTTCCAAACATTTTCATCTCCATCTGGATACGTAGAATCAAAAAAAATTATTACTTTTGACAATTTAAATAACAAAGCCGAAGCAGAAGGAGATGTTAAAATAATTCTATCAAATAAAACTGTTATTTATGCAGATAATATTAAAGCTGATTTTGAGTCTAATAACAAATCTTTGAAAAAGGCTGTTGCTAGAGGGAATGTTATAATTGAAAACAAGGCAAAAGGTAGAAAATCTAAAGCTGATTTGGGAGTTTATAACGCAATTGATGAAATTATACGATTAACCGGTAATGTTGTCATTATCAACCAGAAATCTAAACTTTCAGGCTCTAAGGGCATTACAAATTTAAGAACTGGTATCAGTAATATTGTTGGTGATAAAAAAAATAAAAAACGTGTTAAAGGAACTTTTTCTCCCATAAAAAAACAAAAAAAAGGAGATTAAACTGACTGGTTTAGAAGAAGAGCTCAAACGCTTAAAATCATCTTTAAATGATCAAAACAATAAAAATGCATCTATATCTTATGATTTAAATAAATCTAAAGAAACAATTCCAAAACAAGAATTAAAAGTAAATTCTATTTCTAAAACGTACAACAAAAGAAAAGTAGTTAATAAAGTTTCATTAAATTTAAATAGAGGAGAAGCTGTTGGGCTTCTTGGCCCAAATGGGGCTGGCAAAACCACCTGTTTTTATATGATAGCAGGACTTATTGACAGTGATGAAGGTGACATTTTTTTAAATCAAGAACGTATTAATCACTTACCAATGCATATGCGTTCAAAAGAGGGTATTGGTTACTTACCACAAGAATCATCTATTTTTAGAGGATTAACAGTTGAAGAAAATATATTGTCTGTTTTAGAAGTACAAAAATATGAAAAGAACAATAAATTCCAAATTTTAGAAGAATTATTAGCTGAATTCAATTTAAATAAAATAAGAAACTCAAATGGTGCTTTATTGTCTGGGGGAGAGAGAAGAAGAACTGAAATTGCTCGAGCCTTAGCTTCAAACCCTAGTTTCATTCTTCTAGATGAACCGCTTGCTGGGATAGATCCTATTGCAATTAATGATGTAAGAAATTTAATTAATAAATTAAAATCAAAAAATATAGGCGTACTTATTACAGATCACAACGTCAGAGAAACACTTAGTATAGTTGACCGAGCATATATACTTTTTGATGGGTCTGTTATCATGTCAGGAAGCCCAAGTGAAATTAAAATAGACAGGACAGTTAGAGATGTCTATCTAGGAAATAATTTTTAAAACTACAATTTTTAAATTATAAACTTGACTGATGTTGAAGTTGATATTATTTAACGAACAGTTTAATATTCCTAAAATTTGAAGGTAAAATATGAATCTCTATGATATGTTGTCTGATGATGCTTTTTTAGTAAATTTTGAGGGCACTAGCAAAAAACAAGTTTTAGAAGAACTTACTAAATTGGTAGGATTCAAACTTGGAATAAATCCTCGATTACTTTTAGAACATTTAACAAAAAGAGAAAAATTAGGATCAACGGCCGTAGGTGATGGTATTGCTATTCCCCACGCTAATGTAACTGATATTGATAAACCTTATGTCTTTGTATCAACACTAGTTAATGGATTAGATTTTAATTCTACAGATGATATTCCTGTGGATATTATTTTTTTATTAATTGCTCCAGACAACAAAGGTTCAGAACATCTTCAAGCCTTAGCCCTTATTTCACGATTATTAAGAAATAAAGAGCTTACTACAAAATTACGAGGTTGCAAAAACAACGAGAGCGCACTAGCTGTAATTTATCAATCAATTAGGGAAGAAGCTGCATAATAAATTATTTGTTTACTTGGTTTAATATCGGTTTTTTATCTATATAGTTTAGTATAGAACTTATCGCTTCCGTTGCTATATCGTTAAAACACTCATCTGTCCAACAAAGAGCATGAGGAGTTATTATAACATTTTCATATTTTAATAACTTACTGTCTGTTAAGAGAGGTTCTTTTTCGGTTACATCTAGACCGGCACCCGCAATTTCTTTATCCTCAAGTGCATTTTCAAGATGACTTTCATTAATTACAGGGCCTCTTGATAAATTAAAAATATAAGCACTTTTTTTCATATTTAAAAAAAAATTACTTTGAATCATCCCTTTTGTATTGCTATCAAGATTGCAGAGAATTACAACAAAATCACTTTTGCATGCTAATTCAGTCAGATCAACTTTAATTGCACCAATTTCTGCTAATTGTTTCTCCGATTTAAATGGATCATATGCTAAAATATTTTTAAAGAAAGGCTTTGATAACTTAATTGTCTCAGTGCCTATACTTCCTGCTCCTATCACTCCTAATGTCTTTTGAGCTAAGCCTGTGCCCATAAAATTAGTTCTGTCATTCCATTTACCACTCCTTACAAGATGATCTTTTTGTAATAATTTTCCAGCAGCCGCAAAAATCATTGTTAAAGCTGCAACAGCGACTGGCCTTCTAACTGCATTAGGAGTATTAGTAACTATAATATTTTTCTTTCTCATAGCTTCTATATCAACAGAATCAAAGCCAACACCAAATCTAGAAATTATTTTTAATTTACAATTGGAATCAGACACACAATTAGCATTTGCTTTTGGTAAATTCAAAAGAATTGCGTCAAATTTTAAAGTCATTTCTGTGTCTAATTCAATTATTGATTTATCCATCCAAGATATTTCAATATCTTCTCTGTCTT
>CACJFI010000074.1 GCA_902592615.1 uncultured SAR116 cluster alpha proteobacterium | reverse complement strand
TCAATATTATTTTTAAGTATAATCTTATAATCAGCAATTGCGTTATTAATATTAGTATCATTTGTATGCGAGTTATTAAAAGTAATTTGCTCAAAGCTATCAATCTTAAGTCTTCCATTAATAATAACTCTATCGTGATAAATCTCATCATTATGTCCTAGAAGACTTAATGAAGTCTGATCTAAATCAATGTCATAAACAATTGCAATATCAAGTACAGACTGTGTTGGATAATCTAATAAGATTATCTCTTCACCAACCTCATAGTCAGTAATTAAAACTGTACCTTCGCCTCCAATAACAAAAGTGTCAAAATCTAATGAAGTTGTTGTTTTTTTATTTTGAGTATCCCCAGATATTTTATCTGTTTCTCCATGACCGAAGGTTATTATTAAGTCACTACCTTTACCACCAGCAAGTCGGTCTTCGCCTGATCCAAGTGCCACAATTGTATCATTTCCAAGATATGCGTTAATCCAACCATAACCAGTATCACCAGTTATAGTAGTGTCGTGTTCGTGAAAACCAGCAACAGGAACATAATATGAATCAGAAGATAAACCGAATATGATGTCGTTCCCTTTACTCCCAATTATTGCACCGACATAATTAGAAAATGTATCTTGATAAGTGCCAGCAAACTCACCTCCAATCACTGTTTTATCGACTATGCCCTCGTCATAATTAACAACTATATATGCATCTGTAACGTCATCGTCATTGTCGAGTTGCCAATAAGCAAGGTATGGGATGTTTGCACCATCTAATGTGTCCAACCCTATTATTGTGTCATTTCCGTATGAGGGCAGATATCCACGGTACAATTCATTTGATAAAATTACAGTATCATCATAAAAGCTACCAATTAGTCTCTCAAAATTTGAGACTTGGTCAACAGACCCATGCCCATCTTGAATGACTCCAGTAATTAAATTAGCATTTATACCAGCTGGGGCATCATAATAATTTAGGATATCTTTAACTTGAAAACCATTTTCATCTATATCACGTCCATATTGATCTTTATATAATTCTTCACCTCCGTCTAATATGTCGTCCTGAGATCCACCGCCAATTAAATCACTTCCCTGACCACCATTTATAGTGTAACTCTGATCTAAACCTGATAAAACAATGTCCTTTTCCCAATATTCACCTACAGGACCTAAAACATCGTCGCCTGATGTTGGAATAGTTTCTTGATTATAAAAAGTTAAATCTAAATCACCATTATTATTAGAAGCACTAGATAACGAAAATTTACCATTTAAAATTAGTGATTCATTATGATTTGAACTTCTTGTGATTAAATTCACATTAGTTTGATTTAATGTATCGTCATAATTTATTTCAAAATTATCAGTATATGTTCCTCCATTTTCAAGAAAATTTCCATCAGGAAACCAACCTTCATCAATTCTTATAGTTTCACCATTTTCATAGTCTGTAATTGTAAGTTGTTGATCTTGGAAATTATTGACATTAAATTGAAATTGAAACCAATCCTTACCTTCACCTGCTGTAATTATATCAGATAATCCGTGTGAGTTAAATGATTGACGACCTTCACTTGCAATAATTATATTCTGAGATGTTCTAGATGTGGTAATTGTACTAAAATTATATGCTTCAGTAACAGTGCCATTTTTATCATCGTATATTAATAAATCATTTTCGTTTAAAAATTCATATCTCAGCACATCAGGAACTAAAATATTAGTTCCCATTCCAATATCTTTGCTATAATTCCATGCATCTAGTTGTCCAGCAACTCTATCACCAATTATGAATGTTGGACTGATGTAAACATCATTACCAGGAGATAATGATATATCAAAATTCCAAGCCTCTATGTGAGATACAAAATCAGACAGTTCGTAACCAGATAAATTTATATAATCATTTTTAGTTGTTGAATCAATTTCAAAACCAGCACCATCTCTCAAGTTTTCTATGTACAATAAGTCTATTATCTTATCATTAGGCATCTTAATTGAATTTGCATAAATAATTTGATCATTAAAAATTATTTGGTCATCGGTAGAATTTATATGAAGACCATTAAAATTATTATTTTCATGCACCCATCTATGGTTATCAAAATCTATTTGCAATTCATTTGCGCTAGATGAATTAATATCAAATCCTCTAAATGGATTGTAATTAATAATATTATTGTAAGAATTAGTGTTGGTATTTAAAATTTCAAAATACTGATAGTTTGTAAACTTACCATCTGCGCCAATTGATGTATCTGTAGGTAACTGATAAATTATATTTTGATATATATTTTCATCATAAACATAATATAATCCTTCGGTATCACCTTCGCTATAATGATCTAATATATTTATATAAAATGTTTGGGTTTTTGAATGCCCTAATTCGTTAGTGGCTTCCACTCCTATCTCGAGTGAGTTTGCATTTTTGAAACTTAATAGATTACTATCTTTAATAGTAACGACTCCAGTTTCACTATGTATCTGAAATATACCACCAGCATCATTTGTAAGATTGTAAGTTATTGTAGAGTTTTCATTTACAAAATCATATGTTTTAGCAGTTATACCAACTTCATCGCCATTGTTAGCATTTTCACTTATTTTATTTAAAACTGAGTTTATGTCATTCAAGTCAGTTAAATGATTTGTAATATTATTTATGTCATATATTTCTGTAGAATTCGAATATAGCTCTATATCCTGTCCTGATGAATCTTTATACGAAACTTTTAAACGAATAAAATCTCCAACTTCATGATTACTTTGTGAAATGAGATATTCATTACTTGTTGCACCTTCAATATCTACCCAATTATCACCTGAACCAGAGCCAAATAAGTTTGCACCTTCATTATTAAAATCATTGTAAACAACAAATACACCATTATCGTTAACAGCTATATCTGACAAATCTTGTCCAAAATCTTGAGATGTATTGGGTAAATTATTTACAATAAATGGACCTTCTATTAAATTGCCATCAAAATCATACTCTGCAAGCATGACATCTTGATAATCCCTGAATGATAAATAAAAACCGTTTTCTGAAGATTTGAGAACTGATTGATCTTGATTTTTATTACTTGTGGAAACATTAACATCACTTATAATTTCATATTGATCACCCATATCAGAACTTGGGTCAATAATTTTAAATTTTAAATCATATGCAAGCGGCGTACCCATATATGGTGAATAGGCAATAACAAAATTACCATTATCTAAAATTTCAATACTACCATATCTATTGACCTCAGCATCAGTAAATGGTGCGCTCACCTGCATTAATGCTGAATGATTAGATCCGTCGACTACTATATAGTTTATAGAAGCATTATCATCATATGGGAATAAAATAATATAATTTTCATTACTTAAAGGAATTGCATCAAGGCTATAAGAATTAGAAAGCAAACCTGAACCAATTGTTTTAACATCTGACCAGCCCCAAGCTGAAAGATTACTATCTAGTTGTATTGAGGAAATTGAACCATCAGAATATTTTCCCCAAATAAATGTAATAGTTCCGTCAAAATTTATTACTGGTGTGAAATCTACTGCATCAGGTTCTAATATCGAATATTGATGCAACGTATTATTATATCTATCA
>CACJFI010000073.1 GCA_902592615.1 uncultured SAR116 cluster alpha proteobacterium | reverse complement strand
GGAGCGGGAGGAGGAATTGGACGTGAAATTGCTCTTGCCCTTTCAAGAGAAGGAGTTTCAATTGTTGTTAATGATATAGGTGTCTCATTGACTGGTGAGGGTGGTTCTGAATCTCCGGCTCAAGAAACTGTTGGATTAATAACTCAAAAAGGTGGGAAAGCTATAATTAGTAATGATAGCGTTTCTTCATGGGATAGTGCACAACTTATAATAAAAAAAGCATTAGATACTTATGGCAGATTAGATATTGTTATAAATAACGCTGGTATTTTAAGAGACACAATTTTCCATAAAATGGAACCCTCAGACTGGAATGACGTTATAAGTGTTCATTTAAATGGAAGCTTTTACGTAAGCAGGGCTGCTGCTCCTTATTTTAGAGAACAAAGCTCAGGAGCCTATGTGCATATGACAAGTACATCAGGATTAATAGGAAATTTTGGTCAAGCAAATTACTCAGCTGCAAAATTAGGAATTACAGGCCTATCAAAATCAATTTCCCTAGATATGAGCAGATTTAATGTTAGATCAAATTGTATTGCACCATTCGCTTGGAGTAGAATGACCAATTCAATACCTTCAAATACTGAAGCTGAAAAAGAGAGAGTTGAAAGATTAAAGAAAATGACTCCTGAAACTAACGCACCCTTAGCTGTTTTTTTAGCTTCAGAGGCTGCTAAAAATGTAAGTGGACAAATTTTCAGCGCAAGATTGAATGAATTATTTATATATAATCAAAACAGACCTGTAAAAAGCATTCATTCTGAGTCAGGGTGGACACCACAACAAATTGCTGAAAGAGCACTTCCCTCATTTAAAAATTCAATGACACCAAATGAAAGAAGTGGTGATGTTTTTAGCTGGGATCCAATTTAAGATAAGCCAAGAAGCTTGATTATATCTTTCATGTTTTTTAAGGTGTGAGTTGCTCCAAGGTTGTTTACATCCTTATCAGTGTAACCACCTGCAACTGCAATTGATTTTATATTTGCTGCTTTAGCTGCATCAATATCATTTGATGTATCACCAACCATGTAAAATATTTTGTTCTTTGTGTTAAAACCTTCCATTGTTAGCGTTAACATATTTGGCATTGGTTTTAACGGAATATTATCTCTTGCCCCAACAATTGTGGTAAAAAATTTACTTAGTTTCATTTCTTGAATTAATTTTTCAGTTACAAATTGTCTCTTATTAGTACAAATGCCCATTAATATTTTTCGCTCATAAAAAAAATTAAGAGTCTCCATTACTCCAGGCATTAAAGTACTATATTTATAAGGTTGTTCTGAATAGTTTTGTCTGTAACAATTGAAAAATATTTCATATAAACCCTTATCTCCACCACAAAAATCAACTACTTTTTTTGACAAAGATAACATACCTTCACCAACAAAAGTCTGCAGTTTTTCCTCAGATATATTTTTTAAACTATATTTAGTTAAAGTTTTATTTATTGCATGGTGCATATCAGGAACCGAATGAATTAAAGTGCCATCTAAATCAAAAATGATATTAAAGTTAATTTTTTTCATTTTTAAATTTTATAGCGAAGAGCTTCTATGTTTTTTGAATAACTCTCGACACCATCTCCGTTGAAGACAGCAGAACCTGCAACAATTACATTTGCACCTGCCTTAATTACCCTTGGCGCAACGACTTTATTAATGCCACCATCAACCTGAATTTTTATAGGCTTATTGTTAATTAATTCTTTAATTAATTTAATTTTATTCAAAGAAGATTCAATGAAAACTTGACCACCAAATCCTGGGTTGACCGTCATTACAAGGATCAGATCTAATTTATCTAACAAAAACTCTAGACCTGAAATAGATGTGGCAGGATTAATAGAAACGCCTGCTTTACATCCTAACTCACGAATACGATTCAAAGTTCTATCTAAATGTGGAGTGACTTCTTTATGAACAGTTATCATATCAACTCCAGCATTCACGCATTCTTCTAAAAGATTATCTGGGTTAGTAACCATTAGATGGGCATCAAAAGGTTTTTTTGAAAAATCTCTTATGGCTTTAATAATTGGAGGCCCAAATGTAAGATTTGGTACGAAGTGACCGTCCATAACATCCAAATGTATCCAATCTGCACCTGCTTTATCAATTGCTTTAATTTCATCAGCTAAACATGAAAAATTTGATGATAATATTGATGGTGCTATCAACACATCGGTCATACAGATATTCCTTTTTATTTCATAAAGTTTAAATTTGTTTTTTAAATTGTCTTACCGATAGCTACAGCGGTATCTGACATTCTATTAGAAAAACCCCACTCATTATCGTACCAGCTTAATACTCTAACGAATGTATTGTCCATTACTTTTGTTTGGTCCATGTGAAAAATAGAAGAACGTGAGTCATGATTAAAATCACTTGAAACAAGAGGTTCATCTGTAAAACCAAGAATATTTTTTAGCTCTCCATTGGCGGATACTTTAATAATGTTATTTATTTCGTCAACTGAAGTCGATCTTGAAGCATTAAATTTAAAATCAACAACTGATACATTTTGAGTAGGAACTCTTACCGAAACACCATCTAATTTTCCATTTAATTCTGGTAAAACCAATCCAACGGCTTTAGCTGCGCCAGTAGATGTTGGTATCATATTACCAGCAGCAGCTCTAGACCTATAAAGATCAGAATGCATTGTATCCAATGTTGGTTGATCACCTGTATAAGAATGAATTGTAGTCATAAAGCCCTGATTTATACCTACTCCGTTATTTAATGCCATTGCAACAGGTGCTAGACAGTTAGTAGTGCAAGAGGCGTTTGAGATAACAAGATGATCTTGAGATATTTTTTGATGATTTACTCCATAAACAACAGTAAGATCCACACCATTAGCAGGAGCAGAAACAAGTACCCTCTTCGCACCTGCGTCTATATGCATAGAAGCTTTTTCTCGGCTAGCAAATATTCCGGTACACTCCATAGCTATATCTACATCAAGCTCTTTCCAAGGCAAATCTTTTGGATCTCTAATAGAAGTAACTTTGATAGGACCATGTCCAACATCCAAATCATTGCCACTAATTTTAACATCTGCTGGAAACTTTCCGTGAACGCTATCATATCTTAATAAATGAGCATTAGTTTCTACTGGGCCTAAATCATTTATACCAACAACAATTATGTCATCTCGAGCTGTTTCAACAATAGCTCTTAAAATATTTCTTCCTATTCTTCCAAATCCATTAATAGCAACCCTTACTGACATTATTTTTTTCCTTTCTAAATTAATACATTATTTAATTATTTACTTAATACTGATATTCCTGGTAATTCTATACCCTCTAGCCATTCTAAAAAAGCTCCACCTGCTGAGGATACATATGTAAAATCATCGACAGCATTAGCATTGTTTAGAGCAGAAGTCGTGTCACCTCCACCAGCAACAGTAATTAAATTTTTATTTACCGTTAATTTAGCAGCCTCTCTTGCAAGCTTGTAAGTTCCCTCTCCAAATGGTGGCGTTTCAAAGGCGCCGACTGGGCCATTCCAGAGTAAAGTATTAACTTTTTGAAACACTGAACTTATTTTGTTTATCGTTTTAGGACCAATATCTAAAGCCATCATTTCTGATGGGACAGAATTTGAAGACACTATTTCAAATTTTGCATTAGTTTCAAATTTCTCAGAAACAACTAGGTCTAAAGGTAAAATTATTTGACAGTTATTTGTCTTACTTATTTTTAATATTGATTTTG
>CACJFI010000072.1 GCA_902592615.1 uncultured SAR116 cluster alpha proteobacterium | reverse complement strand
ATTGAGCGCCCTGATTTCTTGGTCTTGTTTCGTCAACAAAAACATGTACATCTATACCCTTTTCTTTGGCATAATATATTGGAGAAGTAGCAGTGCCCCAGTCTACAGTTGCTAACCAACCTGCATTACAGTGAGTTAAAACATTCAAAGAGTTTGAATTTTTTTTGTTTATAATTTTTTTGATTATTTCATAACCATTCTTTCCTATTCTGTAATTAGAATTTATATCTTCTTTTAATATAGCTTTTGCTTTTTTTAAGGCTTCATCAAGTCGATTTTCTTTTTTAACGTTAGATAATAAATCAAACATAATCTTAACTGCCCATTGTAAATTTACAGCTGTAGGCCTCGTTGATAATAACTTTTTCTTTGTTTCAATTAATGTATTATCAGAATTGTCAGTTTCCATTGATTTTACAAAAGCAAAGGCTGCTGTAACTCCAATAAGAGGTGCACCTCTTACCCACATATCTTTTATTGCAGCTGAGAAATCGTCAATATTTTTAAGTTCAACTATTTTAAATTCATGGGGCAACCATCTTTGATCAATTATAAAGACCTTATTATTTTCTTCAAACCATATCGAAGTATAATTTTTACCATTTACTTTCATATTATC
The DNA here is from genome assembly GCA_902592615.1 of uncultured SAR116 cluster alpha proteobacterium. Classification (GTDB taxonomy): domain Bacteria; phylum Pseudomonadota; class Alphaproteobacteria; order Puniceispirillales; family Marisalimonadaceae; genus Marisalimonas. The sequence goes on along the minus strand of CACJFI010000072.1, from coordinate 3,151 downwards.
TCCGTTATAGGGTGTTAAGTAATATAACTTACTAATAAGTCTTAATTTTAAAATATAGATAGAGTATCAATTGTCATATTTAGTACCACATTCTCCTAAAAATTCCATTTTTTTTAATAAAACTGGAACTCTAAAAAACCTTAAATTTTTAGTTAAAGATATGTGTGAAATCAAAAATTTTAAAACTTCTTGTGGTAATCCAGACTTTTATAAAAAATGCAAAACAGCAAACGATCACGCACCCTTTTTAAAAGATTTGTTAAATGAAGGTGCTATTTTAAAGGGAGTTACAATTTGTGATGAATTTTTTTATTCACTAATTGGTGAAAATGGTCACTATGGGACACCCACTAACTTAAATGCTCCTAGTTGTGTGCCTGGCGGATCAAGCTCAGGATCAGCAGCTGCATTAACTACAAACTTATATGACTTTTCAATTGGATCTGATACCGGTGGATCAGTAAGAGTGCCAGCTTCTTTTTGTGGTCTATTTGGCATAAGACCCACACATAACAGAATTAATACAGAAGGTGTTTATCCAATGGCACCAAGTTTTGATACTGTAGGCTGGTTTTCTAAAGATGTTCATATTTTTAAAAAAATCGGATCTGTTCTTTTAAATTTAAATGAAAAAACCGAATTTTCATTCACAGAGTTTGTAATCGCACAGGATATTTTAGAATTAGCAAATATAGACGTTGTAAAACTTTTTAATAATTACATTAATAATAAATTTCCAGAAATTAAAAAAATTCGTCTTTCAAAGCATGATAAAGAAAAAATCTCAGATAATTTCAGAATTCTTCAAGGTGGAGAAATAAAGGAAAACATAATTCCATGGATTTTAGAAAATAAACCTAAAATATCACCTGAGATAAATGCTAGAATTGAAATGGCAAAGAAAATAACCAATGATCAAATTAATGAAGCTCTAAATTTTAGAACAAAACTTATTGATGAGATTGATAAATCTTTACCTAAAGGAATTATTGCCATCTTCCCAACCACACCCTTTTCGTCTCCTAAATGTGGACAAAGTGACGAACAATTAGGTTCGTATAGAAAAAAATTAATGGAATTTACTTCAATTGCTGGTATGACCTCTAGACCTCAAATTTCAATGCCAAAATTTAAAGATAATACTGGCCCTATTGGTATATCATTATTAGGATGGCAATATAGTGATGAAATTTTATTGGAAAACATAACAAATTTATAAAGGTGTTTTTATGGCTCGTGTTAAAGATTGGAAAGTAGAAGATTTAACAAAAGAACAAAAAGAAATCCATGATACTATAGTAAGTGGCCCAAGAGGCCACGTTGTTGGCCCACTTAGAATTTGGCTTAACAATCCCGGTTTAGCAAAAAGTGCTCAAACTGTAGGAGAATATGCAAGATATGGTACTTCTTTATCAAAAGGTTTATCTGAACTTGCTATTATAACTACTGGAAGAGTTTGGTCATCTGCATTTGAATGGGAGCATCATGCACCTTTAGCTATCGAAGGTGGAATAGACCCTCATCATGTAGAGATAATAAGTCTAGGAAAAAGGCCAAATTTTAATAAATCTGAAGAAGAAGCTGTTTTTGACTTCGCAGCTGAAGCAAATATCTTAAAAAATGTTTCTGATAATACTTATAATAACCTAGTAAGCATACTAGATGAAACCGCAGCAATAGACGTTGTTGGTATATGTGGTTATTACAGCCTAATTTCAATGACACTTAATGTTTTCAAAGTTCCAAATGACACTGATAAATGGCCATTGCCAGAAATTAAAGACTTTTCCAAAATGCTTAAAAATTAGCTGTTACTTGGAAATGTGTACTGAGCGCCAGAATGATGGCCTGAAGGCCATCTTCCTGTAACAGTCTTAAGTCTAGTATAAAACCTTACTGCTTCCATTCCATACACCCCATGCCCTCCAAATGCTGACCTTTTCCACCCACCAAAAGAGTGATAGGCCACAGGAACAGGAATAGGAACATTTACGCCGACCATACCAATTTGACATTCATTTGAAAATTTTCTTGCAACACCACCATTAGAGGTAAATATTGCAGTTCCATTCCCGTATTCATGTTTATTTACAATATCTAAGGCATAATCAAAGTCTTTAGCTCTAACCATTGAAAGAACTGGACCAAAAATTTCTTCTTTATAAATGGACATATCAGTAGTTACGTTATCAAAAAATGAACCACCGATAAAAAAACCGTTTTCATAACCTTGAAGCTTTAAATTTCTTCCATCTACAACTAATTCAGCACCTTCTTCTACACCCCGATCAATATAATTTTTGACTTTCTGAAGATGATCTGAAGTGACTAAAGGTCCCATTTCAGAATCAGGATCCAGTCCTGAGCCTATTTTTAAATTTTCAATTTTTGGCTTAACTATTTCTTTTATTTTGTCTCCAGTTCCCTCACCCACTGGCACCACAACAGAGATAGCCATACATCTTTCTCCAGCAGAACCAAATACTGAACCCATAATTGCGTCTCCTACCATCTCCATATCAGCATCTGGCATCACAACCATATGATTCTTAGCCCCTCCCATAGCTTGTACTTTTTTACCGTATTTAGCTGCTTCCCTATAAACATATTCAGCTATAGGTGTGGATCCAACAAAGCTTATACCAGTTATATCTTTGTGCTGTAAAATTGCATCTACGGTTTCTTTTCCACCATTTACTAAATTTAAAACACCTGGTGGAATTCCAGCTTCTAATACAATTTCAGATAATAATCTAGTTGAACTTGGATCTCTTTCAGAGGGTTTGAGAATGAAGCAATTGCCGCATGCAATTGCTACTGGAAACATCCACATTGGTACCATCACTGGAAAATTAAACGGCGTTATGCCTGCGCAAATCCCCATAGGCTGGTAATCAGACCAGCTGTCGATAGATCTACCGACATTGCTAGTATAATTACCAGCAAGATGGTTTGGTATTCCACAAGCAAATTCAACAACCTCCAAACCTCTTCCAATTTCTCCTAATGCATCATCAAAAGTCTTGCCATGTTCTTGAGAGATTAACTTCGCTAATTCGTTTTGTCTAAATTCAATCAATTCTTTCAGCTTGAACATTTTTCTTGCTCTAACTAGTGGAGTTGTTGCTGACCACTCAGGAAAAATTTCTTT
>CACJFI010000071.1 GCA_902592615.1 uncultured SAR116 cluster alpha proteobacterium | reverse complement strand
ATAAGCGTGTTGAAAAACCTGGACAACAAGTATCACAAAATTCAAAAATTGAAATAAAAGGTAAAACATATCCGTGGGTATCTAGGGGAGGTGTTAAATTAAATAAAGCTATATTAGAATTTAATTTAGACTGTAATTCTATTATAGCACTTGATATTGGAGCAAGCACAGGCGGTTTTACAGATGTTTTGTTAGCAAGCGGAGCTAGTAAAATTTATGCAGTAGATGTTGGATATGGGCAATTAGATTGGAAATTGAGACAAGACGAAAGAGTTATAGTTAAAGAAAAAACAAATGCCAGATATTTAACAGATAAAATCATTCAAGATCCTTTGGATGCTTTAGTTTGTGATGTATCTTTTATATCGTTGAAGAAAGTTTTACCTCCAGGACTTAGACTTCTAAAATCTCATGGATGGTTAGTAGCTCTAATTAAACCCCAATTTGAAGTAGGGAAAGGTCTTGTCGGGAAGGGTGGCGTTGTTAGAGATCCTAGACTACATGAGTCAGTAATTAATGATATAACAAAATGGATAGAGCTTGAAATTAACATGAGTATTTTAGGAGTTATTGAAAGCCCTATTTTTGGCCCTAGTGGAAATAAGGAATTTTTAATTGTAGCTACAAAAATTTAATTCATTAAAATTTTACTCAATCTTCCCAACTTGACTTTCATGCTCTAACAATTGATCTAAAATAGTTATTGCCATCATAGCTTCAGCTACTGGAACAGCCCTAATACCAACACAAGGATCGTGCCTACCTTTTGTTCTGATCATGATAGGTTCATTTTGTAAATTTATAGAGTTTTTTTCTGTTAAAATTGAACTCGTTGGTTTAACAATGAATTTAGCTACTACAGGTTGGCCAGAAGAGATTCCACCTAATATTCCTCCAGAGTGATTAGATCCAAAATAATAATCTCCTTTATTGTCAGGATAAATTTCGTCATTGGCTTCACTACCTGTTAAAGACGCTAAATCAAAACCAGAACCAATTTCTACGCCTTTTACTGCATTTATGCTCATTAAGGCTTCTGCAATTTGACTATCTAACTTTTTATAAATTGGACTTCCTAATCCTCTAGGCACATTTTCAGCAACAACTTCAATTATTGCGCCAGCACTATTCCCGTTCTTCCTAAGATTGTCTAACCAAATTTCCCATTTTTTTACAGCTTTTCGATCTCCACAAAAAAAAGGGTTTTTATTAACTTCATTCCAATCAAAATTTTCACGATTAATCTTATTTGGCCCTAATTGGATTACACTAGCTCTAATCTTTACAGATTTTTGTAACTTTTTTTCTAATACCTTAAAAGCAATTGCGCCTGCAGCAACTCTTACAGCTGTTTCTCTTGCGCTTGATCTGCCTCCTCCTCTATAATCTCTTATTCCATATTTGTTCTGATATGTAATGTCAGCATGTCCTGGTCTAAATTGAGTAGAAATTTCAGAATAATCTTTACTTCTTTGATCTTCATTTTTTATGTGAAGAGCAATTGGATGACCTGTAGATTTTCCGTCAAAAGTTCCAGAGAGAATCTCAACAATATCGTTTTCTTTTCTTTGTGTAACAAATTTGGACTGGCCAGGTTTTCTTCTATCCAAGTAAACTTGAATGTCTTTTTCATTTATAGGAATTAAAGGAGGTACTCCATCTACTATACATCCAATTGCTTTACCATGACTTTCGCCAAAGCTTGTAAATTTAAAAATATTTCCAAAAGAGTTACTCGCCATTTAAATTCTTTCAATTAAACAATTTAGTAATTTAAATTTCTTTTTTTTCTGGAGACATATCTGGTGCATCAATAGCTTTCATACCTACGACATGATAACCACAATCAACATGATGAGTCTCACCAGTTACCCCAGCCGACAGATCAGATAAAAGATAGACACCACATCCACCAACATCATCTAATGTGACATTTCTACGAAGCGGAGAATTATATTGGTTCCATTTAAGAATATATCTGAAGTCACCTATACCACTAGCTGCAAGAGTTTTTATAGGGCCTGCTGACAAACTGTTAACTCTAATTTTGCTGTCTCCTAGATCTGCAGCTAAATATCTTACTGAAGATTCAAGTGCAGCCTTAGCAACACCCATCACATTATAATGAGGCATTACTTTTTCTGCTCCATAATATGTAAGGGTGATCATAGATCCACCATCTGGCATCATTGCCGCAGCTCTTTGAGCAACTGCAGTAAATGAATACACAGATATATCCATTGTTTTATAAAAATTTTCTCTTGTTGTATCTACATACTCACCTTTTAATTCATCTTTATCTGAGTATGCAATTGCATGAACTAAAAAATCAATACTATTCCATTTTTCTTTTAGCATGTCGAATGTTTTGTCAATTGCTTCATCACTTAAAACATCACATGGTATAACAATATTAGAGCCAACTGATTCTGCCAGTGGAATTACTCTCTTTTGTAATGCTTCACCTTGGTATGTAAATGCTATTTCTGCACCTTGTTTTGCAATTGCATCAGCTATTCCCCAAGCAATAGATCTATCGTTAGCTACTCCCATAACAATACCACGTTTGCCATGCATAATCCCTTTACTGTGGTTTTCTTGTTCCATTACTAATATTCCTAATCTAAAATTGAGCTTTAAAATTAAAATGAATTACTTAACAATTATTATATCATTTTAAAATATTTAACTATTATTAATTAGAAATTTAATTAAGAGAATAACTTACTTTCTTCGTTAAAGTAATTAAATCGCCAGGGTTATAAGATCTGTTACTATTTAAAGTTATGGTTTCTCCATCAACATCTATAATTAATCTATATCCACTAATTTGTTCTGTAGTTTCAGTGTGAATAACCTTTTGGACCCGACAGACTTCTTTTTCAACAAAATTTTGGTTTGCTTCTGCTTTCTCATTTCTAACAACTTCAGATCCAATCAAGGCTCCTAAAGCTGTGGCGCCAGATTTACCTCCACCATCACCAAGTCTGTTACCAATAGCACCACCGATTAACGCTCCAATAAAGTTATCTGCACCAAACTTATTGGCATCTTGATTTACTGGTACTCTTTGAATTGAGCATCTTTTCTCATTTCTTGGTACTTTCTGTGTAGAATATGTTTTAAGTACTTCTACTGAAGAAATAGAACCTGTTACTTGATAAAAATTTGTTTTTGAGTAAGCGTTACTTGTAAGTAATAGTAGAGATCCAAATAATAAAAAATTTTTAAGCATTAATACCTCATGTTAATCTTTTAAATTCAGTAAAAGTATATATCTATAAAATATGGCAAAATTAGTACTAAATAAAAAAATAATAATACGGAGATTTTAGTTGGAATTAGAAAAATTTGTGGATCCAATACAATTATTTAAAAAATGGTTATCTGAAGCTGAAAAAAAAGAAATTAGAGATCCTAACGCGATGCAATTAGCTACAGTGTCAAAAGACGGAATGCCCTCAGTTAGAACAGTATTGTTAAAGGATATTATTGATGGTGATTTTGTTTTTTATACCAACTATGAAAGTCGTAAATCTAAAGAGATTATTCAAACAAGAAAAGGAGCTTTATGCTTTTATTGGAAAAGTTTAAATCGTCAAGTAAGGTTGGTTGGTAATCTTGAAAAAGTTTCCGATGAAGTGTCTGATAAATATTATCAATCTCGTTCAAAAGGCAGTCGAATTGGGGCTTGGGCCTCAAAACAATCAAGAGAATTAGAATCTAGAGAGCTCTTGATGCAACAAGTAAAATCATTTGAAGAAAAATATAATGATAATGATAT
>CACJFI010000070.1 GCA_902592615.1 uncultured SAR116 cluster alpha proteobacterium | reverse complement strand
TGAAATAGTAAGAAAAATTTCAATTGCCCTACTTGGAGAGATTGAAATTAGTTCGTTGCAAAGATCAAAAAGAAAGCCAACAGAAAATATAAGTTCATATGAATATTTATTAAGAGGGAAAGAAAATCATCATAAATTTACAAAAGAAGCTTGTCAGGAAGCATTAAAAAACTTCGATAAAGCCATAGAAGCAGATGCTAATAATGCTCAGGCATATGCTTGGAAATGTTGTACTTTGGGCCAAGCAATGTTTAGGGGTTTTTCAGATCAAAATACTGAAGAAATTTTTGCAGAAGCTAAACAAAATATAGATAAAGCTCTAGAATTAAATGAGAATGATTTTGAATGTCATAGAATGTTATCCGCAGTTTACTTAAGTAATCATGATTATGTTTTAGCTGAAGATCATGGAAGAAAGGCATTCAATATGGTTCCAAACGATCCAAGAGTGCTATCCGGATATGGTGAAGTTTTAGTTAGAACAGGAAAGGTTGATAAAGGTTTAGAATTACTTAATAAAGCATATGAGCTTGACCCTATTCCGCAAGGTCAGTCATCATCAGATAACAGAGTAAAAGACTTAATTCTTGGTTATTTTTTTGCTGAGGATTATAACAAAGTAGTTGAATTAAGTTTTGATATTAGTGTTATGGACCCTAGATCTATTGCGTTAATTCTATATTCTAGGTCGCAACTAAAACAAGATTTAGAAATGAGTAAAGAATATAAAGTTTTAAAGAGTGATTTTAAAGAAACCGACTGGACCCAAGCTGTTGATAGATTTCATATACAAAGTGAAGATATAAGAAAAAATTTATTAGAATTTATAGAGGGTGTATAATTTAAATTTATTTTTTTCCAAATGCACCACCACCTGGTGTTTCCATAACAAAAAGATCATTAATTTTTACTTGACAACTATCGTTACCAGAAAGACTAAGTATACTTCCATCTGCTTTTTCAAGCCATTCTTTACCACAGTCTCCAGGACCACCTCCATTTAAACCAAATGGCTTTATTTTTCGATGTGAACACAATGTTGTAACAGTCATAGGCTCTAAAAATCTTAATTTTCTGGTAACGCCGTCACCTCCATTGAATTTACCTTTACCACCTGAATTTTTTCTTATTGAAAATTCTTCAAGTCTTACTGGAAAACGAGTTTCTAATACTTCTGGATCAGTGCTTCTGGTATTGGTCATGTGAGTTTGAATAGCTGATGTGCCATGAAAATTGGGACCTGCACCAGTTCCTCCGCAAATAGTTTCATAATTTTGTATTTTTTCATTCCCCCAGATAAAATTATTCATTGTTGCTTGGCTGCCAGCAATCACTCCAAGTGCTCCAAATAACGCGTTACATGTCAATTGGCTCACTTCTGTATTGCCTGCTATCACAGCAGAAGGATACTTTGCATTTATCATAGAATTATTTGGTATAATAATTTTTATTGGTTTGAAGCAACCTTCATTAAGTGGAATATTATTTCCAACTAAAGTTCTAAATACATATAATATTACTGCATAGCATACAGCCATTGGGGCATTGTAATTGAAAGGGTTTTTAGGGGCTGTGCCTGTAAAATCAATTATAGCTTCACGATTATCTTTATCAATTTTTACATTAACTCTAATGAACTCACCATTATCAAGTTCATACTCATATTCACCTTGTTTTAAATTAACTATGGCATTACGTATACTTTCTTCTGCATTATCTTGTACATGATTCATGTAGGCGTGCACAGTTTCAATACCAAATTGGTCAATCATGGAATTAATTTCATTAATACCTGTTTTGTTTGCTGCAACTTGAGCTGCAAGATCTGCCATATTATGTTCAATATTTCGACATGGATACTTACCTGATGATAAGATTTTTCTCATTTCTTGCTCACGAAATATACCTTTATCAAACAACTTAAAATTATCAATCAAGACACCTTCTTCTTCAATATGTTTTGAGTCTGGTGGACCAGAACCTGGTGTTTTACCTCCTATGTCGGCATGATGGCCACGAGAGGCAACAAAAAATATAATTTCTTTTCCATTTTTATCAAAAACTGGAGTAATCACCGTTACATCAGGAAGATGTGTTCCACCATTAAACGGGGCGTTGAGTACAAAAACATCATCTGGATAAATATTATCTTTGTTTAATCTAACTACTGTTTTTATTGCCTCTGACATAGATCCTAAATGAACTGGAACATGAGGGGCATTGGCAACTAAAGATCCTTCATTATTAAAAAGAGCACATGAAAAATCTAATCTTTCTTTTATATTCACTGAATAAGCAGTATTTGCTAACGTTGCACCCATTTGTTCTGCAATATTCATAAAAAGATTGTTAAATACTTCAAGCATTACAACATCTACAGATGTTCCTATTCCTTTTTGAAGTTTCTTTTCTTCTACTCTAGATAAGATTAAATTATAATGCTTGTCTAAAGTTCCAGACCAACCATCATCAATTATGTTAGTACCTGTTGCTTCTACAATAATAGCTGGACCTGAAATATTCTGTCCAATTATTAATTCATCCCTTTTATAGATTGGTGTATTAATTTCTGAGCCATTTACATACATTTTTTTGAATGCAATAGGATTTGCCTTTGTAGTTGATGTGTTAGGATTTAAAAAATCATAGTTTTCTGTTTTTTTACCTACAGCCTCAACAGTTAGCATTTCAATAAATATTTCTCTATCTTGAACAAAAAAACCAAAGCGTTTTTTATGTTCTTGTTCAAAAGATTTTCTCATATTTTCAGGTGTATCAAATTTGATTTCTAAATTTTGATGTGAACCTTTATAATGCAAAAAAGCATTTTTTAAGAGAATAATTGAAGCATCAGAAATATCTTGATTATTTAGATCTTTTTTTGCTTGTGAAGATAAGATTTCAATTAAGTTTTCAGCGTCTAAAATATTTGTGATATTTTTTTCAAAATGACCTTCCCTAATACTTCTAATTTCAGCAAGGCCCATTCCGTAGGCTGATAAAACTCCAGCATATGGATGTATCATAACATTTGAAATACCAAGAGAGTCAGCAACATTACATGCATGTTGTCCGCCTGCACCTCCAAAACAATTCAACATATAATTTGTTAAATCATAACCTTTTTGAATGGATATTTTTTTTATTGCATTAGCCATGTTTTCGACAGCAATTTTTAAAAAACCTTCAGCCATTTTATAGATATCCATCATAGGCTCATTTTTCTCTTTAGAAATTATATCTGATAATTCCAAAAACTTTTTCTTTACAATTTCTAAATTTAGAGATTGATCGCCAGTTTTCCCAAAAACTTTTGGGAAAAAATCTGGATTTAATTTACCTAATAAGACGTTGCAATCAGTTACAGTTAAAGGTCCACCTCTACCATATGATGCTGGGCCAGGAATTGCTCCAGCGCTCTCCGGGCCAACTTGAAATCTACCATCTTTATAGGAAAGAATTGAGCCACCACCTGCTGCCACAGTATTAATCTGCATCATAGGAGCTCTAATTCTTACACCTGCTAATTCTGTTTCAAACGATCTTTCAAACTCACCAGCAAAATGGCATACATCTGTAGAGGTTCCACCCATATCAAATCCAATTAATTTATTAAATCCCGCTTGCTTTCCGGTTTGTGTCATACTCACAACTCCTCCAGCTGGCCCAGATAATAGAGCATCTTTACCCTGGAAAAGATTTGCGTCTGTTAAGCCTCCATTGGATTGCATAAACATTAATTGAGTAGATTTAGTATCTTTAAGTTCTTCTGAAACTTGATTTACGTATCGTCTAAGAATTGGAGATAAATAAGCATCAACTACGGTGGTATCACCTCTACCAACTAATTTAATTAGTGGTGATACTTTATGACTTACTGAAA
>CACJFI010000069.1 GCA_902592615.1 uncultured SAR116 cluster alpha proteobacterium | reverse complement strand
TGCATTTGCTACCCATATTTATGGGACATTAGTTGGGTCAGACGAAAACCAACAACATTATCCAGATTTAGCTACTTCGTGGAAACCTATCAATGACACCACTTGGGAATTTAAGCTCAGAAAAGGTGTAAAGTTTCATGACGGAAGTGATTTTACTGCAGATGATGTTCTCTTTACGGCTCAAAGAGCACAAAATGTTCCAAAATCTCCATCAGGTTTTGGTACTTACTTAAAGGGAAAAGAATTTATTAAAATTGATAGTCATACAATTCACATAAAAACAAAGAAACCCTATCCTTTGATGCCAAATGATATCATGACAGTTAAAATTATATCAAAGAAAAATGGAGAAGGCGCAACCACAGCTGACTATAATAGTGGTAAAGCAGCAATTGGTACTGGTCCTTATAAGTTTGTAGAGTGGGTGCCAGGAGATAAAATAGTATTAAAAGCTAACGAAAATTATCATGGTGCAGGTACTGGAGCGCCTAAATACAAAAATATTTTATTTAAGCCAATTAAATCTGGTCCCGCAAGAATTGCAGCACTATTAGCTAAGGATGTAGATTTTATAGATAATGTACCTCCTTTAAATGTTGCAAAAATGAAAAAAAATCCAACTATTAAGTTAAATAGCGGATCTTCTAATAGAGTGATTTATCTTCATATGGACCAATTTAGAGAGGATTCACCTCATATTACAGCAATAGGTGGTGGTAAAATTAAAAACCCTCTAATGGATGTCAGGGTCAGAAAAGCTCTTTCTTTAGCAATTAATCGTGATGCAATGGTTTCAAAAGTGATGGAAGGTATTGCTGTAAAAGCAGGCCAATTATTACCAGCAGGTTTCCATGGTGTCTCAGATAAAATGAAACCAGATCCATATGATCCAGAAGCTGCAAAAAAGTTATTAGCAGATGCTGGATATGGAAACGGTTTTGAAATGACTATCCATGGTCCAAATGATAGATACATCAATGATGCAAAAATTGCTGAGGCACTTGCACAGATGTTCTCAAGGATAGGTATTAAAGCAAAAGTTGAAACAATGCCAAAAGCTGTTTACTTCAAAAGAGCATCAAGAGGTGGTCCAAATAAGAGCCCTGAATTTAGTTTTATGGTCCTTGGTTGGGGTGCTGGTTCTGGAGAAGCATCATCTCCATTAAGGGCTTTATTACATACTTATGACAAATCTATTGGTATGGGTAGAGCGAATAGAGGAAGACATTCTGATCCAGTTGTTGATAAGCTAATTCAAAAGGCGCTTGGAACAGTTGATTCAGACGCCAGAGGTAAACTTTTAGCTGAAGCTACCGAAGTGGCGGTTGGTAAAAACTATGGTGTTATTCCAATTCATTATCAAATGAATACTTGGGCTGCAAAATCTTCTTGTAGCTACACTCCAAGAACTGATGAAAGAACAATAGCAACATATTTAAATTGTAAATAAGTTATAACCTAAGAACCAGAGCAGGTTTGCTCTGGTTCTTATTATTAAAGAATTCTAAAATGACAGCATTTATTTGTACAAGATTCGCTCAAAGTATACTTGTTTTATTTATTATGTCTCTTTTGGTTTTTGGAGGTGTAAATCTAGTAGGTGATCCTGTAGAAATGCTAATTAATCCTGAAGCTGATCAAGCCGAAGTAGAAAGAGTTATCCGCGAACTTGGACTAGATAGACCTGTAACAGAACAGTATTGGTATTTTTTAGTAAACGCCTTTAAAGGGGATTTAGGAAGCTCATTTATTTTTGGAGAACCTGCCCTAAAGTTAATAATCCAGAGAATGCCGGCCACATTAGAACTGGCCTTGTTCTCATTATTTATATCCTTAATTATAGCAATACCTTTAGGTATATACGCAGGATATAACCCTGACAGCAAAGCAAGTAAGGTTATTATGGCAGGTTCTATCTTAGGCTTTTCTATGCCAACATTTTGGGTTGGTATTATATTTATCATGATATTTGCTGTTCAACTTGGATGGTTACCATCAACTGGTAGAGGTGAGATTGGAACCTTTATGGGTATAAATAGTTCTTTGTTTACTCTAAATGGACTATCTCATGTTTTTTTACCTGCACTAAATTTGGCGTTATTTAAAATTTCTTCAGTGATACGTCTAACACGAGCCGGAACAAGAGAAATAATTCTTCAAGATTATATTACGTTTGCTAGGTCTAAGGGAATTTCTGAAAAAAGAGTTGTATTGATACATGTTTTGAAAAATATTTTAATTCCAATTGTCACTGTTATTGGCCTTGAATTTGGTTCCTTAATCGCCTTCTCAACAGTTACTGAAACTGTGTTCGCATGGCCTGGGATGGGAAAGTTAATAATTGATTCAATTTATAATCTTGATCGCCCAGTTATTGTTGCATACTTAATGATCATTGTAACATTTTTCGTATTTTTAAACTTAATTGTCGATATAATATATACGTTCTTAGATCCACGAGTAAGAATTAAAGGGGATCATCAATGAACCCAAAATTAAGAAAATTTATAGAATTCTGTAAAGATTTTTCTTCAAACAAGGTTGCTCTTGTCGCTTTTTTTATTTTTTTACTTATTCTATTCGTAGCAATATTTGCACCTTTAGTATCTCCGACTGATCCTTACGATCTCAATACTGTTAGTATTATGAATAGTAGGTTACCACCATTTTCAGAAGATTTTTCTGGTAATTATTTTTTACTTGGTACTGATGGCGCAGGCAGGGACATGGTTTCAGCTATATTCTATGGATTGAGGGTAAGTTTAGGAGTTGGCGTTCTATCAGGTATTTTTGCTCTGATAATAGGTTCATTTTTTGGAATTTCTGCAGCTTTTTTTGGCGGTAGATACGAGTCATTAATTATGAGAATTGTGGACATTCAGCTAAGCTTTCCATCTATTTTAGTTGCTTTAATTATCTTAGCTGCTTTTGGAAAAGGTGTTGAAAAAACTATTATTGCTCTAATTTTAGTACAGTGGGCTTATTACGCTAGAACAGCACGATCAAGTGCTCTAGTTGAAATAAATAAAGAATATGTTGATGCTGCTAGATGTTTAGCATTCGGAAACACACGAATAATGTTTAAACATATATTGCCTAACTGTATGGCTCCGTTAATTGTTGTCGGTACTTTGCAAACGGCACACGCAATTTCTTTAGAAGCCACACTAAGTTTTTTGGGTTTAGGTCTTCCAATAACCGAACCTTCTTTGGGTCTTCTAATAGGAAATGGTTTTGAATATATGTATAGTGGCGACTTTTGGATTAGCATATTTCCAGGCGTTGCATTACTTATAACTGTCGCTTCTATAAATTTAGTCGGAGATCATCTGCGGGATATGTTTAACCCAAGGCTTCACTAAAATTTCTAATAATAGTCACTTAATTTATAGGCTAGTCTTACTGCTGTTTTACCTGGAAATAATCTTTTGGAAGGCATAATTAAAATAGTTTCTTCGTAGGGAGCATATACTTCTTCATTATCATCTTTCCCAATCAACACTCCCTTTTTTAAGGTTTCGAAACCTTGCCAATCTTGATCAAATTTAAAATTTTCACTTTTGATAGTTATAATTTTTCCAACTTTATAAACATCATTTTGAAAATTTAATACTTTATTTTTATAGATAAAATCATCTGCAAAATTTTCATCCATTATTGAAGTAGTTCGTAAAAATCTTATCATAGTCTCAATTGCAACAATTTCAGAAGACTTGGCCCAATGTTGCCCACATTCAACTAGAAGAGCATTTTTTTGACTATCTTTATTAGAAAAGCCAAAATAGTCTCTCATTCTCATTCCTTCATTATGTCCGGAATCAGATATTATTGGCATTTGTATGCCTACATCGCGAGCGAAATCAATACCTTTATTTAACATTCCAGCCATCATAAGAGGTACGCAAGGTTTTTGCATTGAATGTATATCCAACAAATAATCGACTTGAGAGACGATATTTTTAACTTCATTAGCTCTTAAAAATTCACTAGTTCTTTTTCTTTTGGGATTTTCTAATACACCTTCTGCCCATAATCTATTAAAATCCTCTTCAACCC
>CACJFI010000068.1 GCA_902592615.1 uncultured SAR116 cluster alpha proteobacterium | reverse complement strand
AGGTAAATTTCTTAACTAAAGCACTTTTTATTTTTTTCATATTAGACTTAAACTGCAATAGTCCTCCTATTGCTAGAATTGCAACTGCAGGCAAAACTGGAAGTGAATAATGAAGAAGTTTTGTTGGAATTAATTCGATAATAACCCAAAATGGTAAAATCCAACACAATAAAAATTTTATAATTATGTTAGTTTTATTTTGTAAAATAAATAAAACCAAGCAAGGTAAAAAAGTGGCAATAGGCCATATTGAAATTGATAATATTAATAAATGAGTTCCTGGCATTGCACCATGTCCCTCTTGACCACTCTCCAATTTACTAAAAAAATCTTCTTGAAAAGCTTTTTGTAAAAACATACCGTTTGTTGCTTCATCAATTGCCAAAAACCATGGCAGAATAACTAAGGTACATATTAAAAAACCTAACATGAGTCTTAGAGATTTTATCAGACTTATAGATTTCTGAATTATGGAAAAGGCAATAACTGTAGGAAATAGTATAGCTATTGAAAGAGGACCTTTTACCAAAACTCCAAAAGAAAAGGCTAGCCATACTAATATTGGGTAAAGGTATTTTACTTTAAAAGTATTATCTTGATCCAAAATTATTTTGAGTAAAAAATATTGTTGAACACAGATTAAACACAAAAGAGTAGCATCAGTTTTGGCAAGGTGAGCTTCTCCCATAAATACAATTGATGATGCAAATAATAATGTTACGATAAGAGTCTGATAAAAAGGAAAAATTAACCTAGTTATTAAACCAACAAAAACTAGTGTTATAATAGAGCTTAATAATGATGGTATTCTATACGAACCAATATCTTCCTGACCAAATATTTTTGCTGAAAGCGCTTGAAGCCAATAAATGCCGATTGGTTTCTTAGCTCTAATTTCGTCTTGAAATTTAATATTTACATAATCACCACTCTGAATCATTTGACTGCTAGCTTGAGCAAAACGGGCTTCATCCCGGTCTATAGGAGGTATTGAGTATTGCCCAGAGAAAAGAGCTAAGATTATTAAAATAATCAAGGAACCTAAAATTAAATAATTTATTTTTTTTAATTTTTTAAAAATTTCTGAAAATTTTAAAATACTGTTCATTTCTTTAACTTTTTTATTAATTTAGAAATACCATATTTTGAGAGTAATGTTATAATTTTAAATCTTAATGCGAGGTAATTAAATAATGGTATATAATTTCAACGAGAATCTAAATGGATTTTGCGAAAATAGAAAAATCAAATCAATTCCTCTTTATCTTTTTAACGATATAAAAAGTTTGAATTCAAGTAAGTTAATATCCGAAAAACAAAAAAATTTTTTAAATACAAGTTTTACACTTGAAACACAGCATTTTGGATTTTTTCCAGATGAGAAATTTACTCTTGGTGGAGCAATTGCTATAATTAAAAAATCCCATGAACCTAAAAAAAGCTTAATTGACCAAGCAGCTAAATTATCACAAAAACTTCCAAAGAAAAAATGGAGTGTTCAATTTGTTGATGAATTTGAAAACTTTGACAAGTTAAACTTTATTTTAGGATGGGGTTTAGCATTCTATGATTTTTCCATGAAAAAAATAACTAAAAATTCTCATGCAAAGCAGTCCTTATGCTTGTCTGATTGTAGAAAAGAAATTTCAAAAAATTCATTGCAAAAATGCTTTGCAGAAATGCGAGGCATCTTTCTAGCAAGAGATTTAATAAATTTACCACCAAACATCCTAACACCACTTAACTACGAAAAAGTAATTAAAAAATCATTTAAAAAATTTTCACCTGTAATTTTAACATATAAGGACAATAAACTAGAAAAGAATTTTCCTTTAGTAGACTTTGTGGGTAGATCTTCAGAAAACAAACCTTTGCTCATTGATCTTCAATGGAATAAAAGTAAAAAAAACAATTATCCTAATATTGTTTTGGTTGGTAAGGGAGTTACTTTTGATAGTGGTGGTTTGGATATAAAACCCTCCAATAGTATGTTATTAATGAAAAAAGATATGGGTGGTAGTGCAGTAGTCCTGGGCATAGCTTATGCATTAATGTCCATAAATTGTCCCGTTAACTTAAGAGTAATTTTACCACTTGCTGAGAATGCTGTTTCTGAAAAATCTATGAGACCATTAGATGTTGTTTATTCAAGAAACCAAACACCAGTTGAAATTGGCAATACAGACGCGGAAGGGAGATTATTACTTGCTGACGCACTCACTTATTGTCAAGAAAGCAAAATAAAAAGTGATTTTATTTTAGATTTCGCTACTTTAACGGGAGCTGCAAGAGTGGCTTTAGGTACAGAATTACCTGCATTATTTACAAACAGTGATAATTTAGGCGAAGATATTATAAATGAAGGTATAAAACAAATTGACCCAATGTGGAGATTACCTTTATTTAAACCTTATAATAAACAACTTGATAAAAATAATAATACAATAAGCAGCACAGGATCATCTGGAACAGGTGGTGCAATAACTGCAGCATTATTCCTAAATAGATTTATAGATAAAAATACAAATTGGGCACATGTTGATCTGATGGCTTGGAATACTTCATCACGACCAGGTTTCCCTGTGGGCGGAGAGGCTATGGGATTAAGGAATATTGTGAATATGATTATAAAATATTGTTCAAAAAGTTAAATTTTAAATTAATTCATGTAATTAATTGCTGTGTCATAAATATTCTTATCTCTTGCAACTATTACAGAGTACTTGCTGAATAAATCATTCTTAAGATTAATTTTTTTAGATTCCCAGTCAGTTACAATAATATCTTTTGCTTTTAATATAGGTATCAACGGCAAGATATCATATGAAGAAAGACCTTCTTCAACTATTAAATCTAAGCCTCCTTTGATTACTAAACAATAATTATGACAATCTCCTGACCAAACATGATACTTAGAATTTTTTATCAAAGTTTCGTATTTTTGTTTACCAATTTCAGAAAATAAATGTGGCCCTGTAGAACCAACTGTTGCTTCAGAAATGCTTGTGATGGAATTATAATTTTTTTTAAAAGCTACGTTGTTAAGTAGACATTTATTTTTATAACCAATCCATCTTTCATCTAAGGCAGGAAAATCAGCCATGCCAATAATTGGTTCACCTTTAAATGCAAGTGATATTAATGTGCCCCATAAAGGCCTTCCAATAACATAGCTACGAGTTCCGTCTATTGGATCTATTATCCAGGTATAATCTGAATTATTTGATGTAAATCCCATCTCTTCAGCAAATATATTATGATTGGGAAATTTAGCTGATATAATCTCTCTTAATATTTTTTCAGAATTTATATCATAGTATGTTACAGGGCTTCCATCATCTTTAACTTGTAGAGTTAGATTTGAGTTAAAACCTTCTAAAGTTATAACTTTTGAACGATCAGCCAATAAATTTATAAAATCTGAAATTTCAATAAATTCAGCTTCATTCATAAAAGGGACCTTTTCAAAAGGGATTTTTGTTCATTTTTTTTTATCTATGGCAAGGCCACAGGACTATCGCTCTTTGTTCTTAACCAAGCAATTAGATCAGCTCTATCTTTTGTTTTTGATAGACCTGCATAATTCATTTTAGTACCTTTATAAAATAGTTTTGGTTTATACAAAAATTTGTTCAGCTCTTCGTAAGTCCATTTCCCAGATAATGACGCAAGTGTTTTTGAATATGCATAGTCAGCTTTACCTTGATCTTTGTTAACGATATTATAAAGATTAGGCCCAACTTTGTTTGGACCTCCAGCATCAAATCCATGACAAGCAACACATTTTTTAGAAATTTTCTGACCACTATCTATATCTGCATTAGCTAAAAGAGCAAGTATAGGTTCAACAACTATTTCTTTAGTTTCTTTTATTTTTGTTTCGGATTTTTCTGGAACTTCGATTGGGTATGCGTTTGAGACTTCCGTATTTGGATTAACTAGTAAATTACCAATTTTTCCAAAAACCATTATCAACAAAACACCTGATAATAAAGCTGCTGCTATCTTGTTAAATCTCAATGCATCCATAAATTAATCCACAAAAAAAATTCTCGATG
>CACJFI010000067.1 GCA_902592615.1 uncultured SAR116 cluster alpha proteobacterium | reverse complement strand
AAGCAGTTTTGATTATTTGAAAGATATCCTAAGTTAAAAGAAGTAACTAATTTAATAATTTATTAGTTAATTTATTGTTTTTATTATGGTCGGGCCAACAGGATTCGAACCTGTGACCTCCCGCCCCCCAGACGGACGCGCTACCAGGCTGCGCTATGGCCCGAAATATTATCTATATTTAGCATTGTTAAAAGATAAAAATACAACTTTTTATTTGAAATTTCCAAAAGATTGTTGAGGAACTCCTCTATTAAGAAAAAAATGTGTGTGTATTCCTTTCCATTTTGAGCTTAAATTAGATCTCTTTTAAATTTACAGTTGCTCTTCCTGATCTTTCAAAAGTTTTTCCATCTTGATGACACCCAAGAGATGTCCATGTCAATATGGAATTCGCAAAGAGATTATCAGGTGATAATTGAATAAAAAGTGTTTCTGTTACAAATTTAAATCCACTAATGGTTGACCAAATATTTTCCCATTGATTAATTTCAAGTTGATCTAATCCTTCAACTACATCCATCCAAGTACCAAAACTTACAACATCATTTTCAAACAATTGTAATGCTGATAAGTATTGTCTATTTTGAACAAATTTTTCCCCCTCTAAAAACCACAATTTTATTGAATTATGTTCTAAATTATTAGAGTTAAATTTATAAATAACAATGACCTTTCATGTGAAAAGCAAAAATATATTTATCAAATTTATTTAATTTTTTTAATTTTTTTTCTAACCATTTTTGCAATAAACCATATAAGAATGAGTATAATTGGGACACATAGTGCTAGAAAGACTGTTTTACTAATTAAAAATTTATCAAAACTTATTGGATCAACTAGTGTACTTAACAGACCTACAATGTAATATGTTATTGCAACAATAGACAATGACTCAACGGTTTCTTGCAACCGGAGTTGTGCTCTTGCTCTAAGTTCCATGGATTCTAATAAATCTTTATTCTGAATTTGTACTCCCATTTCAATTTGAGTTCTTACTAAATTATCTGCTCTTTGAGCTCTTATAGCTAATGATTCTAACCTTCTTGAAAAGGCTTCACTAGTTCTTATTGCAGGTTGTAATCTCCTACTTAAAAATTCATTGTTTGTTTGAAATGACTCTAGACGATCTTCACGTAAATCAGTTATTCTTTGTTCAACAAGCTTGTAATAAGCTGCAGTTGCAGATAATCGGTAGTTTGTAGATGAGTCTATTTCTTCTATCTTCGCCACTACATATGATAATTCATTTAAATCTTGTTGATAATCAGGGTATGTAATAGATTTTTTATCTAAATTTTTTTTTGTAGTTCTTGATACAGATTTTGTAATTTCTGTGATTTGTTTTTCTAGATTGCTTAAATTTAAACTTTCTTGTCTTACTTGAGGTAATCCTAACAAAGACAACACCTGATAAGTTTCAAGCTCAACAATTCTTTGTAAAAGTCTTCCAGTTCTTCTTGTTCTTAAATTTTTATTTTGGATAAATACTCTTCTTAAGCCAGAACCTAAAAAATTTGTCCTATCAGATTTAAAAGACATAAAAACATTAGCACCATCTTCCGCAACATTTGAACCAGCGAAATTATCATGATAAAAATATTCTTCTATATCAATTGGTTTAAAAATATGCTTGGATGGCACCATTTCAATCCATGATGACAATAAATGTTCGCCGGGAAAATTTTTTAAAAAGTCAATTGGTAAAAAACTTAAAAAATTTTCATCAAATAATTTAGGTTTGTTTTTATTCTTAATTTCAATTTTATTTGGATATATGAGTGTTAGAGAAATAAACTCAGTGTGGCATTCGTATCTAATAATTAAATCTTTACCCTCAGCCACCCAATATTTTGAGGATTCTTTAGGTAAATTTTGAAAATTAATTTTACTCAAAAATTTGTCTAAATAAGCCCAGCTTTTTTTATCATCGTTCTCTTTTATAAGATAAGCAAAATGAAATACTCTTAAGTTACTACTTAACTTTATATAAGGCCTAGCATGAAGTTCATCTTTAAAGGATAATGGGCTATTTTGGGTTTGTTTTTCCATATAAGTCATTTTCAATATAATAAACTCACCTTAACAATAATTAAGAATTTATAATTTGTAAAACTTAGATTAAAACAATGGAAAAATTAAATTAAATAAATATTAAAACTCAAGAAATTAATTTTTTCATAAGAAATAAACATGATAATTCATTTCGTAAATATCATGAAATACTTATGAGTAATGCGGCAAGAAATAAAGGTGTTTCAGAAAAACATATATTAGATTGGCAAAATCAATTAGAAAATGCCGAAAGAGAAAGAAATTTTGCTTTTACTGCATACAGCGTTTTAACATCAGCATATAACTGATGAACACTAATTCCAATACATGAATTATTTATTTGGTATTTAAAGTTACTGTAATTAGTGTTCAACAATGATTTCGTAAAGAAAAAACCGGATTATTATATTAATGCGACTGAAAAATTAATTGCCAGGAGCTTTATAAAGACCAATCATTTTTGCACCTTCTTTAGCTATTGTATTTAAATCAATATCTTCAAGAATAGTTAATTCAGCAATTGCACCTGTTTTCATCATTGATAATTTTAAAGATGTCATGATATCTGAACTAGGAGCTTCCACTATTGCGACTACATCGTAAATACCTCTTGTGTATGATAAATCAATTAATTTACCACCAATCTTATTTGATAAAGCGCTAATCATTGCACGACGATCTTCGTCAGGATTGTCTAGCCAACCATCTGTTCCTTGTTTTGTGTATTTTCCTAAAACTATAAATTTCATAATCAACTCCTATTTTTAATAAATAAAATCATACTTTAATTTAAATTTAAATCTAAAGGTAAAAAAAGTTCGTATTTGGCTAAAATTTAGACAAAATTCATGTTTTAAGCTCCTAAGACAAACTTGAATTTAACTTATCATTTATTTAATTAACTCATTGTAATCATTTTAAGATTTTTTTCTAAATCAAAATTTGGAGTTCTGGATTTTGCTTTTTTGCACTTTTCTTTAGCTATTTCAATCTTGTTTTCATAAATTGCAATAGCAGCTTGATTCAAAATTAATATTGTATTTTGAGTGCCAGCTTCTTTTGTAGTTAGAGCTTTTTCAATAAGTTCATTTGCCTTTTCATATTTTTTTAAAGCTGTCAATGTAATTGAATACTCAAACCAAACCCAATGTGCCGGATTTGAACTTAATTCCAATGTTTTGGTAAACACAGGCAAAGCATCGCTATATTGGCCCAGTCTTCTCAATAATGATCCAGCAACAGGTATGATTTTTGCATTAAATGGATCTACCTCAAGAGCTTTTTTTGCATTTTTTTCTGTATTAGCAAAATCCTTACTTAAGAAGTCTAACCAGCCGGAGAGAATATATGGCATGCCATTAGTTAATAATTTTTTACTTTTTTCGGCAATTTCTCTAGCTAATTTCATATCCATATCAGCATCTTTGGACGTTCCCATCCAAATATTTTGAAAATGCAACCAACCCTTTACCATAGAAACATATGGGTTAGTTTTATAGTCTGAAATCTCTTTTAAACACTTGAATGATTCTTTATTTGTTTTGAGAGAAAACTGTGCATATAAATCATGACATTTTAAGTATGTCATATAATCCTTATTTGAAACAAAATATGAAAGCTCACTTCTTGGTAAACCACTAACTTTGACGTGAGCCTCTTTAAATATTGTACCTGAAATATCATCTAAGATTTTAAACATATTATCAATTTCATTATCAAATTTTCCTGACCAAATAATATTTTTTTCAAAAGCGTCGTTAAGCTGCGAAGTTATCCTTATTTTTTGTCCTAATATTTGGTAACTTCCAGTTAAAACATACCTGACATTGTTTTTTTCAGCTATTTCTTGAATGTTAAGATTTTGGTTAATCTGATTTAAGCTAGTTTCACTTGATAAAACAACTAATTGTGGTGAACCATTAATCACAGAAATTATGTTTTCTACGATTGATTTACTCAAATATTTATATGCAGAGTTATTTGAGATATTTTCAAATGGCATCACAATAATTGAAGGGTTTTCTGGT
>CACJFI010000066.1 GCA_902592615.1 uncultured SAR116 cluster alpha proteobacterium | reverse complement strand
AATAACTTAATACCTACCACCACAGGTTCAGCTAAAGCTATTTCATTAATTTATCCAGAATTAAAAGGAAAATTAAATGGACATGCCGTCAGAGTCCCTATTTTAAATAGTTCTTTAACTGATTGTGTTTTTGAAATGAAATCATCAACTAATAAGGATCAAATCAACAACTTGCTTAAATCAGCAAGTGAAACCGAATTAAAAAATATATTAGGATACGAAGATCGTCCATTAGTCTCAACTGACTTTATAAATGACCCTAGAAGCTCAGTTATTGATAGCTTATCTACAATGGTTGTAAATGATACACAGGTTAAGATCTATGCTTGGTATGATAATGAATGGGGTTATGCCAATAGATTAGTTGATATAGTAAATATGGTGATTAAAGCCACTTAAAATAATGATCAAACTTAATAATAATGAAATTTCTTTTACTCTAATCACTCTTGCTTATTGGTTTTTTATGCTAACTGATGGCGCATTGAGGATGTTAGTTTTGCTTCACTTTCATGTTCTAGGTTATACACCCCTTCAATTAGCATATTTATTTTTGTTATATGAATTTTTAGGCATGATTACCAACCTTGGAGCTGGATGGATAGCAAAAAAATTTGGTCTCAATACTACATTGTTTGCTGGGATAATCCTTCAAATATTCTCTTTAATGATTTTAACCCAACTAGATCAAACATGGAGCACTACTTTATCAGTTCTTTTTGTAATGTTTACACAAGGTTTGTCTGGTATTGCTAAGGATTTAACAAAGATGAGTGCTAAAAGCTCAGTTAAGCTACTCTCCCCTAATAAAAACTCAAAATTATTTAAATGGGTTTCTCTTATGACTGGATCCAAGAATGCTGTTAAAGGATTTGGCTTCCTAACAGGAGCTCTTCTTCTCTCTTTTACTAGCTTTGAAACCTCACTTATAATAATGGCCTTAATTCTTGCTTTAATGTTCATACTACTATTAATTAATTTAAAAACTAATATTTCTGAAGTTGATAACAAGTCAAAGTTTTCAGAAGTTTTTTCTAAAAACAAAGATATTAATTACCTTAGCCTTGGAAGAGTTTTCCTTTTCGGATCTAGAGACACATGGTTTGTTGTAGGGTTGCCTATATTTTTATACTCAGCCTTATCGGATGGTTCATTGGACGGAAATAAAAAAGCCTTTTTTATTATAGGAACATTTATGGCAGCCTGGACTGTATTTTATGGACTTGTTCAAGCCATTACTCCCAAAATATTATTGAAACATAAATCTTTCTGCAAACAAACTAAGATCTGGGCTTGGTGTCTAACAGCAATTCCTTTGGTATTAATAAGCTTCAACTATCATTTTGAAGAATATAGTATTTACAATGTTACATTTTTACTTTTTATGTTTGGATTTGTATTTGCAATAAATTCATCTATTCATTCTTTTTTAATTTTAAATTACACGAATAAAAACAGAGTAACACTTGATGTTGGATTTTATTATATGTCCAATGCTTTTGGGAGATTAATTGGAACACTATTATCTGGACTTGCCTTCCAATATGGGGGGTTCACAATGTGCCTTATTATTACTTCAATTTTACTATTTTTAAATAGATTATCTATTCAAAAACTAAATTTGAAATATATAAAAGTTTAACAAAAATGCGAATTTAAAACATTTATAAATCTTAAATTTTATAAATGTTATATCTATAAAATTGATAATCTAGGATGTAATACATTTTTTGAAATGAATAAAATGCCTTATTGTCTCTTGCTTACAACTTACCTAACATTACTTTAGGAAGTTTAAAACCAAGGTAAATATAGACTATGGTAATGGTATTACCTGATTATTTTGCGGCACTTGCCATCCTTTTTGAACCGCTGGCCTATCTATCATTTCTTTATACCATCTAGTAACATTTGGAAAATCATTAATATCTATCTCCTGCCAATCAAATCTTGCTGTCCATGGCCATATAGAAATATCAGCGATGCTATATTTATCTCCAGAAATATATTGATGTTTACTTAGTCGATCATCCATGACTTTGTATAATCTCTTAGCTTCCTTAGAATATCTCTCTTCAGCATAATTAGATTTTCCTTTATTATATTTTACAAAATGATGTACCTGACCAAACATAGGGCCAACACCTCCCATTTGCCACATCAACCATTCAATCGTTCTGAAATATTCATCAGAATTAGATTTATTTATTAGCATCCCACTTTTATCCGCCAAATACATTAAAATTGCGCCTGACTCAAAGAGTGAATAATTATTATTTTCTCTGTCAACTATTGCTGGAATTTTATTATTTGGAGAAACTTTTAAAAAATTTGGTTGAAATTGATCATCTTTTCCAATATTTACAGGAAAAACGGTGTAATTTATTCCTGTTTCTTCTAACATTATTGATATTTTTCTCCCATTTGGAGTAGGCCATGTGTACAAGTCTATCATATTTTTATCCATATTTTTAAAGAGTAATTACAATCGCGCCTTTAGTTTTTCTACCTTCAAGTAAATTATGTGCATCAACGATATTTTCTAAGGGCATTCTGTCATGAACAGAAACTTTTAATCTTCCATCAGCAATTCTACTATAAAGCTGATAAGATGCATCATTATATTCATTTCTATTTGCTATGTATGTAAACAAAGTTGGCCTAGTTACAAATAAAGAACCTTTTGCAGAAAGTAATCCTAAATTAAAATCAACAACAGGACCTGATGATTGCCCAAATAAAGCCCATAAACCTCTGGGTTTCAAACAATCTAATGAACCAGGAAAAACTGATTTCGCAACACTATCATAAACTACATCACATTTTTGATTATTTGTAATGCTCATAACTTCAGCAACAAAATCATTACTGTTATAGTCTATTACGTGATGATAACCAGCTTTTTTGGCTGCTTCTACTTTTTCAGGACCACCAGCTGTTCCAATCATAGTGGCACCAATTTCACTGCCCCATTGCCCCATTAATTGACCAACACCTCCTGCAGCTGCATGACAAAGAGCTGTCATACCACTTTCTAGTTTAAATGTTAAATGAAGCAAATAATGTGTAGTTAACCCTTTAAGAGTAGCAGCAGCCACGTCATAATCATCTACATCAACTTTAATTTGGACTGCATGAGATTCACTTATTAGAGCATACTCTGAATAGGCTCCTACAGGGCAAACATAAGAGACCTTATCTCCTTCTTTTAAAAAATTAACGTCGGATCCAGTAGAATGTACCAGCCCTACTCCTTCTGAACCTGGAATCTTAATTTTTTCTTGATTAGGCCAAGGATATAATCCAGTTCTAAAATAAGTGTCTAAATAGTTTAAACCGATAGCTTTATTTTTAACAACAATCTGCCCAGGGCCTGGTGTTGGAATATCAGCTTCTATAAGCTTCATGTTTTCTGCAGCACCAAAATCAGTTAATTCTATTACTCTTTGTTTCATTGTATTCCCCTAAATTCTTTAAAAATCATTACATTTTATAATGACTTAATTCAAATTAGAATTTATGATGATCAAAATCAACGTTTTATAATTAATTACTTGTAAAACTAACAATTATAATTATTTCAATTTATAACAAATCAGGAGAAATTTATGAGTTTAGTATTGTCAGAATTGCCATATGCAATAGATGCACTTGCAGAACATGGTATGAGTAGAGAAACAATGGAGTATCATCATGATATTCATCACAAGGCATATGTGGATAACGGGAACAACCTACTTAAAGGGACCAACTGGGAAAATAAAAGTTTAGAAGAAATAATTGTAGGCACATATGATGCAAATAATGTAGCCCAAAGTGGAATTTTCAACAATGTGTCACAACATTGGAACCATGAACAATTTTGGCAAATGATGGGACCTTCAAAAGTCAATATGCCCTCAGAATTAGAAAAAGCTATAAATGATTCTTTCGGCAGCGTAGAAAAATTCAAAGAAGAATTTTGCAATGCTGGTGCAACACAATTTGGATCTGGTTGGTGCTGGCTTATAAAAGATAAAGATGGAAGTTTGAAAGTAACTAAAACTGAAAATGGCGTAAACCCAATATGCTTTGGACAAACTGCTCTTCTAGGTTGTGATGTTTGGGAACATTCATATTATATAGACTTTAGAAATAAGAGACCTGTTTATCTAAAGAATTTTGTTGATAATCTTGTTAA
>CACJFI010000065.1 GCA_902592615.1 uncultured SAR116 cluster alpha proteobacterium | reverse complement strand
GATGAGTGTTATCCAAAATTCTTTCGCAAATGCTTCTTCAGCTTTCATGACTGCAAAAGTCCAAGGCTCTATAGTAGATTTATTAATGGCTCCTTTAGGGCCAATTGAAATCTTAATTGCCCATACTTTAGCTGGAGTTACAAGAGGGTTATGTGTTTTTACAGCTTCTTTTTTATTACTATGGATTTTAGGAATAATTGATCTACCTAAAAATATTTTTTGGATGGTTTTATACCTAATTCAAGGAGGTATTACATTGGCCATAATTGGAATGCTTGCTGGGATTTGGGCTCAAAAATTTGATCAATTATCAATAATCTCAAATTTTGTAATTCAACCACTAGCATTTTTATCTGGCACTTTTTATTCAATAGAAAGACTTCCTGAATCACTTAAAATTTTAGCTTATTGTAATCCTATTTTTTATGCTATTGATGGTTTAAGATTTAGTTTTATTGGATTGAGTGATGCTTCTCCTATATTAGGAAGTTCAGTTTTACTTTGTTGTAATTTTGCACTTAGTATATTGGCTTGGTATATACTAAAAACAGGTTATAGACTTAGAGCTTAAAAAAATTTTTGGAATTTAATATGAAAAAAAATTTACAAAAAGCTGGTGTTTTATCAAATCAAGAAATTTTGGAATTGATTAATAAAGATATAATTACTAGTGAAAATGGAATTGCAAAAGACCTAGTTCAACCAGCTTCAATAGATTTAAGGTTGGGGTTGAAAGCTTGGAGAGTTCCAGCATCTTTTCTTCCAGGTAAAGAAAATAGAGTTTCTGGTAGATTAAAAGATTTAGCAATGCACGAATTTAGTCTCATGGATGGCGCTGTTTTAGAATGTGGATGTGTCTATATTGTAAAACTATTAGAAAATGTCCGTTTGACTGAAAATTTAACAGGAATTGCTAATCCTAAAAGTTCTACTGGAAGATTAGATGTGTTCACAAGACTAATTGTTGATGGTTCAATGGAATTCGAAGAGGTTCCAGCTGGATACGAAGGCCCTTTATATGCAGAAATATCACCAAGAACTTTCTCTATTTTAGTAAGAACTGGTTCAAGACTTAACCAATTAAGGTTAAGAAGGGGTCAGTCATTTACCTCTGACAAAGAAATGGAATTATTGCAAGAACATGTTGGTTTGGTCAAAAGTCAAGGTGACGTTAACCTTCATGATAAAATAAAAGACGGTGTGCCTTTATCTGTTGATTTGGTTGGTGAAAATGGTTTGATAGGTTACAAAGCTAGAAAACATTCTATGCTTATAGACATTGATAAACCTAATCGTTATAAACGCGAATTGTTTTGGGAAAAAATAACTACAGAAGATCTTTTGTACCAGGGTGGTGATTATCAGAATAAAAATAATAAAGGAAGTTTAATACTAAGCCCTGATGCATTCTACATATTAGCTAGTAAAGAATACGTCTCTGTTCCATCAAAGTATGCTGCAGAGATGAGAGCTTATGACACCAAGGTTGGTGAATTTAGAGCTCATTATGCTGGTTTTTTTGACCCTGGATTTGGTTTGACAGAACTTGGTGCTTCTAAAACTAAAGCAGTATTGGAGGTAAGATCACATGATGTACCTTTTTTAATAGAACAAGACCAGACAGTCTGTAGACTTGTTTATGAACCAATGGCAAATGCACCAAATATCTTGTATGGTGAGGCTGGAAGCTCAAATAATTATCAAGCTCAGGGACTAAAATTAGCTAAGCATTTTATTTAATATTTCTTATTTATTTTTTTTTAATTATTATTGTATATTCTTATTAATTTATGAAAGTTTTAGTATGACCTTAAGCCCATCTATAATGAAAACATATGGAAGAATTGATATAGCCTTTACGCATGGTGAAGGTAGTTATTTATTCTCAGAAGATGGAAAAAGATATTTAGATTATGCAAGTGGTATTGCTGTTAATGCGTTTGGACATTGTCATCCAAAGTTGGTGGAGGCTCTAAAAGATCAAGCTTCGAAATTATGGCATATATCTAATCTTTATAGGATCCCTGAACAAGAAACAGTTGCAGAAAGACTTGTAGAAAATTCATGTGCAGATAGAGTCTTCTTCTGTAATTCTGGTGCTGAAGCGACTGAAGGAGCCGTTAAAGTTGCTAGAAGGTTTGCATGGGCAAACGGTGAAAAAAATAGGACAGAAATTATTTGTGCTACTGGAGCTTTTCATGGTCGTACTTTAGCAATGTTGGCTGCAAATGATAGACCATTATTTAGAGAAGGTTTTGGACCATCTGCTCAAGGCTTCACACATGTTGAATGGGGAGACATTGAAAGTTTAAAAAATAAAATTGGTAAACATGTTGCGGCTATTTTAGTAGAACCAGTTCAAGGAGAAGGTGGTGCTAGAAAAGCTCCTATAGGCTACCTTAAATCACTGCAAGATATTGCCAATGAAAATGGATCTTTGTTGATTTCAGATGAAGTTCAAATTGGAATGGGTAGGTCAGGGACCCTTTTTGCTTATCAACAAGAAAACATTGAACCAGACATAGTAGCTTTAGCTAAGGGTCTTGGAGGTGGGTTTCCAGTAGGAGCAGTTATGGCAAAAGCCAAAGTAGGTGATGCTATGATACCAGGTACTCATGGCAGTACATTTGGAGGTAATCCTCTAGCTATGCGATCCGCCAATGCTGTTTTGGATCTTCTATTAGAGAATGATTTTCTCAAAAGCTTAAGAGAAAATATTATTTACTTTGATAATAAAATGGATGGTCTAATAAATAATGATGACAAGGTATCTCCACTAATATTATGTAAAAAAGGCTCAGGAATGTTAAGGGGCTTTCAGTTAATAGAAAATGTAGCTGCAGCTGATTTTGGGAATATTTCAAGAGAAAAAGGTTTGTTGCTAGTAGGCGCTGCAGAAAATACTATTAGATTACTTCCTCCACTAAATACTTCTAGAGAAGAAATAGACCAAGCTTTTGAAATTTTAAGTGAAGTTATTAAAAAAATTAAAAAAAACTAAAATATTATGCCTCATTTTATTGATTTAAAGGATCTAAATAAAGACCAACTTATTAATTTAATTTCATTGTCTTTAAAATGGAAAAACAACAATTGTGTTCCATTTATGAAGGATAAAAATGTTGTTCTTATTTTTGAAAAACCTTCATTAAGAACTCGAATATCTTTTGAAGTAGGAATAAATCAATTAGGTGGAAACAGTTATCTTTTAAATGAAAAAGAAATGCAGTTAGGTGAAAGAGAGACTGTCGAGGATACTGCTAGAGTTCTAGAACGATATGCCGACATGGTGATTATTAGATGCTTTGGTCATGATCAGTTAATAAAGTATGCAAATATATCTAAGGTTCCTGTAATTAATGCTCTTACAGATTTTAGTCATCCTTGCCAAGTTGTAGCAGATTTAATTACTATAAAAGAACATCTAAAAGATTTTGAAAATAAAAAAATTACTTGGTTTGGTGATTGTAATAACGTTTTACAAAGTTGGATAGAGGCTTCTGGGTTACTAAATTTTGAATTAAATATAGCATGTCCAGAGGGAGTAAAACCAGATGCGAAAACAATATCATGGGCTATTGAAAGAAATAATAATATTTCTATTATAAATGATCCTCAAGAAGCTGCAGAAGGTGCTAACTGTATTATAACTGATACATGGAGATCAATGGGTGATAAAAGCCCATTTCCTGAAGATCAATTCATACCATTTCAAGTAAATAAAAAAATAATGGAATTAGCAGATCAGAATGCGATCTTTATGCATTGTCTACCCGCTTACAGAAATAAAGAGGTAAGTTCTGAAGTGCTAGAAGGAATTCAATCTGTTGTATTTGACGAAGCTGAGAATAGATTGCATGCACAAAAAGCAATAATGCAATTTTGTCTTAAATAAAAATTTGAGTAACATATATTTCTAAAATGACTTTGAATAATCACGTAATTCCATTCCAACTAGGTAACAATAGTGTTAGAGGTAATATAGTAAGACTTCAAACTGTTGTTTCTGAAATAGTAAAGCGCCATCAATATCCGACAAATGTCGAAAGTTTATTTGCAGACACACTCACCATTACTGCATGTTTAGGGTCTAGAATGAAGCATGATGGTGTTTTTACTATTCAAGCTAAAGGTACAGGAGACGTTCATACTTTATTTTCTGACATAACAAGTGATGGGTTTCTTAGGGGTTATGTCGGTCTGAACCCAAGTTTTAAAAGTGCAGAGAGTAACTTAAATTCTT
>CACJFI010000064.1 GCA_902592615.1 uncultured SAR116 cluster alpha proteobacterium | reverse complement strand
GATATTTTAATCTTATAACCATCTGATCAATATATAATTCTGGCATTTTATTTGGATATGTATCAATATTGAAAAGGAGGTAATAAGTTGTCTAAAGCTTTTTTATTATGGTGGATTCAAGTAGTTACGGTTTCATTTGCAGCTATTCTAATCTTTACTTATGGTTGGTTTGAAGAATTATGGAATGCAGACCAAACAAAAATTAGTTTTATAATAATTGTAATATTTATTGCAACTTCAATCGCAACAGGATTTATGAGTTTTAGATCTAATACGCAATTTGTAAAACTTAGCAACTATATATGGTTTTCCTCGGAGACAATGGTTACTCTAGGCTTAATAGGAACAGTAGCAGGCTTTTTACTAATGTTAAGTTCTGCTTTTGATAACCTAGATGTTAGTAATGTTGAAAATGTTCAAAAAGTAATTTCAAATATGGCACTTGGAATGAGTACTGCCTTATGTACAACACTTTCTGGTTTAGTTGGCAGTGTATTAACGAAAATTCAAATGGTAATTTTAGAGAATAATTCAAAATATGAGTGATCCAAGATATAGATCATCTTTTGGTTTTATTGACCTTTTATTCAACATGCTTATCGGTTTTGTTTTTCTTTTTATGCTAGCTTTTTTATTAATTAATCCAGTTGCAAAAAAAGAGACCATAAAGCCAAAAGCAGAATATTTTATTGAATTAGAGTGGGATGGAGAGAAACCATTCGATCTTGATATTTGGGTAAAGGATAATATGGGACATATTGTAAGTTTTAGGAGACCAGATGATGCTTTAATTCATTTAGAAAGAGATGATTTAGGAACTGTAAATGATACATATGTAGATCAAAATGGAAAAACTGTTTATTTAAAAGAAAATCGAGAAGTGGTTGCAATTAGGACACCTGAAGCAAGATCATATCTTGTAACAATACATTTTTATAATTCTAGAAAATTTCCTGCTCCACTAACACATGCTACTGTAAAATTACTTAAAGTAAACCCATACAAAGAAGAATACACAAAAAAATTATTTTTTAGTGCAGAAGGACAAGAGCTTCCAGCATTTAAATTTAGAGTTGATTATAATGGTATAGTTCACGTAGACCCCACAAATGAGCTTATAATTGATGGTGAGGTCATTAGAAAGAAGAGTGGCGTATAATGATTGATTTCTCTATAAGTTCAGGTCAATTAATGCTTATTTGGTCATTTGCAGGTGCAATTTGCTGCTTACCTTTTTTTACAAAAAATATATGGCAAAGATTTTTTACTGTTCCTATAATTTTTATAGCAATTTGGCTTAGTTTTTATACAAATCATGAGTTTATTGGACGACCTATGTTTGATCGACCTCCTGAACAATTTGTATATGAACATCATGCAGTAGTTTATGAAAAAGGTGATAGATTTATTATTTTATGGGCCATTAAAGATGGTATAAATAAGCTTTTTAAATTTCCTTATACAGAAGAAAACGAAGAAGCTTTAGATCAGGCGAAAAGAAATGCAGAAAGATCTGGTGTTCCGCAAATGGGTGAGATTGTAAAAGAAGACCAAGATAAAAGATCAAGAAATAATGAATTTACTCTAAAAACTTACAGATTTCCATTTCAGAAAATGATGCCTAAGTGATTGTTATGCGGCAAATTTCTGTCTTAAATATTTACTTAGTACAGGTTCAACATTTTCTGCCATTTTAATGAATGAGCTTTCCCACAATTTTCTTGAATTACCAAAATCATGACCAGTAATCAAAAGTGTACCAAAAGGTCCAACAGTATCTACAAATTCAATTAATTTATCTATGACAGTAGATTGATCGCCAATTATTATTAATTCTTTAGCTTTCTTAATGGCATTAGGAAGTTCATTTTGAATATTGATGTCTTTACTTAAAGTGCCTGATGCAAGTTTTGAAACTGTATTTAAGTAAAGAAAGTAATTTGAAAAAACACCGTTTGGATTATTAATTATATCATTAGCTTCTTCATTTGAATTTGTTATTAGAATACTTCTGCCAACTCTCCATTTATCATATAATGGTTTTATCCCAGCTTTCTCAGCACCTTCGAGATAAGTAGGCCAGTGGGTAGCTATATCTTTTGCATCAATAAAATTTCCTGAAATTGGAATCCATCCTTTTTCACCCGCAAGTTTTGCTGTCATAGAATTTGGATTCTTCAAAGAAACTGCAATTTCTGGATGTGGGATTTGAAATGGTTTAACAAACTTTCCAATCCCAAGTTCAGATACAATATTTTTATTTAATGATATGTCTAGAAACTCACCCTTATAATTGTAACTTTCTTTATCTTTCCAAAACTCTAAAATTGCTTCCACTGATTCAATCATTGTAATTGCACGTTTGCGACCATCTTCATTGCCAAACAATTCCCAATCGCTTACCAACCCGCCAGCACCAACCCCCATAATGACTCTGCCTTTAGAGAGATGATCCAATAAACTTATTTGTCCAGCAATAACAGCAGGATGTTGTTGTGGTAAAGAAATAACACCAGATCCAAATTTAATGTTTTTTGTCTCTGATATTAATGAAGCATTAAAAATTAATGGTGAAGTAACAGGTTCAGCAGTTGAGCTATAATGTTCACCCATCCAAGCCTCTTTATAATTAAGCCTATCTGCTAAAAGAACTAAATGTCTATCCTCTTCATAGGAAACCCCAACATCTTTGTCAGCTGGGTGAAGTGGCATCATAAATAATCCAAGATTAAGCAATTTTGTATCAACTCCAAATTAACATTTATATAATATTTAATTATATAACTATATAAAGTAAAAAATTTAAAATTTAAGAATTACTGATCCAGTTGTTTGTCTGCTTTCTAAACTCAATTGAGCTTTTTGAATTTCTTCAATATCAAATTCCTTTGTAATATCGATATTTATTTCTTTTTTTAAAATCAAGTCAAACAATGCGTCAGCATTATTCTGCATTTCATCACTATCTTTTATGTATGTATTAAGCCCTCCAGTTGTAATTGAACCAGAAAATGATCTCAATAAATTAATATTAATTGGTTCTATTGGTCCTGATGAAACACCAAAACTTACTATCCTACCTTTTGTTGCTAAACATTTAATTCCTTTTAAAAAAGTGTCTTTACCAACAGAGTCATATATAACGTCAACACCTTTCTTTTGAGTGATTTCTATAATTTTCTCAACAAAGTTATTTTCAGTATAATTTATTACAAAATCACATCCTTTTATTTTAGCTATTTTCTCTTTATGTCGATTGCTGACTGTACCAATTACATAAGCTCCTATATTTTTTGCCCATTGACACAATATTTGTCCTACTCCTCCAGCAATAGCGTGAATTAAAACAGTATCATTAGGCTTTAATTTGTAAGAGTGATTTATAAGATATTGTGCCGTCAGTCCCTGTAAAGTTGATGCCGCAGCGATACTTAAATCAACGTCATTTTTTAGTTTAATAACTCTATCCTGTTTCAATATTATTAATTTTGAGTAGGATCCAAGATTCATACAATGAGTTACTTTGTCACCAATTTTGAATTTTGATACATTATGTCCTACTTCTTTAATGATGCCGGAGGCTTCCATTCCCATAATTTGAGGAAGTGTTTTAAGTGGATAGGCACCTCTTCTTTGATTTATATCTATGAAATTTAATCCTGCGTAGGAGTGTTCAATTAAAACCTCATTTAAACCAGGTTTATCAATTTCAACGTCTTCAATTTTAAGAACATCCACTGAACCAGGTTCATAAATCTTGATTACTTTTGTTTTCATTTATTACCATTATCATTAAATAAAAAATTTTGTAATATCTCTATTCCACCTTCACTGCCAAATGACTCTGGATGATATTGTATACCATAAATTGGGTAGATTTTATGAGATATTGCCATGATTTCACATTTAGGAGTGATTTGTTTTATTTCCAGTATATTGTTTTTATTATCATTTTCTTGTGAAATTCCATTTATGTCAAAACAATCAGGTAAAGTTTCAATGTCAACTATCAAAGAATGATATCGCATAATTTCAATATTTTGAGGGATTTTTTCATATATACCTTTTTCATCATGTAATAAGAAAGAAATTTTTCCATGCATAGGTTCTTTTGCATGTATTATTTTGCCCCCAAAAGAATGAACTATCCCTTGCATTCCAAGGCATATTCCTAAAATAGGAATTGATTTTCCTAATTTAAGAATAATATCCTGGCAATTACCAAAATATTCTTTTTTGTCTGGAGAACCTG
>CACJFI010000063.1 GCA_902592615.1 uncultured SAR116 cluster alpha proteobacterium | reverse complement strand
GAACATATATATATTAGATATCAATAAAGGCGATGGACAAGAAACCGAAAAAGAAATTGCTAAATTAAATGTTGAAGTTAGTTTTTATCAAATAGATGTTGCAGACGAAAATTCATGGATTGAATTTTCTACTTTTTTAAAAAATAAAAAAATTCTGATTGATATATTAGTAAATAATGCAGGTATTTGGATTGGTAAAGATATTGATAATGTATCGCTAGAAGAATATCAGAGACTTATATCTATTAACTTAACTGGTGTATTTCTTGGTACTAAATATTTAATACCCCTTTTGACTGAGGCAGGGAAAAAAACAAAATTTGGAAGTACTATAATTAATCTTAGCTCTGTAGCTGGTCTTGTTGGTTCTCAACTTGACCCATTATATTCAATGACAAAAGGCGGTATAACTACTTTCACTAAATCAATGGCTATATATTTTGGGAAAAGCAAATTTCCAATTAGAATTAATCAAGTCCACCCAGGAATTATAGAAACTGACATGGGAACACAAGTATATAAAGCAAGAATTAGTCAAAACCCAGAGATGACAACAGAAGAATCTATTTCAGCTGGCATTAATCAGACACCTATTGGCCGTCTTGGAACAGCTGATGAAGTTGCCAAAACAATTTTATTTCTATCCTCTGATAACTCAAGTTTTATGACTGGATCAAGTCTTGTTGTAGATGGAGGATTAACTGCACAATAGGTATATAATTAAAAAAACAAAAAATAAATACAAATGATAAGAAATTTAGAAAATAAAGTAGCCTGGATTACTGGTGCAGGATCAGGAATTGGACGTGACGCTGCCATAAAATTGTCTAAACTTGGTATGAAAGTGATTTTATCAGGTAGAAATAAAAACTCTCTACAAGATACTCAAGAGAGATGTAAAACTAACACTATTATTAAACCAGTTGATGTTTCAAAAAAATCAAATGTTAAAGATATTTTTTCCGAAATAAAAAAAGAAGTTGTACATGTAGATATTTTAGTAAATTGTGCAGGAATAAATATTTTGAAAAGAGACTGGGACAATATAGATGAGAATGAGTGGGATCAGGTAATACAAACTAATATTAATGGTTTATTTTACTGCTGTAAGGCCGTCATACCTCTTATGAAAGAAAATAAGGATGGATTAATTATTAACGTATCTTCGTGGTCTGGAAATCATGTAAGTTTATTGTCAGGTGTGTCTTATACCTCTTCTAAACATGCATTAAATGCTATGACAGAAACTATCAATATGAAATATTGTAATCTTGGTATTAGGGCAACTGCATTGTGTCCAGGAGAGGTTGCTACAGCTATATTAGACAAACGTCCAAAAAAGCTCTCTAGCGAACAAAAAAATAAAATGCTTCAACCAGATGATTTAGGTCAAACTATAGTATTTTTGTGTCAAATGCCAAAGCATGTATGTATTAATGAATTAACTATCAGCCCTACATGGCATCGAAGATATATTGCAGATCTTGGGATTGAAAAATTATAAATAATTTATGATAAATTTTCTAACTTATCTTGGGTTTTATTCATAAAGTCAGATGAACTATGTCGTTCATGAAGTTGGGATGATAGCTTTCCTTTGATCTTGTTTACCATAATTCCCCTTTTAACAGCTTTTCTCTCGTTAATTTTTCTTGCCCACCTCAATACATTTTCATATTTTTTAACATCCAAAAATTCTTCTGAATCATATAATCTTCCTAAAACCAAGGCTCCATACCATGGCCAAATGGCTATATCAGCTATGGTATATTCTTCATAACAAATAAAAGTTTTATCAGATAATAATTTATCTAAAACATCTAATTGTCTTTTAACTTCCATAGCAAACCGATTTATTGGATATTCATATTTTTCTGGAGCATAAGCATAAAAATGGCCAAAGCCGCCTCCTAAATAAGGCGCACTTGCCATTTGCCAAAATAACCAGTTGAGACATTCTGTTCTATCTTCAAATTTTTTAGGGATAAAAATATCAAATTTGTCTGCTAAATATAATAATATTGACCCAGATTCAAAAATTCTCACTGGCTGATCTCGAGATTTATCTAAAAGACTAGGTATTTTAGAATTAGGATTAATTTCTACAAAACCAGAACTAAACTGATCTCCATTCCCTATTCTAATTAACCATGCATCATATTCTGCTTCCTTAATTCCTAAATCAATTAATTCTTCAAGCATAATAGTTATTTTAACACCATTTGGTGTACCTTGAGAATATAATTGAAAAGGATGTTTTCCAACTGGAAGATCTTTTACATGAGTATTACCTGAGATTGGCCTGTTAATGTTGGCGAATTTACCACCATTTTCTTTGTCCCACTCCCATTTTTTGGGAGGTACATATTTTTCTGATTTTGCCACTTTTTCCCTCTTATAAAATTTAAATTAATAATTTAAAACTATTGGATCAATTGGGTCTTTACCAAGTACTAAATCAGAACCTTTTTCTCCTATTAATGTAGCGCCAGAGTGTAAATTTGCAGATAACATTGTTGGCATAATAGACGCGTCAATAACTCTAAGATTGTTTAAACCATAAACTTTAAGATTATCGTCAACAACTGCAGTTGGGTCAGTTTTTGGACCCATTCTACATGTTCCCATTTGATGATAGGTTGTAGTTCCTCTTTCTCTTGCAACTTGAAGTAATTCTTCATCTGATTGTTTTTCAATTCCAGGATAAACTTCATAATCAAAGTAATGTGAAAGAGCTTTAGAATGCATTAGTCTTCTAGATAGTTTTAATCCCGCAACAACTACCCTCTTATCTTCTTCAGCATCCAAGTAATTAGGTTGAATTAATGGAGCGTCGAATGGGTCATTTGTTTTTGATTTTATCCAACCAAGTGATTCAGGTCTTTGTTGCCACGCGGTAACCGTAAATCCAGGTTCAGTATCTAAGGTCGATTGAACACCTTCTTTATAGGATGCTGGAGTAAAAGTCATTTGAAGATCATGATTTCTTATTTCTTCATTAGAATGCCAAAAACAATATACTAGGGTAGGACTTAAATTTACTATTGATTGTTTACCAATAATATATTTTCCAATCTCTCTTAGAAGTTTAAACCCTCTTGATTTTTCATTTACTGTTTCAACATTTTTAGCTCTTGCAGTTAATCTAGGAGCAAAATGGTCTCTTAAGTTCATTCCTACACCTTTAAGATCATGAATGACATCTATTCCAAGTTTTTTAAGATCTTCAACGGGACCAACACCCGACATATGTAGAATATGAGGTGATTTTATAACACCAGATGATAATATTATTTCCTTATTTGCTTTAAGGTTAATCTTTTTTCCTCCTCTTCCTCCTATTAAATAATCAACACCAATTGCTGTTTTATTATTAAAGTTAATTTTTGTGACGAATGCGTTGGTTATTATTTGGAGATTTTTTCTGGACTTGGCTGGTTTCAAAAATGCTTTTGCAGCACTTACTCTAAATCTACCTCTAGTAGTGCGTTGTACGTAAGAAACACCTTCTTGCAATTCCCCATTGTAATCTTTATTAAGTGGAATACCTTGTTCTATAGCACTTTTGATAAATGCTTCACATAAAGGATCTCTATATTCAAGATCTGTAATTGGCAATTCGCCTTGTGTTCCTCGATAGACGTCATCAAATTCACCCAGTCTTTTTTCATATTTTTTAAAATATGGAAGTAAATCTGAATAACTCCAACCTTTATTACCCTTTTGAGCCCAAACATCAAAATCTAGGTTTTGTCCTCTATTGAAAACCATACCATTTATTGAACTTGATCCACCTAGTGTTTTACCTCTTGGAATGTCTATTACTCTCCCATCTGTACCCCAACTAGGTTCGGATTTAAATAACCAATTTACATTTGGATTAACAAGAGTTTTCATAAAACCTGCAGGTATATGTATAAATGGGTTCCAGTCAGGCGGACCTGCTTCCAATACACATACTGAATTTTTATGATTTGCACTCAGTCTGTTTGCTAAAACGCAACCAGAAGATCCTGCACCAACTATAATGTAATCAAAATTATCTGCCATTAAAGTTACCCAAATTAGAAAATTTAAGTTATGTTTAAAAATTAATTAATAATAGTTAAAGCTAAATTTTATACAATTAGAAAAGTGTTATCTAATTACCAAGACTGAAGCCAATTTACCAAATAATCTCTTAAACCGGTGGAGATCATAATTTCCTGAATTTCATTTGAAAAGAAAAAAACTAGAGTAGCAATTATTATTCCAAATATAAAAGTCACTATTACCCCCTATTATAAATTTGTTTATATTAAATTTAAAAATACTTGAATTCTATTAAAAAAAAAATAAAGTATTAAAAAAAAGAAAGAGGACATTTATGAGTAAAGACGAATACACATTTACTGAAAGTTTAAAATCAGAAGCCATACTAGCGGTAATTCTT
>CACJFI010000062.1 GCA_902592615.1 uncultured SAR116 cluster alpha proteobacterium | reverse complement strand
AGGGTTCTCACATAGAAAAATGGGTAATCTTGATAAAGCTGCCCAATATTATGATAAAGCTCTTAAAATTTCTCCAAAGCACAAGGGTGCTCTTGAATATCAAGGAGAAATGTTTCTTACTCAAGGAAATTTGAAAAAAGCCGAAGCTAATCTAAAAAAACTCAAAAAAATATGTTTTCTTGGGTGTAAAGAAGAAAAAATGTTAAAAGAATCAATAATGAAGTATAATAAAGGACAGAAGAGCTCATATTAAACATTATATCTTAAATAAGGGAGAATACATAAATGAAACAATTTGATGAATTATCTCTCTTAGAAATTGTTGATGAAGTTAAAGATGGAGATTTGATTGGAATTCCAGCAGACTATTCTGGAGTTCCAATGATGTTCACAAAAGAACTAATAAAAAAAGGTGTAAAGGACTTAAAACTATACTGCCTTCCTTTGACCACTATACAAGGTGATATGTTAATTGGGAGCGGATGTGTTTCTGAGATTGAAGCAGCGGCCGTAACTTTGGGTGAATTTGGTTTGGCACCTAGATTTTCAGAAGCTGTTGAAGCAGGTCATATATTAATAAAAGACTCCACATGCCCAGCATTGCACGCTCAACTCCAAGCCACTGAAAAATCTGTTCCATTTATGCCTCTTAGAGGGGTAATTGGCTCTGACATACAAAAATATAGAAAAGATTGGCAAGTAATTGAAAATCCTATGAAATGTTCAGGTCACAAGAATGAGCAAATTTTGTTACTTCCTGCAGTCCAGTTGGATGTATTAATATTTCATGCACCTTGTGTGGATAAAAATGGAAATATTCAAATTGGGAGAAGACGGGAATTAGCAACTCTTACACATGCCTCCAAAAAAGTATTTGTGACAACTGAACAAATTCTGGACATTGATTTTTTTGATAACGAATTATCTGCTGCAACCTGTTTGCCGGCATTATATGTTGATGGAATATCGGTTGTTGAAAATGGAGCGTGGCCTTGTGCGTTACCTGGTGTTTATGGTCAAGATAATGATGAAATCAAAAAGTACTCTATTGCTGCAAAGACACAAAAAGGCTTTGAAGAATATATGCAAAATTACTTATTTAATTAATTTAAAGGTTTAATTTTTTGATTGAACTTAAGAGAGAAGAGTTATTAATAAGTCAATTAGCTGATTTACTGGTAAATGATAAGCATATAGCTGTTGGTGCTGCATCACCAATTCCAGGTGCCGCGGCTTTGCTAGCAAAAGAAGAAGCTAAACTTCAAAACAATAGAATTAGGGTTACAATATTACATTCCAATAAATATAATAATTTCACTGATGGTGCTAGAGAACTTTTTGATTGCGCCGCTCAAGGTAGAATAGATACTTTCTTTCTAGGAGGTGTTCAAATTGATGGCGAAGCTAATATAAATTTAGTAGGTACTGGAAGTTATACAAAAATACAAAAAAGATTCCCAGGCTCATTTGGGTCTGCTTTGATGTATTTTGTAGTTCCACAAATTATTTTATTTAGAGAAGAACATTCACCAAGAACTTTAGTTGACAAAGTAGACTTTATTTCTGCGCCTGGATTTTCTGATGAGAATATCTACAGACCTGGAGGACCAAAATTTCTATTAACGAATAGAGCTCTATTCAAATTTAACAAACAAAAGAAACGTTTCTGTCTTTTAAAAATTCATAATAATGAAAGCTTAGAAAATATCATTAAACTTACAGGATTTAAATTTGACGTTGATGATAAAATAACAAATATGTCTATCCCAAATAAAACTCGTATAGATATATTAAGAAATAAGATTTCCTATATGGTCTCAGAATTTTATCCAGAATTTGCCGATAAAATTTGGGGTGTTTAACTTATAATGAGAAGACCCGCACTATTAATTTTTGTTTTAATTAGTACTTTTTTAATATCTTATATATATCTACAAGAAGTTTTCAATTTAGATAAATTAAAGGAACATATTACATTTCTGAAAATATGGGCTAATGAAGAAATTTATGTATCAAGAATTTCGTTTTTTATATTATATATAATTTTTTCTGGATTATCTTTTCCTTTATTACCTTCAATTTTAACAGTTGCTGCTGGAGCTATGTTTGGGATTGTTGAGGGTGTAATTATAGTTTCCTTTGCCTCTACAATTGGGGCATGTATTTGTTTTTTATTATCGAGATACCTTTTAAAAGATTTCATTAATATTAAATTTGAAAAAACAAAACTTCTTATAGATAATAAATTTAGTAAAAATGGTATTTATTATCTCTTAAGTATCAGATTGATACCAACTATTTCTTTTGTATTAATAAATTTAATTATGGGAGTATTACCTATTTCTCTTTATAGATTTTACTATATAAGCCAAATAGGAATGCTACCTGCAACAGTTATATATGTAAATGCTGGTTTAGAAATTTCAAAAGTTAGTAATATTAATGACGTTATGTCCTTTTCACTTATAGTTAGTTTATTACTATTAGCTACTTTTCCATTATTAATGAAATTCACAATAAATTATTTTATAAAATTAAAAAATCTTTAAGTATTTTTTCTGTTTTGAACTAAATTTTCAACTACTTGTGGATCAGCTAATGTCGATACATCACCTAGCTCTTCGTGTTCGTTAGCAGCTATTTTTCTTAGTATTCGTCTCATTATTTTACCAGATCTTGTTTTCGGAAGACCTGGAGCAAATTGGATTAAATCTGGTGAAGCAATAGGACCTATTTCTTTTCTTACCCATTGTTTTAATTCCTTCAATAATTCTTCTGATGTTTTTACACCAATATTCACAGTAACATAAGCGTAAATACCTTGACCTTTTATGTTATGTGGGTAACCAACAACGGCTGCTTCAGCAACATCTGTATGAGCTACAAGAGCAGATTCAACTTCAGCTGTACCCATTCTATGACCAGATACATTAATTACATCATCAACTCTTCCAGTTATCCAATAATATCCATCTTCATCTCTTCTACATCCATCACCAGAGAAGTACCTTCCAGGAAAAGTTGAAAAATATGTGTCTATAAAACGTTGGTGGTCACCAAAAACTGTCCTCATTTGACCTGGCCAAGACTTATTAATACATAAATTTCCTTCAGCGGCACCAGTTAATTCTTTGTTATCACTGTCAACAATTACTGGTAATATTCCAAAAAAAGGTTTTGTAGCAGAACCTGGTTTTGTATCAGTTGCTCCTGGAAGAGGAGTAATTAATATTCCCCCAGTTTCAGTTTGCCACCAAGTGTCCACTACTGGACACCTTCCGTCACCAACAACGTTGTTATACCAATTCCATGCTTCTGGGTTAATTGGCTCACCAACACTACCTAAGATTCTAAGGCTGTTTCTTTTTGTCTTTTTTACAGGCGCAGTACCTTCAGCCATTAATGCTCTTATTGCCGTTGGTGCAGTATAGAAAATGTTGACTTTATGTTTGTCAACTATTTCCCAGAATCTACTTACTGTAGGATAGTTTGGTACACCCTCAAACATCAATGTAGTAGCACCGTTGGATAACGGGCCATAAATTATATAAGAATGTCCTGTTACCCAGCCTACATCAGCAGTACACCAATAAATTTCATTTTCTTGATAATCAAAAACATAATGATGTGTCATAGATGCATAAACCATATATCCACCGGTTGTATGAAGAACTCCTTTAGGTTTTCCCGTGGATCCTGAAGTGTATAATATGAACATTGGATCTTCGGCATTTATTTCAGCTGGAGGATAATTAGCGGATACTTTTTCCATTTCTTCATGATACCAAATATCTTGACCATTTATCCAATTAATTTCAGCTCCTGTTCTTTTAACTACAATTGTTGTTTTGCACATTTTAGCTTTTGATATAGCCTTATCAGTATTTGATTTTAACGGTATTTTTTTTCCACCTCTTATACCCTCATCCGCAGTAACAATAATTGTTGAATTACAATCCTCAATTCTACCAGCTAAAGCATCTGGAGAAAATCCACCGAAGACAACCGAATGAATAGCTCCAATTCTTGTGCACGCTAACATTGCAACTGCTGCTTCTGGGATCATTGGCATATAAATAGTAATTCTATCACCTTTCTTCGCACCAGCGTTCATTAATACATTAGAAAATTTACATACCTGTTCGTGAAGTTCTTTATAACTAATATGCTTGGATTCATTTGGGTCGTCACCTTCCCAAATAATTGCTGTATTATTACTTTTCTTTTCTAAGTGTCTGTCTAAACAATTATAACTAGCGTTAAGTGTTCCATCCTCATACCATTTGATATGAAGATCTTCTTTATTGTAGGACACATCTCTAATTTTTGTGTAAGGCTTCATCCAATCTATTCTTTTACCATGTGTTTCCCAAAATTTTTCAGGAGAAGCAATAGATTCTTCATACATCTTTTCATATTCAGCTTTATTTGCATGAGAATTTTTAATTATGTCAGAAGATGGCGCATGTAAT
>CACJFI010000061.1 GCA_902592615.1 uncultured SAR116 cluster alpha proteobacterium | reverse complement strand
ATCCTTACTGTGTAGTTTCATCACAGGATCGTCTAGCCAGGAAGACCCAATTCCTCCCCATTTTTCTGTAGAGGCTGTAAAGGCAACCACATCGTCTGATGGATCATTGAGAATATTTATTGTAAATGACTGATCTATGGACAACCCACCAGGATCAGTTGC
The DNA here is from genome assembly GCA_902592615.1 of uncultured SAR116 cluster alpha proteobacterium. Taxonomy (GTDB): domain Bacteria; phylum Pseudomonadota; class Alphaproteobacteria; order Puniceispirillales; family Marisalimonadaceae; genus Marisalimonas. The sequence goes on along the minus strand of CACJFI010000061.1, from coordinate 4,351 downwards.
TCTTAATGTTACATTATGCTGTTGACTGGTTTCGTAGTCAGCTACAACATCAGTCTTTAAATAAAGCATATTGTTCGCAACCATGAACATAGTATGATCACCCTGACCTTCAACAATTGAATATGTTAAAAGATCATTTTCAGGATCAATACCACTTATGTTTCCTATAAAAGCTTCAGTAAAGTTTTCATATACAATAACGTTATCTAGAGTTATCGAAGTTGGTGCTGTGTTTGTTATAGCACTATCTAATTGGGACTGATTTAAATTATCATTGTAAATTGCATTAGTTAAATTTGCCCCTGTAAAGTTGGCATCCGTAAAATTAGCACCCGTTAAATTAGCACCCGTTAAATTAGCACCCGTTAAGTCTGCCCCTTGTAAGTTAGCACCTGTTAAATTTGCATTTGTTAAATTAGCTCCTGTTAAATTTGCATTTTCTAAATCTGGAGTTCGATTTAAATAGGTAATATTGGCACCTGATAAATCCGCATTAGTTAAATCTGCATTTGTTAAAATTATGTCTGTCATATCTGAATTGGACAAATTACTTCCATTTAACTGTGCACCAGTCATATTAACCATTGGCAAATAGGACATTGATACATTTTCCATAATTGCATATGAAAAATCAGCACCCCAAACATTAGTGCCATTAAACGTGGACCCACTGAGAGTTGACTCAATAAAATTAGATTCCCAAAAATTAGATTGCCCAAAAGTAGAATTACTAAGGTCATAACCTGATAAGTTTGCTCCCATTAACTCAGCGCCACTGAAATCAGCAGAAGGCATAATCCTAAAGCTATAAGGTTCTGAATAAACCGCCCCATCAACCACATAGGTTAACCTTCCATCGACAAAAGTCGGCCCTGTAAAAGTAGCAGGAGGAGAAGCATACCAAAATCCTTCTGAATATTCTTGAGGTCCAAAATATATATTATCATTATACATGCCAGGCATAGAATAATTCTCTGGAGGATCTTCGAAACCCACTCTATCTAATGAGATATATTCAGGTATATTATCAATGTCATTTATATCAACACGTATAGTTGGATTGATAGGAAAAGAGCCAGCTGCAATCTCTATGGTGCCATTGACTAATGTTATGCTGTCAGTCCAGTCACTAATAATCGCCTGAATATCATCATAACTAGGCACACCAGATGATACATATTGATTACCATCCCAGGCCCTTATTCCAAGTGCATTATATTCAGCCTGATTTTGAGGTGGATCATCCCAACTTACATTACTTGTATATCCACCAGAAAAACCGTGTTCTCTTAAACTTTGGTACAAAGCCTGTGAAAATGAATTCCTATCAGAAAAATCAATTACGTACTCAAAAACAACATCTTCTGTGAAATAATAATTAGAAAACCGATCAGTAAAGTCCCATGTGACTGATGTTGGCCCTGTAAAAGTAGCAGGAGGAGAAGCATACCAAAATCCTTCTGAATATTCTTGAGGTCCAAAATATATATTATCATTATACATGCCAGGCATAGAATAATTCTCTGGAGGATCTTCGAAACCCACTCTATCTAATGAGATATATTCAGGTATATTATCAATGTCATTTATATCAACACGTATAGTTGGATTGATAGGAAAAGAGCCAGCTGCAATCTCTATGGTGCCATTGACTAATGTTATGCTGTCAGTCCAGTCACTAATAATCGCCTGAATATCATCATAACTAGGCACACCAGATGATACATATTGATTACCATCCCAGGCCCTTATTCCAAGTGCATTATATTCAGCCTGATTTTGAGGTGGATCATCCCAACTTACATTACTTGTATATCCACCAGAAAAACCGTGTTCTCTTAAACTTTGGTACAAAGCCTGTGAAAATGAATTCCTATCAGAAAAATCAATTACGTACTCAAAAACAACATCTTCTGTGAAATAATAATTAGAAAACCGATCAGTAAAGTCCCATGTGACTGATGGGTTAATATTATCTGAGCTATCATCATTAACATCAATTGTAAATAACTTATCAAAATACAAATTATCTTGATCGGTAGCTCTTATAGTAACTTCAAGTTCTCTACTTGTTTCATAGTCAGCTGTAATATTAGTATTTAAATGAAGCATGTTGTTCACCACCGTGAACATGTGAGCGTCACCTTTGCCCTCAACAATTGAATATATCAAATTATCATTGTTAGGATCAGAACCACTTATATTTGCTACATGTGCTCCAAGAGAGTTTTCATCTACTGATAGATTATCAAGACTTATTGAGGTTGGTGCCAATGGTCCAATAACTTCATTAATTGTTTTGATACCATCATCAAATTGAACAAATTCAATATTTATTAGTTCATCGGTGCCACCTTCTGAGTTAAGAGTTACTGAACCATCTAAATTATAAATTGAGTTTGAGGCATCAAAGTTACCTTGAGTAACAAAGGTGTCATTACCATCATGACCATCAATAATGTTATTGCCAATATTGCCTATTACATTGTTGTCTTCATTATTACCAATAAAATTTACGTCAGATGATCCTTCAAAAACCGCATTTACAAAACCATTAGTTAAAATTAACTCATTTTCTGTATAAATTGTATTATCAATATCATTAGGACTTACAACTACAGAAAATGCATTAGTAAAGGTATCGTAATATGATTTTGTTGTATTTATGAAAAAATAAGTTCCTGCCTCTATCAAGTTGTTAGAACTTAATATACCTGTGACTGGGTCAAATTCAAAACCCTGATGAATTTCAGACCCATCAAGATTTGTTACATCAGAGATAAATTTTTCAGAATATTCAAAAACCACATAATCAGCATCACCTCCATCATAATTTAATCCTTCATAATCATTCCATGTCCAAAGAATTCCATGTCCATTAGATAATTGTTCAAGAGTTTCAGAATTATGGTGCCCATCTCCTAAATAACTAGCACCAGGAGGATTAAAAACTTCATTATTTTCTAAATTAATAATTTTGGGATTACCATTAACCTCATACGATACATATTGTCCATCAGGAGAGATATGATTATAAAAAGCATTACCTGGTTCATTACTAGAGACTAAAGTTATGTTTCCGTTAGTTATATCTTTTACAAATACTTTTAGATTTGTGCTGTTAGATGAATTATCAGTAATGTTTTCAGCACTATCAAAAACAACTTTAGTACCGTCAGCAGACAAGTCTCCAGATGTACCATACCCCCCGCTATCAAAACGAGTGCCGACTTTATCTTCATTAATACGAATTATTGTATCATTTAATCTATCAGCAAGAAAAAAATCGTTTTCTACTGGTTCATTAACATTCCATTGTTCTTCGGTATTTATTTCTACGTCTGACTTATCACTTTCAGTAAGTTCGGCATCACTTTTAAATAAAACATATCTGCCATCGTCACTTATTTTGGGAGTATATGTTCCATTATTGTCAATATTTTCTTCATCAATTAAATCTAACTCTCCAGTCAGCATATCTTTGACAAAAATATTAACTTTTTGTCCTGAGTTCCAATCACCTGAAATTACATAGTCTCTATCAGCATATGTTACAAAACGACCATCAGAGGAAATATCTATATCATCTGAATCTATAGACCAACCTTGGTTTGTTACAGTTGCTCCAGAACTATTAACATCAACTCTAGAAATATTATTTGTATCAACATCAATTGAAAAAATTCCACCCGAACCTGAATCTACTAACAAACCATTCCATGTTTTAATAAAGACTGTCTGACCATCATCAGAAACACCAACCGGTTCATAATTACCAAATGGCTGTGCACCTAATAAGTTTATAGTTTCTATAATTCCATCATTTAAATCTGTAATTTCTATTTTATCATTCAAACCTTGAACAACAAAATTTCCATTTTTACTTAGAGCAATCTGACCATCTCTTCCAAAATCATATAATTGAGGCTCAATAACAAAATCGTTTATATTTTGTGTTAACTCTATATTTACAGGATTGTTAATACTTACTTCATACCTTAAAGAAGCACTATCAATGACATCATTAATTGATCTAATATCATCATCAAATTGAACATTCTCTATATTAATTAGTAAGTCAGTGCCACCTGCAGACGTTAAACTTACTGATCCATCCTCATTTAATATTCCTGTTGATTGATCAAAGTTACCTTGGGTAACAAAGGTGTCATTACCTTCACCACCATCTATGACATTGTTACCAACATTACCAGTTATAATATTATCTTGAGTATTACCTGTAATATTAACATCGCCATAGCCTTCTATAACAACGTTCTCAAATCCCTCTGGTAAAAACGCACCATTTTTATCATATATATCATCAGAAGCAGATACCGTGTTTGATTCA
>CACJFI010000060.1 GCA_902592615.1 uncultured SAR116 cluster alpha proteobacterium | reverse complement strand
ATAGTTGGATTAAACAATACCCCACCTAGTCAAGATGGTCCTAGGATTAATGATTTAATAAGGGCTGCAAGCGTGCGTTGTATTGGAGCTAATGGGGAACAACTAGGTGTAGTCCCCATTAATGAAGCACTTAAGATGGCAGAAAATTTAAACCTAGATTTAGTAGAGATCCAACCTAATGTGGACCCACCTGTTTGTAAAATTCTTGATTATGGCAAGTTTAAATATGAAGCTCAAAAAAGAAAAAATGAAGCAAGAAAAAAACAAAAAATTATTGATGTTAAAGAAATCAAATTAAGACCTAATATTGACAATAATGACTTTATTGTAAAAATGAAACAAGTTAAAAAATTCATTGAAAATGGAGATAAAGTTAAGATCACACTAAGATTTAGAGGTAGAGAAATGGCACACCAAACCTTAGGTGCAACCGTCTTAGATAGAGTTAAAAATGATACTGAAGAATTATGTAAAGTGGAAACATTACCAAAGTTAGAAGGTAGACAAATGGTAATGATATTAGCACCCAAATAGTAGATATAATTATATTGATAATAAAATAAAACTTTATGTTGCTAACTTTATTTAGCTTATGTATAAGCTTTGTTAAAATTATAAATTTATTAAGAGAAAATTATGCCTAAGCTAAAAACAAAAAGTGGCGCAAAAAAAAGATTTAGTCTTACTTCATCGGGTAAAGTGAAAGGTAGTCCAGCCTTTCTTAGTCACAACCTTCGTAAAAGATCTCAAAAAATGAAAAGACAAGCTCGAGGTACAATGATACTTAATGAATCCGATGCAAAAATCGTCAAGCAATTTATACCCTACGCTTAAAGGAGTTAATTAATGGCTAGAGTAAAAAGAGGTGTTACAACTCATGCTAGACACCAAAAAGTAATTAAAGCTGCAAAAGGTTATTATGGAGCTAGAAAAAATCTATTTACTGTAGCAACTCAAGCAGTTGAAAAAGCTAGCCAATATGCATACAGGGATCGTAGAAATAAGAAGCGCAATTTCAGGGGCCTTTGGATTCAAAGAATTAATGCAGGTTCCCGTTTGCATGGCTTGAATTACTCCAAGTTTATGAATGGGCTTAAGTTAGCTGGGATTGAAATAGATAGAAAAATTTTATCAGATTTAGCTGTTTATGAACCACTAGCGTTTGAAGAATTAGTTTCAAAAGCTAAGACTGCTTCTGCTTGATATTTAAAATTTTCAATAAGTAATACAGTTTATTGCAAATTCATTAAATTAGGTTTTTAATAAATTATGGTTTCTAAACTAAAGGAAGATCTTCAAAACTTATTAAATAATATCACAATAAGTATACAAAATTCCAAATCATCAGCTGAAATTGAAAATATTAGAGTTAATTCTTTGGGTAAAAAAGGTTCTATTACTCTATATTTAAGGAATTTAAGAGATTACGATCTAGAAACAAAAAAAGAAATCGGTGCTTATTTAAACGATATAAAGAGCCAATTAAATAAATTAATTTTAGATAAAAAAATTTTTTTCAAAAACGAACTTTTAAAAGAAAAACTTAATTCAGAAAAAATAGATGTCTCTCTTACACCCTATGAAGCTGAAATAGGTACTTTACATCCTCTTTCAAGAACAATAGAAGAATTATGTGCTATTTTTGCAGATATGGGTTTTTCTATTGTTGATGGTCCTGATATCGAAAGTGATTATTATAACTTTTCTGCATTGAATATCCCTGAAGAACATCCAGCACGTCAAGAGCATGATACGTTTTATCTTCAACCAGATGTTAACGGAAAAAGAAAAGTATTGAGGACACATACAAGTCCGGTTCAGATAAGAACAATGGAAAAAATAGATCTAAAAAATTTCGATGAGATCCGGTATATTATACCTGGAAGAACATATAGATCAGATCATGATGCCACACATTCTCCTATGTTTCATCAATGTGAAGGCCTAGTTCTTGGTAAAAACATTAATATGGGTCATTTAAAAGGATGTTTGATTGAATTTTGTAGAACTTATTTTAATGAAGATAACTTACCAGTTCGTTTTAGACCAAGTTATTTCCCTTTTACAGAACCATCAGCAGAAGTTGATATTGGTTGTAAAAAAGAAAATGATGGTAGCCTAGTTATAGGTGAAGGAGAAGATTGGTTAGAAATTTTGGGATCAGGTATGGTCCATCCTAGAGTTTTACAAGGTGTAGGAATAGATCCATCAAAATATCAAGGTTTTGCATTTGGAATGGGTTTAGAAAGATTAACCATGTTAAAGTATGGAATCCCTGACTTAAGGCCTTTTTATGATAGTGATCTAAGGTGGCTAAAACATTATGGATTTATACCTGTAGACAATCCAAGCTTACACTCTGGTTTGAATGGTGTATTTTCATGAAATTTACATGGAAATGGCTACTAGATCATCTAGAAACTGATAAAAATTTATTAGAAATTTTAGAGACACTCCCAAAACTTGGTTTAGAGGTTGCTTCAGTTGTTAATTTAGCAGAGGAATTAAAAAGTTTTATATCTGTCGAAATCGTAGATGTAAAAAAACATCCAAATGCAGATAAACTTAATGTTTGTAAGGTATTTGATGGGAAAAATACATTTAACGTTGTTTGTGGAGCTCCTAATGTCAAGTTAGGTATGAAAAGTATTTTTGCAAATATAGGAACATTTATCCCTGGTCTAAATTTAAAATTAAAGAAAGGCAAAATTAGAGGAGAAGAATCCTTTGGTATGTTATGTTCAGAAAAAGAGTTAACTATATCTGAAAATCATAACGGAATAATCGAACTAGAAAATTCATCTGAACTTGGTTTGCCGGTTTCAGATATTATGGATTTAAATGACCCAATTATAGAAATTGAAATTACTCCTAATAGAGGTGATTGCTTGGGTGTGAGAGGTATCGCTAGAGATTTAGCAGCAGCTGGGATGGGAAATTTAAAGGATTTAAATATTATACTTAGTGAAGGTGAATTTAATAGTATTATTAATTGGAAAGTTGATTTGGATGAAGATGAAAAATATCTTTGTCCTAAGATTTTTGGGAGATCATTTACTAATCTGAAAAATGATGAATCTCCATTATGGCTTAAAAAAAGATTAATAGCTGTTGATCAAAGACCAATAAGTTCTATTGTAGATATAACAAATTATATTATGATAGATGTTGGAAGACCTTTACATGCATATGATATAGATAAGATTAAAGGTAAAACTCTTAAAATTTCAAAATCAAAAAAAGGTGACAAGTTTTCTGCACTTAATGGAAACACCTACGAGTTAGATGATAATATGATTGTTATTTCTGATGAACAAAGTGTTGACGATTTAGCTGGCATAATGGGTGGAGAAAGAACAGGCGTTACTGAAAACACAACAAGAATGTTTTTAGAGGCAGCTATTTTTGATCCAGTTTCAATAGCTAACACTGGAAGAAAATTAAACTTAAATTCTGATGCTAGATATAGATTTGAAAGAGGTTTAGATTACAACTCTCCAGAAACAGTAATGCATTATGCAGCAGCAATGTTCACTAAAATTTGTGGTGGAAAATTTAGCAAAATAGTCAATTTTAAATTAGAACAAAAAGACAAAATAATTAAATTTGATCCAAATATTATTTATCAACTAACGGGCGTTAAAATTGAAAATGAATTATCTAAATCAATTTTAGAAAAATTGGGTTTTAAAATTTTGCCTCTAGATGATATTTGGGATATTACACCTCCTAGTTGGAGACCAGATATAGATGGTATCGCAGATATTGTTGAAGAAATCATCAGAATAAATGGGTATGAAAAAATACCTTCAATAAAATTATCAAGAAGTAATTATATTGCAAAGCCAGCAATGAGTATTAAGCATCGTCAAGCTTTTTTTGCATCAAGAACACTAGCAAATAGGGGCTATAATGAAGTAATTACTTTTTCATTTTTAAATAAGACAATGGCTGATCAATTCAATGGAGGTGAATTTGCTCTAAATTTAGTCAACCCTATTTCTTCAGAGTTGACGGATATGAGACCTGCAATTATTCCTAATTTATTATTAGCAGTACAAAAGAATGTAAATATAGGAACTCAAGATCTTTCTTTTTTTGAGATTGGCCCAATTTTTAAAGGTGATAGTCCTAATGAGCAAATAAGCACAATTACCGGAATAAGATACGGTGACAAAATTAAAAAAGATTGGCAAAAAGAAGCTGTCAAATTTAATTTCTATGATATTAAGCTTGATGTAATTAAGACTTTGGATGCAATAGGGGTTCCTAAAAATAGTCTAAAAATTTTTCAAGATGCACCAGGTTATTTTCATCCAGGTAGAAGTGCGGTTTTTAAAATTGGTCAAAATATTATAGCCAATTTTGGTGAAATTCATCCTGAAATTGGAGATGCTTTTGGATTTAATAAATCACCTATCGGTTTTGAAATATTTTACGAAAATATTCCATTGCCAAAAAGAAATAAAATTTCTAGACCAATGTTAAAAATTTCAAATTTGCAACCAGTAACAAGAGAGTTTGCATTTATTATCAATGAAGAAATAGAATCTGAAAAAGTTTGTCAGGTTGCTAAATCCATTAACAAAGATTTAATAACAGACGTAATAATACTTGATATATATAAAGGTGAGAATATTCCTCAAGACAAGAAATCTGTTGCTATTAAAGTTATAATTCAACCTATTCAAGAAACATTAACTGATTCTGCATTAGAAGAAATAAGTGCTAACATAATAATTTCTATTGAGAAAAAATTATCAGGCTCTTTAAGAGAAATTTAATTAAACAATTTAAGTTAAATTGGTGCCGCCAACTGGATTTGAACCAGTGACCTCGTCATTACCAATGACGCGCTCTACCGCTGGAGCT
>CACJFI010000059.1 GCA_902592615.1 uncultured SAR116 cluster alpha proteobacterium | reverse complement strand
CAAGTCGTGAAAAAGTAATGAAAGCTGGGGTTGAATTTAATGAAATCCCTAATAAAAAAGCATTTATGGATGCCATGCAACCTGTTCACACTAAATATTTATCAGCTAATCCCAACTTAGTTCCATTAGTTGATTTAATAAAAAATACTAAATAACATTAAAATTATTATTGGCCATATTATTATGGCCAATAATTTTTATATACTAAAAGGAGATTTATTATCCCAAAAAGATCTTCGCAATTTTTAGAAATCTTTACACATTTCCTCGACAAAGTAGCTTATGTTTGTGAGGTGCTTACAGGTTTTGCACTTGTGACCATGACTGTCATATTCAGTTGGCTAGTATATGGAAGATATGTTCTAAATGCCACTCCAACATGGGTAGAGCAAGCTTCATTGTTACTAATTGTTTTTATAGGTTTTTTGGGAGCTGCTGTTGGGATACATAATAAAACCCATTTGGGTGTAACTTTTTTTAGAGACAATGCTCCTACTCCAATTAAAATCATATTAGATATGATAAACCATGTTTTCATCATGATATTCGGATTTATTATGATGATTTATAGTTATGAATTAGTGTTGTTTAAATGGGGCACTCAAATACCTTTGATACATCTTCCTGAGGGCTTGCGAGCAGTACCAATTATGATTTGTGGTGGTCTAATTTTACTTTTTTCTATTGGTCACATCGTTAAATATAAAAATGCATTAACCAGTAAAAATCCTAAATGAGGTAGTCAATGGGTCTATTGATAATGATGGGAATTTTTGCCTTTGGAGTTGTTATTGGTATTCCAGTAGCATTTGCCCTTGGCATAGGAGCGGTTTCGGCGTTTTATTTCGAAGGACTGCCTCTAATAATTGCTTTTCAAAGAATTATTTCAGGCATAAATGTTTTTTCTCTACTTGCTATTCCATTTTTTATTTTTGCTGGTGAATTAATGTTCCATGGTGGAATAGCTGTAAGACTTGTGAGATTAGCTTCATCTGCTGTTGGAGCCATAAGAGGCGGTCTTGGTGTTGTAAATGTATTTGCCTCAATGCTATTTGGCGGTATTTCAGGGTCAGCTGTAGCTGACGTTTCAGCTCTTGGTTCCATCCTAATACCAGTGATGAAAGAAAAAGGGTATGACGAAGATTACGCTGTAAATGTGACAGTTACGTCTTCCATAGCTGGGATTATGATACCCCCAAGTCATAATATGATTTTATTTGCTGTTGCTACTGGAGGAGGTGTTTCAATAACCCAACTTTTTTTATCAGGAATAATTCCAGGTGTTGTTATGTGTATTTGCTTAGCATTGGTTGCCTATTTAGTTGCCGTAAAAAGAGGATATAAATCTGAGTTGTTTCCTGGATATTATACCCTATTTTTGCATTTTGTAACTGCCTTACCAGGCTTGTTCACAGCAGTTATTATTGTAGGAGGTGTGCTTTCAGGAATTTTCACTGTTACTGAGTCTGGCGCTTTTGGAACAATGTATGCTTTTGTTGTCACAATAATAGTTTACAGAGCACTAACTTGGAAAAATTTCAAACTTGCTGTTGTTAATTCGGTAAAAACAACATCCATGGTGATGATACTTGTTGCTAGTGCATCGGCATTTGGATACATGCTTACTTTTTACCAAGTGCCATCTCAAATGATAAGTTTTATGAATGGTATATCAAGCAATCCCATAGTTATTTTATTAATGATTAATATTATGCTATTGGTATTAGGCATGATAATGGACATGGCAGCCTTAATATTAATCTGCACCCCAATTTTTTTACCTTTAGCCATGTCTTTAGGTATGGATCCACTTCAGTTTGGTATGATTTTAATGATGAACCTTGGGCTTGGCTTATGTACACCACCAGTCGGCGCTTGTCTTTTTGTTGGTTGTGCAATCGGCAAAGTACCGATAGAAAAAGCTGTTAAAACAATTTGGCCATTTTATTTTGCTATCTTTCTGGCTCTTATGTTGACAACATTTATTCCGGCCATTTCATTAACATTACCCAATTTAGTGAGATAATAAGTACAAAGTAAATTTATAAATACAGATTATGAACCATATTAATGTAGATTGTGTTTTAGACATAAAAGCTAATTTAGGAGAAAGCCCAATTTGGTCGAAAAAAGACCAAATTTTATATTGGGTTGATATTAATAATCACTTGATATGTAAATTTGACCCTAGAAAGAAAAAAAATAGTTCTATTAATGTTGGTGATTTTATAGGATGTTTTGCTCTTAAAGAAAACTTAAATATTGTGTTAGCCTTACCTAATGGTTTTTTTGAATTAGAACAACAAAATGGAATAAAATCTTTTCTTTGTAATCCTAAAGATTGTAATCCTGAAAACAGATTCAATGACGGAACAGTTGACCAAAGGGGAAGATTTTATGCAGGAACTATGTCCTTAAATCCAATAAAAAAAACAGAAAAACCAAAAGGAAATCTGTATTGCCTTCATCCATCAGGAGATGTAAATAAAGTTTTAGGAGGATTTTACACTATTAATGGGCTAGCATTTTCTCCAGATTATAAGACAGCTTATGTTTCTGATAGTGCTCCATGGATCAGAACTATATGGTCTTATGATTATGATTTAAAAGATGGTGTTTGGTCTAATAAAAAAGTTTTTTTTGAAACTCACCAGATTAATGGTAGACCTGATGGTGGATGTGTTGATTCTGAAGGTTGTTATTGGATGGCAGGAGTTTCTGGTTGGGAATTAGTTAGAATTACTCCAAAAGGTAAAATAGATATGATTATAAAAATGCCGATAGAAAAACCAACAAAAATAGCTTTTGGTGGCTCCAAACTTGATACTATGTATGTTACGTCAATAGGTAGCGATATTACACAAGGAACAATTAATAAACAGCCAAAAGCTGGGGGTATTTTTGCATTAACAATACCTGGTATAAAAGGAATTGACTTCCCTTTTTATGGTTAAAAATTGTCTATTTCAAACTTTATTAAGCCTTTAATTTTCTTATTAGGCATCAAGACGTCACAATTTACATTTTCAATCTTTTTATAGGCTAAATTGAAACCATCAGTAGGATGACTTACAGGCTCTACACAAAAATACTTAGCATGTTCTGGAACATGTATTATTAAATGTTTGAAAATTTTATCTGTTTTAATCTTAACCTTTTTTCGATTAGTGATCCAAAAAATTTCTATCTCTTGTTGGAAATTTTCATAACATATTGTTTTTTGTTTTTTCCATAGTTCACTTCCTTTCTTATAATCAAAATTATTTTTCACAATTTTAGTTTTTATTGGAAATTCTTCTGGACTACCCACCCATTCTTTTTCAGCATTAAATTTCAATTTGACCTTATCATTAAAATTAAAATATGGATGTATGCCAAACCCAAATGGCATTGGATTATTTGATTTGTTTGAAATTTCTAATTCAAAAAAAATATTATTATCTTCTAAAGTTATTGTTTGAAATACTTCATAAGACCACGGCCAACCAAATTTATTTGCTAAATGCTTATAAACAATAACTGCAGAGCTATCTGTTTTTTTTAATACATTCCATTTTCCCAAATATGCATGCCCATGAATCGTATTAGGAGGATCATTCTTCGCTAATTTATATTCTAATTGATTAAAATTGAACTTTGAGTTTTTGATTCTGTTTGAAAAAGGTACTAAACAAAAGCTTCCACCTTTATAAGACTGTAATGGTTTAATAACTTGAATTTGAAAAGGAAAAAAAATATCAAATTCATTAAAAACTAATTGATTTACTCTACCTCCAAGTTCTGGCAAAAGATCTAATTTTAGTCTGTCAGTTAAGAGATTTATTACATTTGAATAACTCATATATCTTTTGAAGTAGTAATTTTTTTTGAAGTATCTTGAGAATTTAACAAAGAACTATTTAAATCAACGCCTAATCCAATACCATTCATTGGTAATGCAAAACCATTTTGAACTTCAGGTAAATTATCAACTAAAATTTTATAAAAACCATTATAAAAGGATCTAACACTCTCTAAAATCATTACATTCGGATATGCAAGACTGATATGTAAGTTTGCAATCCAAACTACTGGCCCTGTACAGTCGTGAGGGCACATCATCCTGTTATTTCCATGAGCTATACCAGATATTTTGATTGCTTCTGTAATACCTCCAATCCAACCTAAATCATAATGCATATAATCAATGGCTCCAAGAGAAAGAGCATCGCGATACCATAGAGCTGTACCTAAAGCCTCACTTCCTGCGACTGGTGCAATTGTATTTTGCTTAAATTCTGCTAAATCTTTTAAATGTGCCATATTAATTGGATCTTCGTGCCAAAAAACATCAAATTCATTAACATGTTTAGCAATTTTTAATGCTGGTGCTAGTTGCCACAATGAGTGATATTCTAACATAATATCAATATTGCTACCAACTGCGTCACGAATTTTTTTTATTCTATCTAAACCCTTTTTAAGATCTTGTGATGAAATCATTTGACCTTTGGAAATAAAAGCAAATTCATCAAATGGCCAAATTTTCATTGCTTTTATACCTTCATCTAAAAGACTTTGTGCAAGGTCTCCTGGATTTTTTGTCTGAAGCTCCAAATCATCATAAGATTCTTTGTTTTGATTGGATTTAAGCTCACTCACTAATCTAGATGAAGAATTCGCATTCCAGTTATATCCACTAGCAGCACAAGTGTTGTAAATTGGTATTTTATCTCTGCACGGTCCACCTAAAATATCAACTAATTTTAAATTACTTGATTTAGCCTTTAAGTCCCATAAAGCAATATCAATTGCTGAGTTACCCCTATACTCAACAGATCTTGTGGGATAACCAATATATCTGTTGGCAGTCCAATTTAATAAATTATCAGCATGTTCATTAATTCTAAGTGGGTCTTTTCCTAACAAATAAGGAGCACAACTTTCATGAATGTAACTAACAATGGCATT
>CACJFI010000058.1 GCA_902592615.1 uncultured SAR116 cluster alpha proteobacterium | reverse complement strand
TTTTTTTATATTTTAATTTTATTCTATTTAGTATATCAGATCCTCTTAACTTATAAGATAGAGGTAAACTGGTCTGCTTGTTTGCTAAATCTACATATTTTTTTGCTTTAATAAAGTTTTTTTTAATAAGCGCGACTTCAGCTAGAGCAATATATGCCATTCCTAGCTTATTTAATTTACCAGATGCTATAGATAACAATCTCCATAGATAACTCCAGTTGGGATTGTTTAATAGTAATTCTTCTAAGAGTATTATCGATTTATTTAAATCCTCTTTGTTATTACTTTGTAAATATGTTTTAATTAATGAAAATTTTATAAGATCAGTAGAAGGTGTAAAAGCTTCTTGTAAAGTCTGAATTGCTTGTTTATATTCGTTTACTGCGATTTCAAAATTACCTTCTTTAAAGTGAATATCACCTTTTAATTCAGAAAAAAATGGATATTTTTTGTATTTATCTTTTATCAAAGAAAGTTTTTTTTGAGCTGAATTGTATTTGCCGAGCCTAAATAAAGCAATTATTTGTGAATAGCTGGATAAAAAATCATTTTTATTTTCCAAATTTTTTAACAAACCATTAGGTTCATCACTATAAGCTTTAATTTTGTTTTTAATATATTTTAACGATATTACATTTTCATTTATCAATATGGTTTGCTCACCTAATGGTACTTTTTGATGTTGCAATTTATATTTTTTAACTTGTTCTAATCTTTGTTTTGAAAAAGGGTGTGACCTATAATAACTTATTTGTGAATTTGTACTGCCAATTTCTTCATTTGCTAAATTTGTTAATAATTTTTCTATACCTGTTAAAGATATTTTATTCTTTATCAATTGATCCAATGCAAACTTGTCAGCTTGTTGTTCTTGTATTCTAGAAAATTGAAGTGAAGATTTTTTAGCTAGATCATTAGAACCAATCATCAATCCAACAGCTGAGTTAGTGTCTAGTTTCCCGCTAGCAGAAAGAGCAATGCCAGCAAATGTGGCAAGTTTTGAATAATTTGATAAGTTTTGAGAATTAACTAATCTTGAATTGTAATGGTTTAAAGCTAAATGCCCGATCTCATGAGCCAATACAGCTTGAATTTCGCTTAAAGAATTTGATTTATTTATCAAGCCAGTGTTTATGTAAATTTTGTTTGAGCCAGTAACGAACGCATTATATTCTTCATTGAAAACTAGTCTGGGGTGAAAGTTTTTACTTTTAGTTTTCTCAATGGTTGATTTTAAAATTTTATATAGAAAAAGTTCAATTTCAGCATCCCGAATTATTTGAAATTTTTGTGCGGAATATGATTGATTTGAAAAAAAAATAATAAGTAGAAATGCTATTAATTTTATTGTGACCACCATCCCTTTTTTTTAGGTTTTTCTAAATTTGAGTTTTCATCTATTTGTGTAACTTCAATAGGAGATGAGGACTTAATTTTTCTTATTTCAGTAATAACATCTTTATTTTTTGTCTCTGTGTCCATTTCTTTATCAATATTTTTTGGGTCAGTATCTTTAAATTTATTCTTTGATTTATTTTGTAGTTTTTTTATTGTTGATTTTTTTGTTTTGGTTTGAGATTTCTTTTTTTGTACTTTTTCAGTATCAATTTCAAGTTTGTTTTTTTCTTCAATAGATTCTTCTTCTTGAAAAACAGTGTTAACATCATTTTTATCTTGTTTGAGAACTCTTTTCTTCCTTTTATTTAACTTCTTAACTCTTTTTTTTCTATTTTGGTTTTCATCTTCATCGCCAGAAATTTTTTCAGTTTTAAGTTCTGTTAATTCTTGGTTTGAAATTAAATTATTTTTAATTACTTCTAATTTTTTTTGAGGCGGGATAATAGAGTTATCATTTATAAAAACGATTGATATGCTGAACCTCGTTTCGATTTCATTTAATTCTGAGCGTTTTTTATTAAGTATATGCAGTATAAGATCAGAATGTGCTGAAATCTTAATGCCAACACTATCATTAGAGCTCCCCTCTTCTTCAATAGATCTTAAGATTTGAATTGCACTTACCTCTATTGATTGTATTCTGCCTGATCCACCACATTGTGGACATAGCTCCGAAGAGTTTTCAATTACAGAAGGTCTTAATCGTTGTCTAGATAGCTCAAGAAGACCAAAGTTACTAATCTCACCAATTTGAATTCGTGCCCTATCTTTTCTCATTGTGTCTTTTAATTTTTTTTCAACAAGATTACGATTTTTAATTTCTTCCATATCTATAAAATCAATAACAATTAATCCAGATAAATCTCGCAATCTTGATTGACGAGAAAATTCTTCAGCAGCTTCCAAATTTGTTTTTAGAGCTGTATTTTCTATCGATCGTTCCCTTGTGGATTTTCCAGAATTAACATCTATTGCAACTAAAGCCTCTGTTTGATCTATAATTAAATATCCACCTGATTTGAGATTAACTCTTGGGTTGAAAATATCTTGAAGTTGAGCGTCTAATTTAAATTTTTGAAATAAAGGGTTTCTATCATCAGCGTATTGCTGAACTTTTTTTGCGTGGCTTGGCATTACAGCTTTCATATAGTTTTTACAAACTTTATAAGCCTCAATTCCTTCAACTAATACTTCGTCTATTTCGCTATTATAAAGATCTCTAATAGCTCTTTTAACCAATGATCCTTCCTCATGTATTAGAAAAGGAGCATTAGATTCTAAAGTTAGTTTTTTTACATTTTCCCAAATGGATAATGAATTAGAAAAATCTCTTTTGATTTCAGTTTTAGTTCTTTTACTACCAGCTGTCCTAATTATCACAGCCATTCCATCTGCAACTTCCAGGCCATCAACAACTTTCTTGAGTCTTTTTCTATCTGTAATATTAGCAATTTTTCTACTTACTCCTCCACCTCTAGGAGTATTTGGCATAAGAACACAATATCTTCCTGCTATGGAAATATATGTAGTTAAAGCAGCACCTTTTGTTCCACGTTCTTCTTTGACGACTTGCACTAATAATATTTGACGACGAGCAATAACTTCTTGAATTTTATAATTTCTGTATAAATTTCTCTTTATTTTTTTTAGTTCTTCTTCATTATAATCGTCTGTTGAATCATCGTTAATATCTTCATTGGATGAGAGCTCTTCATCAGCCTTTGCAGATGCCTCAGCTAGAAGTTTGTTTTTGTCTTCAACAGGTATTCTATAATAATCTGGATGAATTTCACTAAAAGCTAAAAAGCCTTGACGGTTTCCTCCATATTCAACAAAAGCTGCTTGAAGGCTAGGTTCAACTCTTGTGACCCTAGCAAGATAAATATTTCCTTTTAGTTGTCTTCGAGAATGTACTTCATATTCAAAGTCATCTATAATATCATTTGTTGTTGTAATTACTCTAGTTTCTTCTGATTGCCTTGCATCAATTAATAAACGTTTAACCATAATTAATCTCCAAACAAAATGAGTTATCAAACATGTTTGATAGCGCATTTAACGAGAATGAGTTTTATAAAATAAATGGAGATATAAACTTATGTGTAATTAGCTTATTATTTATATAAAAAATTAATATTTATAATTTTAAAAATATTAAAATATTTTAGATATAAAAAACTTAACAATAATCTCATTATTAGTGATACAATCCTACTTAATTCGTAACTCATTCAATTCATTTATACACATACGCATATGCGTAAATACTAATTTAAGATATTTCTTCTTTCTCTTGTAAAAAACTTTAATACGTAATTAACTCAAAATTCCGTAAATAATTATATATTCTAATTGTTATCAAGACAAACTTTATTTTTTGTTGTATTGATGAGTAATTGATAGTTACTAAACTTTAACTACGTTTGTTATGATTTTAAAAAAATATTATAATTTATTTTTCTTAGCATTAATTTTTTTTTCTTCATTCAATATATATACATCAAACGGGTTTGCTTCAAAAAACACTGCAACTTGTGAAATAACAAATACTAATATTAAATGTTTAAATGTACATTCTAGCGAGGTTATGAAAGTTAACTTATTTAATGACCCATATAGAATCCAAATAAAATTTAAGAATAAATTAATAATAAAAAAAAATAAAATTGATAATAGTCAATTGGTTAAAAGCGTAAGAGTGAGTCAATTTTCAAAACCTAACACCAATTTAGTAATAGAATTTAAAAAGCCTTCTATCATATCAGATTTAGAATATTATAAAATTAATAATCAAAATATCAATTTAAGTATGAAATTTTCAGATACTTCAGAAGTAAATTATGCAATTGCCAAACATGCTTTATATAAAAATCAAGGAGACATATTTTCTCTGAATAATAATGTAAAAATTTCATCTAAAAAAATTGATTTGCCTGTGATTAAAAAACAAAATTTTAACAAGATAAAATCAAAAAAAAATTACATTGTTTTTATAGATCCAGGACATGGTGGTAAAGATCCTGGTGCAATTGGTCAATCAGGTTCTTTTGAAAAAAATATAACTTTAAATGCATCAATTTTATTGGCAAAAGAGTTACGAAAAAATAAAAAAATAATTCCAATATTATCACGAAATAAAGATATTTTTTTATCATTAAGAAAAAGAACTTATTTAGCAAGAAAAAATAAAGCTGATATTTTTGTTTCTATACATGCAGATTCAAGTAAAAATAAAAAAGCTAGAGGAATTTCTGTATTTAGTCTTTCCAACAAAGCTTCAGATACTGAAGCGAAATTGTTAGCTAAAAGAGAAAATGAAGTTGACATTATTTTTACAAATAATGAAAAAATTGAAGACCCATTGATTTATGGCACTTTGATTAAAATGTTTCAAAGAGAGGCTATGAATGATAGTGCGTTATTAGCCAAAAATATTTTATATAATTTAGAAAAAACAAAATTATCAGTAAATCGAGGTCATAGGTTTGCTGGTTTTGCAGTTCTCAAATCTTATGATATTCCATCAGTTTTAATTGAAATTGGATTCTTGTCTAACAAACAAGAAGAAAAAAAATTATTAAATTCAAAATATTTAAATGAACTTGTAAAAGGTCTTGCAGATGCCATAGAAAAATATTTTGCCAGTAATGGAAACTAAAAATTACCTTAAGAAAAAATTAATTTGTATTT
>CACJFI010000057.1 GCA_902592615.1 uncultured SAR116 cluster alpha proteobacterium | reverse complement strand
ATTAATTTGCTAGCAATTTTAGATCCATGATCAAAAGATTTTAATAGCTCTAATACACATGAAACTCTATCAGAATCTAACATTAAGAAGGTCGATAATTAGGTGCTTCACGAGTTATGGTAACATCGTGGACATGACTTTCTTTGAGCCCAGCATTACTAATTTTTTTAAATTTACAATTTTTTTGCATTTGATTAATGTCTTTATTCCCAGTGTAGCCCATTGCTGATTTCAGACCACCAACCAATTGATGAATTACATTTCCAGCAGGTCCTTTATATGGAACCTGTCCTTCGATACCTTCAGGCACAAGTTTAAGATTTTCTATTTCTGCCTGAAAATATCTATCAGCAGAGCCTCTTGCCATTGCACCTAAACTACCCATACCTCTATATGACTTATAAGATCTACCTTGAAATAAAAACACCTCTCCAGGAGTTTCATCGGTTCCTGCAAGAAGAGAGCCTACCATAACGGCACTAGATCCTCCTGCTATGGCCTTCGCTATATCTCCAGAATATTTAATACCTCCATCTGCAATAATTGGAACTGAGAATTTGTTTGCAACCTCTACACAATCAATAATTGCAGATAATTGAGGAACGCCAACTCCAGCAACCATTCTTGTAGTACATATTGAACCAGGTCCAATTCCTACCTTTACGCCATTTGCTCCAGCGTCTATAAGAGCTTCTGTTGCATCTCCAGTTGCAACGTTTCCACCAATTAGAGCTACTTCTTTTGACATTTTGGAAATTTTTGACACAGAATCTAAAACCATTTTACTATGACCATGTGCGGTATCAACAACCAAAACATCAACTCCCGCATCAATTAAAGCTTCTGCCCTTGAAAGACCGTCTTTTCCTACACCAGTAGCAGCCGCGACTCTTAATCGTCCTTGTTCATCTTTACATGCATCAGGGTGGTTTTGAGATTTTTCCATATCTTTAACAGTTATTAATCCAACACAGAATCCATCTTCATCAACAACCACTAATTTTTCAATACGATGTTGATGTAAAAGTTTTCTAGCCTCTTCTTTGCTAACACTTTCTTTAACAGTTATTACATTTTTAGTCATAAGCGCAGAAACTGTTTGATTTAAATCATTTGCAAATCTAACGTCTCGGTTTGTAAGAATACCGACTAATTTATTTTTAAGACCTTCAACGACTGGTATTCCACTTATTTTGTTTTTTTCCATTAGTTTGAAAGCATCTCCGAGGGACTGATCAGGCTTTATTGTTACTGGATTTACTACCATTCCAGCTTCAAATTTTTTTACTTTTTTTACTTCTGACGCTTGCTCTTTAATTGAAAAGTTTTTATGTAAAACTCCTATTCCACCTAATTGGGCCATAGTAATAGCTAATCTATGTTCAGTAACGGTATCCATTGCGGCAGATATTAGAGGTATATTTAACTTGATATTTTTAGAAATAAAAGTACATACATTGGCGTCTGCTGGTCCAATCTTACTATATGCAGGTTGTAGTAATACATCGTCGAAAGTGTAAGATTCTTTAATTATCATTATTTATACTCGGTATTAGATTTAAGATTAATATCATAAAGTTTTATATAGGATCTATGGTAAATTTTGCAAAGTTTAATTCTTTGAATTTATTTTCCTTTAAAACCTAAGGCAATAACATATCCTTCAACTGATTCTTTTCGGCTTGCATCAGGTTTGACGTGGTGTACATTAGAAAAGTTTTTTTGCATTAAATTTAAAGCTAACTTTTCTGTTCCTCCTTTAAAACACTTAGCTAAAAAAACTCCATTTCTATTCAAATTTTCAATTGAAAAATCTAAAGCAATTTCTAAAAGATGAGTGGTTCTTATGTGATCGGTTTGTCTATGACCTGTTGTATTTGCCGCCATATCAGACAAAACAACATCTGGCTTCTGTCCCAATAATTCTATTAAATGATCACCAACTGCTTTATCATTGATATCTCCAATTATAGATTTACATCCAGCGATATCATCTGTTTTCAAAATATCTACCCCAATAACTTTTTCATTTCCTGTAATTGAAGAAACTTTTTCAGATGCTATTTGCAGCCAACCACCTGGGGCACATCCTAAGTCAATTACTGACAGCCCAGGAAGTAAAAAATTAAATTTATCATTTATTTGTAAAAGTTTAAAAGCAGCTCTTGATTTATATCCTCTTTTTTGTGTCTCTAAGACATATGGATCATTAAGCTGTCGACCTATCCACCTAGTACTAGAAGATTTTCTTTTTTTATCTTTTTTTATTTTGTTTAATAATCCCCTTGAGCTTCCAAATGAACCAGAATTATTTTTATTAGTCATTATGAATATCTCTTGTAGATTTATAAAAACAGCTTTTTGCCCCTGTATGACAAGCAGAACCAGTTTGCTCTATTAAAGCTAGTATTGTGTCATTGTCACAATCTAATCTTAGCTCATGAAGTTTTTGAAAATGCCCACTAGTTTCACCTTTTTGCCAAAGCTTTTGCCTCGAACGAGAGAAGTAATGCATATCATTTGTATCAATTGTTTTTTTTAGAGCCTCTTCGTTCATCCAAGCCATCATTAAAATGACACCAGTATGAACGCACTGAGATATTACGGGTACCAAACCATCTTTATTGAAATTTATGTCTGAAATTTGAAACTTTTCAGTACTAGAAATTGTGTAATTATTAATCATCTATTTCCTTCTTTTAAACTTTTTATAAAATTTGATAAATCATTGTTTATCCCCATCATTGAAGGGACAATAATCAGCACTAACAAAGCTGTAACACCAAGACCAAAGACAATTGTAGCAGCCATAGGTATTAAAAATTGTGCTTGTAGAGATTTTTCAAACATTAGCGCTGACAATCCACCAATAGTCGTTAAAGAAGTTAGTAAAACAGGTCTGAGTCTATCTACAACACCTGAAATTATTGCTTCGTTGATAATATTTTGATCATTAAAACTATTTTCAGTATCATTAAGTAAATCGTCGAATCTTCTTTCTATTGTTGAAACTAGGATGATTGAGTTATTTACAACTATCCCAGCTAAGGCTAGAAGAGCGAACATGGACAATATTGACATTGTTAAACCTAATATATAATGACCTAAAACCGCACCAATAAAAGCAAACGGTATCATTATCATTATTGTTAACGGTCTTGACCAAGATTTAAAAACCCAGGCTAATATAAAATAGATTAACATTAGTCCAACAATTGATCCAATTTTCATATCAGCAAAAGTTTCTTTCTGCTCTAAATCCTTACCATCAAACCTATAATTCAAATTATATTTCTTAGCAATTTCAGGCAATCCATTCTGCAAAAGAAACTGTCTAGCTTGAGAAGTATTCATAAGTTGAGGAAATAAGTCACCTGAAATTGTGACTTCACGAAAACCATTTTTTCTATTAATGGAAGCAAATGGGACCTCTTCGCTTATTGTTATTATTTCTTCAAGTTTAAAACTAGTGCCAATATTAGTTATAATCCTTAAATCATTAATCATATCAGTTTGTTTTTCGTTTTTTATTAATTTCAAGCGAACTGCAACTTCTTCGTCTGCCTTTGGAAACTCAGATATAATAACCCCATTGATTGCAGACCTGACTTGTTCTCCTATTTCTGAAATAGACAAACCTAACGACTGTCCTTTGTTATTTAAACTTAAAATCCTCTCTTGCACACCAAATTCAAGATTATCACTTAATGATGTTACTCCAGGAATTGTTCTAGCAATTTGAATTAACTCATCAGATGCCTTCTTCAAGTTTTCTAATTTTTCACCTTGAAACCTTACATCAAGATCTCTTCCGGGAGGCCCCCCACTAGGTGCTCTAATAGTTAACTTATCCAGTCCAGCAACAGATTGAATATTATCTTTCCATGCCTTAATAAATTCTTTTGTTCTAACTTTTCTTTTATCCGCAGTTTTTAATTCAACAACCATAGATCCAAGTAAGTCACTTCCAATCGGACTTGGTCCAGCATCATTTGAAAAAGAAGTCCTGTCTCCGATTGTAGACATTTTAAATTTCACTAGGTTTTTTGAATACGAAAACTGTTTTGATGTTTTTTCTAAACCAATTTCAATATTATTAAGCATTTCTAGGGTATTAGTTTTTTTTGTTCCAGAATGCATTTTAAAATTTGCAATTATGATATCTGCTTCAGGAGTTGGAAAGAAGCTAAAAAGCACTCTTCCTCCTGACATCATTCCCACTGATACTATAAACATACCAATAGCAACCATGAATGTTACATATCTATAATTAAACGTTAATTTAACAAATTTTCTAAACAAGCCCTCTTGGAAATAGATAAATTTATTATCAAACCATGATCTAAATTTACCTGGTAAGTTATTTTTATTATCAAAGTGAGCTAGATGAGCTGGTAAAACTAAAAAACACTCAATTAAGCTAGCAACTAAAACAGCGCAAACCACCCAAGGGATAGCAGCAATTATTTCACCAATAACACCTTTGACCATAAATAGAGGGATAAATGCAGCAACTGTCGTGAGCATTGCTGAAATTACCGGCATTGACATTCTTGATGCAGCTACTACAGGAGCTTGTGAGCTATCAAGTTTTCTTTTAGTTTTCAAATATGAGGTGTGTTCACCTACAACAATAGCATCATCGACTACTATGCCAAGAGCCATTATTAAACCAAATAATGATATCATATTAATTGACTGCCCAGTTACTAACATAACTGAAAATGTAGCTAGAAATGCAATTGGAATACCTAATGCAACCCAAATTGCAGTATTTCGACTTAAGAATAGAAAAAGTACAGCTAAAACTATACAAAGACCACTTAACCCATTTTTGACTAGTAAAGAAATCCTTTCTTGAATAAGTTCAGCAGCTGTGTTGTAAGTTTCAATTTTTATATTGTTACCAAGTAAACTTTGAGAACTAGAAATTACATTTTCTACATTTTTTGAAACCTCTATTGCATCACTCGTTTTACTTCTTCTTACCCATAACTCTACTGCAGGATTTCCATCTACAACTTTTAAAATACTACCTTTTTCGATACTATAAGTTATCTTTGCTAAGTCTTCGAGTAAAACCCTGCCACCAGAGCTAGAACTCTTTAATTCTAATTTTTTAAAAGAATCAACTAGTCTTTTT
>CACJFI010000056.1 GCA_902592615.1 uncultured SAR116 cluster alpha proteobacterium | reverse complement strand
CAACATGGAAACAATATTCCTGAGTGGTTAGATAAAAGAATTGACTATGTTTTAAAATTATTAATAGCTTATGCTGATAATATGAAGCCATTAAGAAAAATAATTAATAGAAAGGATTTTGGTAATGGAATGTGAAGATTTTAGTCAAAAATTTCAGGAAATTAATGGTTGGGAGAAAACTTCTGACGGTAGGGAAGCTTATAGAAAACAATTCAAGTTTAAGGATTTCAAACAAGCCTTTTCTTTTATGACTTCTATAGCAATGAAAGCTGAACAAATAAACCATCATCCTGAATGGGAAAATGTTTATAATAAAGTCACAATAACTTTAACCACTCATGACAAAGGTGGAATTACAGAATTAGATTATGACATGGCGCTTTTTGCTGAAAGTTGTTTTAAAAATTATATTTAATTTTAGCTAATTGATTATGAATAAAGAGATTATTTCCAATCCTGTTTTATGGTCCCCATCTGATGAAAGAATTAAGTCTTCTCGGATGTATAAATTTATAAAAATTATTAATCAAAAACATAATATAAATATTAAAAATTTTACTGATTTACATAATTGGTCAATTAAAAACAAGATTGATTTTTGGTCCATAATTTGGGACTTTTTTGATGTAATTGGATCTAAAGGGACTAAACCTTATATTGAACCAATAAATAAAATGCCTGGAAGTAAATTTTTTCCTAATGGCAAGGTTAATTATGCTGAAAATATGCTTGCAGGCGATATCTCAGGACCTGCTATTGTTTTCAAATCTGAGAACAAAATTAGAAAAGAGGTATCTTGGAAAGAGTTAAAAGCCCAAGTGGCAGCATTAGCAAATTTTTTAAAAACACTTGGCGTTACTAAAGGTGATAGGGTTGCTGCATATATGCCTAATATGCCTGAGACTGTGATAATGATGTTAGCAAGTTCATCGCTAGGTGCAATTTTTTCTTCTGCATCCCCAGATTTTGGTGTAGACGGAGTTTTAGATAGATTTGGTCAAATAGAACCAAAAATTTTACTTACTACGGATGGTTATTGGTACAATGGTAAAGAAATTAAGATTACCAAAAAAGTAATAGAAGTAGTTGAGGCTTTACCTTCTTTACAAAAAATTATTATTGCACCACTTTTGGGAATTGAAACTGGTTATAATAATGATAAATTTGTAAAATATAATGATATTCAAAATCAATATAAGACGAACGAAATACTTTTTGAGCCTCTCGCTTTAAGTGATCCTTTATACATTATGTTTTCAAGTGGCACTACTGGAAAACCAAAATGTATAGTCCACTCTAATGGCGGAATTCTTTTAAAGCATTTAGTTGAAATGGGATTGCATTCAAATGCAAAAAAAGAAAGTAGAGTGTTCTATTTTACAACTTGTGGATGGATGATGTGGAATTGGCTTGTGTCAGGTTTGTTGTTGAAGTCTACAATTTACTTGTATGATGGTTCACCTTTTTATCCAAATGCAGAAGTTTTATGGAATTTTGTAGATAGCGAAAAAATTAATTTTATGGGTGTGTCAGCTAAATATATAGATGCATTAAGTAAAGAAAATATCAATGTAATTGGTAAATATAAACTTAAAAATTTGGAGATTATTGGCTCTACAGGCTCTCCATTAATTCATGAGAGTTTTGACTATATTTATACTAATGTAAAAAAAGATGTTTCGGTTGCAAGCTTATCAGGTGGAACAGATATTGTTGGATGCTTTATTGGTGGTAATCCATTATCCGAGGTAAGAAGAGGGGAAATACAAGGTCCAATTTTAGGAATGGATGTACATGTATATGATGAAAATGCAAACTCTTTAAAAAATGAGAAAGGAGAGTTGGTATGTATTAAAAGTTTCCCCAGTATGCCATTATTCTTCTGGAATGATAACAATAATGAAAAATATTACGACGCTTACTTTAATAAATATGAGAATGTGTGGTGTCATGGTGATTATATCTTAAAGACTGAAAATAATGGGTTTATTATTTTTGGTAGATCAGATGCTACTCTAAATCCTGGAGGGGTACGTATTGGCACAGCTGAAATTTATAGGCAAGTTGAACAAATTGAAGAAGTTATGGAGGGTTTGGTTGTAGGTCAAATATGGAAAGGTGATACAAGAGTTGTACTTTTTGTTAGGCTTAATGAAAATTTTAATTTGACAGAACAATTAATTGATAAAATCAAGACCAAAATTAGAACAGGGGCTTCTCCTAGACATGTTCCAGCAAAGATAATAACAGTTCAGGACATACCAAGAACAAAGTCAGGTAAGATAGCAGAACTTGCAGTAAGAGATTTAATTCACAATAAACCAATAAATAATATTACGGCATTGTCCAACCCTGAATGTTTAGAAGAATATAAAAATATAAAAGAATTAAGCGTTTAAACAGTTTGTTTAACTTCTGAATTAACTAAGAATGGTTCTTCTTTTACAATAATTGTTAATAAGAATGCGATTAGACCAAGAGCAACACTCAGCCACCACATATTTTCATAACTACCATATACATCAAAAAATCTACCTCCAAGCCAAGCTCCTAAGACAGCACCTATCTGATGGCAAATAAAACATATACCAGATAATGTGGCTAAGTATTTAGGTCCTATAAATGAGAGTATAATTGCATTAGTCATAGGTACTGTAGCTAACCACAAAATACCTATAACAGCTCCAAATAAAATAGCAAGAGTTGCAGAAGGTGGTGATAAGACAAAAATGGTTATAGTTAAGGATCTCATCAAATATATAAATGCTAATGGCAGAGGTTTCTTTACTTTGGTTCCTAACCAACCAAAACTCAGAGTACCAATGATGTTTGTAACGCCAATAATTCCTAGAGACCATCCAGCAACTTCAGCAGAAATGCCTTTAGATATGAGATCAGTAGGTAAATGAAGTCCAATAAAAGTGACGTGAAAACCACATACGAAAAATCCCAAAACTAATAAAATGTAATTTTTTTCTGCTAATGTAAAAAAGATTGTATTTTTAAGTCCTTCTTTGAATTGTTCTGTTTTTTCCAAGGTTTGATCAGTATTATTTAACAGAGGTAAAAGTAATAATAATGAAATTGAGATTAATGATAGAATAATCAAACTAAACTGCCACCCAAATTCCTTATTCATCCACATTGTAGGAATAACAACTGCAAATTGACCAAAGGATCCAGCAGCAGCAACTAAACCCATTGCTAAAGAACGTTTTTTTACTGGTGCCACTTTGCCTGCTATACTGACCATGGTAGCCATTCCTGCGCCTCCAAGTCCAAAACCCATAAGAGTTGTACCTGAAAATAATTTAATTTCCGATGTAGGATTGCTCATTAAAAAAATGCCTAAAGCAAAACATATTATGCCAAATGCTAAAACTTTCTTGGGCCCAAATTTATCTAAAACAATTCCTAAAAAAAATGTAACAAGGCCCCACATCATTGCTTGAAAGCCTATTGCAAATGAGAAAAATTCTTTACCACTATTCATAAATTGACTTATGGGATCTAGAAATAAACCCAAGGCTTGTCTAACTCCCATAATCATGATTATTACTACAGAACAGACTAGTATAACAACTTGCCATTCGACTTTTTTTGTTTCCATATTAAAATCCTAAAAAATTTTTAGAGCTTATAGTTTTAAAATTTAGCCTATCCCCGACCTCTATAATTAGGAACTAAATGATCAGGTATAAATAAATCTTTTGGCTGTTTGCAAGTCTGCCAAAAAATATCGATTGGGATACCCCCCCTTGGATACCAATAACCTGCTATTCTAAGCCACTTAGGTGATAAAAGGTCAATTACATCTTGAGCAAGTGATATTGTGCAATCTTCATGAAATGCGCCGTGATTCCTGTAACCTAATAGATATAATTTAAATGATTTGCTCTCTACTATAAATTTATTTGGCACATAATCTAAAATTATATAAGCAAAATCTGGTTGTGAAGTAACAGGGCATATGGATGTAAATTCTGGACAAGTTAATCGTATTGAATAATTAACTCCAATCTTTGGATTACTTATTTTTTCAAGAACATCTTTGTCAGGAAAATTGGGAATATTACTTTTATTACCTAATGCGTCAAGCTGATTTGGTTTTGTCATTAATTAAACTTTCTTATATTTATGTATTAATAAGTATATCATTTGTTTTTTCTAATTCAGTTAATATTATATTCTGCCACTCTTCAATACTGTTTACTGAATATGAATTTTTTGGGAATGACACACTTCTTGAGGCATTTATCAATCCAAAATTTTTTAGACCAGAATAGCTGTGATCTGCAATTAGTGGTGCGCAAGCTTCAGAAGCGGAAGCCCCTTGGGCCCCATATCCTGGAATTAAAAAAGGTGCAGTTGGCAATGTTTTTCTCAAGGATATTGCTTGTTCTTTATAGGTGGCACCAGAGACAATACCAATAGAAGATAATCCTGATTGACCATTATTTTTTTCAATGATTGGTTTGAGTATATTGGATAAGTGTTCATAACATTTTAAATCTCGATTAATCAAAACCTCTTGAATATCTTGCGAGCCTTTATTGCTTGTATGAATTAAAATAAACAAACCCGATCCAGTATCTCGTGCTTTACTGAAAAAGGGCTCTAGACTATCAAGTCCTAGCCAAGGATTTACAGTAAGCGCATCACTAGGGAATGGAGAATTTTTACCAAGATAAGCATTTGCATATGCTTTGCTAGTGCTACCTATATCACCTCTTTTTGCATCCATTATAACTAGAAAGCCTTTAGAATGTGCGTATTTACATAAAGATGATAACAAGATCATACCTTCTGGTCCTAATTGTTCAAACAATGCAATTTGAGGTTTTACAGCTGGAACTTTCCCGATAACAGCTTCTAGTAAAGAAAAACAAAATTTTTCAACTATTTTAACATTATTGATGGTACCATTTTGATTGAATATTTCTGGAATTAAATCTAGGTGAGGATCAATACCAAGACATAAAAAAGATTTAAATTCTCTTATTTGTTTTACAAGCCTGTCACCAAAATGATCGACCATCTATTAATATATACCTAGTGCATTTTTATAAGTTTTTAACAATGTTTCTTGTTCAAGTCTTTCATCAATTTCCATTTTAAGCAGAGCCAATATTTTTTTCATTATTGTTGTATCATACCCACTTGCTTTTGCTTCAAAAAACTTCTTTAATATCAAAATTTAAATTTTTTTTTCCTCTGATAGTTTTTC
>CACJFI010000055.1 GCA_902592615.1 uncultured SAR116 cluster alpha proteobacterium | reverse complement strand
GAAATATATTTTTTTAATTTTGAGTTTTGTTGATGTCTTTAATTAATGATGGAAATAAATATAGATTACCAGATTTTTTCTTAAATCATGGCGAACAATTTAATTATCAAATTGAAAAACCTGCTCATTTAGATCCAAATGATGTATTAGTAAGTGCAACTTTATCACCAATTTTTTGGTGGGATAGTTGGGATAATCCGTCTGATCCTTGGCTTTCCATAACTCAAGATGGTTTGCTTACAGGAGTAGCTGATTTCGAAAATCATGAATATGGACAAAATTATAATTTAAATTTATTATATGAATCGGGAAATCAAATATATGACACCTTTGAAGTATTTGTTAATTCATACGTTGAAGAAAATGATTGGGGCAAAGATTACAATTATAATCTTAATTACCAAATAAACACATCAGAAATTTTTGGAAAACCAGAAATAACCTTTGAAGTATATCCTGTATCAGATAGCATTTATCATGAGATACATCTTCGTGCACGTAATAATGAAAATTTTGACATTTTAGATAGTTTTGGCAATAATATTAACGATACCTTAGATTTTGATCAAAATTCTACAGTTAATAATCCATTTCAAATTATACATTCTTTCCAAGATGGAGACACTTGGAATGAAGAAGTAATTAACGTTGATAATTATATTAAAACTGGAGATTATCTTGCGGTTTTAGCTGATCCAAATTATTTTGAGAACTTAGTTAACTTTGGTGAAAATGACATTATTCAAGTAAAGTTAATATCTGATATTAAGATACAACAAGACGATAATATAATTACTTTAAACGAATTTATTCCTAGTCAATACATTTATCAAGATAATATTCCTTTTGAAGATAAGGTATCAATAGATATTGGTAATGGTTATAGGCATCCAATTGATCCAAGTAATGTAATAAATCCTCATAATTATTCTGGTATTTTTATTAATGCTGGAGCTGACGAGATTAATCATCAGGGTACTATAATTCCTGCCTATTCATCTATAGCACCAGATGGAAGTGTTTTAGATATATCTGCGATATCTGCGAATGAACATGGTCTATATATATACACGTCTCCACTATCTGATGTTATTTATGTTGATTCTGAAGAAGGCGATTGGCCCATTATCAAATGGTCAGCTGGAGATGATTATATAGTTGGTCCAACCTCAGGTGCTGCTTTTAGAGCTAATTCTTACAATGACTGGAATTACGAGGGTGTTTCAGATCAAGGCCTTTTATTTACCTTTGATAATAATGTATTAACTGTGGCTTCTGAATATGGTGTCATTACTGCCAAAAACATTAAAAACATCTATGGAACTCGTGGTGATGATACCATGATAGGAGATGAAAACTATCAAAATTTTAGAGGTGATGGCGGTTATGACACCTACACAGGTGGAGTAGGACACGATAATTTTAGAATTCAAAGCGGTTATAATAATATTGGTGGTAGTGATGTCTTAATAGATCATTTTATTAGGATTACTGACTTTGAAAATGTTGATAGAATTTCTATCGAGGATTACGGGTTTAGTTTAGATGACACAATAGCTGCTAACCAATTCAGTGTAAGTCAAGATTTAGATAAAAATGAGACTTATATATCTATTGATACAGATCTACATACCATTGAAAATCTATTAACTATTGATGGTATATTTTATTTAAGTAGCTTTCACACTGAAACTGAAAGTAGCGGAGATATAAATCTAAAAATTATACTTGATGATCTTGCTTATGTAAGCTCAAATGGAAATGATGTTTTAGGTCCACTTGGAGAATGGTGGGAACAAGATGTTGTTTTATCAGGTCTAGATCAAAATTATGTTCTTACTGGAGGACAAGGCAATGACGTGCTTGGCGGAGGATCCCAAAACGACATTCTTGATGGTGGTGAGGAATCATTTAAAGATCAATTTGGAAATGATATTTATGAAAATGGATTATTAACGCTAGATCGCCTAGTATACTATGATGCACCATCTGGTATAGTTGCTAATTTAATTACTGGTATTGTTCAAGACGGTTACGGATCTGTTGACCAAGTATCCAATTTTGAGAGATTTTATGGTAGTTATTATGATGACACTATAATCTTATCTAATGATTACCTTCGTGGACATTTACCAGGTTACGGAAATGATACTTTTATAGGTATTGATACTCCTAATGGACTAAATAACACTTATATCAATTACGCTCATCTTGATTCTGATGATGACGTCACTGATGAATATATATTTGTTGATTATGATGAATCTACCGTTGAAAAAACAGTGATTGGAGGTGATTTTGCAGGCACCTATCAAGATACATTCACCGGTTATGTTGGTGGCTTTATAGGTAGTGAAGGTGATGATATTTTTTATGGAGTATCTTCTGGTGCGTATTATTATCCTGTAGCAGGGTTTTTTCCAGACAATCCAGCTGGAACAGTTGATTTAGGGTATGGTCATTTATATGGATATTGGGGTGATGATACGATTATTGTTTTAGGCTCTGGTGAAGATCGTGCAGTAGGTGGAACCGGAAAAGATCTTTTTGTTATATATGGTCACGGAGAAAAAGACAAAATTTCTGGTGACTTTCATGATGGACAAGAAGCTTCGGACAATCCAACTGCTGATTTTGATACATTTGTAATTGGCGGTAAGGGAACAGTTCATATTACCGACTACCAAGTTGGCGAAGACATAATCTTTTTAGATTATGACATACAATCTGTAGATGATATATCAGTAAATTATGATTTCATTCAAGACCAGACAACTTTAAGTTTTGTATCAGGTTCAGTTGATCATACAGATAGAGTTCTTATTAATGGACGACTGAAAATTGATAGCTTTGAACAAACTTTTTTTATTAATGAACATACACAAAACACAATTGTTCATAATTCAACGCCTGATTTCAGAGTAATTTTAAAAAATAATACAGACAACTATTTGACTGATCTAATTGATATTAATCCTGTTTTAAATATTATTAGTGAAAACGCTTTAAATGATGATGATGTTGGAGTTACAGTTAGTTCATACGATACTGTTAATGCAAATTCTAAAATAACGTTTAGTCTTACAAATGATGCGGGTGGCAGATTCCAAATAGACAGTGATACTGGAGTAGTTACAATTAAAGACAGTAATTCGTTGTCTTTTAAGGATTCAAGTTCTCATGAAATAATTGTAGAAGCTATTAGTGAAATAGGTCACAAAAAAACTCAAACGTTTACTATTAACATTTTGGATCATTTTGGTGAAGGAGATACAGAAAGTCTTTATTATAAGGTTGATGACTCTTCATATCAAAATTTGATTTACGATATACCTCTAGAATTTAATTTAGAAGATGCAATTTCAACTTACCCAGCGATTGAAATATCAAAACCTGAAGGTTTTCCAGATAGTAGCCTAATTATTTATAATCCGTTTATAGAGTTTGATTATAATTCACCTTACCCGGATGAACTAGAACTTGATTTTGATCAATACAGGTATTTACATGATATAAATAATTTTTCAGGTTTACATATTAACTCTACCGATGATCAAATAATTTTTGATGATCTAATTATTTATTCAAATTCAATTAAGATGCCTAATGATAAAATCATTGATTTAAGTTACATTGAAAATTATAGATCTGGTGCTGGATTTCAAATTGATTCAACAACTAAAAATGATTATATCAATTTATCTGGATACCAGCTGTCTGATTTTGAATCCAATATAGAATCTTGGAATTTTGATATATCATTGTCACCTGGTAACGATATTTATATTTCACCTGAATTTAAAATTGATGATGATGCTGCAGGACAAATAGATGCATTCAATTATAGTAAAGATATTTCAATTGGAACAAATCTTCAAATTCCTGATGTGTTAAGATTTGAATTTTTAAATGAAAATGATTTATTAATCTACGATGATACAAATGGTACTGTTACTGAGGCATATAATTTCAGTCACATAGCAACATCTAGAACTTCTCAAAATATCATTATTGCTGGTGAGGGCAGACAAGGTTTCAATTCATATGGTCAATCGGACATAATTACAGCTGGAAAGGATAGAGATTGGTTTTCACTTCGATTTGTTGATGATAATTACCAAAATCAACAACTTACAATCACTGACTATGAAAATGGTGAAACTATAAGAATTGATGAAGATTGGTTTCCTGATGGAAATTTTCTTGAAAACGGAGGAACTTATTTAGATAATTTTGAGATTAATTATGATGATGCATTAAACCAAACCAAAGTAAATTTGATCACTAGAAGTTCTAATCATAATGAATCACTGATATTAGACGGTAAGTTCTCTTTATCTACTGCTACTAATAATAATGGTGATTTAGATTTAATTTTTTATGATTTAGGAAATAATTTTACTTCAGGCAATGATATTTTAGGCCCCCTTGGAGAATGGTACGAAAAAGACGTTATCTTGTCGGGTTTAAATAATAGCTTTAATTTAAATGGCGGTAAAGGTGACGATGTACTTGGTGGAGGATCTCAAAACGATGTACTTGATGGTGGTGAAGAAGCTTTAAAAGATCAGTTCGGCAATGACATTTATGAGAATGGTTTGATAGGATACGATCGTTTGGTATATTATGACGCTCCATCCGGTATATATGCTGATTTAAGTCTTGGGTTAGTTCAAGACGGTTACGGATCCACTGACCTGGTAAGCAATTTTGAGAAGCTTTATGGTAGTTTTTATGATGATACTGTAAAATTATCAGATGATTTAATTCGAGGATACGTACCAGCTTATGGAAATGATACTATAATTGGTTTAGATACCCCCGATGGTACTAATAACTCTTACATTAATTACGCTCATCTTCATGTTGATGACAATGTTACTGATCAATATGTAGTTGCTAATTATGATGAAGGCATAATTGACAAAACAATAATTGGTGGAGACTTTGCAGACACCTATCAAGACACATTTACTGGTTATGTTGGAGCTATTGTGGGAAGTCAAGGAGATGACGTTTTCTATGCTTTGTCGTCTGGCGCGTATTACATTCCTGTAGCTGGTTACTACCCTGGTAATTCAAGAGATTCAATGGGTTCAATAGATTTAGGTTATGGAATGATTTATGGGTATTCAGGTGATGACACTATTATTGCTCTTGGATCTGGTGAAGATCGCCTTTTGGGGAATTATGGGAAAGATACTATTATAACATATGGACATGGAGAAAAAGATAAAGTCTCAGGTGACAACTTTGAAAGTGAAGGTGATTCAGATAATTTGATTGCAGATTTTGATACATTTGTAATTGGTGGCGAGGGAACAGTTCAAATTACCGACTATCAAGTGGGCGAAGACATAATCTTATTAGATTATGACATACAATCTGCAGATGATATCACAGTTAATTATGATTTCATTAAAGACCAGACAACTCTGAGTTTTGTATCAGGATCAGTTAATCATACTGACAGAATTCTTATTAATGGACGACTAAAGATTGATAACTTTGAACAAACTTTTTTTATTAATGAACATACACAAAACACAATTATTGATAATTCAACAACTGATAACAAGATTGTACTAAAAAATAACCTCGATCCAATATTTGCCTTCACAGCCTCTACAGAAAAATGGGGAGGAGGTGCTTCATCCTGGCTAGATGGTCCTGTGATGAAACTACACAGTAAGGAT
>CACJFI010000054.1 GCA_902592615.1 uncultured SAR116 cluster alpha proteobacterium | reverse complement strand
ATTAATATGGCTCACGGTGAATTTATAATGATGGGAGCATATACTGGCTATGTTGTTCAATCATATATTACTAATCATACATTATCTCTGATAATAGCTTTTCCTCTCGCTTTTATAATTACTTTTATTGCAGGGGTTATAATGGAAAGGTTGGTGATAAAACATTTATATAAAAATCCTCTTGATACTTTGCTAGCAACTTTTGGTATAAGTATAGCTCTTCAACAACTTGCTAAAAATATTTTTGGTACTCAGGCTAGACCTTTAACATCACCTTCTTGGTTAGATGGATCTTTAATAATAAATGATGATCTTTCGATAAGTTACATTAGGATAGCTATATTTGTTTTGGGAGTTTTATTTTTTTTAATATTATTATTTGTAATGAAAAAAACTAGATTTGGATTAGAAACTAGATCCGTAACTCAAAACCCTGTAATGGCATCGAACTTGGGTGTTAACACTGAAAAAATAAATATGTTAACTTTTGGTTTTGGGTCAGGCATTGCTGGTGTTGCTGGTGTTGCTATAGGTTTGTTTTCCAAGGTCACATCTGAACTTGGCTCAGAATACATTGTTCAAAGTTTTATGACAGTTGTAGTTGGTGGTGTAGGAAGTATTTGGGGTACACTTGCAGGCGCTTCATTAATTGGCTTTTTACAAAAGTTTATAGAATGGTTTAATCCTTCAAATACATTAGCTGCTCAAACATATATGATTATATTTATAATTTTATTTATTCAATTTAGACCAAGGGGATTAATTGCCTTAAAAGGGAGAGCAGCAAATGATAACTGACATGAATAAATCTGTAAAAAAACATTCGCTGATTTTTTTAATAACTATTTTTTTATTTACGTTGTTAGTCACCTTTTTAAGTGAACCTTTTGGTATAAACTTTATATCAACAAGCTTTGTAAAAGTCCTTGGAAAAACTCTTTGCTTATGTATTGCTGCAATTGCTATGGATGTTGTGTGGGGGTATTGTGGTATTTTATCCTTAGGTCATTTTGCTTTTTTTGGCTTAGGTGGATACATGATAGGCATGTGGTTAATGTATGAGAGAACGTCTATTATTGTATTGAATTCTTTAGATGACTCACAATTACCCTTTACTGAGATAGAATTACAAGAAGCGATAGGTAATCAAATTTTTGGTGTTGTTGGAGGAACAGAAATACCACTTATTTGGACATTTGCAGATAATTTATATTTTCAAATAATTTTTGTTATTTTAATCCCTGGTTTAATAGCATTTATTTTTGGTTGGCTAGCTTTTCGTTCAAGAGTAACTGGAGTATATTTGTCAATTTTGACTCAAGCAATGACCCTAGCTTTATCTTTATATCTATTTCAAAATGATAGCGGGTTAAGAGGAAATAACGGATTGTCTGGATTGCAAAATATTCCTCATCTTGAAAACTTAAGTCAATCTACAATTTCAATATTATTTTTATGGTTAAGTTCAATCGGACTTATATTTTCATTTGTAATTTTTAATTATATAATTCAAAGTAAATTTGGATCAGTAATTACCGCTATCAGAGACAATGAAACGCGTCTTCGTTTTTTTGGATACAATGTAGAAATATACAAACTTTTTATATTTGTTATCACAGCCATAATTACTGGATTAGCAGGAGCTATATATTATCCTCAAGCTGGTATAATAAACCCAGCTGAGATTGCTCCTATTGCCTCAATATATTTAGCTGTCTGGGTTGCTATTGGTGGACGAGGAAAATTGTATGGTGCAATTTTAGGTGCAGCGTCTGTTTCTTTGCTATCCTCTTGGTTTACTGGAGGAAATGCTCCAAATATTACCCTCGGTTTTTTTTACAATTGAATGGGTGAATTGGTGGACTGTATTTTTAGGAATTGGTTTTGTGGCAATAACAATTTTTAGTAAGGGTGGTTTAATTGGTATGCTAAATACATTATTGGTTAAAATCAAATGAAAACGTTGTTAGAAGTTGATAATGTTTCAATCTCTTTTGACGGTTTTAAAGCAATAAAAAATTTAAGTTTTTCAATAGGGTATAATGAATTACAAGCCATTATTGGACCAAATGGCGCAGGGAAAACTACTTTTATGGATATAATTACAGGTCAAACAAAGCCAGATAATGGACATATTTTATGGGGAGAAAAAAGCATTGATCTAATCAGAAAAACAGAATCAGAAATAGCATTACTTGGTATTGGACGAAAATTTCAAAAACCTACGGTATTTGAAAATAAAACAATTATTGATAATTTAATTTTATCTCAGAAAAAAAATAGAAATCCATTTAAGGTTTTATTTCAAAAAAATACAAAATCTGAGCTTACAAGCATTGAAAAAATTTTAAAAGATATAAATCTTTACATGATTAAAGATAGAATTGCTGGTGAGATTAGCCATGGTCAGAAGCAATGGTTAGAGATTGGGATGCTTTTAAGCCAAAATCCAAAATTAATGCTCATTGATGAACCTGCTGCAGGCATGACACCAACTGAGAGAAATCAAACAGTTAGTATTTTAAAAAATATTGCAAAATCTAGTTCAATTATTGTGGTTGAACATGATATGGAGTTTGTACGTAATTTAAATTGTCGAGTAACAGTACTTAATGAAGGTAGCATTCTTTCTTCTGGTTCAATTGACTTTATAACTCAAAATGAAAAAGTCATAGAGGTTTATTTAGGAAGATAATTATGCTTGATGTTAAAAAAATAAATTTAAATTATGGCTCTTCTCAAATCTTGTTTGATGTTTCAATAAAAGCCAAAAAAGGCAATATAACATGCTTAATGGGATCAAATGGCGTAGGGAAAACTTCTTTACTTAAATTTTTGTCTGGAATACAAAATGCAAAAAATGGAACTTATTTCTATAATAACAATGATATATTTAATCTTCCATCTTACAAACTGGCAAAATTAGGAATTGGATACGTTCCTCAAGGAAGAGATATATTTCCCCTTTTAAGTGTTAAAGAAAATTTAGAAATTGGATTTGCATGTTTGAATAAAAAAAATTGGTTTATCCCTGATGAAATATTTAACTTATTTCCAATATTAAAAAAAATGCTTCATAGGAGAGGTGGAGATTTGTCTGGAGGACAACAACAACAGTTGGCTATTGCAAGAGCACTTGTTGCAAAACCAAGTTTATTATTGATGGATGAGCCTACTGAGGGTATTCAACCGAATATAATTAAACAAATAGGCGAGGTAATCTTATATTTAAAAAAAGAAAAAAAAATTACAATATTTTTAGTCGAACAATATTTTGATTTTGCATTTAATCTTTCTGATTATTTTTATGTAATGCAAAGGGGGAAAATAATTATAGAAGGAGATAAAGAAAAACTAGGTAAAAAATTACTTAAATCTCAATTAAGTTTTTAGTTGGCCAATTTCGTCAATCAAAAATTTTTTGAAAGCCTTTAATCTTTGGTCATCTTTTAAATGATATTTATAACATAATGAAATATTTAATTTTGGACCCTTTAATTCAGATAATATTTCTTCTAAATTAATAAAACTTTCCATCCAACTAGGTAAAGAAGATATACCTACCGAGTTTTGAGTAGCTTCTACAATGCCGTGAATATTTGAAATTTCTAATATTGGATTTCTAATATTATTTTTTTCTCTTCCAATATTTAGCAACCAATTTAATCTATTTCTGTTTAGAGGTGGTTGAGCAGTTTCTCCATAGGCAATTATTTTGTGATAATCTAATTCATCTACTGTTTTAGGAACTCCAAATTTTTTTATATATTCTTTAGAAGCATATATTTTATATCGGAATTCTGAAATTTTGATTTGAACGTCATCTTGTGAATTACTTTCTGTCATCCTAATTTCTAAGTCAGAGGCGTAGTGTAAAACTTTAGGCTCAGAATCTCTTAAGTTTAATGCAATTTGTATTTTAGGATATTGTAATAAAAATTTATTTATCCTTGGTGTAATCCAAAGCGCGCCAAAAGCATTTGTTGCAGCAATCTTTAGCTTTCCAATTGGTTCGGATGAACAAGAAAAGTTTCTTAAATTTTCAATTTGTGAAGAAATTTTATTTACTTCTTTATATAATTCCTGACCTTCTGGTGATAATGACAAACCTTTTGAATTTCGAAAAAAAAGTTTTGTTTTAATTTCACTTTCTAAAATACTAATTTGTCGGCTTAGGGAAGAATGACTTATATTCATAATTTCAGAAGCTCTTTTCAAATTAAGAGTTTGAGAAACAATATGAAAATATTTTAAACGATCCCATTTCATATTTAAACATCTCTAATATTTGAAATTCTTCAATTCTAATTAATGCAACTCTGAATATATTAATCAGAGATTCAAAATAGTTTGAAAATAGTTTATTTCTAAAATTGTTCTCCCCCGATTAAGAGCATACTCTGTCTTACAGAGTATGCTCTAATAAAATTAAAATGAAATTATTTTAAAAAACTATTAAATTTATATTATAAGTGAACATCTTTTAATCATTTGATTTTTATAATATAATTATTAGATAATTCATTAACAAAAATTTTATGGTTTGTATTAAAACTCAAAATTTTAACTAATCTTAACAAATTTTTTGCTTAAAAAAAATGAAGTACCAAACTAGGGGGGAATGATACTTCATCTAATAGGAGGGGTATCTAATTATAGTATAAATTTTTTTTTTTATTAAGCTAAGTATCTAAATGATATTTAATAAAAAAAACTAAATATGATTAAAATATCGACAATAACATAAGAATTTTAATATTTTTTTATAAAGAGTTAATAATAATTAATATTTCAATTATTTTTTTATCTCGTTAATTATATTAGTAACACCTATACCAACGGCTTCGTAGGCATCATATATCTCATCTGCTCCTGAATGTTCTAATAATTTTGTATTTTCATTTGATCTTGTAGGTACTATAATTTTTCCTATAAAACCATATCTTCTAGCTTGTAAAGTAGACCAATTTTGTGCATGAAATTCTGGTAATGCGAGTACAATTACTTTTAATTTTCCAAATCTTAATTTAGACCAAAATCCTGGATCCTCAGCATCAGCAAATGCCACCCTATTTCCTTCTGATAATTTATTTAAAGCTATTTCTGTGTCAGCATCAACACCTACAACTTTTATATCTTTCTCTGTTAATTTATTAAAAATTGAACTACCGATTCTACCCATACCGACAATCATTATCTCAGCTTCTCCAAAAGTATGCGGTTGCTCATCAGGATGATGTTTTTCTCTTTCAAATTTTATTAAGAAATTTTCAAGATATACAAAAATTTCATGAACATATTTATTTAATACGGAACCAATAATAAAGCTAATACATACTGATAACACTAGAATGGCTAAAATCTTTTGGTCTATTATATTTAAATCATACCAATATGTGGCAACTATAAGACTAAATTCTGAATAAGTTATTAATGAGATTGAAATTAAGAATGAAGAATATGCTCTCAAATTAAAGAATATTAATAACAAAAATAAAGTTAAAAACTTAATTACTAGTAATGAGATTAAGAAGAGTGAATTTAAAATGATTTCCTGGTTAAGGTCTAATTTCATTCCAAGCGATACAAAAAAAGCTACCAACAAAATCTCTCTTAAACTCCATATCTTTTCACCTAATTTATTTGCAAATTTAATGTTAGATAACATTATTCCCATTATTAGAGCACCTAATTCTCCCGACAAACCAAGTTTTTCAAACAAATATCCTCCTAAGAAAAGAGCAA
>CACJFI010000053.1 GCA_902592615.1 uncultured SAR116 cluster alpha proteobacterium | reverse complement strand
ACCAAAACCTGCTTGATAAGCCTTTATTGAATATCCACTCTGCTTTCCTGGCTCAACTATTTGCATAATAAAACCAATTGCATATTGAGCTATAAAAGCCATTAAAAAACATATCAAATTTATAGCTGTCGACGCACGAGCAGCATAGCTGTTAGGAAAATGTTGGCTAAGTCCAGCATAAGCTAATGTAGCTGCTAATGACGTTATGCTTAAAATAACCCATGGCCATATTGCTTTTGGTATTAATCCAAAAGTAATTATAGTAAATGGAATTATAAACACTAGTAAAGCGCCTCCCATAACGCCAACAGGAGATATGTTAAATTTTCTTAAGTAGTCTGTGATTATTCCTAAAGATGTTGTTCCAATGGTCATCATTATTGTTGAAATAAAGAGAATATTAGCAATTTCAATTTTACTAAACTTACCAATATCAGCTAGCCAAGGACCTGCCCACAGTCCTAATATAGCTAGACCAGTACCTCCTGCAATTCCAGATAACGGACCAATTCTCCAAAAAGCATAGCTTGTATAAATTTCTTTTAATACTTTCAAAATAGGTAATGTTTTTTCATTACTGGCATTTTCTTTTTTTTCTGGAACTATAAAGAATATTAGAAATCCAATAAAAATTGTAATTATTCCAAGAAATAAATAAACTCCTCTCCAATCAGTTATTTGCATAGCCATTTCCAACGGTGTTGATGCCACAATTGCGCCTAATCCACCTGCTGACATAAATAGACCTATTAAAAGTGGAAGTCTTTCTTTAGGAAACCAAACTGCAAAAGCTTTAAATGCTCCCATTAAAGCGCCAGAAACACCTAGTCCAATTAATCCACGAGCTATAACTAGTGACCAAACATTATTTCCAAAGCTAAATAATATAGCTCCTGCTGCAGCAACTAAAAATAGAATACTTTGAACTTTTCTAGCACCAAACTTGTCAAGTAATACTCCCAAAGGTAACTGAAACAAACCAAATGTTAAAAAATATGCAGATGTAATTAAGCCTAGTTGTTCCGCATTCAAGTTTAAGTCATTACTTAGATATGGGGCAAGAACGGCATTAGTTGACCGATAGAGATAAGATAAAAAATACCCACATGCGAAGGGTAAAAAAATAAACATAAATTTTTGTAAGTTGTTCTCAGGAAGAATATTTATTCGTTTCATATTCACCAAACTCCAAAAAATTGTTGTTGAAAAGACTGATTTGTAGATTTTAATATTAAGTTTCAACAAATTAGCACATTAACTACCTATACGATAGCTCAATGATTAGAAAGTTGACCTTTTGTTTTAAGAGTATTTATAATAATTCTAAGGAGAGCCACATGAAAGTATCAAATGAAATTATTAATATTGTTCCTGAAATAAAAAAGTGGAGGCATGAGTTGCATGCACATCCAGAGCTTGGCTATGAAGAGGAGTGGACATCTAATTTTGTTGCAAAAAAACTCGAATCTTTTGGTCTGGAGATTCATAGAGGAATGGCCAAAACAGGTGTTGTTGGAGTTTTAAAGGGAGCCAATGCTAGTCTTGGTGGTGGAGGGAACAAAGCTATTGGATTAAGAGCTGATATGGACGCTTTGCCAATGACTGAAGAAAATGATTTTTCTTATAAGTCAAATTTTGATGGTTGTATGCATGCATGTGGCCATGATGGTCATACAGCCATGTTACTTGGGGCAGCTAAATTATTGTCTTCGAAAAAGGATTTTGATGGAACTGTGTATTTTATATTTCAACCTGCAGAAGAAGGTGGAGGTGGTGGACTTGCCATGATAGAAGATGGCTTGTTTCAAAAATTTCCTATGGATAGTGTTTGGGGTATGCATAATTGGCCAGGTATGAGTGAAGGAAGTGTTGCTGTTCACAAAGGATCTGTTATGGCAGCAGCAGACAAATTTGATGTTACTATAAATGGAAATGGTGGTCATGCCGCAATGCCTCAGGCAACAAATGATCCTGTTTTAGCTGTTACTGCTATTGTTCAGGCTGTACAGCAGATAGTTTCTCGAAGACAGAATCCTCTTGATGCAGTTGTAATTTCTGTAACTCAAATTAATGCAGGTTCTGGATTTAACATTATACCCCAAACTGCAAATTTTATTGGTACTATTAGAACTGTTAACCCAGATACTAGAATGAGCGTTCATAAACAGTTTACACAAATTTGTGAAGCTACAGCAATAGCTTATGGTTGTTCAGCCAATGTCTCCGTCATTAAAGGTTATCCTGTGACAATTAATGATATTGAATCTAGTGAAAAAGCAATTGAAGTTTCATTGAAATTATTTGGTAAAGATTCGGTTAAAACTAACATGGCACCCTCTATGGGCGCTGAAGATTTCGCTTATATGTTAGAAAAAATACCTGGATCATATATATGGTTAGGAGCAGGTGAGGGGAAGTCAGGTTGTATGTTACATAACAGCAAGTATGATTTTAATGATGATATTTTACCCTTAGGTATTGCATACTGGGAACAATTAGTTAAATCAGAAATGCCCCTTAGATAATATTTATAGACTTGTCTCGAATTTACTAATATATATATGTATATGAAAAATACTCTATTTCTAATTATTTCAGCTATCTCTATTGTGATATTAATAACAATATTTGCAATTAATTTATGGTTGCAAATGTCAGATGTCACAATCAGTTATAATGGCAAAATAGCAATTTTTGTTGGCGCTTTTTTTACTATTTTGTTGGGCTCTGGTTTAATGTCTTTAGCATATTTTTCATCTAAAAACGGTTTTGATGACCAAGTAGATCATAACTTAGATAGTTTGCTTGAAAAGCTCAAAGATCGCTAATATTCCAATAAATTTTAAATTCTTTCACTTATCTTTTTAATATAATTATTATTTAATTTTGCTTTTAATAGTTGACTCTTAATTAATTTTGTAGGAGAACAAAACATGAACAAAATATTTGGAATGAAATAATGATTAATTTAAATTTAGAAGAAACCAAAAGAATTCTAGCTCAAAACGGACACTATAAGCTGTCAGATAAATTAGAAGTATTTAGACCATGTTTAAATCGTCCTCAGACTTTTCCTCTTTATAGTTCTAAAGTTTCAGCAGGTTTCCCTTCTCCTGCAGATGATAACTTAGAAAGAAGTTTAGATTTAAATAGCTATCTAATCAAACGTCCTGCTGCAACGTTTTTTGTTCGCGTTAATGGGGATTCAATGATTAACGCTGGTATAAATGATAATGATATCTTGGTTGTTGACAGGAGTATTAAGCCTGCACACGGAAAAGTGATT
This sequence comes from uncultured SAR116 cluster alpha proteobacterium, assembly GCA_902592615.1. Classification (GTDB taxonomy): domain Bacteria; phylum Pseudomonadota; class Alphaproteobacteria; order Puniceispirillales; family Marisalimonadaceae; genus Marisalimonas. Next base: position 2,489 of record CACJFI010000053.1, on the reverse strand, counting down.
ATAGCTGTTTTAGACGGACAAATGACTGTTAAAAGATTATACAAACGGTCTGGAAAAATAATATTGATGCCAGAAAATGATTTGTATAAGCCAATTGAAATTGAAGATCATATGAACATGGAAATTTGGGGTGTAGTAACTAGTTCAGTCCACTTTTTGTGATATGTATGGACTAGTTGACTGTAATAATTTCTATGTTTCCTGTGAAAGAGTTTTTAATCCTTTATTAAGAGACAAGCCAGTTGTAGTATTGTCCAATAACGATGGGTGTATTATTGCTAGATCCAATGAAGCAAAATCTTTGGGCATACCCATGGGAGCTCCGTTACATTTGTATAAAACATTGATAAAGAAGAATAAAATATTCACATATTCCTCAAATTACACTTTATACGGGGATATGTCTTCTCGGGTAATGAGCTCATTAAATTATTTTGTACCTGATATGGAAATATATTCTATTGATGAAGCATTCCTTGACTTAAGAAAATTCCACGAAAAAACTATTTCAGAAGAAATGTTTAAAATAAGACAATTTATTTATCAGTGGACTGGTATACCTGTTTCAATTGGAGTAGGCCCTACTAAAACATTAGCAAAATTAGCAAATAAAATGGCTAAGAAATATTCATCTAACGGTATTTATGTTTTAACTATGTCTGATAATTTAAGAAGTATACTAAGTAACATTCAATTAGAAGATATTTGGGGTATCTCTAAAGGATGGGCAAATCGTTTGAAATCAATAGGAATTAACAACCCATTTGCCCTACAGCAGTCAGATCCTCGCCAGATCAGGAAATTAGTGTCAGTTGTTGGTGAACGTATGGTTTATGAATTAAGAGGAAATTCTTGTCTTGCTCTAGAGAATATAGTGGATAAAAAATCTATTACAGTTTCTAGATCTTTTGGCAATATGATTAATGATAAATATAATCTCAAACAAGCATTGGCAAATCATGTGGCAAGAGCAGCAGAGAAGCTTAGAAGTCAAGACAGCTTATGTGGAGAGGTTTGTGTTTTTATTAATACTAATCGTTTTAGAAAGAAGGATTCACAATATAATAACAGTGCAATATTACCTTTTGATGATTTAACAGATGATACAAATATAATAATGAAAAAGGCATTTAAGATATTAGACACACTTTATCGTCCAAATTATAATTATAAAAAAATTGGAGTAATATTACTTGACTTAAAACAAAGAAAAAAAAATATCACAAATAATAATTATGTTATTCAGGATAACTTGTTTACGTACAATAAGAGTTATAAAAATATTGCTAACGCATCGGATATTCGTATGAAAATATTAGATGATATAAATGCTAAAATGGGGAAAATGACATTGTTTTATGGTGCTCAAGGATTAATAAAACATTCAGGAAGAAAAAAAGTAGCAAACGATAAATGGAGAATGCGATCTTTCTATAGATCTCCTTTTTACACCACAAATTGGGCTGACATATTAACAGTATCCTAGAGAATCATTTGTATTAAGAATTATTATTAGAAGGTAGTGGAATGCAACTCAGACCAGAAGACCAAAGTTCTGCACAAACTGAACGTGCTTGATTTTCTGCTAGTTCAATAAAGCGAACTCTCCATAAGTACTCTAAATTATTATTTGTGTTATTAGTTTTAGTTATTTTACTTAATGAAGCAGGTAAATTGCCAAGTTGTTCAGGAACAATGTTTCTGGCATTGCGAGCTGCTTTATGAGCATTTAACCTATTCTTAAAAGCACCAATTTGTACAAACCAATCATCTTGAATGTTTTCAGAGTATAAAGTTTTGGTAGTTTTAGGAGGTATTTTAAAACTCTTTACATTTTTTTCTGCAATAATAATTTTAGGCCGAACTTTAGGCATTTCTGAAGGTTTCGCTATTCTAACAAGTGGTTTAGAGGGATTAGTTTTAAAGTATTTATTCAGTAAACTTATCATGTGTTTATCACGTGATCTTGCCTTTTTCCCACCAAAAACAACACCAATAATTCTTTGCCCGTTTCTTTCAACAGAAGCAACAAGATTAAATCCAGAGGCATTTGTATAACCAGTTTTAATACCATCCGTTCCAGAGTAGCTACTTAGCAGATTATTGTGATTGGTATATTTGACTCCCTTATAAACAAAAGATTTAGTTTTAAATAATTTAAAAAAATTAGGATGGTTTTTCCTAATAGCCATTCCAAGAACTGCCATATCTCTAGCTGTAGACAATTGACCCCTATTGGGTAAACCTGAAGCATTTTTGAATGTCGAACGTGTCATACCCAATTTTCTAGCTTTTCTTGTCATTAATCTAGAAAAATTTCTTTCTGATTTTCCAAGGTTCTCAGCTACAACTGTTGCTACATCATTGGCTGATTTAGTAATTAAAGCTAAAATAGCATTCTTCACTGTAATATTAGATCCTGCAGATAGATTTAATTTAGATGGTGGCTGTCTGCTAGCACGCTTAGAGACTTTCAATTTGGTATTCAT
>CACJFI010000052.1 GCA_902592615.1 uncultured SAR116 cluster alpha proteobacterium | reverse complement strand
ATTAAAGAGTTGAACTTCATCAAAAAATTTAAGGAAAAAATGGTTCTTGGAGGAGCTGTCACAATTGAAAATTTTCTTGATTCAGTTCGATCAAAAATGCCTGAATTAATAGAGATTCTTCAAAGGTTTGGATCACCACAAATTAGAAATCAAGGAACAATTGGAGGAAATTTATGCACGTCAAGTCCAATTGGAGATTTAGCCCCATTATTAATGGTTTTAAATTCTGATATAAATGTGTTTGGAAAGAATGGTAATAAAAAAACAAACATAAAAAACTTTTTTAAGGGTTACCGAAAAAATATTTTGAAAAAGGATGAGATAATTTTATCTATTGAAATACCTTATCCAAACAAAAAAAATAAAATTTTTTCCTGGAAGCTTTCTAAACGATATGACCAGGATATATCAACTATTTCTCTTGCCATAAATATACAAACTCAAAAGAATATAATAAAAGAAATACAAATGGCTGCAGGAGGTGTGGCAGCAACTCCAAAGAGTCTTGACAAATTATGTAAATCAATGCTTGAAAAAAAATTAGATGATGCAATAGATTTTGCAACTGAAAATTTAGATAAATTTATCCAACCAATCTCAGATTTAAGGGGTTCAAGTCATTATAGACTAGAGGCAATGAAGGGACTGTTTAGAAGATTACAAATTTGTTTAAGGCAAGATAAAGAAAGTTTTTCAATAATGGAAGTTAAAGAATGAATAATTTAAATAAAATTCCAATTCACGATTCTTCTTTGAGGCACTCCACTGGTCAGGCTATTTATATAGACGATATGCCTGAGCAAGAAAATTTATTGCATGGGGCTCCAGTTCTATCAAAAGTTGCATGTGGAAAAATAAAAAAAATTAATTCTGATAAACTAAAAGTTCTACCATTTTTTACAAAAATAATAACAGCAAAAGACATCCCTGGCAAAAATGAGATTGGTCCTATCAAAAATGGTGAGCCTATTCTAGCAGATGATTTTTTTTCATATCTAGGCCAACCAGTCGCGATTGTTTTGGCAAAAACACATCAAGAAGCCATTTATGCGAGCAGCTTAGTTGAAATTGAACTGGAGTTTACAACTAAACCTATTCTTAATTTAGATGACGCTTATGAACAAAAATCTTTTTTAGAAGATCCAATGATTTTAGAAAAAGGCAACATAAAAAAAGATATGTCAAAATCAAATTATACTTTATCTGGTGATTTTGAAATTGGTGGACAAGATCACTTTTATTTAGAAACTCATGTTGCCATAACTTTTCCTGGAGAAAATGACGAATATGTTGTTTGGTCAAGTACTCAGCATCCTACTGAGGTTCAACATGGTGTTGGAAAGGTGTTAAATATTCCATCAGCTAAAATTGATAGTAAAGTTAGAAGATTAGGAGGTGGATTCGGCGGAAAAGAGAGCCAAGCAACTATTTTTGCAGCAATGTCTGCTTTGGGAGCCTATTTAACACAAAAACCTGTAAAGATACGTCTTAACAGATATATTGATATGACAGCTTCAGGAAAAAGACATGACTTTAAAATATATTACACCGTAGGATTTACTGTTACTGGCAAGGTTCTGGCTTTGGATATAAAACTTTTAAGTAATGGTGGTAATGTTTTAGACCTTTCAGGGCCTGTAATGACAAGAGCTTTAACTCATCTTGATAATTGTTACTTTATAAAATCACTAAAAGCTATTGGGTACGTGTGTAAAACCAATACAGTTTCAAATACAGCCTTTAGAGGTTTTGGCGGTCCACAAGGAATGTTGACTATTGAAAATATACTTTATTCAGTAAGTCAATATTTACAAAAGCCAATAGATGAAATTCGTAAAATCAATTATTATTCAAGATTAAATGGTCTTAAAACACCATATGGTCAAATTGTTAAAAATCCTAGAATTGAAAGGGTTTTAAAAGAAATATACAAGATAAGTGACTATAAGAACAGAATAAGAAATATTAAAGAATTTAACTTAAATCAAAAAAATAATAATTTACCCTTCAGAAAAGGTATAGCCTTAATGCCTGCAAAATTTGGTATTTCATTTAATAAACCATCATTAAATCAAGGAGGAGCGTTAGTCCATGTATACTCTGATGGATCAATTAGATTAAATCACGGTGGAACTGAGATGGGCCAAGGGTTATTCATTAAAGTTGCCCAAGTAGTTGCTGAATGTTTTAAGGTTCCTCTTGAACAAATTCACATTACTTCAACAAATACTGCAGAAGTACCAAACACCTCAGCTACAGCAGCTTCTTCTGGTTCAGATTTAAATGGAATGGCTGCATGGAACGCATCAAATGTTATAAAAAACAGAATGATCGAACATGCTGCACAATTATTAAAAAAAAATAAAAAAGATATTGTTCTTGGTGATGGTAGAATTATTTGTGGTAACAGAAGTTTGTCTTTTTCTGAGTTAGCCTTTTCCTGTTGGGAAAATCGAATTTCTTTATCTTCTACAGGTTACTATAAAACTCCCAAAATTTCATGGGATCAAGGTAAGTTGAGGGGGCATCCTTATTTTTATTTTACATGGGGAGCTGCAATTTCTGAGGCCTTATTAGATATAAATACCGGAGAGAGTAAAATACTAAGAGCTGATATTGTTCAAGATTGTGGAAATTCTCTTAATGAAAATATTGATATTGGTCAAATTGAAGGAGGTTTTATTCAAGGTTTGGGGTGGTTGACATGTGAAGAATTATGTTTTTCCAAAGAAGGAAAATTACTTACAACTGGGCCGTCTACATATAAATTACCTGGGAGTAGAGATATTCCTCAAATATTCAATGTTAAATTACTAGAAAAAGCAGATAATGAAGAAAAAACAATCTTTAGATCAAAAGCTGTAGGTGAGCCGCCTCTACTACTTGCAATTTCTCATTTTCTGGCGCTGAAAGAAGCAATCAGGGCTTCTTCAACAAATTCAAGACCTGAGCTTCTTAATTCTCCAGCTACTCCATCTGAAATTTTGAAAGTCTTAAAAGTTTAGTTATCAACAACATCTTCTCTAAAAACTGCTTCTTTTGGAATTCGTAAAAATTTTACTCTTCATCTCTACTATAATTATACATTTAAAAGTTTGATAAATATTGTTACATTACAACATTAAAAATTTTCGAGCTTTAGAATGAAAATAGCAAATTTATTAATTAAAAATGCTCAAATAATTGCAACAATGGATGATGAAAGAAAAGAAATATCAAACAAATCTATTTATTGTGAAAATGGCAAAATTATTGACATCGGAGATCTTGAAAATTTTAATTATAACCCTGGATTAATAATTGATGCACATGAAATGGTTGTTATACCTGGTTTGGTAAATACCCATCATCATTTATTTCAAAATTTGACACGCTGTTATCCTGGCTCCCAAAATGAGTCATTATTTGGATGGCTTACAAATTTATATCCTATTTGGAGTAAAATATTACCCTCTGATATTTATATTTCAACTTTAATTGGATTATCAGAAATGGTAATTAGTGGGTGTACTACTTCTAGTGATCATCTATACCTCTTTCCAAATGGATCAAAGCTTGAAAATCAAATTGAAGCAGCAAGTGAGGTTGGTTGTAGATTTCACGCCACTAGAGGCTCAATGAGCATAGGTGTTAGTAGGGGAGGACTTCCGCCAGACACACTTACTGAAAACGAAAACTCAATTATAAAAGATTGCCAAAGGGTAATTGAAAATTTTCATGATTCTTCTAAATTTTCAATGTTAAAAATTGCTTTAGCACCATGTTCTCCATTTAGCGTTAGTCAAGATTTGATGAAGGAAACTGCTAAGTTAGCCAGAAATTACTCAGTTAGTATGCATACTCATTTAGCAGAAAATAAAGAAGATATTGTTTATACCAAACAAAATTTTGGTATGACCCCAGGTGAGTATATTGAAGACTTAGGGTGGGTTGGAGATGATGTTTGGCATGCTCATTGTGTAAAATTAAATGAAGATGAAATTGAATTATTTTCTAAAACAGGTACTGGTATTGCTCATTGTCCTTGTTCAAACATGAGGTTAGCAAGTGGGATAGCTCCTTTGAGAACGTGGATAGATAAAGGTGTGAAAGTAGGGTTAGGTGTAGACGGTTCAAGTTCAAATGATAGTGGATATCTTTTAAATGAAGCTCGCCAAGCAATGTTGTTACAGAGAGTAAACTTAGGTGCTAATAAATTTTCACCAAGAGAAGCATTATTTACTGCAACAAGGGGTGGTGCAGAAGTATTAAATAGAAATGATATTGGTCAGATTTCTATTGGTAAAGCTGCAGATTTTGCAATATATGATTTGAATAAAATTGATATGTCTGGAGCTTGGAGTGACCCTTTGGCAGCTTTAGTATTATGCACCCCTGCTAAAACTGCTTACACTATTTGCAATGGAGAGGTAATATCTCAAAATGGTCATTTAAATAATTTTGATCTTAATTTATCTTTAGAAAAACATAAGGTTGCGTCAAAAAGATTGCTGGATTTATAGAGTTATGTATCTAGTTTCATTATATGTGAAATAATATTCTTTTAAATTAATAGAAGTATCTTCTTGATCATTTATTCTATCAATCACCCAAAAATCTTGTTTCTTTTTAACTAAAAGAGGGTGGTGCCAAACATTTTTATTGTATGTAACACCAGTATCCCCGTTAACATGGAAACATCTTAAAGTATCTAAATTTGGTAATTCATTTTTTTCCTCACTAACAACTATTAACCAATCATAATCTTGAATTGGAAGAAAACTTTGTGAGGCAACAGGATGTTTTTCCATAATCTTTATTTCTATAGGAAGTTCTCTTGGTAAACCAGAAAAGATAGAAATACCTGAATTTCCATCTTTACTTTCTAAATCTAACTTTGAAATGTTATGATATCTAGTTGTAGTTCCTTGATTAATAGAACGCAATTCTGATGCATTTTTCTTTTCTAAAACATTCCCAAATCTAGAAAAAATATTAGAATCTAATTTTTCAATTGGAATATTGTTCATTTTATAATTTTAAACCAAAAATTCTTAATCTTGATACTCCTCCGTCAGGATAAATATTTAATCTGACATGAGTTACACCTTTAATTGACGTATCATTAACTTCGTAATTATGTATATTGTCTGCTTGAAGTTTTGATTTATCCAAGATGTATTTCCATTTATGTGAGTCATTAATCACTGCTTCTAAACCTTTGTTTTTGTCAAAGTTTGAAGCTTGCACTGATGCTTGATCTGGATAATTTCCTTTAAAATGAGCAGTATCTATTTCAATTTTTTTTATCAGACCCTTGGTTGCTAATTTAATTATAATCCAGTCATTACCAGGTTCTCTTCTCCTTCTAGTTTCCCATCCATCACCCATTGTTTTTCCTCTTCCATGAGATAGAAGAGCAGATACGTCACCATAATGAGCATTATTATAAGCAAGAATAGAACCACCTAATTTTAAAGACGATAATTCAATTAGATCATTTTTATTATCATAATTCTCCCAATTAAGTTTTACTTCACCAAATAATCTTAATCTTGCAACTCCTCCGTCAGGAAAAATTTGTAATTTTATGTAATTAACTTTTGTTTTTGATTCAATTTTAAATTTATTACTGGAATCACCTTTTAAAGATGTTTTAGAGAGTATTTCAACCCAGTCTGAGTCTTTGCTAGGTTTTTGATCACTATATAGACCTTTAATTGAAGCAAAAGGAGGAAAATTTCCGGTAAAAAAACTTGTATCAATATCTATCTCAGTAATAATTCCTGGAGATCCTAATTCAATTATAGCCCAATCATTGCCACCATCTC
>CACJFI010000051.1 GCA_902592615.1 uncultured SAR116 cluster alpha proteobacterium | reverse complement strand
TGTAAAAAATTTTATGAATTTTTTTAAAAAGTTTTGATAAAACATTAGTGCTCCATTTAAATTAAGAAATATAGCCTTATATATAAACTACTTTAAATTTTTCTAGGATAAACATGCGATTATTTCTTATTTCTTCTTTTATTTTTATTTTAATTAACATAAATAAAGCTATCAGCGACGTTTTGCCAAATGATTTATTTTCGTCAGTGGAAGTTGTTGAACTTCAAATGAGCTCCCTACAAACAAACTCAATTAAAAATAATTCTGGCATTTACCAATGTTGGCTGTTTGCACATCCAGAAAATAAGAGATATACAGGACCATTTGGTAATTTCAAAAAAATGATTTCTGATACATCTTATAAAATATTGTTAAATTCAACTAAATTCAAAATTAAATTAATCGAAGAAAATAAAAACAAAGCTGCGTATTCGGTTAATGTAGACGCATACGATAATAAACGCTACAATTTAACATGGCTTTTAGAAAAAGCATCTGTAAGTAAAGATTGTAAAAATTGTTGGATGACGACTGCGGTTACACAACCACAATTTATAGGGCAGTTGAACTAAAATAAAGTGGAGAAAAATATGAAAACAGCAAAAGATTACCTTCAAGAAGCTAACGAAGTTGTGAAAAAAATTGACGTAAAGGAAGCAATTGAAAAGCATAAATCAAAATCAGCAATTTTTATAGATGTACGAGATAGTTCTGATATTAAAAAAACAGGAACAATTTTAGATGGTCTAGAAATTCCAAGAGGCCTAATTGAGTTTGTCGCTGATGAGGCAACCCCACTCTACAATAATAACCTTAAAAAAGATGCGGAAATAATACTTATCTGTGGAGTTGGCGGCCAGGCTGCGTTAACTGGTAAGACACTTATAGAAATGGGGTATAAAAATGTTCTTAATGTAGGAGGAATTCCAGATTGGGAAAAAAATGGTGGCCCAATGAAAAAGTACTAAAACATTTATTTTAAAAATTTTATGTCAAAAACAATTGCAATATTAATGCCTGGAGATATGGGCCATGGATGCGGAAAAGCATTTAAAAATAATAATTTTAGAGTTGTAACTTGTTTAAGTCAGAGAAGTATTAGAACTAAAAAACTGGCTGAATTATCCGGTTTTGAAGATTTAGGTACGATTGAAAATGTTGTTGAAAATTCTGATATCATATTATCAATACTGCCTCCTGAATTTGCTCTTCAACAAGCTAAAATAGTCAACGATATAATTTTAAAAAAAGAAAAACACATTACTTATGTTGATTGCAATGCTGTATCTCCTGAAACAGCATTAAAAATCAATGATTCAATATCCTCTAAGTTTTGTAATTTTATAGATGGTGGTATCATTGGGTTCAATCCAATTGTAGAAAATGGACAAACAAGGTTGTATATATCTGGACCTAATACTCAACCAGTTAAATTACTCCACAAAAAAGGATTTATAATAAAAGATTTAGGTTTAGAAATAGGTAAAGCTTCTGCAATGAAAATGGTTTATGCTAGCGCAACAAAAGGAACTTTTGCACTTCATGCAGCAGTTTTGACAACTGCTCATAAACTAGGTCTTACTTCTGAATATTTTGCTGAATTGGAATATAGCAAACCTGATATATTATCAGCAATGGAAAGGATGGTTCCAAGAATTCCTCTTGATGCAGCAAGATGGGAAGGAGAAATGTTTGAAATTGCTAATACTTTTTCTGATGCTGGAGTTACCTCAAAATTTCACGAAGGTGCAGCCGATATAATGTCACTGGCAAATAAAACACCAATTGCTAGAGAGACTAGAGAAACAGTTGATGAAACAAGATCTTTGAATGATGTACTTGATATGTATGTAAATGCAATTAAAAAATAAAATATAAAACACTTGTAAATTAGTTAACAAATGAAGTAAATCATTAACATGTTTCTTGTTAACAAAAAATTTTTCGAAGCTACAAAAGATAAATTCTTCTACGGCTGGGTAATTGTTGGAATCGGGAGTCTTGGTATTTTCACGAGTGGCGCAGGACAATCTCATACCTTTAGTCCTTTTATACCAGTAATATCTCAAGATCTTAAAATTTCCAGTACATCAATTACTACTGCTTATATGATAGCAACTTTATTTGCTGCTTTTCTATTGCCAAAAATGGGAAAATTAGTTGACAAATACGGACCAAGAAAAATTTTAATATATACCGTCTTACTCCTTGGAATTGGATGTATGATTTTTGGAGCTGCATCAAACTTTCTAATGTTGGCCATCGCATTTGGATTTTTAAGATTTTTTGGGCAAGGCTCTCTAATGCTTGGTTCTGCGAATATTATAACTCATTGGTTTGATAAGAAAAGAGGGTTTGCACTTGGATTAATGGGTTTAGGGTTTGCTATTTCTATGGGCTTACATCCATATATCTCTGATTTTTTAATTTCAAATTACGGATGGAGAATGGCATGGGTTATTCTAGGTTTGTCTACATGGTTGATCATGTTACCATCATTAATTTTCTTAGCAATAGATAAACCTGAAGATGTAAGCATTAAACCAGACGGAATTTTAGAAAATAATAAAAAGAGTAAAAATAATGAAAAAATTTTTGGTCTCAATCTTGAAGAAGCCCTAAAGGAAAAAAGCTTCTACATACTTGCATTCTCATTTTTTTCTATATCTTCATTAGTAACTGCGCTTCATTTTTTTCAAGTTACAATTTTAAGTCAATACTTTGGAATGGCGAGTAGCACTGCAGCTGCTTTATTCTTACCAACAATGGTTTCGATGATTATCTTTATTCCTATTGCAGGTAAAATTTTAGACAGATTTGAAACTCATAATATTATTGGAGTTGCGTTATTAATAACCACGGCTTCACTATTATCCATAACCTTTGCACGTGATACTACCTTTTCCATGATTTATGCGATCATTTTTGGAATTAATAATGGATTTAATTTATCTTTATTTGGCTATATCTGGCCAAGGTATTTTGGAAGGTTACATGTTGGTAGTATTCAAGGCACAGGTCAAATGATATTAGTTGTAGGAGCATCAATTGGCGCAATGCCGTTCGCAATATCAATGGATCTTGGTTATGACTTAATTACAACTATAAGACTTTCTGCATTATATCCTTTTCTCTCAGCATTTTTATGTTTTTTCTTTTTAAGAGAAAGTAAAAATCTTACAGAAATGAAGAAATAAATTAATTGAATTTAGCAACCATATATAAAAATACTTCTAATAATTTTAAAGCCATCCTAGCAATGATTTTGGCTGTATTTTGCGTAACTATTATGAGCGTTCAAGCTAAATTAGTAGGTATTGAATACCATGCTGTACAGATTACATTTGCAAGAGCCATGGTTGTAATAATTCTTTTATTACCTCTAATTTACAAGCTAGGAGGCATAAGATTTTTAAAAACAAATAAGCCTTATCTTCATTTCTTTAGAAGCTTGGCGGGACTTACTGGGAACATAATGTTTTTTTTAGCCTTTCAAAGATTGCCTGTTGCAGATGTTACAGTAATATCACAAGCAGTACCAATTTTTTCATGTATTTTTGCAATAATCTTTCTCAACGAAATAATAGGGTGGCGAAGATGGTTGGCCATTTTAATTGGATTTGGTGGGGTAGTAATTGCAATAAACCCTACTGGCTCCATAGCTATTGCTTCAATTTATGCCTTAATAGGCACTTTAATGTGGTCCACTACTATTATTTTTTTAAGATTACTAGGGACAACTGAACATCCTGTAAAAACAGTCTTTTACTTTATGTTAGTGAGTTTTATTCTAACTTCTTTTTTTCAACCATTTTTGTGGAAAGAACCTTCATTAAGAGTTATTTTGTTATTTATTGGACTAGGTGTATCAGCTTTTTTAACACAATTGTTAATGACTTACGCATTACAAAAAGCACCTGCTTCAATTGTAAGTCCATTTAATTATACAGGAATTGTATGGGCAATTATTTTTGATTACTTGATATGGAACTCGCATCCAATAATTTCTACAATTGTAGGGGGATTTATTATAACAATTTCAGGTATATATATCTTCAAAAGAGAGGCTAAAATAAAATCAATTAAATAATTTTTTTTTAAATTTAAAGTATAGAATCAATTTAAATATGAAATAACCAATAATTGGCATTATTATAAGACCATTACTTAAAGGAGTGAATTCACCCACAAATCCTAAAATTATACCTCCAACTGTTAATGATCCAAAAGAAATACTTGACCACCAAGTTAAGACCCTAGCCCTATAAACTTCTTCTACTTCTAATTGGATAATTGTTTGAGTTCCAATACCAACTGCCGTTGTAGTAAAACCGACTACTGTAAAAAATATGGCCATTGTATAAACTTCTGAAATAAAGCCAATAATACAGCTTATTATCAGACCAAGCATTAACATTGATACTAATTTAGTTTCAATTTTACTTTTATTACTATTTCTAAAACCTATCCAAATTGACGCCAATAAGGCCCCAATACCCGCAGTAGTTGTAATTAAAGATAATCCAAAACTCCCTTGTTTTAATATTTCTCCTGCAATTGTTGGTTGAATTTCAAGCATCCCTCTGACAAAAAAGGCACTTACAAAAACAACAAATAAACTTTTTAGAATAATGGGGGTCCTTAATGCAAATTTTCCACCTTCCAAAAATCTATGAAAAAAATTTCCTTGTAAAACTTCTTTCTTAATCCTTGTTCTTAAGGGCATATAAATTAAGACTGGAATCAATGGAAGATAAGTTAAGGCAGCAATCAAAAAAGTTACTTCAAGATTAAAAAAAGCTATCAATCCTCCAGCAAAAGCAGGACCAACAACTCTTGATCCATTAAAGGATGCAGAATTTAGACCTACAGCACTAGAGAGTAAATTTTTTGGAACAACAATAGATACAAAAACTAATCTTACAGGATGATAACAAGCACTTAATAAACCTTGTAAAACAGACAAAAAAGCTAAAGTAAATAGTGTGTGTTGATCTAAATATTGTAAGAACCAAATTAATATTCCAATTAAAAACATTAATATTTTTAATATTACACTTGCTACCCTCATATTCCAATTTTCAGCAAATACAGCAAAAAATGGTCCTAATACTCCTGCAGGTGCCATAAGAGCTAAAGTTACAAAACTTGTCCAAAATGTAGATTCTGTAATTTCCCAAGTAAGCCAACCAACTCCAATTTTTTGTATCCAAAGCCCAAAAAGAGAAACCGTATTACTAAAAAAATATAAGCTAAATGATCTATTTGATAATGCATTCATGAATTAAAAAAAGTTTCTATAGCTTCGTTAAAGTCAGATGAGTTTTCACAATAAGGTGCGTGGCCAACATTTGAAAGCTCTAATACTTTTGCATGAGGTAATGATTGTTGTAATCTATTAGAACGATCGTTTGATACAACAATATCTTTTGAACCTTTTAATATAAGACATGGTTGATTAACTTTTAACAAACTAGTTGAAGTATCAAGTATTTGCATAGCCATTCCACCTGACATTATGGAACCTTCTGTAATTTCTTCACTAATAATAGATAAGAAATTGAATATTTCTTTATCTTTCAATTCAGGCAACATCTTTTTAATTCTTAATTTACCAAATTCTTCATTAGACAACTTTTTTCTTTCTTCAAGTCTTTGACTATAGGGTTTCCTTAAAGGGCTCTGAGGCGGTAATGCATAACCTTTATGAGTACATGACAAAACTAATTTATTTACACTATCGGAAAAGTCAGCTGAAACAATTTGAGCTAACATGCCACCCATCGAGTGACCTACTAAGTCAAATTTCTTAATTCCTAAATTTGTTAGTAAGTTATTCACTAGCTTTGCAATCTCAAACATATTTAAATCCGCAGCATCTGATTTTCCAAAACCAGGTGCATCAATTGCAATTACTGACCTTTTATATCTAAAATGTAAAAATTGAAAAGCCCAACTTTTGCTATTCCCGTTAAAACCATGCAGGAATACAATTGGTATATTATCATCAAATTTATTGA
>CACJFI010000050.1 GCA_902592615.1 uncultured SAR116 cluster alpha proteobacterium | reverse complement strand
GGAGAATATTAATGGTTAGGAAACTGGTTATTGCATTTACTATGGTATTTGTCATTAGTCTTACATTTGTAACAAATCCAAATTCATCAATAGCTCAAGTTAAGGGCGAGGTTCCAGGCAACACATTAGGATTAAAATCTGATGCTGATTTGTGGCGCTATATAAGAACTGGTAATGCTGGATCAACTCAAATGAAAGATCAATTATCAGCTGTGATGATCCAATCAGAAGGTGATAATTGGAGAGCAATAAGAAATGGTCCGGTTACGTTGTATGGTGGATTAGGCTTGCTAGCAATTATAGGTGTTCTTTTTGCTTTTTATATGTATAGAGGTAAAATAAAAGTGGACGCAGGTCTCTCTGGAGATACAATTTTAAGATTTGCTGCAATCGACAGATTTGCCCATTGGCTGATGGCTGGTTCATTTGTTTTGTTGGCATTAACGGGCTTAAATTTGCTTTACGGAAAATATGTATTATTACCTATTTTTGGGCCTGAAATTTTTACTGCTATTACTATTGGTGGCAAATATATTCATAATTACCTAGCCTTTGCTTTCATGTTAGGTCTAGTACTAGCATTTGTATTGTGGGTAAGACATAATATACCAAATAAAGTTGATTGGGAATGGTTGAAGATGGGTGGCGGCATATTTAAAGCAGGTGTGCATCCACCAGCAAAAAAATTTAATGCAGGGCAAAAAATGATTTTTTGGATAACCATGATTGGTGGACTTTCTGTAAGTATGTCAGGAATTGCATTGATGTTCCCATTTCAAACTACAATGTTTGCTGACACATTTGCCATACTTAATGTTCTTGGATTAGGTTTACCAACTGATTTAACGCTGTTACAAGAACAGCAATATAATCAGGTTTGGCATGGAATTGTATCCTTGGGTCTAATGATTATGATTATTGCACATATATACATAGGTTCAGTAGGAATGGAAGGCGCACTTGACGCCATGAACAGCGGTGAAGTTGACAAGAATTGGGCAAAAGAACACCATGGTTTATGGGCTAAGGAAGTGGAAGAAGAATCAAAATCAAAGCCTGAACCCGCAGAGTAAATATTATTAGAATAAATGCTTTTTAAGACAATCTTAATTAAAGATATCATAGTTTATAAATTAATTATGATATCTTTTTTATTAATAGTTAAAAGTTCATTTGGAATTGAACAATATACTGCCCATGGGGGGCCAGTTAAAGGTTTAGCTGTATCAACAAATAATCAACTCATGGCAAGTGCCAGTTTTGATTATTCTGTTGTTGTTTGGGATTTAAATCCAATTAAGGAGAAAATTACTTTGATTGGTCACGATGCTGCAGTAAATGCAGTTGAATTCTCACCAAGAAATGATTTTTTAGTATCAGGGGGGGATGACAACAATATTTTACTATGGATGCTAAATGACATTTATACCATAAATGAGGAAATAGAGCCAATTAGACTTGGAAATCATAGGGGTAAAATAGCTGATTTGGAGTTTTCAAGTGACGGTAAATTTTTATTATCAGCTAGTTGGGATGGTACAGTAGGAGTATGGAATTTAAAAAAAAGACAAAAAATACACTCACTTGTTGGACACAAAGGCCCAGTTTACTCAGTTAAATACTCAAAAGATAACAAGTATATATATAGTTCAGGGTCTGATGGCGAAATTAAACTTTGGAAAGCAAATAATGGAGAATATGTAAGGCCATTAATTAGAAATGGATGGGGCATCTCAAAATTTGAAGTGGATGAAAAACAAAATTTTATTGCTTTTGGTTCAACAGACGGACAAATAAAAATAAATAAGTTTGATCAAGATGAAACTATTTTAACCATAAAAGAAGATAGAGTACCAATATTATCAATGTATTATTTAGAAAAAGAAAATATGATAAGTTTTGGCAATGCAAAAGGAAGAATGATTATATTAGATACTAGAAATTGGACATTAGTCAGAGACTTCAACGCTGTTAATGGACCAATATGGGATAATATTCTTTTTCCTGATGATTCTTCATTAATTGTTGCTGGTCTTGACGATTTTTTAACGAGGTGGCAGATATTTGACTTTCCTCCAAAGTTTCTAGAAAGACCTGGGCCAGCTAGAAGATTTAACCCTGTAAAAGAGGTTAGTAATGGTGAAAAACAATTTGCCAGGAAATGCAGTGTTTGTCATACTCTCGTAGAAAATGGGAAAAAAAGAGCAGGCCCAACACTTTATAAAATTTTTGGACGTAAGGCTGGAACATTAGAAGGATATAAATATTCAAAAGCTCTAATTGAATCTGATATAATATGGAATGAAGAAAGTATTAATAGACTATTTGATGAGGGGCCTGATAAGGTAACACCAGGTACCAAAATGCCTATACAAAGAATGAAAAAAATACAAGACAGACAAGATCTTGTAATGTTTTTAAAAAAAGCTACTAACTAAACAAAGGAGTTTAAAATGAAAATGTTTTTTACAAGTAGTGTGTTTGCGATAATAGTTGGAGTAGGTGTATACGTGATTTTAACAAGTACGGGTATGGATACTGCAAGTGTTATGTCAAGTTCAAATGTAAGATTATAGACTTATAAGTCTTTAGATGGTTAATAAAACTATTAAATCAGTTTTATATTTAACTATATTTTTATTAAATTTTAGTACCCTTGCACATGATTATTCTGAAGTATGGGAAAAAGCTCATAAATCAACTGTAGTTGTTTTGCCAACTTGGCCAGGATACAATAAACCCGGTTTTGGAGCCCCAGCTGGAATTGCCCCAGCTGGTACAGGTTTTTACTTGTCATTGAACAAAACAGAAAAAATGACAAACTATATACTTACAGCTGCGCATGTAATTAAAAATGCAAAGATAGTAGAAATTAAAAATTATAATAATAAATCGGAGAAAGTTGATGTAATTTTGACTGACTTTAAAACTGATATAGCTATTTTAAAATCAAAAAAGAAAGGTCAAAGCATTCAAATTACAAAGAAAAAAATAAAATATGGTAATGAAGTTTGTCTAATAGGTAATAGTTTTGGATTAGGTCAAAGTTTATCATGTGGAATAGTATCTGGTCTTAATAGAACAAGATTGGGGTTCAACCCAATAGAGGATTTTATTCAAACAGATGCAGCTGTAAACCCTGGAGCTTCAGGGGCACCTTTATTAAATAAAGAGGGCCAACTGATAGGTATGGTAGATGCAATATACACCAAGGAAGCAGACATTGATGCTGGAGTTAATTTTGCAATTGACATTAAATTAATAGAAAAGTTTTTGAATAAATATGCCAGTCAGATAAAATAGAATTCTATGTCAATAACACCTACCAAATTAGAAATTGCAAGAGATCTTTTAAAAGAGTCAATTGTTAAAAAAAATAAAAAGACACAATCACTTATCCATAAAGCTCAAGAACGTGTAAATTACAAAACAATTAAAAGTAGGTTAAACTTACCTACAACTGCAAACTCAGCAGTTGACGGCTATGGAATTTTACATCAAACATTTTTAAATAATCCAGAAACTGAATTTGAAATTGCTGGTATTGCGAAAGCAGGACACCCTTTTAAAAAGAAAATTTTACCCCATCAAGCTATAGAAATTTATACCGGTGCTATAATGCCTGAGGGTGTTGATACAATCGTGATGCATGAAAAATGTAAGAGAACAAACAATAGAGTAATTATTAATGAAAAAGTAAAACAAAATCAAAATATGAGACCGATAGGAGAAAATTTGAAAAGGGGTGAGGTAGTTGTTAAAAAAGGAAAATTACTTAATGCAGCTGATATTGGGCAACTTGCTGCGTCTGGAAATAATGAAATTGATATATATGCGAAATTAAATGTCTCAGTTATTTCAACAGGAGATGAATTGATTTCAAGTAAAGCTAACAAAAGATTAAGAGGCCAAATATATGATTCTAATAAACCAATGTTACTTTCTTTATTAGATCATAAATTTTTAAATATACATGATTTTGGAATAGTAAAAGATAATAGAAATGAGTTAGCAAGAAAATTTGCTGATGCCTTATCAAAGAATGACGTGGTCATTTCATCTGGGGGCGCGTCAGATGGAATAGAAGATCATACGCAAAATGCTATTAGAGACGTTGGTGCTGAATGTTTAGTTTGGCAATTAGCTATGAAGCCTGGAAAACCTATGGCAATCGGACGAAAGAAAAACAAATTTATTTTTTGTTTGCCAGGAAATCCCGTAGCTGCTTTTGTTTGTTCAAAGTTATTAATAAAACCACTCTTAATTAAACTAGCTGGTGGTGTTGATTTAGAACCATTAGTTGTAAAAATTCCCTCAGGTTTTGAGCATAAGAAAAGAAAAGGTAGAGCAGAGTATTTGAGAGCTAAAATTATAAGTAAAGATAATGGAGATTTTTTGAAAATCCATGGAAGAAAAGGAGCAGGTGTGATTTCTTCATTAACTGGTGCAGATGGTATAGTAGAAATACCTATGGAATATGAAACTGTAAAAGTAGGAGAGCTTCTCAAATTTTATCCATTCGAACATCGATGTTTATGATTTAAATTAGTTTGGTATAAGGTTTTTATCCCATTTAACAATTACATTAAAAGAAATTGATATTCTTGGAAAATCAGACATATTTGGATGTACAAGATGGTGCAAGAACGCAGGCCATAAGAGTAAATCTCCTGACTTGGGTAATACTCTATGTTCAGGATCTACTTGTTTATCACCTCTTATTGAATTCATATTTGCCTGAGGGCGTGGGTCAAAAAAACTAATTGAAGCTGGGTTAAGATCAGATCTAAATATTTCAGCATCTGATTGGTCAGGAACGTTTATATAATAGGTTCCTGACAACCAAGAATGTGGATGGTTATGAAGATTATGATAATCTCCTTTCATATTAACATTACCCCAGCCTTGGATAGTCCAGTTTAATTCATAATTCACTCCTGATTGTTGTGCATAATCATATACAGCTCTATCAATACATTGTTTTAGCCAAAACATAGCAGGATGATCCATTTCCAAAATATTTTGAGATATATAATTTTCTGTCATATTCTCCTGTGCAGCATTGTTTGACAGGACTATATCAGCAATTGCAGAATTTGCGTTTTCATGTCCGGGTAATGACATTTCCATAAACTGAGTTGGCCAAAGATTTAAAAATTTGGGCTTTGTAGTATTGTTATTAGTTTCAGTTTTAGACATTTTCTGCTCCATCTGTATTTAAGCAATTTCAAACTTTTTAATTAATAAGTCAGTTATACTACTTATATTGTTTAAATCTAAAGAGGGAATATCTGTATTTAACTTTTCATCTGAAGCTATAGCAAAAATATTATTATCATCAATATGTAAAAAAGTTTTCCCAATTTCGCGTCTAAATACTTCTAGTTTTGGAATATTTTCGTTTTTATAACCCTCTACAATAATTACATCACATTTATTTAAAGGACTTTTGGCAAAAATTTCTAACATTTCAAATAAACTTTTTTCTTCTTCACTGTCATTTTCTTGAACAAGAGCAAACCTTTCTTTAGATGAAATAATCATTGGTCGGGCTCCAGCTTTCCTGAGGTTGTAAGAATCTTTACCTGGTTTATCGATATCAAATTTATGATGAGCGTGTTTAAGCGTTCCTACATTAATTCCAATTTTTGTGAAATTTTCTATTAATTTAGCACATAATGTTGTTTTTCCAGAACCAGACCAACCAGCAAGACCAAAAATGGGTGGAAGTTTTCCAAGTATTTGCATTGCAATAATTAAATCTTTAGGCGAATTTAGATTTGTGAAAGGATCAGATTTTGATTCGTCAATTTCATCAAAATTTACATGAGCGGTTTTAAGTTGAGAAGTAAAAATGTCAATTTTTCTAATTCCTTCTTCAATTGCTTTTTTTAATATTAAATTATTGTCAGTTTTCCATAATGCTATCACAGGATGGTTAAATCCTTTTGATTTTGCTACAACTAGATCTAAATCTGGATTTTTATTTTTTACTTTCAATAGAGACTCAATTAAATTTTGAGGCAGAAAAGGTGTATCACATGGTAGAGTGAGAACCCACTTTTGCCTAATATTTTTTGCCCAATTCAAGGAAGCCAGAAT
>CACJFI010000049.1 GCA_902592615.1 uncultured SAR116 cluster alpha proteobacterium | reverse complement strand
ATTCAACCGCGGCATCAACAACTTTGACAGTGACAGAAACAGATACACTTGCTTCATTAAGAGATAAAATTAATGATTTAAATTACGGTGTCACTGCAAGCATAATTGGGGCAGGAGACGATACTTTTAATTTAGTTCTTAAATCAAATGAAGGAAAAGAAAATGCTTTACGTATAACTGCTACGGAAAGTCCATCTGGTTCAGGTTTGTCATCTATTGATAATTCCACAACTAATTCATCTAAACAAAAAATTGCAGGTGCTGACGCCACAATAGTTGTAGATGGCATGACATTAACGCGATCATCTAACGAAATAACAGATCTATTTGAAGGCTATACTGTTAACCTAATTTCAACTACAAGCACAACAGCAAATTTAACTGCTTCTGTAGATAAAAATTCAGCCATATCTAGTCTTGAAAGTTTAGTGACATCTATAAATTCTCTAAAAGAAGTTTTGAATTCTAAAACATTCAGAGGGGATAGTTCTACTGAAAAAGGTGAATTAGCGGACGATCCAGTCATTAATCGTTTAAAAAAGCAAATTGATACATTAACGACTGAAGCTTTATCTGGTTTTGGATCATCAAGCGTTTATTTGTCGAATTTGGGCGTCAGAACAGAAAGATCTGGATTATTAACTTTAAATACAACTGTACTAGAAAATACATTAAAAAATAATCCTTCATCATTAGACGCAATTTTTAACTCAATGTATTCTGCAGATTCAAGTTTACTGTCTGTATCTGGTGGATCAAATTCTAGTCCAAAGCCTGGCACCTATGCTTTTGCAATGACCGCATATGTATCAGGGGCATTTTCTGGATTGGGTAGTAATGATACTACTCCAGGTGTAACTGCATCAAACAATACTATTCAATTAACTGTAGATGGTGTCACTTCTGGAACTATTGCTATTCCTGCAGCTGAATATTCATCTGAATCAGCTCTAGCAACAGCTATTCAAACAGCAATAAATGCAGATAGCACATTATCAACTGCTGGTAAAACTGTAGTAGTTACTCACTCTAATGGAAGCTACTCAATTACATCAGGTTCTACTGGTTCTTCTTCATCAATTGTAGTTGACACTATTGGAAGTAATTTAAATGGATTTTTAAAAATGTCGGGTTCTGCGGTTGCAGATGCACTAGCTGCATCCCAGTCTGGAACGGCGTCTTCTGCTTTGAGTTTAAGTAGTTCATTAAATGATAGTGTGGGAAAACGGATATCTATTACAAGTGCCAGTGGAGATGAAAGTGGTTATACTTTTACAATTGTTGGGCAAGATTTGTCTGGAAATGCTCAGACAGAGGTGATTACCGGACCTGCAGCCAACGCAACTGTATTTGGTTCTAAAACTTTTAAGACAGTTAGTTCAGTTACACCATCAAGTAATTCCTCTGGTGCTATTACAGTAGGAACTACTGGTAATGGTATAACAACAAGTGGAGTAACTGGTTCAGCAACTTTAGATGGTGTTGAAATGTCTGCAGATATAGGAAACAATATTTTTACAAATATATCTGGAGATGCTGCTGGCCTGAAGGTAAAATACTCTGGATTAGGAGCATCCGGGTCAGTTTACTACGGACAAAGTTTATTAGATAAACTTACATCTTATATTACAACGTCTTTGAATAATACAGGTTCTGGTTCAGTAGAAAATAGGATTTCAACTCTTAATAATGAACTTACAAAGCAAAATGAGTTATTGAGTGAATTAGATACACGATTTGAATCAACAAGATCAAGATATATGCAGCAATTTAGTGCAATGGAGTCAGCAGTAACTAGTTTAAAGTCCACAGGGGAATACCTTACTAATCTTTTTGAAGCTATGAGTGATAATGACTGATAGAAATTAAATAATCTCTTTTCGAAATATTGAAAATAATAATCATTAAAATAGATTTTAAAAAAATCACATAATTTATATTTGATAACTTATTCTAAAAATGTTCATGTTTCTTTGTGAAATCTATTGAATTATATAGATTTTAAAAGTTAAAATCGTACGCACAATACGGTTGTGTTTTTGTCAAAGCAAATTTTAGAAATTAAGTTAAATTAAACTTTTTTTATAAGCGCCGTTAATAACTCCAGAACTTTAATTTAACTGGAGTAAAATAAAATGGCGAGTATAAATACTAATATTGGCGCTCTTAATGCTCAGAAAAGTATGGTAAATCAGACAAATAAATCTGATGAAGCTATTGAGAGATTGTCAACTGGATTAAGAATTAACCACGCAGCAGATGACGCCGCAGGAACCGCTATTGCTTCTAAAATGGAAGCACAAGTGAGAAGTTTAGGTGTTGCAATTAGAAATGGCCATGACGCAATTTCAATGACACAAACTGCTGAAGGTGCACTTGGTGAGATGGAAAATATCTTACAAAGAATCCGCGAATTAGCTGTGCAAGCGGGTAATAGTTCATTGAGTGATGCTGATAGATCTGCTATCCAAGATGAAGTTACAGCTTTAACTGACGAAATTGACTCAATAGCAGCTTCTACTAACTTTAATGGAGTTCAACTACTTGATGGTTCAAATTCTGAGGTGGATTTCCAGGTGGGCGTAGATGCTAGCGATGCTTTATCAGTTAACTTAGAGGCCTCAAGTGCTAGTGATTTAGGCATATCAGGTAGCCTTGGGACAAATGTATTTACAAGTGGTAGAATTACACTTGGTGCAACAAACTCAATTGCTGTCGATGCTATTAAATTTAATGGTGAAAACGCATTTAGTACAACTCTTGCAACTACTACAGGTGATACAGACGGAGCTAAAACTATAGCTGATGGTATTAACACAAATACCTTTAAGCATGGAGTTGTGGCTACTGCTTTTAACAGGGTAGTTGGTTCTGAGATGGGTTCTGAATTTAGTATGACAAATTCATTTACTATTTCAACTGAAGGTGTTTCTGAAACTATTGCTGTTCAGTCAAGTATGTCTGATCTGGTTGATCAAATTAACTTGCAAGTTCAAGGTATAACTGCTTCACAAGGTGCAAATAATTCTCTAATTTTAGAAAACACAACTGGTAATAGCATTGTTGTTGGCAGTAACTCATTTCTTGTTGGAATAGATGCTACCACATATGAAGGTATGTATCGTTTAGAAAATGTAGATGGTTCTCATGTTAAAATAGAATTAGGAAACTTAGCTAATGGTTATACGCAAGCTGCCACTGCTACTCCTACAAACTTGAACCTTTTTGGTCTTAATGAGACACATGCACCTGGTACAACTAAAGGTAACTCAGTTACAAGCGCTACTATTGCACTTACTGATGACATTCGAATTAATGGTGTTCAAGTTGGATCTACCCAACTAGGAACTGCAAAGGCTAAAGCAGCAGCTATTAATGCAATATCAGATCAGACTGGTGTAACAGCATCTGCGTCAACTACATTATTTTTAGATCTTGATTTTGATAGAGATGCTGCAGCAGGTGATTTTAATATTAATGGGCAAAATGTAGATGTTAGCGCTGATGATAGTGTTGCTGATGTTGCTTCTGCAATTAACACAGCAAATGTTGGAGTTCTTGCTACTGCTTCAGCTGAAGGTGAATTAAAACTTGTTGATCTTGCTGGAGGTATGATAACCATTGAAATGAGTCAAAATACTAATTTCATTGAAGCAGCTACCGATGGTGATAACGTAAGCATAACTGTTAATCAAACAATTGAAACCTTTGGTATTCTAACTCTTACAGATGCTGATGGCGGTGTAATTAAGTTAACAGATGATGGTGTAACTAATGCTGGTTTAGCCAAACTTGGTCTTGAGGGTCAAAGTGAAGAAGAAGTGTCTTCATCAGCTGGAGTCAACGTCTCATCACTTTCTGGTGCTACCTCAGCATTAAGTAATATTGATAATGCTATTGAAAAAGTGTCTAGTTTCAGGGCGTCCTTTGGTGCTGTTGAAAATAGAATTGATGCAAAGATCAATAATTTAACAACTTTAAAAGTTAATACGCAAGCTGCTCAATCAAGAATCGAAGATGCTGATTTTGCCGCTGAGACAACTAATATGACAAAAGCACAAATATTATCGCAAGCTGCTACGTCAATGTTAGCTCAAGCAAATGCATCTAAGCAAAACTTGCTAGCTCTTCTTCAAGGATAAATTGGAGATTTAAAGAAGAAAACCACCTTTAATTAAGACTCCAAGCTAAATTAAGGTGGTTTTTTCTAAGATAACAAAAGCCACTTTGTCTAAGACTCCAAGCTAAGACAAGGTGGTTTTTTTTTATTTCAATTTTTTTTAAATAAAATTAAACAAATTTAATTCATGTCGTAAATGATATTACACTACTTATTTTTTTAAGCTTGGAGGTAAAAAAATGGTAAGCGTTAACACTAATATTGCGGCCTTAATGGCCCAAAAAAGCATGTCAGATCAAATTGCTAAATCTGATAAAGCTATCGAAAGACTCTCAACAGGATTAAGAATAAACCATGCTGCAGATGATGCTGCAGGAACCGCTGTAGCTTCAAAAATGGAAGCTCAAGTGAGGAGTTTGGCAGTGGCAATTAGAAATGGTCACGATGCAATATCACTAACTCAAACTGCTGAAGGTGCGCTTGGTGAGATGGAAAACATCTTACAAAGAATTCGTGAATTAGCAGTACAAGCAGGAAATAGCACCTTAAGTTCATTAGACAGAATAGCTATACAGGAAGAAGTGACTGCTTTGACTAATGAAATTAATGATATTGCTGTGAACACGAATTTTAATCGAGTAAAATTACTTGATGGTACAAATACTAGTATAAATTTTCAATTGGGTGTTGATGCTGTAGATCAATTAACAGTTGCACTTGAAAGTTCAAAAGTTTCAGATTTAGGTTTAAAAGCTGGCATGGGAACGAATATTTTTACCAGTTCAAGAATCGAGCTTGCTGCAGTAAATACAATTGCCGTAGACGCTATTAAAATTAATGGTCAGAACCACGTCGCAACACAATCAGTTACAACTGTAGGCACTACAAATGCCGCAGCATTATTAGCTGCAGCAATTAATACAAATACAGTAAATCATGGTGCTGTTGCAACTGCCTTTAATAAAGTTATTGGATCCGAAATGGGTAAGAGTTTTAATATGTCAAACTCATTTACAGTTGGTGGAGTAACTATTGGTATTAAAAGTACAATGCAAGACGTTATTGACGAAATAAATGAAAGTGTTGCTGGCGTGACAGCTACTTTAGGTAATAACAACTCTTTAATCCTTTCTAATACAACTGGAAACCAAATTATTGTTGGCGGCAACGCACCTGGAGCAGTAGGTCTAATAGCAGATACTTATGAGGGATTTTATTCGTTAGAAAACGTAGATGGATCAAATGTGACAATAGAACTAGGTAACTTGGCAAATGGTTATGTACAAGCTGCTACAGCTACGCCAACTAGTTTAGGACAATATGGCCTCAACGAAACTGATGGTAAAGTTACAAAAAGCATAGCAGTAACAAGCGCTATTTTATCAACTACTGATCAAATTAAAATCAATGACGTTTTGATTGGTGCAACAGTACTTAACACAGCAAAGGCTAAAGCAGAAGCTATTAATGCAGTTTCATCTGCAAGCGGTGTAACAGCTAAAGCATCTACTACAATGTTTTTAGACTTAGATTTTGATGAAAATGCAACTGACTCTTCGTTTGAAGTAAATGGAACAGCTATTGCTGTTAGCGCACTTAACTCAGTGTCTGACGTTGCTGCTGCAATTAACACAGCAAACGTTGGAGTTGTTGCTAGTGCTTCATCAACAGGTTTGTTAAAATTGTTTGATTCAGCTGGAGGTAATATTACGATTGATTTAACGGCTCCCACAGCATACGTTGAGGCTGCTTCAGATGCAGATAATACTTCTCTAACTGTAGCAGCCAATATTACAGCCCGTGGTAACATTGAACTTACAGCAACAGACGGGGACTTTATAAAACTCACTGACGGAGACCCTGATAATGCTGGGCTAGCTAAACTTGGTTTAGAAGGTCAAAGTGCTGTCGGAACTGCTGGAGCAGGTGGCGTTAATGTATCTACATTAATTGGTGCGACTTCATCATTGGCAACAATAGACGCTGCAATTGACAAATTATCTGGTTTTAGGGCTTCCTTTGGTGCTGTTGAAAATAGAATTAATGCAAAGATCAATAACTTAACGACATTAAAAATAAATACACAGGCTGCTCAATCAAGGATAGAAGATGCTGATTTTGCTGCTGAAACAACTAATATGACTAAAGCACAAATACTTAGACAAGCTGCTACGTCAATGTTAGCTCAGGCAAATGCGTCCAAACAAGATTTACTAACACTTCTTCAAATATAATTTGAAGGTTCAGAAATAAAGCTACCCATTTTCTAGACTTCAAGCTAGATTTGGGTGGTTTTTTTTATTCTAGTTTCTTAAATTGATTTATGAATGTCTTTTCACAAACATAAGATAAAAACTAACTTATCATTACTTTGTAAATATCTGTTTAAAAAATTGAAAAAA
>CACJFI010000048.1 GCA_902592615.1 uncultured SAR116 cluster alpha proteobacterium | reverse complement strand
GAAGAAGGGCAATCCTTATGTGTTGTAGAGGCAATGAAAATGGAGAATACTCTAGTTGCTCCAAAACAATGCACTATCAAAAAAATTAATTATAAAGAAGGTGACACGATATCTGTTGATCAAGTCATTATGGAGTTTTCATTTAAATAAAAATTATAAAAACAAGAGATTTGTATGGGGAAAAAAGATAATTTAGAAAGCTGGAAGAAAAACGCTATTAATGAGTTAAAAACTCCAAATGTTGATGACATCTGCATTAACACGCCAGAAGGCATTGATATAAAGCCATTATACACTTCAGCAGACAATGAAAATATTAGTCATCTTGATAGCTATCCTGGTGAACCTCCATTTTTAAGAGGCACAAAAGCTACAATGTATACAGGTAGACCTTGGACAATTAGGCAATATGCTGGTTTTTCAACAGCTTCAGAGTCGAATAAATTTTATAAAAAAAACCTAGCCTCTGGACAAAAGGGTTTGTCAGTAGCTTTTGATCTAGCTACTCACAGGGGCTACGATTCAGATCATGAGAGGGTATATGGAGATGTAGGCAAAGCTGGTGTTGCTATAGATAGCGTAGAGGATATGAAAATTCTTTTTGATGGTATCCCTCTTGATAAAATGTCTGTTTCAATGACAATGAATGGAGCAGTTC
The DNA here is from genome assembly GCA_902592615.1 of uncultured SAR116 cluster alpha proteobacterium. GTDB lineage: Bacteria > Pseudomonadota > Alphaproteobacteria > Puniceispirillales > Marisalimonadaceae > Marisalimonas. The sequence continues at coordinate 6,037 of CACJFI010000048.1, read as the reverse complement.
TTCCCGTGTTAGCAGGTTATATAGTTGCGGCTCAAGAACAAGGTGTAAGTACAAGAGAACTTAGCGGAACTATACAGAATGACATACTTAAAGAATTCATGGTTAGGAACACTTATATTTACCCTCCAGAACCTTCTATGAGAATTGTTTCTGATATTATCAATTTTACATCAAAAGAAATGCCAAAATTTAATTCTATATCTATTTCAGGGTATCATATGCAGGAGGCTGGCGCTTCTCTCGTTCAAGAATTAGCTTTTACTATTGCTGATGGACTAGAATATATAAGAGCAGCAATAAAAAGTGGGTTATTGGTTGATGATTTTGCACCTAGATTATCCTTTTTTTTTGCTATAGGAATGAATTTTTTTATGGAAGCTGCTAAATTGAGAGCGGCGAGATATTTGTGGTCACAATGGACAAAAAAGTTGTTTAATTGCCAAAATCCAAAATCACAAATGCTGAGAACCCATTGTCAGACCTCTGGGGCAAGTTTACAAGAACAAGACCCTTATAATAATATTATTAGAACCACTATTGAGGCCTTGGCCGCTACTTTAGGAGGGACGCAATCATTGCACACAAATTCATTTGATGAAGCAATAGGTTTGCCCACTGAATTTTCTGCAAAAATAGCCAGAAACACTCAACTAATTCTGCAACATGAAACAGGTATTACAGATACAGTGGATCCGCTTGCTGGCAGTTATTTTATTGAGAATTTGACAAAAGAATTAATTGATAAATCTAGTGAACTAATTGAAAAAATTGAAGAAATGGGAGGTATGACAGTAGCCGTAATTAATGGTTTTCCAAAATCAGAAATAGAAATTTCTGCGACAAAACGTCAAGCAAAAATTGATTCTGGAGAACAAGTGATTGTAGGAGTAAATAAATATAAGTCAGATCAAAATGAAAATGTTGATGTTCTAAATATTGATAATAAAGCGGTTCGTGAAGAACAAATTAAAAAATTAAATCAAATAAAAAAAGCTAGAAGTACAAAAGAAGTAAAAAAAGCATTACAAAAATTAAAAGAAGGTGCAAAAGAAAATAAAGGTAACTTGTTAGATTTAACAATTGTTGCAATTAAAGCAAGAGCAACAGTTGGTGAGGTGTCTTATGCTCTAGAAGAAGTCTATGGTCGTTATGGAGTAAAACAAGATATAATTAAAGATGTATACAAAAGCTCTTATCAAAATGAAGAAGACTTTAAAAAGGTGGATATAGCTCTATCTAATTTTAAAAATATTGCAGGTGAAAATCCAAAAATCTTTATGGCTAAACTTGGACAAGATGGTCATGACAGAGGAGCAAAAGTAATTGCTTCTGCTTTTACAGATATTGGTTTCTCAGTCGAAATTGGTACGTTGTTTCAAACTCCTAAAGAGGCTGTTGATCTTGCTATAGATTTAGGGGTGCACGTTATTGGAATATCCTCTCTAGCCGCAGGTCATAAAACATTAATACCTGAATTAATAAATGAGCTTAAAAAAAGACAAGCAGATGATATTCTTGTAGTTTGTGGTGGTGTAATCCCCGCACAAGATTATCAATTTTTATATGATGCTGGTGTTGCAGCCATATTTGGACCTGGCACACCTATTCCTGATGCTGCATCAACAACTATAAATAAAGCTGCCGAACAATTAATGAGAATGCATAATTTTAGAAAAGCTAGAACTAAATAATTGTTATTTTTTGGGGGAGGTAAATTTGGGAAATTACAAAAAGATTTATGATAATTGGCAAAAAAACCCAAAAAAATTTTGGAAAGAACAATCTGAAAGTATTGATTGGAAAAAAAATCCTAGAAAGATATTAGATGATGATAAAAAACCATTTTATAAATGGTATCCAGATGGAAGTTTAAACACATGTTACAATGCTATTGACAGACACGTTCTAAATGGAAGAGGAGAACAAGATGCAATATTGTATGATAGTCCTGTTACAAATACAAAAAAGAAGATTACCTATTCAGAACTTAAATATCAAGTTTCTATTTTTGCTGGAGCACTAAAAAAATTAGGTGTTCTAAAGGGGGATCGTGTAATCATTTATATGCCAATGATACCTGAAGCGTTGGTGGCCATGCTAGCCTGTTCTAGACTAGGAGCAATTCACTCTGTAGTATTTGGTGGTTTTGCTTCAAATGAACTAGCTGTAAGAATTGATGATTGTAAGCCAAAAATAATAGTGTCTGCATCGTGCGGGCATGAGCCAAATAGAATCGTTGAATATAAACCTTTACTTGACAACGCAATTAAAATTGCCAGTCATCAAGTGGAAAAATGTGTAATCTATCAACGTGAAGCCCTAATTGTTGAACTTATTCCAGACCAAGATATAGATTGGAATGAGGTAATTAAAGGTGTTGCATTGGCTGATCCAGTTGAAGTTCAAGCAAATGACCCTTTGTATATTCTATATACATCGGGAACAACTGGAAAACCAAAAGGGGTTGTCAGAGATAATGGAGGACATGCGGTATCTCTAAAATGGTCAATGAAAAATATTTATAATGTAGAACCTGGGGATGTGTATTGGGCTGCATCGGATATTGGATGGGTAGTTGGTCATTCTTATATCGTCTATGCACCATTGCTTCATGGTTGTACGACAATTTTATTTGAGGGGAAACCTGTTGGGACACCAGATGCTGGGACATTTTGGAGAATTATTTCTGAGTATAAGGTCAAGGTGTTATTTACAGCTCCAACAGCACTAAGAGCTGTGAAGAGAGATGACCCAAATGGTAAGTTAATTAAAAAATTTGACTTAACATCCTTGCAGTCTTTATTTCTTGCTGGTGAAAGAGCCGATCCTGATACGGTGCTGTGGCTGGAAAGAAAATTAAAAGTTCCTATAATTGATCACTGGTGGCAAACTGAAACTGGATGGCCGGTGGCAGCAAACCCTCTAGGTATAGAATCACTTCCAATTAAAACAGGTTCTCCAACTACAGCTATGCCTGGATATGACGTAAAGGTTTTATCTGAAGAGGGCAAGGAGGTTCCAAGGGGGACATTAGGAGCAATCTCAATTAAATTACCTTTGCCACCGGGATCTTTGCCTAGTTTATGGAATGCAGATGATAGGTTTATAGAAGCTTATTTATCAACTTTTGAAGGTTTCTATGAAACAGGAGATGCGGGTTATCAAGACGAAGAAGGTTATTTATACATTATGTCAAGAACTGATGATGTAATAAATGTTGCAGGTCATAGGCTTTCAACAGGTGCAATGGAAGAAATTTTATCCAATCATGTAGATGTAGCTGAATGTGCTGTTGTTGGTGTGTCTGATGATCTAAAAGGACAAGTGCCGTTAGGACTGATATGTTTGAATAAAGGTTGCAACAAAATACACGAAGATGTTTGTAAAGAAGTTATAAATTTGGTTCGTAATGAAATTGGTCCAGTAGCTTCATTTAAATCTGTAGCTGTTGTGTCCGCTCTTCCAAAAACCAGATCAGGAAAAATTTTAAGAGCGACCATTAGAAAAATAGCTGACAAAGTTGAATGGGAAATGCCTGCAACAGTAGATAATCCTTTAGTTTTTAAAGAAATTGAAGAGGCTATAAAGCCATTGGGTTATTGATACTTACTTTATGAAACTTTCATGATAAATTTTCCAACGTGATCTCCTTTTTCTAAAGCCTTATGTGCTTCACTTGCGTTGCTTAATAGAAATTCTCTTTGGATTATTGGTTTAATTTTACCATTTTCTAGATATTTCCAAGCATTTTTAACTAAACTATTTACATATTCTGTTTTTTTTCTTGATGGCTGAGGTCTCAAAGTTGATCCAGTTATTGTTTGTCTTTTAATCATGACATTTGCAAAATTAACTTCATCCTTAATACCACCCTGGACAGCAATGATTACTAGTCTCCCATTAAAATTTAAACATTTTAAATTTCTCGAAATATACGGTCCTGCAACCATATCCAAAATTACATCAACACCTTTTTTGTTTGTCAGCTCATTTATTTCGTTTTCAAATTTTTTTGTTCTATAGTTAAAACATTTTATAGCTCCAATTTTTTCTACAGCTTGACATTTTTCGTCGCTTCCTGCAGTTGCATAAACTTCTGCACCATAATGACTAGCCAACTGAATTGCGGTCGTACCTATACCACTAGCACCGCCATGAATTAGGACTTTTTCATTTTTTTGCAATTTCCCTCTCATAAATAAATTGCTCCAGACTGTTATAAAGGTCTCTGGTATACACGCAGCTTCCGCCATCGAATAACCTTTAGGTAATGGCATACAGTGACCCTTATCTACTGCAACATATTCAGCATATCCACCGCCATGACAAAGTGCACAAACTTTATCACCAACATTAAATTTTAAATTTGAACCTTTTTTGTCTACTACTATTCCAGAAACTTCTAAACCAGGTAAGTCTGATGCATCTTCAGGAACTTTGTAATTACCTTGTCTTTGGAGAATATCTGGTCTATTTACACCAGAAAACAAAACTTTAATTAATATTTGATCGTTACTAATTCGAGGGGTGGGTCTAATACAAAGTTTTAAATTTTCAGCTTTCCCAAATTCATTTATTTCTATAGCGTTCATTTTTTTTGGTATGTTTAAAAAATCTTTTTCCAATTTTATCTCCTAAATAAATCTAATTGCCAAAATTCCGACTTATTTTGTCAAACTATAGCCATTTAATAATGGAATAAGCTATCTCATAAAAGAGGAGAAACAAAATGATATTTTTTATAGCAGTTTATTCAGTATTAGCACTTGAACAACCACATGTTAAAGAATTTCTAGTGGAGGCTTCTAAGTCAGGTCCGGTCAAATATAGTTTTGTAAAACCAAAAGACTGTTCATCTGGTAAATTAAAAAATAGTTACGTATTAGCACAAAATGGCAAGGTTCTCTTAAAACAAGTTTCTAAGGATGGTTCAGTAGGTCCAGTCTGTATGAAATAATTATTTATTTACAGCTCTCAATCATTTTTTTAACTCTAAGTCTAAGAGCATTCAATTTAATGAAACCTTCTGCATCTGAATGATTATATTCAGCTGTACCTTCTTCAAAAGTTACAAGATTTTCGTTATATAGAGAGAATGGTGATTTTCTGCCGGTAATAATCACATTACCTTTATAGAGTTTAGCTCTCACAGTACCAGAGACATTCTTCTGAGATTTATCAATTGCTGATTGTAACATTTCTCTTTCAGGTGAGAACCAGAAACCATTATATACTAAAGAAGCATATTTTGGCATTAATTCATCCTTAAGATGAGCAGCACCTCTATCTAATGTTATAGATTCAATTGCTCTTCGCATGTGGTATAAAATTGTACCACCGGGAGTTTCATAAACACCTCTAGATTTCATTCCAACAAATCTATTTTCAACTAAATCTATTCTTCCTATTCCATTTTCTCCTCCCAAAAGATTTAACTGATGTAACATTGTTGCTGGAGACAAATAATTATTATTTAAACTTACTGGATCACCATTCAAAAATTCTAAAATGATTTCAGTTGGTTTGTTTGGAGCCTCAAACGGTGACTTGGTTCTTGAATAAATAAATTCTTCGGGTTCGACCCATGGATCTTCTAAAATTTTTCCTTCAGCTGATATGTGTAATAAGTTTGCGTCTATACTGAAAGGTGCGTCACCTCTTTTATCTTTGGGTACTTTTATTTGGTTTTCCTCTGCATATTTAATCAGGTTTGTCCTGCTGGATAGATCCCATTCTCTCCAGGGAGAAATTACTTTTATATTAGGTTCTAAACTATAATAACCTAATTCAAATCTAACTTGGTCATTTCCTTTGCCTGTAGCTCCGTGTGAAACAGCATCAGATCCTGTTAAATTAGCAATTTCAATTTGTCTTTTGGCAATTAATGGTCTAGCTATAGATGTTCCAAGTAGATAAACGCCCTCATATAAAGCGTTTGCTCTAAACATAGGAAAAACAAAATCTTTAACAAACTCTTCTTTTAAATCATCAATGAAAATTTCTTTTACACCTAATAATTCAGCCTTTTTTCTTGCAG
>CACJFI010000047.1 GCA_902592615.1 uncultured SAR116 cluster alpha proteobacterium | reverse complement strand
GAGATTCTATTGAAACTGCATTAGACTACTTAGATCAAGGGAAATTACGAGTAGCTCAGCCTTTAGGAAATAGTAAATGGCAAGTTAATCAATGGCTTAAAAAAGCTGTTTTATTATCTTTTAAGATAAATGATATGGACGTAATTACTGGAGGGCCAAAAAGTCAAAATACTGGCCCAGCTAATTGGTGGGACAAAATTCCCTCAAAATTTTCAGGATGGAAAAAAGAAGATTTTAAAAAAGCTGGTTTTAGAGCAGTTCCTGGAAGTGTGGTAAGACATTCTGCCTATATTGCACCTAGTGTTGTATTAATGCCATCTTTCGTAAATATTGGTGCTTATGTTGATAGTGGAAGTATGATTGATACGTGGGCAACTGTTGGATCTTGTGCACAAATTGGTAAAAATGTTCATATTTCTGGTGGCGCAGGTATTGGAGGTGTTTTAGAGCCTGTTCAAGCAGGACCAGTTATCATTGAGGATGATTGTTTTATAGGAGCAAGATCTGAAGTGGCAGAAGGTGTTGTTGTTGAAACAGGAGCAGTGTTATCAATGGGCGTGTTTATTGGTGCTTCTACTAAAGTTATTGATAGAAACACTGGCGAAATATATATAGGTAGGGTGCCTGCATATTCTGTTGTGGTTCCCGGTTCTCTTCCTGGAAAACTGACGTCTGATGGCTCCCAAGGACCAAGTTTATACTGTGCTGTAATTGTAAAAAAAGTTGATGCTCAGACACGTTCAAAGACGTCTGTAAACGAATTATTACGAGATTAGTCAAGGCTTTTTATGTCTAATATTTTAAAACCAGTAGAGTTAGCTTCAGCTTTAATTAAATGTAGAAGTATAACTCCAACATCTGCAGGTTCTATTGATTTAATTATTTCATATTTAGAACCTATGGGATTTACCTGCACAAAATTGGACTTTGGACACGGTGATGAAAAGGTTGAAAATTTATATGCCAGATTTGGTTTCTTAGAACCAAATATTTGTTTTGCAGGTCATGTAGATGTTGTACCTACTGGTGATGTGCAAAGTTGGTCTATAAATCCTTTTGGTGGAGAAATTAAACAAGGAAAAATATGGGGAAGAGGCGCTGCAGACATGAAATCTGGAATAGCGGCTTTTATAGCTGCTGTTTCAGAGTTTATGGAAATGAACAAAAATTTAAAAGATTATGGTAGTATTTCCTTTATAATTACTAGTGATGAAGAAGGTAAGGCAATAAATGGTACAAAAAAGGTAGTTGAATGGCTTAAAAATAAGTCAGAAGTAATTACCGGTTGTATTGTTGGTGAACCAACTAATGTAAACCAAATTGGTGATACAATAAAAATTGGTAGAAGAGGAAGTTTTACTGGCTCTTTGTCTGTAAAAGGCATTCAAGGTCATGTTGGTTATCCTGATTTAGCAGAAAACCCAATAAATGCACTTTTAAAAATGTTAGAACCTTTTGCAAAAATATATTTAGATGAAGGAACTAATGAATTCCAACCTAGTTCTGTTATGGTTACTACAATTGATGTGAATAATGATGCTAGTAATGTTATTCCAGGAGAGGTAAAGGCAAAGTTTAATATAAGATTTAATACCTTACATTCTGTTGCTTCCCTAAAATCTATGCTAAAAACACAGTTTGACGCTATTACTAAAAACTATGAGTTTGATTATTTTTGTAATGCTGAACCTTTCCTCACAAGTGATGAGGAACTCAAATCAACACTTCAAAATGCAATCACAAAAGTAGTAAATGTTAATCCTGAAAAATCTACTACTGGTGGTACTTCAGATGCAAGATTCATAACAAAATTATGTCCTGTGATAGAGTTTGGTTTGGTAGGAAAAACAATGCATAAGATAGACGAAAAATTTGGAAGTTGATAATATCGTAAAATTTGCTTTACTTATTGAGTATGATGGCAATAACTTAGTTGGCTGGCAAAAACAAAAAGAAGGAATTTCCGTTCAAGGCAGTTTAGAAGAAGCTGCTAAAAAAATTTTTAATCAAGAATTTGAAATTCAAGGTTCTGGTAGAACTGACGCTGGAGTTCATGCCCTAGGACAAGTGGCCCATATAAATCTTCCAAAAAATCATAAATTAACAACTAAACATCCATTTTATATAATCTCTGCTTTCAACGCACATTTAAGGAAATCTAATATTAGATTAGTTTCTACTAAACAAGTTGAACCAGAATTTAACGCCAGGTTCAGTGCGACAAAACGTCATTATAAGTATAGAATTTTATGTCGTGCTGCACCACCTGGTATTGAAAAAGGAAAAGTTTGGCATTCAAGGAAAAAGTTAAATATTCGATTAATGGAAGAAGGAGCTAGACACTTAATTGGGAAGCATGATTTTACAAGTTTTAGAACCATAAACTGTCAAGCCAAATCTCCCATTAGAACATTAGACAAAATATCACTATCATGTATAGGTGATGAAATTATAATAAATGTATCCGCAAAAAGTTTTTTACATAGTCAAGTAAGAATTATTGTAGGAACAATTTACAAAGTAGGTGACAAAACAATTGACCCTAATAATATAAAAAAAATTCTTGAAGGTAAAGATAGAAATCTTGCAGGGCCCACTGCACCAGCAGAAGGTCTATATCTTGAAAAAGTAGAATACCCAAATAATTTACTTGATGACAACTGGCCAATAATTTATGACAACAATCAATATAATTAAATCAAATGGTTATTGAAAGTGAACGTGAAAACATACCTAAACTTGCTTCGATAATGACCGATAAAAAAATCATTCCAGTGGCTCCCCAACCAGTCAAACCAACTTCTTCTTTTCCAATACGCCATAAAGAAAACGTAACCCAAATGACAACCATAATGCCAAAAAACACAAAAATTGATGGTGGTAAAATCAAACCTAATACAGCAAAACTCAACATTAAAATTGCTTGAAAAGACTGTATCCAATTAAATGGTATAATAAATTTGTAGAATCTATCAGCCTTCCCAATTTTTTCAAAAATGGTGTTGACTAAGATTGAAAAATAATATGAAAAATAACAAAAAGTTAAGGGTTATTAGTCATGAAAACAGTCAAGGTCAATCTGCGGCTTTAAGAACAGGTATTAAAGCATCAAATTCAACACTAATAGCAACTTTGGATGGAGACGGTCAAAATGATCCATCAGATCTTCCAAAAATGATTGATACACTCAAGAGCTGTAAAGATGAGTTAGTATTAATTGGCGGAGTTAGAGTAAATCGTAAGGATAGTATTACTAGGTTATGGGCATCATCTTTTGCAAAATATTGTAGATTTATTTTGCTTAAGGATATTCACCCAGACTCAGGTTGTGGTATAAAAGTATTTCATAAAGAGTTATTTTTAAGACTTCCTTATTTTGACCATATGCACAGATTTTTATCAGCTTTAGCCTTACGTGAAGGAGCTAAGGTTTTAAAATTTAATGTTAAACATAGAGAAAGATTATTAGGGACTTCAAATTATACTAATTTTGGAAGATTCCTTGTTGGCCTTTTTGATGTGCTAGGTGTAATTTGGCTAAGAAATAGAATGCCAAAAAATACTTCCTTTAAAGAGATTTTAAAATAATTAGGAATTTGTAATGAATTTTATATCATTCTTATCAACCCAGATAGAAATAGGCGCAATTTTTTTAAATGAGTTAATAATTGCAATTCTTCCATTTTTGGAACCTTATTTATTAAATCATCCAGAAGCAATTATGATTACTATAGGTTTTGGGGGGCAGGCATTATTTGCAACACGTTTTATTATTCAATGGATAAGCAGTGAAAATGCAGGTAAGTCAGTCATACCCATAGCTTTTTGGTATTTTTCAATTTCAGGTGGACTGGTTTTATTAACTTATGCAATTTGGAGACAAGATCCAGTTATAATTGCTGGACAGTCGGTTGGCGTATTTATATACGCTAGAAATTTATATTTTATATATAGAGAAAAAAAACTAGGAAATAATTCTTGAAGAATTTTTAAGTATACTAATCTAAAGACTAGATTTATGAAAACTCATTTTTAATTGGTCTAGCAAGTAAGTTTTTTATTATGTCTTTGATATCTGCTTTTTTGTTTATTATTTTGTAAATTGCGTTCACGATTGGCAGCTCTACATTAAGGTTTTTGGACAAAGAAATGGCAGCATCTAAAGCGTTTAAACCTTCTACAAGATGTGTGGGGCGCTGAGAATTATTTTTTATTATATTAATCCCGTATGCCATATTTCTAGAATGCGGCCCACTACAAGTTAAGCTCATATCTCCAATTCCAGCAAGACCAAAGGCGGTTGCGTGATCCCCACCTGCTTTTTTAATCAATTCGCATGTTTCCGAAATACCTCTAGTAATAAGTGCAGCTTTAGCATTGTCACCTAATTCTAAACCTTCAACAATACCAGCACCAATTGCAATTATATTCTTTATTGCACCTGCAATAGACGCCCCATTTGGATCATTACTAGGATAAAGTCTTAAATTTGAATTATGAAATAATTCGCAAATAGAAGTGGCTATATTAATCTCTTTATTAGCTACTATCGCAGCTGCAGGCTTTTTGTTAGCAATTTCATCAGCAAAAGTGGGTCCAGTTAGTATAGAAAGTGATATGTTATGAAATCTATTTTCTACAATTTCATTAAAAGTTTCACCTTTTTTTGTTGCAAAACCTTTTGAAGTAATAATTACATTTATTTTGTTTTTAGAAAAAGAGGAGATTTCATCGATAGTCATTAAAACTCTTTTACTTTCTGTGGTAATAAAAATTAAATCACTACCTTTTATAGCTTTTTCTTTATTTGTGGTTGCTTTTATCAAAGGACTTAATTTTAAATTAGGAAATTTCTCTGATTTACTATTATTTATTTGTGTTTCTCGTATCTTGTCAGATACTAATATAGTAGAATGGTGATTTAGCGTGGATAGTGTAACCGCTAATGCTTGCCCCCATGCACCACCTCCATAAAAACATATATTTGAATAAATTGACATTTATGCTTTTGCTCCACTTTTCCCAATATTTTGATGTATAGGGTTTATTAAATGTGTATTGGGATCTAATGGCCATCTTGGTCTTGGTTTGAAATTTAAATTACTTTCACCTTCATTACTATATTTTTCGTAACCTGCCCAAGCTATCATTGCACCATTGTCTGTGCATAAATTTAATGGAGGCGCGAAAAAAGTACTATCTGTTTCTAAACATAGTTTTTTTAGTTCATCTCTTATGTGTAAATTTGAAGCAACTCCACCTGAAACTACAAGTTGAATATTAGACATGTTGCCAAGAATTTCTTTAAATTTTGTAATTCCTAATCTAGTTCTATCAATTAAACAATCTGTTATAGATTTTTGAATGCTTGCTGATAAATCACTTATTATTTTTTTGTTTAATTCATTTTTCATTACTATTTGATTAAAAGCTGTTTTGAGACCTGAAAAAGAGAAATTTGGATTTTTAGATTTATGCATTGGTCTTGGTAAATAAAAACTGGTTGGATCACCATCTTTTGACATTTTCTCTATCATTGGTCCACCCGGAAAACCTATCCCAAGTATTTTTGCAGCCTTATCAAAAGTTTCTCCAGCTGCGTCGTCTAAGGTTGAACTTATTCTTGTATATTTTCCATATTCTATAACTGCAATTATTTGAGTATGGCCTCCAGAAACTAAAAGTAGAAGATAAGGATATTTAATATTATCTGTTAAACGAGCGGTTAATGCATGTCCCTCTAGATGATTTACTGCAACGTAAGGTTTTTCAAGAGACATAGCTAAAGATTTAGCAAATACAGTACCTACAATTACGCCGCCAATTAATCCTGGTCCTCCTGTAGCTGCAATTAAGTCAATGTCTTTTAAATTTAGCTTCGATTCTTCCAACGCTCTATTGATTGCATGTTCTAAGTTTGATAAATGGTCTCTTGCTGCTATTTCAGGTACAACACCACCATAATTATTTAAATTTGAGTTTTGATTGATTACAACATTAGATAAAATATCTTTTTTTGAAGTTACTACGCCAATTGCTGTATCATCACAACTTGTTTCAATACCAAGTATCTTTATGTCATTAGAACCACACATAAAATTCCTAATAAATAAAAATTTTATTATAAATTAAATTTAAAACTAAGTAATGCAATATAAATTAATATTGTATGTTTTACGATTTACTATAAGTGTATAGGAATATTCAAGAATTAATAAATAACTTGATCATATAAAAGATTAATAAATTAAAATGACACTTAAAATAAGAATTGCTACTCGAAAATCAGAACTTGCTTTGCGACAAGTCGATATTGTTAAGAGTTATTTTGGAGAGGATGTTGAAACTGAAATTATTAAAGTTACTACATCAGGGGACAAAATTTTAAACAAACCTTTATCTGACATTGGAGGTAAAGGTCTTTTTATTAAGGAATTAGAGTATTTTATTTTAAATGGATTTGCAGATATTGCTGTTCACTCAATGAAAGATATGGAAACAGATATTGCCAACAATACTGAAATCTCAGCTGTTCTACCAAGAGGTGATAGAAGTGATGTCTTGTTAGGAAATTATGATTCTTTTGATGATTTGCCAGATAAAGCAATTGTGGGAACAAGTTCTGTGAGAAGAGCTGCTTTTGCTAAAAATTATAGGCCTGATTTAAACATAAAGATTTTAAGAGGTAATGTTGAAACTCGAATTGAAAAGCTAAACTCTGGATTATATGATGCAATTATATTAGCCAAAGCAGGTTTGGATAGGTTAAATATTAGCGTTGGTAATATAATTCCAAATGAAATTATTCCCCCAGCATCTTCTCAAGGGGTAATTGCGATTCAATCTACTACAAATGGTAATAATGAATATCAAAAACAATTAAAGATACTCTTTAATAAAATTAATGATGAAAGAGCTTTTTTTGAAACTTTAGCTGAAAGAAGTCTATTAAAAACTTTAGATGGTTCTTGTAGATCTCCAATTTCAGCAAGTGCTCATTTTACTGATAGTAAAGAATTGATATTGTGTGGAGCAATTGCAACTTTAGATGGTAAGAAAGTGATTAGATCTAAAATCACAGGATCGATTAAAGATGCAATTAAGTTAGGTGAAGAGTTAGGAAATAAAATTAAAGCTCAAACTAATGGTGATTTTTTATTTAAATAATTTTATTAAGCAAGGAGTTGA
>CACJFI010000046.1 GCA_902592615.1 uncultured SAR116 cluster alpha proteobacterium | reverse complement strand
TCTTGAATACTCATGCATAGACAAAAAACATGGCAACTTGTCTAAAATGACTGTAGATGGTGATTCTGTAAAATATGAAGATCAAAACGGTGAACCGTTAGAATATAAGATAGTAGAAAATTCTGAAATTGCATTAATGGCTATTAGTAAGGTTTCGGCAGAAGAAAATCCAATACTTAATTACGTATTTATAATTAAAGATAAATCATTGGCATTCAATGCTAATTTAAGATCTATAAATGATAACTATAATGAAATATTTACAAAAAATAAAATTTTAAAATGTATTGGGAATAATGACCAAAAAAATTAAATTGAGAAGATAAGTTTAGTAAAATAAAAATTATGGATAAAATAAATAAAGATCAAATATCTATCAATGACTTTACAAAGTTAAATCTTGTTTTAGGAACAATTTTAGAAGCCTCCCAGAATGTAAAAGCAAAAAAACCTGCATATATTTTAAAAATTGATTTTGGGAAAACCATTGGGATAAAACAAACATCAGCTCAGATTACTAATTATTCATTACAAGAATTAATAAATAGACAAGTTGTGGCTGTTTGCAACTTGCCTTCCAAAAAAATTGCAGGTTTTACTTCTGAAGTACTTATACTTGGCGCAATCTCTGGTGAAGATGTTCATTTGCTTCGTCCAGATATTAAACTCAAAAATGGCACATTAATTGGCTAGAGAAAAAAAAGATATTGCTGAAATGCTAGGAATTATTCCTAGTTTGCACACACCGTTTAATGAAAAAAACGAAATTGATATAGTTAGCTTAAGGAAACTGATTGATCATACAATAGTAACTGGATGTGCTGGTATGCTTGTGGGCGCTGTTGCAGGAGAAAATGGAAGTCTATCCTTTGATGAGAAAAAAATTCTATTAAATGAATGTGTAACTTATAATAATAATAGAATTCCAATTATTATAAGTTGCACTGCAAAAAATCAGATTGAAAGAATTGAATTATCCAAAAATGCAAAAGAATTAGGGGCTGATTGGATACTATGTCAAGCACCTGAAAATATTTTTGGCGATGAATTAGTGCAATGCTTTGATGAAATTGCTGAAGTTGGGCCTGATAATCTTATGATACAAGATTTATCATGGACAGGTTATGGAATGAGTGATGAAGATATAATTTTATTAAATAAAAGCGTTAAAAAATTTAAAAGTTTGAAAATTGAAGTTCTTAATTCTGGTCCAAAATATACAAGAGTTTTCAATATTACTAACAACCAGTTACATCTGAGTGGTGGATGGGCAATTATGGGTATGATTGAAGCTTTGAATAGAGGTGTACATGCCTTAATTCCATCAACTATGGAGGTTATTTACAACAAAATCTATAATTTATATTTAGAAAATAAAATAGAAGACTCTAGAAGATTATTTTCTCAAATTTTACCAATTTTATCTTTTACTCACCAACACATAGATATATCTATTAAGTTTTCAAAAATGTTAAGAGTTGAAGAAGGAATTTTTAGAACCAGTATCTGTCGAGAACCAATTAAGAATTTCGATCAATTTCAGTTGAATGAAGTTAGTTTACATATAACCAAAATACTTGAAGTACAAAAACATTTAAAAAATAACTAAACTTTTTTTTATAAAGTCGTTTAATAAATTACAAAGTAATTATTATATATTCCTCCTTATTTAAATAGAGACCGTAGCGTCTCTATTTTTTTGTTGTTATAAATCTTTATTAACAATATACAGTAATTCTGATTTTCATATTGAGTTATTTATGCAAAATAATGTTCTTTTTGGAATTACCCTTATGGTTATTACAACCTTTATGTTTTCAAGCATGGATGGGATTTCTAGATATTTAGCTGAAAAGAATAATGTTTTTACACTTGTTACAATGCGTTACTGGTTTATAGCACTTGTAATGATGGTCACATTTTTTTTTATAAAAAATCGTGTATCAAATATTTTAAATACAAAGCAACCTTATATTCAATTCTCTAGGGGTGTAATTCTTTCTCTAAATAATTGCTTAGTCGTTTATACATTCACTTTGTTGGGGTTGGTTGAGACACATGCAATTATTGCATGTTACCCATTGATAGTTGCAGGTTTATCAGTTCCTTTTCTTGGTGAAAGATTTGGGTGGAGAAGGTGGATGGCAATTTTTACAGGTTTCATTGGCGTAATCATAATTTTAAGACCAAACACAAATATAATTACAGAAGGGTCAATCTTTGCAATACTTGGAGCTATAATGTTTGCTGTTTATCTTATTTTAACCCGATATGTTTCCAAACATGACACAGCAATAACAAGTTTTTTTTGGACGGGTATTGGTGGTACAGTAACAATGAGTTTAATAAGTCTTTTTATATGGGATGATGTATTAAAAGAAGATTATTTATGGCTTCTTTTAATGTGTGTGTTAAGTGCAGGTTCTCATTTTATGATGGTCAAAACATTACAAGTTGCAGAAGCTTCAGTTGTACAACCTTTTTCATATCTTCAATTAGTATTTGGATCAATTATTGGAGTAACAATTTTTTCTGAAAGTATAGATTTTATGATTATTGTAGGTTCAGTAATAGTCATTGGGTCAGGATTATTTACTACATGGCGGGAATATAAATTAAAAGATAAAATTTGATATTTAATCTTATTTTAAATTTTTCATCGAATTTTATGAAGGATTTATTATGTCAATTGAATTTAATTGAGAGACCTCAGATAAGTTTCCTTTACTATAATAAATAAAAGCATAGGTCTTAGGAAATCCAGACGAGCTGATTTTAATGACAAGTCCATCATTATGCCAGGTAAAGAGGTATTTCTAGTCAAGATTTATGCAGTAGCTATCTGTACAACAGATCTTGATGTTATAAGTTATGGGTCACCAATTCTAATAAAGGTGGATCAACATTTAATAATAACTTCGAAATAGAAAGACAACTTAGAGCAGATTTCACGTTAAATGTTAAGAATGAAAAAGATGTTGTTCAAAGTGTAAAAAATAGTTTGAAAAAAGGGTTCTGATTTTGTCATTGAGTGTGCAAGAACAAAAGAAGTTTTGAATGATGCAATTATGATCATAAATAGAGGAGGTAAAATATGCCTTGCTGCCTTTCCTCACAAATCAGTTGAAATTAACATTCCATATATGGTTATTAATAATATGTACATGTTTGGAATAAGAGGTGAGGGTAAAAGTGCTACACATAGAGCTATGCAACTTGTGAAAGAAAAAAGATTTAATTCAATATTAATACACACTCAATACTTTTAATTTATTTGATCTACTTACTGCGTTAAAGTATGCAAGAGAAAGAATAGATGATTCAATAAAAATAGTGATCAAACCATGGAGTTAATAACATTTTAATTTTTAAAATTTTATAGGAGAAAATAATGTGGGCTGTTACAAGATCAATCAAGTTTCAAAATAAATTGGCAAAAGAGGCCATAATAAATGCTCTAAAAAGTAGAAGTAAAGATATGTTTCAAGATGGAGACATGATAATTAGAGCTTTTACAAGTGTTACCGAAAACTCAATAGAGATATTTCATCTTTTCAAAAATAAAGAATATGTAAACAAACAAAGGGCTGGATGGACTAATCAATTTTGGCAAGATATTCGAGAAATGGGAGGAACAGTCTCATTTACTGAAGGGGAGTGTGAGGTTGAATACTCTCCTAGAATTGATTTAAACGATTTTAGTAAAATAGAATAAATATAATTTTTTTGGCATTTAATTTGCATTAATTACGATGAAGGGAATAGCTTTTAAAAATCTCCACGATTATCCTAAATAAGGTAAATAATTAAAGCTATTCCCAACTTATTCTTGTATAACTTTTCCTATAAATGGCAAATGTCGATTATCTTGTGCGTAATCGATTCCATAACCAACAACAAACTCGTCTGGAATATCAAAACCTACCCATTTACTTTCAATGTGAGTTTCCCGTCGCGAAAATTTATTTAATAAGCAACACACTTCTAAACTTTTAGGTTTTCTATTTTTTAATAATTTTATTACTTGATTAAGAGTGTGTCCAGTATCAATAATATCTTCTACCAAGAGCACATCTAAATTCTTAATATCTGTATTTAAGTCTGTCAAAATCCTAATATTATTTGAAGATTGCATAAAGTTTCCATAACTAGATGCAGTCATAAAATCAACTTCAACAGGTATTTTAAGCTCCCTAACTAAATCAGCAATAAATACAAAAGAACCTCTTAATAGTCCAACAACTAAAAGCTTTTTTGTCTCTTTGTAGAAAAGGTTAACCTCTTTACCTAATTCAATAATACGTTTCTTTATTTCTTTTTCTGAAATTAATGTATCTACTGAGTAAGGTATGATATTTTTAGTCATTATTATTGCTCATGAAAACTTTATTAAAACAAAGTATACTTTATGATAATAATTGATATAAGAAAATAAAAAATTATTCATTTGATGGAGTGAAATTTGTTAACATTGGTGGCTGGTGCAATATTAAGTTTTATGATTTTTTTTCCATTAGTGGTAGCTACTTCTGTGTTTAAAGTCTTAGACGAAAAACAGTCATCAAAATTTCTTAGAATCTTTTTTCCAAAATACTATCTTTATGGTTTGGTCTTGAGCGCAATTGGTTTTTCCTTTTCAACATATTATGAAAATAAATTATCCATGTTAGTTTTTTTACTTATTGTGGTTGGATTTGTTTTCTCAAGGCAAGTCTTGATGCCAAAGATTAATAAATCGAAAGATTTAGAAGATGAAAGTAAGTTTAACAAATTACATAAATTCTCAGTGTTTATAAATTTTCTACAGATAATTGCCTGTATTTTTTTGTTAGTGACCTATTTAAAATAATTATTAATTAAGGATTAATCTTTATGAGGACAAATGTTGTAATAATTGGAGGTGGCCCTTCAGGTTTGTTATTATCAAGACTTTTGTCTATTGACGGCATTAACAATGTAATTCTTGAAAAACAATCCGAAGAGCATGTTACTGGTAGAATTAGAGCTGGAGTTTTGGAAAGTGGAACAATTGAAATGCTTAAAAAAGCTGGTGTTTCGAATAGGCTTGAAAAAGAGGGCTTTAAACACGACGGTATACAACTATCATTTAAAAATCATGGTTTTAGAATTAATTTAAAAAAATTAACTAATAAAAATGTAATGGTTTATGGACAAACAGAGGTAACAAAGGATTTATATAGTGTAATAAAAAAAGAAAACGGCGAAATAATAAATAATGCTGAGGATGTTTTACCTCAGGCTGTTAATTCAGAAACTCCATTTGTAACATTCAAAAAAAATGGTATTGAAAAGAAAATCAAGTGTGATTGGATTGCTGGCTGTGATGGTTTTCATGGTATAAGTAGAAGCAAAATACCTAAATCAATAGTTAAAAATTATGAGAGAATATATCCGTTTGGTTGGTTGGGGATTTTATCAGAAACTCCGCCAGTAAGTGATGAATTAATATATGCAAATCATGGTAATGGTTTTGCATTAGCCTCTATGAGAAACAAAAAATTGAGTAGATATTACATACAAACATCATTAAATGAAAAGATTGAACACTGGACAGATGAAAAATTTTGGGATGAGCTTAAAAAGAGACTTCCAACCGAGGCAGCAGACACAATTGTAACAGGAATTTCAATTGAAAAATCAATTGCTCCACTGCGTTCATTTGTTTGTGAGCCAATGAGTTGGGGGAAATTGTTCTTAGTTGGTGACGCTGCCCATATAGTACCTCCAACTGGAGCTAAAGGTCTAAATTTAGCTGTTTCAGATGTTTATTATTTACATAATGCTTTAAAAAAATATTACCATTTTAATACAAATGATGACTTAGAAATGTATTCAAAAAATGCCTTGTCAAGAGTATGGAGAGCTATAAGATTTAGTTGGTGGATGACAACAACTTTTCATAAATTTCCTGAACAGTCATCATTTGATCAACGAATACAGGATTCTGAAATAGAATATTTAGAAAATTCTATTGCATCTCAGAGGGTTTTGGCTGAAAATTATGTTGGTTTACCTTATTGACTATGACTAAAAATAATTTGGTAAATTGAGGTAAAAGTATGAATGTTAAATCGCTAATTAGAAGAAATTATAACAAACAACCAGAAATAGATTTTCCTGAATATAAATCTAGTATCTTTAGAGCTCCTAAAAATAAAAAAATTTCATTTTCATTCCCACATACCGAAATTTTAGGACCGATCTTTAACAAAAATATTATTGGTGAACTAGACAACGATTTAACATTAAATTTTTCCAAAAATAAAAATGCTCCACTTGGTCATAAAATTATTGTGTATGGAACTGTTTCCGATCAATTTTCTAATCCAATCAAAGGAGCACTTTTAGAAATTTGGCAAGCTAATTCAGCTGGTAAATATTTACATGATAAAGACAAAAACTCAGCACCAATTGATCCTAATTTTGCTGGTTGCGGAAGGTGTTTGACTACATCAAGAGGTTATTATGAATTTCTAACTATTCAACCTGGACCATATCCATATCCTAATAGGGGAATTGAGTGGAGACCTATGCATATTCATTTTTCTATATTTGGTAAAAGCTTTGGACAAAGATTAATAACACAAATGTATTTTGAGGGTGATCCTCTTATAAAATTTTGCCCAATAGTTAATTCTATTGCAGATGAAAAAGCTAAAAAAAGTTTAATTGGGGTTTTAGATACCTCTAGATCAAATAAACAACATTTATTAGCTTATAAATTTGACATTGTTTTAAGGGGTATCAAACAAACATATTTTGAAAACAAAAGAGAGGGTCTGTGATTTGAGAACTTCATCCGAAAATCTTGACGAAACACCTTTTCAAACCGCAGGTCCCTTTTTTCATTTAGGTTGTATGCCTAATGCAATAAAAATTAAAAAACTTTATCAAAATGATTTGGGAGTAATACCATTTAATAATAAAAATCAAACAGAATTAATAACTATAGAAGGGTCTGTATTTGATGGTAATGGTATAGCATTAGATGATGTGATGCTAGAAACTTGGCAGTGTGATGAAAAAGGAGAATTCAGAGAGGACAGGGGTTTTGCCAGGTTTATTCCAAATAGTTTGACAAAAAAGTTCATATTGAAAACTGTTAAACCTGGACCATATAAGGGGTTTGATGGAAAAATTCATAGTCCACATATATCATTATCTATTTCCTCAAGAGGTCTTAACATGACACTTAGTACTCGAATATATTTTGAAAGTGATGAATTGA
>CACJFI010000045.1 GCA_902592615.1 uncultured SAR116 cluster alpha proteobacterium | reverse complement strand
CAGTACTTTGACATCTAATTTAATTTTAAGAACTAAAAATAGTTTAGATAACGTATTCGTTAGTTCTGGCACTATGCAACTAAACAACAGTCAAGAAATTGATAAATTACAAAACGTTGAAAATGTCAAAGGTTCTGACGATAGCGACCATATTTTTGGATCAAATAATGATAATATATTAGATGGTAGATCTGGAAACGACATATTATATGGTGGCGCTGGTAATGATAAAATTTCAGGTGGTGAGGGTGATGATATCATTTCTGGCGGTGCTGGTAATGATTATATAGACGGCGGCGCTGGTAATGATTTGATTTATGTATCTGCAGGATCAAACGCTTTTGAAACTCAAGGTCAGACAATTATAGGTGGCGAAGGTTTTGATACTTTATCATTTGATCATATCAAAAATGGTGTCTTATTAGATTTTGTTTTTGGAATTGGTACTCTTGATGAAGTTAGTGGAAAAGGTGTACTAGGTGGTGATGGAATTGGTGAGGTTATATACTTTGTGTTGGAAGGTCAGACCTATCACACTTTTGAAAAAATTATTGGATCACAAGTTAATGATTACATTGTAAATCTTACTCCTTGGGATCATTTTATGGAAATTTTTGGTGGCCAAGGAAATGACCAAATAGTTGGTTCGTATGGTGATGAATTGCTATCAGGGGGGCTTGGAAATGATACATTGTCTGGTGGCTTTGGGGTTGACACATTATCTGGTGGTGAGGGATTTGATAAATTTATAATTTTAGACGACACGCCTTCAGAAAGTTTCAAAAAGCAGTGGATTTTAAACAATCCTGAAGATGAAGAGCTTCTAAATTCTGATAATATTTTTAAAAGCGATGATATAATCAAAGATTTTCAAACAGGTATTGATGTTATTGATTTAACGGCAATATCCTCATTTAATGTTGATTTGTCTTCCAATACTGACAATAATGCACTTACAATTAAAAATAAGGAAGAGAATAAATTTGACGCTGTAATGGAAATCAATACTGAAAATGTTAATGTGTCCATTACCTTAGAAAATTTTGGATCAGTAAATGATGATAGTGAAGAAGCTTTATTGTCATCAATCCTAGTTTAACTCTAAGAAAGAAAATAAGTTGTACAAAAATATTCTGATAATTATTACCACGTTAATATTTTTTAGTGGGTGCACTCAAAACAATCAACCACCTGCGTGGGTTGGAAATTTTTCTGAGATTTCTATAATTGCAGTACAACCCTCTACTAAAAATATTAACAATTATGGTAAATATTTTTACAAACCTCCACTTGATTTAGATAAAACTAAAAACCCTAAACCTACTCAAATTCCAGATTTTATGAATATAAAGTCAAACGATGCGTTCAAAACATTCATAACTTCACTTAAAGAAATGTTAAAACTTCGCCCAGAACTAATAGAAGCAAGTTCAAGTATTCAAGAAAAAGCTGCTAGAGTTTTTGAGGTAAGGGGTGATTTTTTCCCTACAGTAAATGTTGGATTGGTTCAAGATAATGTTTTAGCAAGTGACTACTCAAATCTATCTACCTCAAGGCAGACTACAGGTGGATATCTTGATGCATATATAGACATGGATAGCACGTTAATAGATTTTGGTGGAAGAAATGCTGCGTTTAATGCTGCCTTACTTGAAAAAGAAATTGCATATTTGGACTTTGATCTTACTACTAACAAAGAAGCCTTTAAGTATGGGAAAGTTTATATAGAGTATTCAAGTAAAATCTTAGAAAAAGTTATTTATAATGACTTTGAAAGGGATGTTTTATCACTTCAAAAAGAAGTTAAAGAAAGATTCAAGGGTGGAGTTACAACCATTTTTGAAGTTAATTCAGTTGAACAAGCGATAACAAGATTTAATATACGAAAAGCTCTATACTCTCAAGAGTTGGAAACAATAAAATCTGAATACTTGTCTGTTTTTAGTTCTGGCGATCTGAAACCTCCTATGATAGATGCATTAGATTTATTAGAGATCGGTAAAACTAAAATTTTAAAACCTGACACATTATACAAGAATATTTCTGGTTTTTTAGAAGAAAAAATATTCAATAAAAAACATAAGATTGCACTCCAAGATTATTATGTTGCGCAATCTTCAGTCTCACCAAATTTAAAAAGTAAATTAAGATATAAAGCTTTTGATGTAGATAGCTATAACAGTGACTATGAAATTGTTCTAACTTTTACTGGCGCTTTGGGAGTTTACGATGCAGGTAAATCTGGTTCAATTGCTAATGCTGCGCTGAAAAGAGCTAAAATTGCTAAAGCTAGAAAAAATGCAATAAAAATAAATAATGCAGCACGTTTAGGTACTATAGAAAGTCAAATTAATAGTACACTAGCAAGACTTGCTAAAATCAATGAAGCCACAAAAAAGTATCAAAGTGATCTGCAAATTATAGAAGAAAAATCAAAAACTGTTTCTTATTCAGCTAGTGAGATTATATCAATTAAAGAGAAAATATTTGATCAAAAGTTGTCATTTGTCGACGCTTATCTCAATTTAAGTAGATTGTCATTAGAAGTTTTTCATCTTCATTCTATTTACCCCTCTCTTATTGGGCTTGGTATCAATGATGAGGGTGATATACTTTGAGTAAAAACTGGTTTTTAGTATACGTCTCAAGTCAGAAAAAATTTTATTTGCAGGCAATTATAGCTTCAATATTTATTAATATTTTTGCTCTTATAACTTCTATTTACATAATGGTTGTGTACGATAGAATTATTCCTAATAATGCAATTTCCTCTCTTGTTTCCATATTAGCAGGGGTTTTATTTGTTATCTTTATGGATTTTAGTATGAAAATGCTAAGAGGTTATTTTCTGGATATGGCAGGTAAACAAATAGACTCATCTAGTTCAAATGATATTTTTCAGAAAATAATAGGATATGATTTATCAAAAGCACCAAAGTTTTCTGGAGAACTTGTTTCCGTTGTAAGAGAATTTGAAACATTTAGGGAGTTTTTTAATTCAGTAACATTAACCTCATTAGTCGATTTTCCTTTTATTATAGTATTTTTGACAGTAATTTATGGTATAGGCGGTAATATAGCTTTTGTACCAGGTGTAATAGTTCCAATTGTAATTATTTTTGGCTTACTTATTCAACCAGCCCTTAAACAAATTTCAGAAGATAGTCAAAAAGACGGACAAGCTAAACAGACAGTTCTTGGTGAGATGATAAATGGATTGGAGACTGTGAAAACTGTTTCAGGTGGATCTGTTTTAAAAGATAGGTGGATGGGTGCTGTAAATGCACAGTCAAAAACAAGTATAAAAAGTAGAATATTTACACAATTAGCTCTGAATTTTGCAGGTATTGGACAGCAACTGTCACAGATGGGTATTATCGGTTTTGGGGTGCTGGCAGTTAGTTCTGGTGATTTATCAATGGGAGGATTAATAGCATGTACTATTTTAAGTGGCAGAACATTAGCCCCACTGGGACAAATTGGCGGATTAATGGGTAGATTAAACTCAGCCAAAGCAGCATATCACTCAGTAACTAAATTCATGATAGAAGCATCTAGAGAAGAGACAGCAAAAGAGTATTTTCCCCGAGAAAACATCACTGGATCAATTGAATTTAGCCATGTTAGTTTTTCATATTCAAATGACACACAAATAATTTTAAATGACATAAATGTAAAGGTTAATGCAGGAGAAAAAGTTGCTGTAATTGGGAAAATAGGTTCAGGTAAAACAACCATTTTAAAGTTGATAATGGGATTATATCAACCTAATAATGGTTCAGTTTTAATAGATGGAGCCAACATACAACAAATTAGACCTGAAGATATTAGGAGACAGTTTGGTGTGGTTATGCAAAATACATATCTCTTCTCAGGTTCAATAAGAGAAAATATAGCTTTTGGTTTAGACGCAATATCTCCTAGTGAGATTGATGAAGCAGCCACAATTGCGGGAGTTACTGATTTTACAAAAAAAATGAATAATGGACTTGATTATCAATTGTCGGAAGGTGGTAAAGATTTATCAGGTGGACAAAGACAAGCAATTGCATTGTCAAGAGCCATAGTTAGAAAACCATCAATTATTCTTTTAGACGAACCTACAAGCGCAATGGATTTAACCTCTGAAAGACAAATAATACAAAATTTAAAATCATATTTTAATAAACAGACACTTATAGTCGTAACTCATAGAATGAGTTTGTTACAATTAGTGGATAGAGTAATAGCAATCGATGATGGAAAAGTAACTGTTGATGGGACTAGGGATAGTATTTTAAGTAAACTTAAAGAAAGACAAGCATAGGTAAAAAATGTCTGATAAAATAAATCGTTTTGTTGATGTAAGGACATTCTTATCCAAAATTTTTTTAAATTTTAAAAAAATAATAAGTTTTACAAAAACTTATCAAAAGACTAATGAGTCAACTTCACAAAATGTTACTAAATCTGAAAATGAAAATTATAAGGAAGCTGATATAAGTGAGGCTATTAATCAAGCTTTTGACGAAAAACAAGAAACTGAAAGCTTAAATAAAATCGACTTAAACAGATTAGAAAATAATGAAACTGAGGAAAAGAAAGAAGATATGTTAACATCTTATTTTTTAGCAAACCCCTCATCAATTTTTTTAGGTTTAATAATTTCCCTTTTTTTAGGTGCAGGTTTTTGGGCAACTTTTACTGAGTTAGATGAAGTAATCAGATGTAATGGACAAGTTGTTCCAGCAAGTAATGCAAAAATCGTTCAATCTGAGTTTCAAGGAAAAGTTTCAAAAATAAAAGTTGAAGTTGGGGATGTTGTAAAAAAAGGAGACACTTTACTTTTTTTAGATAGTTCTGAATTTTTGTCGGAGATTAATATAAATAAAGAAGATTATTTTTCTTCAATGGCCCTAATATCTAGATTAGAAGCAGAAGCTAATTTTACAGAACCAATTTTTGATAAAAAATTGTTGGATGAGAGACCAGATTTAATGAATGCTCAGCTTCAAATTTTTAATTCAAGAATGAAAAAATTAAAAGATGAAGAAAAATTGCTTAGAAATGAGTTGGAGAGACTAATTTATAACATAGAAGAGGTAGAGGCTGATATTAACGCATCAATTGAGGAAAGGAAGTTTCTTAAAGAAGAATATGAAATTTTAAGTCCATTAGTTAAAAAAGGTTTTGAACCGAGATTAAAGTTAGTACAAATTTCTCAAAGACTTGCATCTCTTGATAGTAAAATAATGAAATCTAAAGTAGCTATTCCCGGAATAAATATTGATATAAAAAAAATAACTCAAAAATTAAAAAATTTAAATACTGACTTTGTAGCAAAAGCAAAAGAAGAAATTGTAGCTGCCAAAGATAGATTTAATAAATCTGTTCTGAAAAGTGATCAATTAGATAATCGTTTAAAAGGCACTAGAATTATTGCTCCTGTCGACGGATTAATTTCTAAAGTTGAATTATCAACTATAGGAGCAATCGTATCCTCTGGAACAGATTTATTTGAAATTATTCCTTCTTCAGATGAATTAATTATTGAAGCAGAAGTGAGACCAGAAGATGTAGCCTTTGTAAGATATGGTCAAAAAGCAAGAATAAGTGTAACTGCTTATGATCCATCAGTATATGGTTTTTTAGATGGAGAAGTTCAAAATATTGCAGGAAACACCTCTGAAAAACCAGATGGTACAAAATACTTCCCAGCTAGAATTATTACTAAAACTAAGATTTTTGATAAACAAAAAGATAAAAAATTAGATATTATTCCTGGCATGCAGGCGTCAGTTGAATTACAAGGTGATAAACGAACTGTTTTAGATTATCTTCTTACACCAATAAAAAAGCTTCAAAGAGAAGCTTTCACAGAAATGTAGTTCATTGAAATATAATTTTTAAAATCAAATATTACTTAAATTGGTGGTTATAACAGTGTAGAACGTTATAAATGCTTAACTGAAAATAGTGGATAAAAAAATGACACACAAAAACTGTTTTGCTATTAGAACACATCTATTTGGTGAACGCGAAAAAAATCTCTACCAAGTTGCAGAAAAATTCTTTGGCAAACAAAATACATACTTTATATTAAATGTAGATGAAGACAAATTGAACATACCCCCTTCCTACAATGCTATCTATTTTAACAAAAGTAAAATTTTGTCAGATAAAGAATTATTCTGGCCACATGATTGTGCATGGAGATGTGGTGATTACTGCTATTACGTTTTAGATCACGAACTTTCAGGATATGATTATTACTGGTTAACAGAACCTGACATACAAATTTGTAATGCAAACCCTTCAGAATTCTTTGATCAAGTAAATTTATTTAACCACGATTTCCTAACTGTGGGTTACGGTAAAGCTTCACCAAATTCTTTTTTTTACCATACAGCAAGATTGCTTTCTGAAACTCCTATGGCTTGCATCTTTCCATTTACAAGGTTGAAAGCAGACAAAATTAAAACCTTCTATGAAGTGAGAAAAAAATTTTCTATCGATTTTATAAATAACAGAAAATCTGAAAAAAATTTTCTAAATGATGAGAGTTTTATCTCTACGATGGTGAACAAACTAAACTACTCTTGTGGATCTCTAGAGAAAATAACGTCATTTAATTTCAAACTTTTTACTGCTAACAATGATGAAGCTTTTCTTGAGGAGGATGTTAGAGGTATTAAAGGAAATTTTATCTTACACCCTATTTTGGAGCAGTCAGCTTTTATAGATAAAAAAATAAAAAGACTTGAATATATGCTTAATCAAAAGCAGAATGTCACGTCATGGATGGAGGATATTTTGATTAAGATAAATGATGCAAAAACAAAGCGTATCTTAAAAGATCACTTTAAAGACGTGATAATTCGTAAGATTGAAGAGTCATAATTATAATAAATTCTTACTAAATTGTGCAGATTTATTTAATTTTAATAAAACCTCTCACTTTTTTGTTAGTCTTTTATATAATCTAAAAGAATATCTAAGCATAAGTTATGAAGATGTTAATGTTTCATATTTATTTGTTATTTAGACTGTGGCAAGCTTATTATTTGCTAAATTTCTAATACTAAGAATTAAACTAATTTAAAAAATATTTTACTGCGTAAAACTTGGTCAAGGTTTTGTCAACTTTTCAATATAAGATATAGAAAATATGTAAAATTTATACAATTATTGCATAAATTAATTTTTAGGAATAAATTGTAATAAACTAAGACCTAATATGCACAAAAAATATTACTAATGAATGGGTGACTTAGCGGTTGTAAG
>CACJFI010000044.1 GCA_902592615.1 uncultured SAR116 cluster alpha proteobacterium | reverse complement strand
TACATCAGATTTAGAAAAGCAGGACATGGTCCTGCTTTACTTATGTTGCATGGTAATCCCCAAACACATGTAATGTGGCATAAAATAGCTCCAGCTTTAACTAAGAAATTTACGATTATTTGTCCAGACATTCCAGGTTATGGAAAATCCTATAAACCTAAAATATCTAAAGAACATGAAAACTTCTCAAAAGTTAGCATGGCCTCTGATATGAATGAGTTAATGACTTTATTAGGACACAAAACATTTTATCTTGTTGGCCACGACAGAGGTGCAAGAATAGGTCATCGTTTAGCCTTAAATTATCCTAACAAAGTTAAAAAAATAATTTTATTAGACATAATACCAACTATCGAACATTTTGAGAGAACTAACAAAGATTTTGCAATGGGTTACTACCATTGGTTTTGGTTAGCACAGAGACATCCTATACCAGAGTCAGTAATTAACAAAGCACCTGAAGAGTGGTTCTTCGCGCATACTTCAAGAGAAAAAAAGGACAAAGATTTTTTTGCACCTAGGGCATTAGCTGATTACTTGGAGTGTGTCAAAAATCCTGAAACTATTAGGTCTATTTGTGAGGATTATAGAGCTGCTGCATCTATTGATTTAAAAGATGATGACATAAGTAGAAAACAAAATTTAAAAATTAAAATGCCAATACTAGTTTTGTGGGGTAAAAAAGGTAAGATAGAACAGTGGTATGATCCCTTGACAATCTGGCAAAAATATTGTGATCAAGAAGTTAGAGGTTATGGTGTTAATACAGGCCATTATTTAGCTGAAGAAAATCCTGATGAAATTATAAAAAGTATTAATAACTTTTTTAAATAAAATAAATTGAGGTTAAAATTAAAATGAATGAAATGCATCTAAAGAAAATGAACAACGAATTGCCTATATGGGATCTTTCAGAAATATATAAAAACATTAAAGATCCTAAAATTAGCAGAGACATAAAGAATATTAGAGGGGCAGCAGATCATTTTCTTAAAAAATGGAAAGGTAAGATAAATAATTTGAGTCCATCAGATTTTTTGATTTGTATAAATGAATATCAAGAAATTAATGAAGCTATTTATAAGATTGCAACACATAGTAGTCTAACCTTTGCTACAAATATGGAAGATCCAGAGATTTCAAAATATAACTCATCAATATCTGATCAAATTACAGAAATTCTGTCCACTCTCATCTTTGTTACATTAGAACTTTCAAAAGTTGATGATAATACAATTAATCATTGGTTAAATGATAAAGAAGCAAAAAATTGGGAGCCTTATCTTAATATTTTAAGAAAAAGAAACCCTTATCTTCTTGATCCCCTTGTAGAAGAGATTTTGATTGAGAAATCTGCTACTGGCAGATCAGCATGGATACGATTATTTGACGAGACATCTGCGGCATTACGTTTTCCTTTCAAAAACAAATCACTTACTGAAGCTGAAATTTTAAACTTACTATCTGACGCAGATCCAAAAACCAGAAAAATTGCAGGTAAATCACTTTCTGAAGTTTTAGAAAATAATAAACGTATTTTTGGAATGATACTTAATGTGATTTCTAGAGATAGGTTCATTGAAGACAACAAAAGGGGTTTTAAAAGAATTATGTCCTCAAGAAATCTTGATAATGATGTTGAAGATGAAGTTGTAGACAAATTAGTAAATACAGTTGATAAGGCTATGCCTAAACTTACCCATAGATATTATAAATGGAAAGCCGCCCAATTTGGTCAGACCAAGTTAGATTGGTGGGATAGAAATGCACCATTGCCTTATTCTTCTGAAAATTTGATAAAATGGTCTGAGGCTAAGGATATTATTTTAGATTCATTTTCTTCCTTCCATCCAGAGATCTCTAATCTAGCAGAATTGTTTTTCAAAAATAATTGGATAGATGCAAGCCTTAGAAAAGGTAAAGCATCAGGTGCTTTTGCCCATCCTTCAGTTCCATCATTGCATCCATTCATATTAGTGAATTATCAAGGTAAAATTAGAGATGTTATGACACTTGCACATGAACTTGGTCATGGTGTCCACCAAATTCTTGCAGGTAAAAATGGATTATTAATGGCAGAAACACCTCTAACACTCGCTGAAACAGCGTCAGTTTTTGGTGAAATGTTGGTGTTTAGAAAATTATTAGACGAGAGTCCAATTGCACAAAAAAAACAACTATTGTCTGGTAAAATAGAAGATATGTTAAATACTGTTGCTAGACAAATAGGGTTTCACCAATTCGAAGTTAAATTTCATGAGGCAAGAATAAAATCTGAATTAACACCCGAAGAGATAAGTAATATCTGGATGGAGACACAGTCTTATACTATGGGTCCTCATATTAATCTTGGTGATGACTATAGATTCTTATGGGGATACATTCCTCATTTTGTTCATACTCCATTTTATGTATATGCTTATGCTTTTGGAGATAGTCTAGTAAATGCACTTTGGTATGCATATCAACAAAGTGACAAAGATATTTTTTCAAATAAGTACATTGAAATGTTATCTTCAGGAGGAACAAAAACTCATAATGATCTCCTTAAACCTTTTAATTTAAGTGCGTATGATAATAGTTTTTGGGAAAAAGGTATAACAATGATAACTGGATTAATGGATGAGCTTGATGATTTGGATAATTAATCTAATTTTTAGAGGTTTCAATTATTATGAATAAAGATAGTAGAATTCAAGACGAACTCAGCTCTTCTATGACAGGTGGAAGACTCAGACGTTATGCAAAGGTAACTTCTGCAATGGGTGGCCTTGCTGCAAGACTGGCTGGTGAAAGATATTTAGGAATTAAAATAAACAGAGGACAGCATGCTTCTGATTTGAGAGCTGCCTTAGGAGGGCTGAAAGGTCCACTTATGAAAGTCGCCCAAATTCTTGCCACAATTCCTGACGCTCTCCCCAAGGAGTATGTAAATGAATTATCTCATCTTCAAGCAGATGCTCCCTCAATGGGTTGGCTTTTTGTCAAAAGAAGGATGAAAGCTGAATTAGGAGAAAATTGGCTTGCTCATTTTAATACCTTTGATAAACAAGCCTCCGCTGCAGCATCTTTAGGTCAAGTTCATTTTGCTGAAGACATCAACGGAAAAAAATTAGCCTGTAAGTTGCAATATCCTGATATGGGCTCAGCAGTTCAGGCGGATCTTAAACAACTTAAATTAATATTTTCATTATATGAAAAATATGATTCTGCTATTTCAACAGAATCAATACATGAGGAGTTGTCAGAAAGGCTAAAAGAAGAACTCAATTATTACCATGAAGTTAAAAATTTAAAACTATATAGGTATATGTTATCTGATTTAAATCAAATTACACTTCCTAATCCTATTGACAAATTATCTACAAATAGACTCTTAACGATGACAAGGATAGATGGCTCTAAAATTATGGATTTTATTGCTGAAAATAGTGATATCAAAATTAGAAATCAAGTCGCTATAAATATGTTTAAAGCATGGTATATACCATTTTATAAATATGGAGTAATTCATGGAGATCCTCATCTTGGAAATTATACAATACGTCCTGATGGAGGAATTAACCTAATGGACTTTGGATGTATTAGAATTTTTAGACCAGATTTTGTAACAGGTGTAATTGAACTTTACAAAGCTTTAAGAGATGGAGATGAAGAGCAAGCAGTAAATGCCTACAAAAGTTGGGGTTTTGAAAATCCCTCAAAAGAATTAATTGGTGTTCTAAATATTTGGGCAAACTTTATCTATCAACCTTTACTAGAAGATAAAGTTAGGTTAATTAATCCAAGTGAATCTGGACAATATGGAAGAGAAACGGCAGAAAAAGTTCATGAGGAATTAAAAAAAATTGGAGGTGTTAAACCACCAAGAGAATTTGTGTTGATGGACAGAGCGGCCGTAGGATTAGGATCAGTTTTCATGCATTTAAAAGCAGAAATTAATTGGTACAGAGTTTTTCACGATTTAGTCGGAGACTTTGATGAAAAGGTTTTGTCTGTAAGGCAAAGTAAAGCTATGAAGCAATCAGGTTTAATTTCAGGCTAATATAATTAATTTATACTTTGTAAAATTAAATCCAAGGATTTTTTTGCATCTCCATAAACCATTCTAGAATTTTCTTTAAAAAATAATGGATTTTCAATTCCTGAGTAACCTTTTCCTTGTCCTCTTTTTGAAATAAAAACCTGTTTAGCTTTCCAAACTTCTAAAACAGGCATTCCCGCAATTGGGCTGTTAGGATCTTCTTGAGCGGCTGGATTAACAATATCATTAGCTCCTAGTATCATGACTATATCTGTATTGGGAAAATCGTCATTTATTTCATCCATTTCAAGAACAATATCATACGGTACTTTCGCTTCTGCTAGCAGAACATTCATGTGGCCTGGAAGTCTTCCTGCAACAGGATGAATTCCAAATCTTACTTCTTTGTTTTTTGCTCTTAGTCTAGAAGTTAATTCAGATACTGTGCTTTGAGCTTGTGCAACTGCCATACCATAACCAGGAACGATTATAATTTTGTTTGCATCATTTAATGCAGCCGCAACGGAATCTATATCTATTGGTTTCATTTCACCTTCAATATCCATTGTAGGACCTGTTATATCACCCCACCCACCTAAAATAACCGAAAGAAACTTTCGATTCATAGCCCTACACATTATATATGATAGGATAGCACCAGAAGATCCAACCAAAGCACCTGTCACAATTAACAGGTCATTTCCAAGCATAAAACCTGTTGCAGCTGCAGCCCATCCAGAATATGAGTTAAGCATTGAAACAACTACTGGCATATCTGCACCACCAATTGCTAAAACAAGATGAGCTCCTATAACAAATGCTATTATAGTCATTACAATTAAGGTCCAATTACCCTCATCAATCAAAAACATGTATCCTAATGCTAAGCAGGAAAATAACATGACCAAATTTAACAAATGTCTTCCAGGTAAAATTAATGCCTTACCAGTTATTAATTCAGATAATTTTCCAAATGCTACTATAGATCCAGTAAATGTGATTGCCCCAATAAATACTCCAATAAAAACTTCAACGTTATGGATCATATACTGAGATGAATTCATATCAGAGTGTGGCAACATGGTAGAGTTTATGCCGATAAAAACAGCAGCTAAACCTACAAATGAGTGAAGCGCAGCAACTAATTGAGGCATGCCTGTCATTTGTACTTTTTTTGCAACAATTGCTCCAATTATAGAGCCAACTAATATTGCAGCTATAAGCCAGTTGAGCCATTCGGTAAAAAAAACTTGATTTCCATAAATCGTTGCAAAAACGGCAATCGCCATTCCAACAATACCATACCAAACGGCTCTTTTTGCCTTTTCTTGATTGCTTAAGCCACCTAATGCAAGAATGAAAAGCACACTAGATGTTATGTATGATGCAGTTAATAATCCAAAAGTCATCTAATAATCCTTTTTTAGCTTCTCTGAAACATTGATAACATTCTTTTTGTAACCATAAACCCACCAACAATATTTATGGTGGCAATAAAGATAGATATTAAGGCTAAGATACTTACTATATCGTTATCAGTTCTCATTTGTAGCAAAGCACCAATTATAACTATGCTTGAGATAGCATTTGTAACAGCCATTAAAGGTGTGTGAAGTGAATGAGATACGTTCCATATAACTTGATATCCTACGAAACATGATAAAATAAAAACAATGAAATGCTGCATAAAGTCTGAGGGTGCATAATAACCTATAAACCAAGTTAGAAGAGCACCAATTGCTAAAAGTAAGAATTGTAATTTACCAGCTTTTTTTTCTGCATTTATTTCGTCCTGAGCTATCTCTTCTGGTGATTTTTCTTTTATTTTATTAGTCTCATGTTTGGCAATAGCTACGATTTTTGGTTTTGGTGGAGGAAAAGTTATTTTACCGTCATGTAGAACTGTAGCACCTCTTATAACATCATCTGCCATATTAGTGAATGGTATTCCGTCTTTTTTAGGAGTTAAGTCATCAACCATGTGACGTATATTTGTAGAATATAAACTAGAAGATTGTGTTGCCATTCTACTTGGTAAATCTGTAAATCCAATAACCTTTACTTTATTTTTTGTTTCTATAATTTTATTAGGAACGGTAACTTCGCAGTTTCCTCCTTGTTCAGCAGCTAAATCTACTATCACGGAACCAGGTTTCATTAACCCAACCATTTCTTTTGGCCATAACTTAGGTGCGGGCATTCCAGGAATAAGTGCGGTTGTGATCACAATATCAATTTCAGGTGCTTGATTTCTAAATAATTCCATTTCTTTTTTTATGAATTCTTTGGAAGCAGGTTTTGCATATCCTCCTTCACCAGTGACATCTGATTCAAAATCAAGCATTAAAAATTCTGCACCCATTGATTCAATTTGTTCAGCAACTTCCGGCCTTACATCAAAAGCTCTAACAATTGCACCCATAGATTGAGCAGTTCCAATTGCAGCAAGACCAGCAACTCCAGCGCCTATCACAAGAACTTTTGCAGGTGGAACTTTCCCAGCTGCAGTTATTTGACCGGTAAAAAATCTTCCAAAATGGTTCCCTGCCTCTATTATTGCTCTATAACCAGCTATGTTAGCCATAGAAGATAAGGCATCCATTTTTTGAGCTCTACTAATTCTAGGTATCATATCCATAGCTTGAGCAGTAACTTTTTTCTTTTTCAAAGCATCAAGAAGAGGTTTATTTTGGTTAGGCCATATAAAACTTATAATATGATGATTTGGTTTTATTTTTGATAATTCTGATTTTTCTGGGCCTCTTACTTTTAATATTATATCTGATTGCTTCCAAAGTTCACTTGAATTCTTAACAACTTTAACATCAGCTTTTTTATAATCCTTATCTGAAAAGTTAGCGTTTATACCAGCACCAGTCTCTAAAAGACATGTATAACCTAGTTTTTGCAGTTGTTTCGCACTCTCAGGTGTAAGTGCTACTCTATTTTCACCTATAAAAATTTCTTTAGGGCATCCAATAATCATCTCATTTACTCCAATGAATATTAAATAAATTGGGTATTATTTAACTAATTCTTCTTTAGTAGGTTCAAAAAAAAACCGCAATTAGAATATGCGGTTAGTTATATAAGCCTATAAAATTAGGCTTAATAGCCTTCTCGTTCTAACCTTTTCCTCATAAGTTTTCTTACTCTTCTAGTGCTTTCAGCCATTTCTCTTGCTTTTCTTTCTGAAGGCTTTTCATATGCTCTTCTGTTTTTCATTTCTCTAAACATACCTTCTCTTTGCATTTTCTTTTTTAACACCCTAAGAGCTTG
>CACJFI010000043.1 GCA_902592615.1 uncultured SAR116 cluster alpha proteobacterium | reverse complement strand
CTTGCCGGATCTTCTACAGTTTTACCATTTGCTAGAATTATTGCAGAACAACTTGGTAAAAATCCAAACTTTAAAACTCCAGTGGTAGAATCAGGTGGATCTTCCGTTGGCAAAAAAGGTGTATGTGACGGTGTTGGTACAAAATTTATTGATATAGGAAATGCATCTTCAAGAATGAAAGCTAAAGAATTAGCATATTGTGAAAAAAATGGTGTTAAATTAACCGAAATCAAAGTTGGTTACGATGGAATTGTTGTTGCTAACTCAAAGAAAGGTGCTCCATTAAACATCTCTAAAGCTCATTTAGGTATGGCTCTTACTGCAAAAATCCCAGCTTGTTATGAAGGTTCAGGTAGAACATTTAATTGTGATGAGTGGATTGATAACCCATTTAAGAAGTGGTCAGATATTGATGCAAGTTTACCAAATATCGATATTCGTGTTTATGGACCTCCAACAACTTCAGGTACGAGAGCAAGTTATGCTGAAATGGTTAATCAAAAAGGTTATTGTGGCAAAGACAAGATTGCCAAAAAAGCTTCTGCTGCAAGAGGTGATAAAAAAGGTAAAAAATGTCGTGCCATGAGGACTGATGGAGTATTTATTGAAGCGGGTGAACAAGATAACTTAATTGTTCAAAAGCTAAACGAAGATACCTCAGCATACGGAATCTTTGGTTTCTCATATTTAGATCAAAACTCAGATACACTACAAGGTGCAGTAATTAGTAAAACAGCTCCTACATTCGAAAATATTGCTGGAAACAATTATTCTGTTTCAAGAGCACTATACTATTACGTAAAGCATCAACATATTGGTGTTGTACCAGGTATGAAAGAATATATGGCTGAATGGACGAAGCATTGGGGTAATGATGGTGTGTTATCAGACGCAGGTATGATACCAATGCCTAAATCAGAAAGAGCTAAGTATAAAGCTGCTATGACAAACTTACCAGTTTTGACTGCAGCAGACTTAAAAAAGTAATTTAAATAACTAAAAGGCTAGCATTACTGCTAGCCTTTTAACCAAAGGGGATTATATTGTTCAGCTTTTTCTTACTGACAGGTATATTAATAATTTCCTTATTTTTCTTTTTACTAGGTTATAATCGAGCTAAGAACCTGATTAACTTAAATCAAAAAAATCTACATTCTTTGACACATTATTATGGTATTTTTTGTTCACTTTCAGCACTTTTACCAACTTTAGGCGTTTTTTTTATTTTTACAATTTGTGATGATCTTGTTTTTGCTGAACTTGTAAAAGAATATATACCAAATGAAGTAATTAATTCTAAAGATTATAATTTTACAATTGTATTGGCACAAATAAATAATTCTGTTGAAGGTTTGATTTTTGGTACCCCACCCCAATGGATTACAAATGCAGCAGAAATATGGAAATCTTGGGTGATCAAATCAAACATTTTAACTATGATTGTTTGTGCAATAACAATTTTAACATCTGGTTTTTTAAGTTATAAAAAAATTCATAGTGAGTTTCGTTCTAGAAATGCTGTTGAAAAAATTGTAATGACCATATTAGCTGTAAGTTCAGTCATTGCAATATTAACTACTATTGCAATCATATTCTCTGTTGTTTTTGAATCTATTAGGTTTTTTGCACTAATACCTTACGACGAGTTTTTATTTGGTACAGTTTGGAATCCTCAGTTTGAGGGCGCTGAAAGAGCTGGTTCAGGACAAGAGGGATTATCACAGTATGGAGCAATACCTTTATTTGCCGGCACATTCCTTATCTCAATAATCGCGTTGTGTGTTTCTGTTCCTATTGGTCTTTTTAGTGCTATTTATTTGTCAGAATATGCTTCATCCAAAGAAAGAGCATTTTTTAAACCGCTTCTAGAAGTTTTAGCAGGTATACCAACAGTTGTTTATGGATTTTTTGCTGCTTTAACTGTAGCACCTTTTTTAAGGTCTTCAGGTTCAATGTTAGGGTTGGATATAGCTTCAGAATCAGCTTTAGCGGCAGGATTGGTTATGGGTATTATGATTATTCCCTTTATTTCCTCTTTATCTGATGATGTAATAAATGCTGTTCCTCAATCGTTAAGAGATGCAGGTTATGGTCTAGGTTCAACTAAAAATGAAACTGTAATGAAAATTGTCTTACCAGCAGCTTTGCCAGGTGTTGTTGCGAGTATAATTTTAGCTGTTTCACGAGCAGTAGGTGAAACTATGATTGTTGTGATGGCTGCAGGATTAGCCGCCAATCTTACTGCAAACCCTCTTGAAGCTGTTACAACTGTTACTTCACAGATAGTAACTATATTAGTGGGTGATCAGGAATTTGAATCTGCAAAGACGTTGTCTGCTTTTGCTTTGGCTTTAACACTCATAATTATAACACTTGGAATGAATTTCTATGCTCTGCATGTTGTTAAAAAATACAGAGAACAATATGAATAAAAAAATTATAAATCCTGAAGAAGCTACAAATATAGTTAAGAATTCTATTGTAAAAAGAAGATCTAAAGATAGTAGGCTCAAATTATTCGGAAGAGCAGCCATAGGGTTGGCTGTATGTTTTTTACTTTTTCTTTTTTATTCAATTTTTACAAAAGGTTATCCAGGTTTTTTTCAGTATTATGTCACTCTTGACATAAATTTTGACAGAGAAAGAATTGATCCAAAAGGTGATTTATCAGACAACTCTTTATTTGATGGAGATGCTAGTGCAATAGTAAACGAGTCTCTTTTTTCTATTATTGAACCTAAAGGAAGAAAAGAAAAAAAACTGGCAAAAAAAATAGTTTCTTCAGGTAAGGACGTCAGAATAGCAAAGATGGTAAAGGATGATCCTGGATTATTTGGAACAGTAACTCAAGTAAAGTTTGCTCTTGATGATGATATTGATAGTTTTTTACGAGGGTATATCAAAAGAGAAACACCAGAATCTGAGAGAAGAATTAATGATAAAGTTATTGGATTTATTGATAAATTAAATGAAGAAGGAAGAATTTCTTATGAATTTAGTGACTACATATTAAGTGGTAGCGCTTCAGGAAACCCTGAGATGGCTGGTATAAAAGGAGCATTTATTGGATCATTATTGACTTTGTCAGTGTGCTTGTTAATTGCTTTTCCTTTGGGTGTTGCAACAGCCGTTTACTTAGAAGAGATTGCAAAGAAAAATAGAATTACTGAAATTATTGAAGTTAACATTAATAATTTAGCTGCAGTTCCTTCAGTCGTTTTTGGAATAATGGGATTGGCTATATTCATAAGTATTTTTGGTATGCCAAGGTCTATTCCACTAGTTGGTGGTATGGTTTTAGCATTAATGACCCTTCCAACTATAATAATTTCATCAAGAGCAGCTATTAGAGCTGTACCGCCATCGGTAAGAGACGCTGCATATGGAATAGGAGCGTCTAAACTTCAAGTAATTTTTCATCATGTTATCCCTTTGGCTATGCCAGGAATGTTAACAGGTACTATTATTGGTATGGCGCAGGCACTTGGAGAAACAGCTCCGTTATTAATGATAGGAATGGTAGCTTTTATTGTTGATATTCCAAACAGCGTTGTAGATCCTGGAACTGTTTTGCCAGTTCAAATATTTATGTGGGCTGATTTTGCAGAGAGAATGTTCATACAAAAAACAAGTGCAGCCATAATTGTGTTATTAGGATTTTTGATTGCCATGAATGCTTTGGCAGTATACCTAAGAAAGAAATTAGAAAGGCGTTGGTAATGGAGATGATTTATGAATAGTAAAAAAAATGATTTAAAATCTCTTGAATTGACAGTAGGCGATGTCTTTTCAAAAAATGCCAGGTTAAAAGCTAGAAACGTTAATGTTTTTTATGGGGAAAACAAAGCCATTGATAATGTCACAATAGATATTGGCAACAAAGAAGTCATTTCATTTATTGGCCCTTCTGGTTGTGGAAAATCAACATTTCTGCGTTGTTTTAACAGAATGAACGACACCATTGATTCATGTGTTATTCAAGGTGAAATTTCAATTGATGATGAAAATATTTATGATAAAAAAATTGATGTTGTACCATTAAGAGCTCGTATTGGGATGGTATTTCAGAAACCTAATCCATTTCCAAAATCTATTTACGACAATGTCGCTTATGGGCCCAGAATACACGGTTTGTCTGAAAATAAAGAACATTTAGATAATATTGTTGAAGAATCTCTTAAAAGAGCTGGATTATGGCAGGAAGTAAGTGATAGGTTGTCAAGTCCAGGTACAGGTCTTTCAGGGGGTCAACAGCAAAGGCTTTGTATTGCACGAGCAATTGCGGTAAGTCCAGAGGTTATTTTAATGGATGAACCATGTTCTGCTCTTGACCCAATTGCTACTGCAAAAATAGAAGAATTAATTCATGAACTTGGAAATGAATACTCTATAGTTATTGTAACACATTCAATGCAACAAGCAGCAAGAGTTTCTAAAAGGACAGCCTATTTTCATCTAGGTAAGTTAATTGAAGTAGGTAAAACAAAGGAAATCTTCACAAGGCCTAAGCACAACCAAACAGAAGCTTATATTTCTGGAAAAATTGGATAGGAGTAAAAATGGAAAATAAACATATTTTATCATCTTTTGATGATGATTTAAAAAAACTAAATGACAACCTTCTTAAGCTTGGGAACGGAGCTTTAAATAACTTCGATAATTGCATAAATAATTTTGGGACCCAAGAACTTGATGAGATAGAAAAGGTTATTAATGGGGATATGATTTTAGATGAATTAGATGATAAAGTTCAAAAAATAGGTTTTGAAATTATTGCTTTAAGAGCCCCCCAAGCTGCTGATTTAAGAAGAATTATTGTTGCTCTAAAAATTGCTACAATTTTTGAGAGAATTGGAGATTATTCAAGAAATATATCTAATAGAACAAAAATTTTGATTGATCTTAAATTCTCTGATTTACCTGGGGTTAATATTGGTAAAATGGGACAGAAAACACTTACAATGATGGAAGATATTATAGAGGCATATGTAAATGAGGATGATAAATTAGCAGTTAAAGTAAGAAATTCAGACGTTAAAATTGATAAAATGCATACTCAATATTATCTAGAAATTGTTGCATCAATGCAGAGAAACAAAAAGTTAGCTCCAATAGGTGCTCATCTTCTATTTATTGCCAAAAACATTGAACGTGTTGCAGATTATGTAACCGACATTGCAGAACAAGTTTATTTTTTAGTTAATGGCAAAGTATTATCAGATATTAGACCAAAGGCTGACGAAAGTAGCCTTATAATACCAGAATAAGAGGTAAAAAATGAAAACTAATATATTAATCGCAGATGATGAACCCAATCAATTAGAATTAATGGTATATAATCTTGAAACATCAGGATTTGGAACAATCAAAGCAAGAGATGGTAAAAATGCATTACAACTGATTGAGGATCATTCTCCAGATTTAGTTATTTTAGATTGGATGATGCCTAATATGTCTGGAATTGATTTATGTAGAACTTTAAGATCTAGATCTGAAACTAAACAACTACCTATAATTATTCTTAGTGCAAGAAGCGATGACTCAGATAAATCATTAGGATTAGACACTGGAGCTGACGATTATATTTCTAAACCTTTTTCTCCAAAAGAACTCATATCAAGAGTTAATGCTCTTCTAAGACGATCTAGGCCTGCTTTAATTAATAACATTTTAGAACATGAAAATCTAAAGATTTCATTAAATGAAATGACTGTTACTTATTTTGACAAAAATGTAAAACTTGGACCTAAAGAATTTAAATTGCTTACATTATTAATGGAAAGGCCAGGGCATATATTTTCTAGAGGCAAGTTATTGGATATGGTTTGGGGGCATGGTGTTTATGTTGAAGAAAGAACAGTAGATGTTCATATGAGTAGATTAAGAAAGGCACTAAAGACGGCTTCAGATGAAAATACAGATCCTATAAGAACAGTAAGAGATGGCGGTTACGGATTATTCACAAATAAAATTATTTAAATTATTAATATTTATGATATTTTAAATATATTAATTAATTTAAATAGTTGATATATTTGATTTATTTGCACAAAATTTTACCTTTTTTTTTATCACCTTTAGGAATAATCTTTATATTTTTAATAGCTTCATTCTTTTTTAAAAGAAGGTTTTTTGTACTTCTAGCATTTATAGTTTTGATAGTGTCTTCAAATCCTATAATTGGAAATTATCTAATTAAGAAGTTAGAGCATCCTTATAAGCCTATCTCTATAAACACAATAAAAGAAGCAGATGCGATAGTTGTGTTAAGTGGAATGCTTCACCAGGTTGGAGATGAGAATTATAGCAAATATGAATTTTCAGATCCTGATAGATTTTTTGGAGGCTTAGATTTGTTGAGTGAAAATAAATCAGATAAAATTATTTTTACAGCAGGGCAATTGCCATGGAAAGATAATTGGAAGCCTGAAGGATTTATTCTTAAAGAAAGAGCTATTTCTCTAGGCGTTTTACAGACTAAAATACTAGTTACAGAAAATGTTAAAAACACATATGAAGAAAGTATTGCTGTCACAAAATTGATACCGAATAACTCAACTATTATTCTTGTAACTTCTGCTTTTCACATGCACAGATCAAAATATTTATTTCAAAAACAAGGACTTGAAGTAATACCATTCCCAGTAGATTTCAACTCCCCCAATAGAAAGTTATCAATAATAAGTTTTTTGCCGAATTTAGGTGCGATCGGTAAAACTTCAATTTTTATTAGAGAAAATATAGCTAGGATTTATTACAAATTGTTTTTTTGATAATGTTATTTGAATTTTAATTTAAAAAATTTAATATAATCTTATTAACCAACTCTGGCGCCTCAATATTAAGAATGTGAGCTGCGCCTGGTATGCTTTCATATTTACTATTTGGAGTAAGGTGATGCATCTCTTCCATAGTCATTGCAGGAGCCCCAATATCATTTTCACCGGATATATATAAGATATCTTTATAAATTGTAGATAATTCTTTTAAATAATCTAAATTTTTTATTGCCTCACAACAACCTATATATCCCTCTACAGATGTTTTTTTAATCATTTCTTTTGCAAGACTAATTTTAATCATATTTTTTGAATTATTCCTAAATTCTTTACTGTACCATCTCTCAAGTGAGCTATTTACAACCCCATCAGTCCCAAGTTTTTTCACAATAGATATTCTTTCGTTCCAACTCTCTTTCATTGGAATTGGCATATCAGCCCTTGCAGCACAACACACTATTTTGTTAAACCTTTTTTGATGTTTTAAAGCTAGTCCAAGTGATGTCATTCCTCCAATTGATAATCCTACAAAATGAGCTTTTTCAATGTTCAATTCGTCTAGAATTCTAATGACATCATTCTCTAACATGTTGAATGAGAAGGGGG
>CACJFI010000042.1 GCA_902592615.1 uncultured SAR116 cluster alpha proteobacterium | reverse complement strand
ATCCTTACTGTGTAGTTTTATAACAGGACCATCTAGCCAGGAGGAAGCACCTCCTCCCCATTTTTCTATAGAGGTCGTAAGGTCTTTTTTAGAAAAAGGATCTTGTATAAAGTCATTAGCGTCAATATTTGATGCATCTATATTTTTTAAAACACCTAAATAAGAAATTGATCCTGATTGATCAGTAATGCTTAAAATTGTATCTGAAAGATAATCACCAGCACCTTGATTTATGGAAACATCTTCAAAATTTAATCCATTAAGGGCTAATTGATCTTCTCCCTTTACAAAATCAGTAATTGTTTTCGTCGTATCAATTGTATTACTAGACTGCTCTGGTCTGATGAGTATTAAGTCAAGACCACTTCCTGATGTGATTAAATCATAACCCATACCTGAATTTATATAGTCGTTACCGTCACCAGCATTTATGACGTCATCTCCTGCTGCAGACCTAATAATGTTGCTAAGAATGTTACCAGTCATCTCAACATCAAAGGATCCTTGATAGGTGATATTTTCTATGTTAAATAGCTTATCTCTTAATGAAGAATTGCCCTTTTGACCACTAGTACCATTTGCCAAATCAATTTCAATTATTTGATCATATTCTGGATTTAACGTACTCGTCCAATTCAAATGATCAATTTTAAAAGTATCAATGCCATCGCCACCGTCATATTCCTGAGTTCCTGATCCATTAAGGATTAAAACATCGTCACCATCATCTCCGTAGATAAAGTCATTGCCGAAACCTGATTTCAATATATCATTGCCTGAACCACCATTTAGAGTATCATCACCAGATCCACCGATAATTATATTATCGTTATTGTCACCAGTTATAATGGCATCAAAATCACTTTTAAAGGTTACATTTTCTATATTTTCGATTTTATCTCTTAGGTTAGAATTTCCAACTTGACCCATTTCACCATCAAAAAGATTAATTTCAATTTTATTTGTAAAATTAGGGTTAAGTTGTGTAACAAAACTAGTATCGACTTCTAATGTATCATTCCCTATGCCACCGTCATATTCCTGAGTTCCTGATCCATTTTGAATAATAAGATCATCACCTTCACCACCAAAAATTTTATCATCACCAGCTCCGGTCATTAAGGTATCATTACCAATACCACCGTTTAGAGTATCATTACCAGATCCACCGATAATTATATTATCGTTATTGTCACCAGTTATAATGGCATCAAAATCACTTTTAAAGGTTACATTTTCTATATTTTCGATTTTATCTCTTAGGTTAGAATTTCCAACTTGACCCATTTCACCATCAAAAAGATTAATTTCAATTTTATTTGTAAAATTAGGGTTAAGTTGTGTAACAAAACTAGTATCGACTTCTAATGTATCATTCCCTATGCCACCGTCATATTCCTGAGTTCCTGATCCATTTTGAATAATAAGATCATCACCTTCACCACCAAAAACTTTATCATCACCAGATCCGGATATTAAGGTGTCATTACCAATACCACCGTTCAGAATATCGTCTCCTGAATCACCAATGATGACGTTGTCATTAGTATCACCAGTCAATTCAGCATTATAAGGACCAGTATATTCAACATTTTCAATATCAATTAATGTATCATTATTCTTTGCATCAGGATCATATTTAGAACCAGCAAATTGGTCTTCTAGATTAACTTTAAAAACAAATCCTCTATTATTGTTATAGTCAAATGGATTAGGATAAGTTTCTATTGATGGTGTCCAATTTGATAAATCTACCTTGAATGTATCAATGCCCGCTCCACCATCAAGAATTGAATCTCCAGACCCAGCAAGTATAAGAATATCGTTACCTTTACCGCCAATCAAATGATCATCACCTGAACCTGCGTTTAGAGTATCATCACCAGCTCCACCATCAATAACATCATCGCCGCCATCAGTGGTAAGGACGTTGTCATTGTCATCACCAGTCATGATAACATCATTATTCGTCCCTGATATTTCGAAATTTTCTACATTAGTAAATGTATCATATCTTGGATCATCAACTTCAGTTTGCTCTTTGTAAATTCTATTTTCAAAGTCTACGATTAGTGTTGATTCTCTTGAAGAATGTAATCCAATATATACTGTATCATTGCCTTCTCCACCGTCAAATACTGTATGGCCAGAACCACCAAGTATAAGGGTATCATCACCTTCTTCACCATAAAGAATATCATTACCTGCACCAGCATTTAAAGTATCATTACCTTCACCACCTCTAAGGATATCATCTCCTGAACCAGAAGAGATAAAGTTATCCTTTTCATTACCTGTAATTTCAGAATCGTATTCACCAAAATAATCAACATTTTCAAAATTGATCAAGGTGTCATTACCTGCAAGTTCTTGTTCTAAATTTATAGTATATTTAAAATTTACTAGATCATTAGGATCATCAGTTTTAGGCCAGTCCATGTTTCCCAGACCTACCCTGAAAG
Source organism: uncultured SAR116 cluster alpha proteobacterium (assembly GCA_902592615.1). Taxonomy (GTDB): domain Bacteria; phylum Pseudomonadota; class Alphaproteobacteria; order Puniceispirillales; family Marisalimonadaceae; genus Marisalimonas. The sequence continues at coordinate 5,372 of CACJFI010000042.1, read as the reverse complement.
TATCTATGCCCTCACCACCATCTAGGTTAGCATTGCCTGCACCGCCGAGTAATATAATGTCATTACCTTCTCGACCATATAAATAGTCATCTCCACCTTTACCATTAATATTATCGTTTCCTGAACCACCATTAATAATATTACTTTGGTCATTACCATGAATACGAACGTCAAAAAGTCCGTTATAAGTAACATTTTCAATATTAGTTATTGTATCTCTAAGGTTTGAATTTCCTTGCTGTCCCAAATCTCCAGAAGTTAAATTTATATCAATTGTATTTGAATAGTCTGGATTTAAAGATGTTAGATAACTTGTATCGACAATTAATGTATCAGTTCCATCTCCTCCATCGTAAGACTGTATGCCTGACCCAACAGTTATGAGAATATCATTTCCAGCTTCACCATATAATTTATCATCACCATGACCCGTAACTAAAACATCATTACCATCACCACCATAAATAATGTCATTACCTTTTGCACCTTCAAGTATATTATTCTGATCATTTCCTCTAATAATATCATCATTATTTGACCCTATAACACCCTCAATATTTGAGATTGTGTCTGTATAATTACTACCACTTGATCCAGTAAAGGTTACGGTATTCGTTTCTAAATTTGCATTTACATTAGTTCTGCCATAACCGTTGTATTCAACATAATCAAAACCACCACCACCATCAATGTTGTTATTTCCCCCTCTTCCATCAAGAGAATTATTACCAGATGTTCCTGTTAAAATATCATCATAAGGAGTAGCTTCTACGCCTTCAATATTCATAATGATATCATTATTACCCCAACCATCTGTGATGGTTGTTTGAGAAAGATCTATCGTCATACCACTTGGAGAATTTGTATAATTTACTTCATCATATCCACCTCTACCATCGATAGTATCGACACCATCACCTGGTTTAAATGACTCATAATTATCATAATTTAAATTAAGAGCATTATACCATTGTGGAATTGAATCATTAGTATCACTTCCATAGAAAATATCATCATAATTTGTTCCTGAAAAGTTTTCTATAGAAGAAAATGTATCTGTATTTCCAAAGCCGTCTACAAAATTACCAACACTTGTATCTAATGTTATACCTGAAGTAACTGTTCCACCATTTGAGAGATCTAAAGAATCTTCCCACCAAGAGCCTGCAAAATCGTCTTGGCCATCAGAGTTGACAAAATTTGATCTACCACCATCTTCACCGTACAAATCAATCGTTTTATCATCAAATTGAATGGATTCTATATCATTTAAAATATTAATTTCATTTCCATCACTTAAAATAAAATTACCAAAATTTATAAGCGAAACCTCAGCTGAAGATCCCATGCCAGAATGTGCTGTACAATAATAATGAAGATCTGGTGTTTTATCATCTATAGTGATCTCTATTGTGGTTCCATTATTCGTAACATTGGTCGTATAACTAGAACCTGATCCATGTGATCCGTCTACACCGTCCGAGAATGCAAAAGGATGGCCAGCGACACTAGAATCAGAAATATCAAAAATATATGTATTACCTTCTTTAAAGGTAAGTTCAGGCGCTTCAATTCCATTAAGATAATATTTATTAGAACCAGTAGAATTTGCTGCAACTGTTACAGTATAATTAATTGTTTCTGGCGTAGAATTGACCCACTCCCAATTTTGATTAAATTTTACTGACCACTGATCAGAGCTTCCCTCTTGAACATAAACATCATTTCCTCTACCACCATCAATAATATCGTTACCTAAACCACCAGCAATAACATCATTACCAGATCCACTCATTAAGACGTTATCTTCGTCATTACCAATGATTTCAGCTCCATAGGACCCTGACAACTCAACATTTTCTATGTTTACTAAAATGTCGTTTAACGCGTGATCTGGATCAGCTTTTGATCCATGGAAACCGGAAGAGAGATCTGTTAAGGATATAAATCCATCCGATAATGAATATTGATTAATATCAACTTTAAAAGTGTCGTTTCCTTCACCACCATCAAAATATTGATGTCCAGAACCAGTGGCTTCTAAAATATCATTTCCACTTCCACCATAAAGTTTATCATCACCAGAACCAGTTTTTAAAATGTCATCGCCTTCATTACCGTAAAGTCTGTCATTTCCAGCGCCACCATCGATAATGTCATCACCAAGACTTGTACTTAAAATATTATTAGCATCAGAACCAATGATCATATAATTAGCACCATTTGTTCCTGTCTGATAATAATTCTCTATAGATAGTAATATATCATTTAAACTAGATGTTGGAGCGTAAGTACTACTACTAGTAGCTTCTTGTAGATTAACTACACCATAATCTTCTTTTGTCCAATCATCTGGTAAACTACTTGACCAATCACTAATTAATGTATCTGTACCAGTACCACCATCAAAAGTATCACCACCTGAATTTGCCTTAAAAATATCATCTCCACCCATTCCATAAATAGTGTCATCTCCATAACCATCTATAAATGTGTCTGAATAATTTGATCCATAAACAATATCATCACCATCATGAGCATTAATTACATATCCACGATCAGCATTTCTTGCATCAATTACATCACCTAAGTAATCATTATTACTTCCTACAACCTCCTCAAAATTACTAAATTGAGTAATTGCTGTTGGATCAATCAATGAAATATAATAATCATATGATTCAGGAAGGGCTTCTAATCCTTCAGTAATATGTTTAATAGTTCCATTACCTATATCAATGTTTACAGGTATTTTTGAAGGCGAATATAATAAGATATCATAACCATCACCACCATCAAGAATATCATTTCCTATCCAAGCATAGACCCTGTCATCGCCATCACCACCATTTAATGTGTCATTGCCTAGTCCACCGGAAATCCAATCATTACCACCTAATCCATCAAAAACATTGTCTGAGTAAGAATTACCAAACCAATCAGAGTTTCCATTTGTATCTTGGGTTTCTCCAGAACCAAAACTTAAAAAATAATCCTCTAAATTTGATCCATATCCATAACCTTGAATATCATACTCTCCAGCTATAACAATAAGGTTTGTGAATTGTACAGTACCATTATCAACTGATAATTTTGTAAAACCATTTTCATTTACAACTGAAATTTCACTGAGAAAATTTTGATCCTCTGAAAAATTAAAGCGGGATAAAGCATCTTCAAGTTTAATAACACTGCCTGGATCATAGTTTTGAATAAAAATACTATTGTGATTATCATCAATTTCAAACCTATTTTTCCCCCACCACTCTGAAGTATATCTTTTAAGATTATATCCTGAATTATTATCGTCTAAATAAAACTGTAATTCAGTTTCGTTATCAGATCTGTCTCTAACAACAATATAATCTAAGCTTTTCTCTCCTTGGATTTCAAATAAACTGTCATTACTAAAACTATAATCATAAGAAGTTAAGCCAATATGTGTATTTCCTTCAGAATAAGTAACTGCGTAATCATTCCAATAGTTATTGTAGTTTAAGTCAGTAATATCAGTGATTTTAATCTGGTCACGACTCGAGTAATCTGTAATTAAAAAATTAGAATTAGCATCAGTTTCATCAGGCTTTGTTCTTAATGTATCGCCACCATAACCTGAGGTAATGGTATCACTACCTTTAAAAAGTCTAATATCTTCATAAAAATTGTCTCTACCAATAACGGTGTCATCATATGAGGTCGTTTCAATTTCTTGAATATTAAAAGCAAGCGTTTTACCATAATCAGAAAAAACTTCCAAAGCTGGACCATTATTATTATTAAAAATAAGACCATTTGGATTTGAAGCATTTGATGCGTCTACAAACTCATTGTAGTTCCAATTAGCCGAAAATTCAGGGCTCTGCCAATCTTCTTCTTCATTTAAATCAAATATATATGTATCATTACCAGGTGACCATTCTACTCGAATATTTTGTTGGCTTCCACTTAAATTGACGTAATCATTTCCAAGTGAAGGGTCAATTCTAATTTCAGAGGCATCGTAACTATTATTATTATTATTAAAGAAATTATCTGATGGATGAACAATACTTCCGTCTGGATTAATAATTGTTTTAGCAGGAATATCTACACCATTAAATGAAACATCTTCATCAGTTAGATTTGCATAAGATCCACCATTTTGATTTTCATCAAACAAATGACCATTACTAATTGATGATTTGTTAAAATTAAATCTAAAATACCATTCTCCAGAATCATTATTTTCATATTCTTCATAAAAAACAGGTAACCATTCCTCATTACCAGTTTCAAACCAACCGCTAATTGGTTGATCATTGTACAAAGTGTAATTATTTGAACTATCAAACGCCATTGCGGCATAAATGAATAAATCCCCATCAACTTCATCCCAATAGCTAATTCTAGGTGAATACTCTATAGAAAAATTTCCATTTTCTTCAATTGCGCTTGAAGGCAGCATGAAAGTTTTGTATTCATTGTAACCATTAGTTTTGGGCCATTTTATCTCAAAAGCTACATAATCTAACTCAGTATCATCAGTTATGTTGCCATCAATAATAATTGAAGGAAAATCTCTTGTTCCCTGAGTGTAAGTTAAACTATTAATAGATGGATCAACTGTGTCAGATCCAATTCTTCCTTGATAATCAATAGAACCTGTTGTTACGGTATCTGAGGATAACCATGAACCATTATCAAAACTAAATTGTGGATTAATGTTTGAGAAATTTATTGTTCCATTTGGAATATAATCTGGAATAGCTATGGACAGGTCCAAAAGATCACTAGCATTATTATCATCAACAGGTTCACGAGAATGTATTGAAAAGTCATATCCAGCAGTAGAATAATCGCTACTTCTTACTTCAACATCAATCAATTCTATTTTATTTAATTGACCGTGAGCGTCGACTAAACTTTGGTAATTCTCAATTTTTCCAGATATATTTAAAAAGTTTTCACCGTTTATATTTTCAATTGAAGGTGTGCTTTCATCAATGCTGAAAACCACTCTGTCGGTAGCACTTGTGTCTATAAATGGTCCTTCACTTAAGACATTGCCATTATCAAAAATATCATCTGTAGCAGAAGTTATATTATAAATAAATTTACTATCATTATTTCCAACATTATTTGGATCATTATCATCATTAATAATAAACTCAAGAGTTATAGGAAAAACAGGTTGGATCACATTTGGGCTTGTTTGATAACCAAAACTACTCCACCCAAATCCTCCAGTTCCTCCAGGTGATATATTATCACTAAAAGAAATGGCGGATCCGTCAGCTTGCTTAATTTCTATGTAAACATATGAATTTTCAAAATTAGGATCACTGGTAGACCAATTAATACCACCGTCACTTAAATTAACGTTAAAATCTGAA
>CACJFI010000041.1 GCA_902592615.1 uncultured SAR116 cluster alpha proteobacterium | reverse complement strand
GAAGCCGTGTACCAAGCAAAATTATTCATTAGTGAGAAGCAATCTAGGCTAGTAAATGCAATTCTTAGAAAAATTAGTCAAAATAAAAAAGAATTTTCTCATATTATTTCAAATGAAGCTTCTAACTTACCAGTATGGCTTTTTAATAGTTGGAAATCCTTATACGGAAAAAAAAATGTTGACGAGATTGTTAAATTAGCCATGGAACCTTCTCCACTTGATATTGTTATATCAACAAAAATAACTAAAAAAGAAAAAGAAATAGTTAAATCAGAGTTAAATGGCGTAGAGATATTTCCTAATGTCCTAAGGTGCCCATTTAATGGGAATGTGGAAGATCTACCTAGATTTAAAGATGGTATATGGTGGATACAGGACGCAGCATCTCAAATACCTTGCAATATATTATTAACAAAAATTAAAAAAAATTTTTTAAAATCAATACAATCTCTTAAAATAATTGATATGTGTTGCGCTCCTGGAGGTAAAACTGCACAACTGTTGGATAATGATTTGGTCATAGATTGTATTGAAAAAAATAAGATTAGATCCAGAATTTTTAAAAAAAACATGGCTCGACTTAATTTTAATCCAAATTTAATTAATGTGAATGCAGAAGACTTTAATCCAGAATATAAGGCTGATGTTATTTTAATAGATGCACCATGTTCAGGAACTGGTACAATTAGAAAAAATCCTGATATTTTTATAAGAAATGCTCCAAATAATTTAGATAACTTTGTCTTGATACAAAATAAAATTTTAAAAAATGCAGCAAAAATCCTAAAGAAAAATGGTCTTATGATGTATGTGACTTGCTCTCTTCAAAAAATTGAAGGAGAAAGAAGAATAGAGGATTTTTTAAAAAGTCATAAACAATTTTCAATAGTAAGTTTTAACTCTGAAGATTTCCCTAATATAAATGATAGCATTACAAAAGAAGGATTTATTAGAATTCTACCTAATCATTTTAATTTTAATTTTGAAAATGTTAGTAATGGATCTGACGGATTTTTTATAGCATTGTTGAAAAAGGAAAAATAATTTAATGCTTAAGTTAATAGATATAATTACAAATAATTATTTTCTTAGACAAAAACTTAAAGTGACAATTCCTAAAACACCAGTAAGAAGACTGACTGATAACTGGCAAGGCTCAACTAAAAGTGGAAAAAGAATATTAAGTAACCCAGTTAATACAAAAACTATTCAGGATTTTAATAAATTCAATTTCATAAGAGATTTAAAATCAGAAGGAAGCATAAAAGCAAGGTCGACTGCACGATCATTAGTGGAAAATTGGATCAACGAAGATTATAATCTCCGATCTTATGAATATAATTCTGTAATAATGGCAGAAAGAATTTCATGTTGGAGCTTTAATTATTCTTGGTTTGCAGAGAGTGGTGGATTAGATTTTCAAAAAAAAATTTTAAATTCTATTGCCTTACAATCTAAATTTCTTGAATTAAGACTCGATCTATCAAACGACAACCTTGAAAAGATAATTATTATTAAAGGGATTTTAGTATCTAAGTCTATTTTATACGAAACGATAGATAATATTAATCAATTATTAACTGTTATTAATGAAAAACTCGAAATCTTGACCAATACTGATGGTGGGCACATAAGCAGAAGTCCTGTTAAACAATTAAATTTATTGAGACATTTAATTGAGATAAGATCTATAATTGCGATTTTAAAAAATGTAGATGCTGATGGGTTGCATCAAAAAACAATAAAAATGGGAGAGTTTTGTAGAAGTTTTCAAATGCCTGATGAATATTTTTCATGGTTTCATGGTGGTTCCTTAATACGAAAAGAAATAATAAAGCAAACTTTAAATAGAATTGGATATAAAAATAGGATTTTTAGCCTTGCTGAAGAAACTGGGTTTTGTAGGTTGTCAAATATGGATTCTGTTTTATTTGTGGATATAGGACTAAATAAAAAAACAATTCATAATAAAAAAGCTAGCCTATTTGGTTTTGAATTTTTTTATAAAAAAGAAAAGATAATTTCCAACCTTGGAGAAATTAATAATTCAAAATATAAAAATATGAAAAATTCTCTTTCTTCTACGGCGGCTCATTCTAGCCTGAATATAGATGATAGAAATAATATAGACCTCAGTGGGAGAAGAATTACAAGAATATCAAATATCCAATTTGGAAAAACTAAAGATGGTAATTTATTAGATGTAACTCATTCAGGGTACGAAACAATTTTTGGAGTTCACCACAAAAGACAGATATACCTTTCTAATAAAAAAAATGAAATTAGAGGAAGAGATGAAATTTTAAATATTGGCAATATTGGTTCAATTCCTAAAAACGCATATATTCGTTTTCATTTATATCCAGGGATTGAACTCATAAAAACAAGAAGTGGTTCAATACTATTAAATCATCAAAAGGGTTATGTCTGGAAAATGAGCTCTAACAATAAAAATATAAGCATAGAAGACTCAGTAATGTTTCCCCTCAATGGCCCAAAACCATGTAAAGAGCTTAGTATTATTTTGAACTTAGAAAAAATAAGAGCTTATAAAAGTATTTCGTGTAATTGGGCATTTGAATTACAAAAATAATTTTAGGTTGACACATCACATGAAAAGAAATTATTTGAAAATTATCCAACTAAAATAAAAAAGTTAATAAATGGTAAATAATAATAAAGAAAATTTTTTTACAAAAGATATAAAAATCAAGAGAGCTCTAATTTCAGTAACAGATAAACGTGATCTTGAAAAAATAGCTAAAGTTTTAGTAAAAAATAAAATAGAAATTCTCTCTACAGGAGGAACTGCTAAATATTTAAAAGAAAATTATATTCCTGTAAAAGAAGTATCAGATCAAACAAACTTTCCTGAAATTTTAGATGGAAGGGTTAAAACGTTAAATCCTAAAATACATGGTGGTATTCTTTTTAGGAGAGACAATAATTCACACTTAGAACAAATTCAGAAACATCATATTAACGAAATAGATCTTTTGATTGTTAATTTATATAGATTTAAAGAGACATTACAAAAAACATCTAAAAATAAAGATATAATAGAAAATATTGATATTGGCGGACCAGCAATGATTAGAGCTGGAGCAAAAAATCATGAATTTGTGACAGTTGTTACAGATCCCAATGACTATCCAGAATTTATTTCACAAATTGATAACAATGGAAAAATTAAGTACTCATACAGAAAATATCTTGCCGCAAAGGCATTTAGATTAACTAACGAATACGATAACGCCATTTCAGATTGGTTAGAAGATAAAGAGATTACCTCATCAACTTTTCCTGAAAATTTGTCAATTAATTTAAATAAATCATTTGAAATGAGATACGGTGAAAACCCACATCAAAAAGCAGCACTTTATAAAACATCTGATAAAAGAAAAGGCATTACAAATAGTAAAAAACTTCAAGGCAAAGAACTTTCTTATAATAATGTAAATGACGCGGACGCTGCATTTGAGCTAATCTGTGAATTCAAAAAACCTGCTGTTGCCATAATTAAACATGCCAATCCTTGCGGAGTAGCAGAAAACGATGATCTTAATTCTGCTTGGGAAAAGGCACTTCAAACTGACCCTATAAGTGCTTTTGGTGGCATAGTATCTATAAATAGAGAATTAACAAAAGATTTAGCTCTCAAAATGAAGTCACTTTTTTTAGAAGTCATTATTGCTCCCAGTGTTAATAGAGAAGCTTTAGAGATTTTCGCTGACAAGCCTAATGTTAGAATATTGACAACTGGTTCACTAGCATCACCAGAGAATACAGGTTTATTATTTAAATCTATTTCTGGTGGGATGTTAGTGCAATCGCGTGACTATAAAGTTTTAAACAGTGACAACATTAAAATAGTAACAAAAAGGAAACCAACAAATAAAGAAATTGATGATTTGTTGTTTGCATGGAAAGTTGCAAAACATACAAAATCAAATGCTATTGTTTATGCAAAAAATTTACAAACTGTAGGTATTGGAGCAGGTCAAATGAGTAGAATTGATTCCACTTCAATAGCTAACGAAAAAGCAAAAAAGGCATCCAATTTAGCTAAATTAGAAACGTCAATGGCTTATAAATCCGTTGTAGCTAGTGATGCTTTTTTTCCGTTTGCTGATGGTTTGATTGCTGCAGCAAACGCGGGTGTAACCGCTGTCATTCAGCCAGGTGGATCTATTCGTGACAAAGAGGTGATTGAAGCAGCTGATGAAAGAAATATTGCGATGATTTTTACATCAATTAGACATTTTAGGCATTAAAAATCAAGAATCTCATTATTTTTTAAAGCATTCAAAATTTTTTTAATTAAACTTGGGAGAGCTAAATCATTTATATTTGTTTTTTGTACAAATCTGAAAGAGCTTTTGCTTAAGTCATTAATCAATGCATTTTCATCATTTATTGTAGCAATTGCCACAGAGCAATTAAGTTTGAAATGAGTGAAAATGTGATTTAAATTCTGATCTAATATCTTCCATTTCATACCTAAAAAATTAGGTTTTTTTTTATGAAATTTTGGAGATTTTTTAAATCTATTACTTTCTTCATACCAGCCTATCGAGGGCAACACATCCATGTTAGCTAAAAGTCCAGTACTCTTATTGGTTTCAAACAAAACAGCACCATCTTTATTCTGTAAATAGAAGAATAATCCATACCGCTCTTCTTTTTCTTTTTTTGGAAGTTTTATTGGATATTGCTTAGCACTAGTTGTGCCACCGACGTCACAAATAGCTAATAAAGGACACATTTTACATCTTGGTGACCTAGGAATGCAAATTAATGAACCTAAATCCATTAAGGCTTGTGCATAATCTCCATGCCTGTTATCAGGAAGGTGTTTTTCAGCAATGTTTTTGATAAAAATCTTTGATTCCTTTATGGGTTTTTCAACCGCATAAAATCTTGAAAAAACTCTTTCAACATTTCCATCTATAACATTTGATTTTCTATCAAATGCTATAGCCATAATGGCTGATGATGTATATTCACCTATTCCAGGAAGGTCCATTAAAGAATTTTTATCTGTGGGAAAAAATCCATCATATTTATTAGAAATTATTTTTGCTGTTTCATGCAAATTTTTAGCTCTACTATAATAGCCAAGTCCTGCCCAATATGAATTAATCTCATGTAATTCTGCTTTTGCAAGAGCATGAATATCAGGCCATTTTCTAACAAACTTTAAAAAATATGGTATTACTGTTTTTACTACAGTTTGTTGCAACATAATTTCTGATAAATAAACAAAATAAGGATTTGAAATCTCACCTGGTGGCGCTCTCCATGGTAAAATTCTTCTATTAAAGTCGTACCAAGATAACAATGAATTAGAAAAAATATTGTAGTTATTTTTTTTTAACTGTGTCATAGAATTTTATTATATAATAAAATCAAAAATATTTAATTTAAAATAATTGTTAACATATGAAGTCTTTATTAAAAATCACAGAAAATATTGTTGAGAAAAATCTGAGTAGATTAGGATCTATTCAAAATCATATATTTTTCAATTGGGCACATATTGCAGGTCAATATGCAGATATAACAATTCCACATAAAATAAAATTTGGTGGAAAAAAAAATATCGATGGCCAAATAACAATCAAAGTCCAAAATGGCTTCGGACTTGAAGTTCAATACGCAATTCCACTTCTATTGGATCAAATTAATGCTCGATTCGGGTTTAAAGCAATATCAAACATAAAAATTATTCAAGCTGACATTCAGAACAACTTTGAAATTAAAAAAGAACCTATTAAACGTAATTTGGAAAATACTCTAGAAAATTTGGAGTCTAATATACTTCCAGACAGCGAACTGAAATTAGCAATGCAAGAATTTGAGATTTCTAGAAAAAAATAATTGCATTTTATAAAATCTTGTTCTTTGTACATTAATCTTAGTATATAAGATTATTATTATTTGAAATTTTAAATGAACAAAAAAATTTGGGGAAAAATATGTTTTTAAATAGAAGAAAATTTTTACTAGGTATTGGTGTTTTTTTCTTATTTTCAAAAAAAAGTTTTTCAAATCAAAACTCATTAAACGAGTCGATGCGAAAACAAATTTTGGGTTCTAATAATGCACCCATTAAAATAAAAGAATTCTTTTCATTAACCTGTGGCCACTGTTCTAACTTTCATATAAAAACATTACCTCAACTCAAAAAAAAATACATTGACACAGGCAAGGTTCAATTAGAATTTATTGATTATCCTCTTGACAGACTTGCCGTTATAGCAGCTACATTAGCTAGATCAATACCAACAAAGGATGGATATATAGAAGCTGTTAGCATTTTATTAAAAAAGCAGAAACAATGGGCATATTCAAAAAATCCTTTGAATGAATTACAATCAATCGCAAAATTATTTGGCATATCATCAAAAAAATTTAATGATATTTCTCAAAACATTCCTCTTATGCAGGAAATTGTTACAAAAATGGAGGAAGAGTCTAAAAACTTTGATATAAACTCCACTCCAACTTTCATTGTAAATGATAAATATAAAATTTCTGGAGCTCTATCTTTCAAAGACTTTGAGAAAGAACTTTTGAAGTCAATTAACGCAAAAAAGTCTTAAGGTAAAATTGGAAAACAAATGAAATTCAAATCGATAAGAATTTCTGGATTTAAATCTTTTTTAGAGCCAACAGAAATAGACCTTAATGAAGGGCTAACTGGGATAGTAGGCCCAAATGGCTGTGGCAAATCAAACATTGTAGAAGCTATTAAATGGGTAATGGGTGAAAACTCAGCAAGACAAATGCGTGGCGAAGGTATGGATGATGTAATTTTTTCTGGATCAAATGAACGTCCAGCAAGAAATTTTGCAGAAGTTACAATTAAGTTAGATAATACTGAAAAAAAAGCTCCTGCTAATTTTAATCAATTTGATGAAATTGAAATTTCAAGAAAAATTGAACGAGATAAAGGTTCGACTTACAGGGTTAATTCTAAACAAGTTAGAGCGAGAGATGTACAATTAATTTTTGCAGATACCGCTACTGGAGCTCGATCATCAGGAATTGTAAGTCAGGGAAGGATTTCACAAATAATTGAGTACAGTCTTGAAGATAGAAGAATAATTCTTGAAGAAGCCGCAAACATTAAAGGGTTACATAATAGGAGACATGAAGCGGAATTAAAATTAAACGGAGCTACTGATAACTTAAGTAGGTTGTTAGATATTGAGAATACATACAATGAACAACTAATTGAATTAGAAAAACAAGGTAGAAAGGCGGCTCGTTACAGGTCAGTTGGAGATAGATTAAGAAAAGCAGAAGCTTCGCTTTTCTTGTCATTACTAAATACCGCTGAAAAAGAATTTGATGAACTCGAAACAAAATTTGAGAAATCAAAAAATAACGTTGAAGAAGCTCAAATGAACTTATCTAAAAACACAAAATCAAAGCTAGAAATTTTTAATAAGCTACCTGAGCTAAGAAAAATTGAAACAGAAAAAGCTGCTATTTTACAATCATTAAATATTTCAAAAATAAGATTAGAAGAAGAAGAAGCAACTTCAAAATTTACGTTGAATAATGTTTTAAACCAAATAACACAAATAGAAACTGATATTAAAAGAGAAATTGAAATAAAAGACGATGCAAATAAAACAATTGCAAATCTTCTTTTAGAAAAAGATAAGTTACAATTAGATACAAAAGATTTCACAACTAAGAAAAATGATGCTTCAAAAAAAGTAAATGAACTTAAAATAAGATCTGAAGATGCAGATGCAAAACTTTCATCTATTAGTTCCGAAATTTTTTCAATAAAATCTGACAAATCAGATCTGGAAAATCGTATTAATAATTTAAAAGAAAAAATAAAAAATTCAGAAGAT
>CACJFI010000040.1 GCA_902592615.1 uncultured SAR116 cluster alpha proteobacterium | reverse complement strand
ATTAAGTATGTTTTCGACTGGTATTACTATTGTTACTTCAGTCGATAATTTAGGTAATCCTATAGGAATGACCGTAAATAGTTTTTCTTCAGTATCTTTAGATCCACCACTCGTTCTTTGGAGTATAGATAAAAAACAAGCGAGTTATAATTCATTTAAAAACTCTGATGGATATGTAGTTAATATTTTGTCAAAAAACCAATTGAATTTGTGTAATATTTTCTCCACTCAATCCAAAAGTAAATTTAAAAATATTAATTGGCAACGAAGCAAAAATGGGTTTCCATTGATAGATAATTGTCTGGCTTGGTTTGATTGTGTTAAGTGGAATGATTATCCTGGTGGTGATCATCAAATTTTGGTAGGTAAGGTTACTGCTTTTAATTTCTCTAATTTAGAGCCTTTAACATATTGGAATGGTAAAATTTCTTGATGAATAAAATTAAGAAAAATTTTGACAAATAATTAATTTTAAATAAATGAGGTATAGATGGCAAAGTGGTTAAAAAACGGTAAATCAGAAAATGAAATTATAGAAGCTGATGCCGAAGTAAAAAAAACAGTTGAGAAAATTCTGCTTGATGTGGCTAAAAGAGGTGATAATGCAGTCAGAGAATTATCAAAAAAATTTGATAATTATGAACCAGAAAATTTTATATTAACCCCAAAGGAAATTGAAAATGCAATTAGTAAAGTATCCAAAAGAGATATTGAAGATATAAAATTTGCACAAGATCAAGTAAGGAATTTTGCAAAAAAACAACTTGAATGTATTAAAGACCTTGAGGTTGAAACTCTTCCTGGAGTTGTTTTGGGTCATAAAAATATACCAATGAACGCCGTTGGCTGTTATGTTCCTGGAGGGAAGTATCCTATGGTAGCGTCAGCACATATGTCGGTATTGACAGCAAAAGTTGCAGGTGTAAAAGAAATTACAGCATCAGCGCCTCCACAAGATGGTAATCCACACCCAGCTATAGTAGCTGCGATGCACATGGGAGGAGCCGATAAGATTTTGTGTCTTGGAGGAATACAGGCTGTTGCCGCAATGGCAATTGGAACGGAAACTATTAATGGTGTAGACATGTTAGTTGGACCAGGAAATATGTTTGTTGCAGAAGCTAAGCGTCAATTATTTGGTAGAGTTGGAATTGACTTATTTGCAGGCCCTACGGAAACTCTAATAATTGCTGACAAAACTTCTGACCCAGAAATTTGTGCTATAGATCTTCTTGGGCAAGCGGAACACGGACCAACAAGCCCTGCAATTTTGTTAACTGATTCAGAAAAACTAGCTGTTGAAACAATTAAAGAAATTGATAGACAGTTAGAAATTCTTCCAACAGCAGGTATTGCTAAAACTTCATGGAAAGAATACGGGCAAGTTATAGTTTGTGACAATATAGATGAAATGGTAAAAGTTGCTGACGAGTTAGCTTTCGAGCATGTGCAGGTAATGACAGAAGATCCTGATTATTTTCATGATAATATGACTAATTACGGCGCTCTATTTCTTGGATCAAGAACAAATGTAGCTTTTGGAGATAAAGTAATAGGAACTAACCACACTCTTCCAACTAAAACTGCTGCTAGATATACAGGTGGCCTATGGGTTGGAAAATTCTTAAAGACTTGCACATATCAAAAAGTGTTAACTGATGAGGCATCTGCTTTGGTTGGCGAATATTGTTCAAGATTATGTGCATTAGAAGGATTTTCCGGTCATGGTGAACAAGCTAATGTTAGAGTTAGAAGGTATGGTGGCAGAAATATTGAACCTTATGCGGCTGCAGAATAGGAGATCTTATGAATTATCCAAAATTACCTAGTTTTAGATTGGATGGAAAAAAAGCTTTGGTAACTGGAGCTGGTCGAGGAATTGGAATGGGAGCTTCGATTGCTTTAGCTGAATCTGGTGCAAATGTTACTTTAATTTCCAGAACAGAAAAAGAGTTAAAAGATTTAACAGATCATATCAACAATCGAGGATATAAAGCTTCCTATGAAGTTTTAGATGTAAGTAGGGAAGACGAAGTATCAAATTTTATAAATAATAACGCTCCCTTTGACATTCTCATTAATAACGCTGGTACCAACAGGCCTGCAAAATTAGTTGATACAAAAATTGAAGATTTCGTTTACGTAATGTCTTTAAATGTCAGGTCAGTAATTAACCTTACAAGATTAGTAGTTAAAAAGATGTTAGATAGTAATATTAAAGGTTCAATAATTAACGTTTCTTCTCAGATGGGGCATGTAGGTGGTCCTAATAGAACCACATATTGCACAAGCAAGTTTGCTATTGAAGGATTTACAAAGTCTCTAGCAATTGAATTAGCACCTGATGGTATTAGGGTAAATACAATTTGTCCAACTTTCATACAAACTCCAATGACAGAGCCATTTTTAAAAGATGATGAATTTAAAAAAACAACAATTGGAATGATACCGCTAGGAAGGCTTGGAGAAGTAAAAGATCTAATGGGTCCATTTGTTTTTTTAGCCTCTGAGGCTTCGTCTTTAATGACTGGTTCAAGTATGCTTGTTGATGGTGGTTGGACTGCAAGATAAATAAAAAGTAAAATACAATTATATATAATATTGTTAAATAACAGATATATATATAAATTTTATAAATAAATAAATTAATTAATTTATATAATTATTTGTTATAATAATTATCAAGGTACAATACAAATGACCAAAAAAAAATTAGGTATGTATAAAAATTTAACTAACTACGGGGATAGTGAGTTTTCAATTTTTTTGCGTAAAGCATTCATTAAAGGTATGGGTTACTCAGAAGAAATGCTTAATAAGCCTATTATTGGTATCACTAACACTTATAGTGATTATAATCCCTGCCATGGGAATGTGCCTGATTTAATCAAAAGTGTTAAAGCTGGTATTTTGTCTTCGGGTGCTATTCCATTAGAATTTCCCACAATAAGTATTCATGAATCTTTTGCCTATCCAACCTCTATGTATTTAAGAAATTTGATGTCAATTGATACAGAAGAGATGATAAAAGCTCAACCAATGGATGCATGTGTTTTGATAGGTGGATGCGATAAAACAGTTCCAGCTCAATTAATGGGTGCATTTAGTGCAAATATTCCTTCTATACAACTAGTTACAGGGCCAATGCTTACTGGTTCTCATAGAGGAGAAAGAGTAGGGGCTTGTACTGATTGTAGGGGTTACTGGGCAAAATTTAGAGCAGAAGAAATTGATCTTGCTGAAATTAATGAAGTTAACAATCAATTGGTGCCTACTGTTGGGACTTGTGGTGTAATGGGCACTGCTAGTACGATGGCATTAGTTACAGAAGCTCTTGGCATGATGATATCAAATGGTGCATCCGCACCTGCTGTTTCTGCTGAACGAAGAAGAATAGCAGAAGAAACTGGGAAAGTAGCTGTTAAAATAGCCAAAAATTCTTTTAAACCAAAAAATTTCTTAACTATAAAAAATTTTAAAAATGCATTAACTGTTTTATCAGCAATTGGTGGATCTACTAATGGAATAGTTCATTTAACAGCTATTGCTGGTAGATTAGGAATAAATATTGATTTAAATGAATTTGACAAAATGACTAAAGATACACCTATGATTGTTGACTTAAAACCTTCTGGTTCTGGCTATATGGAAGATCTCTTTAAAGCAGGAGGTCTTCCAAGAATTTTAAATGAACTAAAAGACTATCTTTACTTAGATGCTATTACAGTCACAGGAGAAACTATCACAGAAATTATTGAGAAAAACAAATATAATTGGAAGCAAGAAGTAATAAGAAAGGTTGAAAATCCTATTTTTGATAAGGGTAGTATAGCAGTGTTAAGGGGAAACCTTGCTCCAAAATCAGCTATAATAAAGCAGTCTGCAGCAAGTATAGACCTATTAAATCATGAAGGCATTGTTGAAGTATTTGAGAATCTTGAGGATTTAGCAAATAGAATTGATAGTGATGATTTAAATGTTACTAAAGATAGTATTCTTCTTCTAAAAAACATTGGTCCAATTGGTGCTCCAGGTATGCCTGAAGCAGGTTTAATACCCATACCTAAAAAGTTAGCTAAACAGGGCGTTAAGGACATGGTAAGAATTTCTGATGGTAGAATGAGTGGAACTGCTGCAGGAACAATTATTTTACACGTTTGTCCAGAGGCTGCTGCTGGTGGCACTTTGGATATCGTAAAGAGTGGTGATATTATAAAGTTAGATGTTAAACAAAGATTACTAGAACTTAAGTTATCTGATGATGAGATAAACATTAGAAAAAAGAACAAAAAAAGAAATATTAAGCTTAATAGAAGGGGATATGATAAAATATTCCATGAAAGTGTCCTTCAAGCAGATAAAGGGGCGGACTTTGATTTTTTAAGGGATTTAAAATAAAATTTATGAAGTTCTACTTTTAAATTGTAATTTCTTTAAGGTTTAATTTCATTTCCTGTATTTCATATATTTTTGTATTCTGGACATCTATAAGGATTGAAATTTATTATGTCACTCATTAACCATTAGTGATTTAATTGATAATTTAGTTATCCTAAATGATTTTTTTATATTAGAATAAATAATATTATTCGCTGAAATAACATAAAAATGAAAGGAATTAAGATGATAAAAAAATTTACTATAATAGTTTTAACTTCATTAATGTTTTTATCGACTGGTTGCAGCACCTATAACTCAATTGTACCTGATTGGGCAAAGATTGGTGATTCAAAGTAAAATTTATTTTTATCTAAGCCATTAATAACAATGGCTTAGTTATATTTCTTTATATTTGATTTAATTATAAATATTAAAATTAAAGATAGGTAATTAATGTTTATATAATTATATTTGTCGCATAATATATATTATGTAAATTAAATATTAAGAACTAAACCATCATATGCTGGATATGTGTTTGGTGGACATAAATTAGTAACAACATCATGATCAGACTCAGGGCTCAAATGCGTAAGATAAGCTACCTCTGGGTTAAGTTTTGCTATCCAATCAAATGATAAATCAAAATGTGCATGGGCAGTATGTGGTGTTTGACGTAAGCCAGTAATTATTAAAACCTTCATATTATGTAATTGATTAAAACTTTCTTCAGGAAATCCTACTACGTCAGTACAATATGCAAATATATTATTGAATATAAAACCTAATGTATCGATTACACCGTGATTTTGTTTAATAGTATTAATCTTAATATCGTTCAAAGTTAATTCTTCAAAATAACCTATTTCATGCATCTCCAATGGCGGTTGAAAATAAGATTGAGATGTTTCAGACTTTTCAAATAAGTAATTAAAACGTTTCAGTAAAAAATTTGATGTTTCTTTATTAGTAAAAATTTTAATTTTTTCTCTATTATAAAAATGAAAAGGCCGTAGCTCGTCTAATCCTGAAACATGGTCAGAATGACTATGAGTAATAAAGACTGCATCTAATTTCTGAATATTATGTTCTATAAGTTGGTTTTTTATATCAGGACCAGCATCAACTAATATAGTTGTGTTTTTACTTTGTATAAGAACAGCACATCTTTGTCTTTTGTTTTTAGGATTAGACGGATCACATTTACCCCAACCTAATTGACCTAAAGCCGGAATACCAACAGATGTACCGGTTCCGAGCACTGTAATTTTTATATTATTAATCATTAATTAAGCTTATCAAAAATTTTAACTGAATTCATGTATAATTGATCAACAAATCTAGAAAATTCACATTTTCTAATATTAGCCAAAAATTTTGCAGTTATTAAACAATTTTTGGGTTCATTAATAACACCTCTTATTGGAGTTGGGGATAAGTAAGGCGCGTCAGTTTCTACAAGAATTTTGTCGTCTGGTACCAATGCAGCAATTTTTTGAATCGTTTTTGCAGAATTAAACGTTACAATACCAGAAAAAGAAATATAAAAACCTAAATTAAGACCACATATAGCTAGGTCTTTCCCTGAACTAAAACAATGTAGAATTGCCTTAAAAGGGCCATCTTTATATTCATTTTCTAAAATATTTATCATATCTTTATCTGCATCTCTTGCATGAATAATTAATGGTAAATTAGTTTCTCTAGCTACTTTTATTTGTGTAATAAAAGACTTCTTTTGTTCTTCTTTACTTTCATTTCCATAATGATAATCTAATCCACACTCCCCTATTCCCACACATTTTTCATTTTTTGATAAATCATATATCATTTTATAATTAGAATTATTTTTATCTTTTAAAACCTCATTTGGATGCACACCAACAGAATGATAAACTGCTTCATAATTTTCTGATATTCTAATTATTTTTTTAATTTTGTTTAAGTTTGTTGATATAGTTACAATTTTTCTGATATCATTGTTCATTGCGTTTTTTAAGACTTCATCCAATCTATTATGTAATTCTGGAAAGTCTAAATGTGCATGTGTATCAATTAAATAATTTTTCATTTTTTTCAAACATAACTCTAAATCTTTGGAAACAATGGTTTGGGAATTGAGATTTTAACATTACCCCTTAAAATAAAATTTACATATTTTAATTTACGTTTATCATGTGGTATTTTTATATGTTCTAGGATTTTTTCTGCCGTGTTTGGAATAAATGGCTGAAGTAAAATAGATATTTGCCTTATAGTTTCAACCAAGGTAAATAATACTTCTTCCATACGTTCAAAGTTATTTTTCTTTAGTGCCCATGGAGCTTGTTCATCAACATATTTATTTGCATTAGAAATAACTATCCAAATATTTTTTAAATACTGATCAAAGTTTTGTTTATCAATTAATTCTCTATAATAATTTAGATTATTTTTAATTGAATTAATTAACATTAAATCTTCTTGATTAAATTTTTTTGGTTTTGAAGGTATCGTTTCATTACAATTTTTAAAAATCATAGAAACAACTCTTTGAAATAAATTACCATAACTGTTAGCAAGGTCACTGTTTATTCTATTTATAAGTTGAGAATTTGAGAAATCACCATCATTTCCAAATGGTACTTCTCTTAACAAAAAATACCTAATTTGATCAATGCCATATTTACCAACTAATTGAAAAGGATCAATTACATTACCTGAAGATTTAGATATTTTATTACCTTCATTAGTCCACCAACCATGAGCAAAAACTTTTTTTGGCAAAGGTAGATCTGCTGCCATAAGAAATGCTGGCCAATAAACTGCATGAAATCTTATAATATCTTTTCCAACCATATGTATATCA
This sequence comes from uncultured SAR116 cluster alpha proteobacterium, assembly GCA_902592615.1. GTDB lineage: Bacteria > Pseudomonadota > Alphaproteobacteria > Puniceispirillales > Marisalimonadaceae > Marisalimonas. The sequence goes on along the minus strand of CACJFI010000040.1, from coordinate 987 downwards.
GCAGGCCAAAATTTTTTAAAAACTTCATCATTATCCTCATTTGAATACTCACAAGCAGACAAATAGTTTGTAAGGGCATCCAACCAAACATACATTATGTGATTTTTATCGTTTGGTACTTTTATGCCCCAGGAAAAACTAGTTCTACTAATTGATAAATCTTTCAAGCCACTTTTTACAAAGCTTATTACTTCATTTCTTCTAGTTTCTGGAGAAATAAAATCTTTATTATTTTCATAAAATTTAAGAAGCTTTTGCTCCCATTTTGAAAGATTGAAAAAATAAGATGGTTCTTCAACCCATTCAACAGGTGCGCCAGACGGAGCTTTTCCATCTACAATTTCAGTTTCTGAAAAGAAAGCTTCATCTCGTACCGAGTACCAACCAGAATATTTGTCTAAATATATATTTCCATTGTTTAGAAGCTTTTCCCAAATTTTTTTACATGATTTTATGTGTTTTTCTTCAGTAGTTCTTATAAATGCATCATTTGAAAAATTCATACAATTAAGTAAATTCCTAAAATTTTCAGAAACCTTATCTACAAACTCCTTAGGGTTAACGCCATTATTTTTTGCTGCCATTTCAACTTTTTGTCCATGTTCATCTGTTCCAGTTAAGAAAAAGACTTCATATTCATCTAAACGTTTAAATCTAGCAATAACATCACATGCTAACGTTGTGTATGCATGGCCAATGTGAGGCACATCATTTACATAATAAATTGGTGTAGTAATATAATATGTTGATTTCATTTAATACCTTCTAAATAAAAACTAAGCGCCAGATAAATCTTTTAATGAGGCAAATAAAACATCTGATTTATTTAAGTTTACTACATGAGCCAGGTGCATATTTTTGTTAATTTGAGATTGTAAATCTATAAACTGTTTAGTGTTTTTATAATTTGAAATTTTTTTTATTAATTCTTTTTCCTTCTCAAGGGTATAATCAATGTAATTTTGATGTTCAATATAAAAAATAGTT
>CACJFI010000039.1 GCA_902592615.1 uncultured SAR116 cluster alpha proteobacterium | reverse complement strand
AACTTGCCAACTTTACTAGCAGATGAATTAAAAATCAGAAATGCAGCTGATCAATGTAGAAACGAATTGACAGACGCAATGGCTGCAGAGCAACAAATTAGAAATCAGGAAAGTTATCAACAAAGAAACCTGATGCAAATTAACAATCAAAAAAATGATTGGGAAAACAGAAAGGACGAGGCAGAAACAAGAATTAAATCTTTAAAAGTAAGACTAGATAACTTGAAAGAAGATAAATCAAGACTTGAGAAGCTACCAGATAATTTTGTGGAAAAAGCTAATGAATTAAATATCAAGATTGAAACAGCTGAACAAAAAAGAAACCTTGCTGCAGATAAGTTAGTACAAACGGAAACATTACTTAATGAAGCAGAAAAATTAGAAAAATCGTCAGAACAAAATTTAGCATCTTTTCGAGAAGATATGATAAAAGTAGAAGCTGCACTTAATCTAGCTAGCACAAAAATAGAAAATATCGAGGATAGAGTTTATGAGAAACTCAGGGTAAAGTCGAAGCAACTAAAAGAAATTGTTAATTTAGGTGACAACGAAGAATTAAATACATCAATCGAAACTTTAGAAAAAACAGTTCAAAGATTATTAAATGAAAGAGAATCATTAGGCGCTGTAAATTTACGTGCTGAAGAAGAAATGAACGAAATGAGACAAAAAATTGAATTGATGTCTAAGGAAAGAGTTGACTTAGAATTAGCAATTGAAAAACTAAAAAGTGGAATTTTTGAATTAAATAAAGAAGGCAGACAACGTCTTAAAGATAGTTTTGAGCTGGTAAATAAAAACTTTAAGAATCTTTTTAAAGAGCTTTTTGGAGGTGGAGACGCTGAATTAAAATTAGTTGGAGATGATGATCCTCTTAAAGCTGGGTTGGAAATATTAGCAAGTCCACCTGGAAAAAAAATGCAATTACTTTCCTTGTTGTCAGGTGGAGAACAAGCTTTAACAGCCATATCTCTCATTTTTTCTGTTTTCTTATGCAATCCTGCTCCAATATGTATTTTAGATGAAGTAGATGCTGCTTTGGATGATAGTAATGTTATCAGATTCTGTAACTTATTAGATAAAATAGTAGATGAAGCAGAAACCTATTTTTTAGTTGTGACACACCACAGATTGACTATGGCTAAAATGAATAGGCTTTTTGGTGTTACTATGGAACAAAAAGGCATAAGTAGACTAGTTTCTGTTGATTTAGAGCAAGCAAATAAAATAAAGGATATAGCCTAATTAAAGTTTTTGAAGTAAACTCTTGACTTATTTGTTAGCTCAAAATAATTTAAGCACGCTTATAGTTTTCATTTGAAAGTATGGTATGAGCACGTTAAATAAAGAAAAAAATTTATCAAAAAGAATAGATGTTGCACTAGCTAAGAAGGATTATAAAAAAACATTTAAAAATACAGATTCGCTTAATATTTACTATAGAGTTGGAACAGAATTACTCGTAGGTTTACTAATTGGTGCGGGCTTTGGATGGACGATAGATCAGTGGTTTAATACAACTCCATTATTTCTATTAGTATTTTTTTTATTAGGTGGTATAGCTGGTATATATAACCTTTGGAGAGTTTTGACTGGTAAAGGTTTGAAAATGGGATTTTTTAACGAAAAAGAAAAATAATATGAATTCACCTGTAGAACAATTTACAATTAAAACTATATACGAACTTAACTTGATGGGTATTGACGTGTCCTTTACTAATGCGTCTTTATTTATGATGTTGTCCATTCTTGGGTCAGTTTGTTTTTTATATCTTGGATCAAGTAAGCAAGCACTTATACCTGGAAGGTTTCAATCTTTAATAGAAATATCATATGAGTTTGTTGCAAATATGGTTAAAGAAAATGCGGGCAAAGGTAGTCAAGCTTACTTTCCATTTATATTCACTTTATTTATGTTTATTTTATTTGGAAATCTGCTTGGAATGATACCCTACAGTTATACTTTTACGTCACAAATAGCAGTTACTTTTACTTTGGCTGCAATTATATTCGTAGGAGTTACAATTATTGCAATTTTAAAACATGGTTTTAAATTTTTTACATATTTTTTCCCATCTGGAGTTCCTATTGTTCTGGCACCTCTACTGATACCAATTGAGATTATTTCTTACTTTATCCGTCCAATTAGTTTATCTGTCAGATTATTTGCTAATATGTTAGCTGGACACACAATGATGAAGGTATTTGCTGGACTTATAATAATGATGGGATCAGCAGGTGGTGTTTTAAAAGCTGGAGCAATATTGCCTCTTTTGGCAGTCATTGGTTTAACAGGACTGGAATTTTTAGTAGCTGCACTTCAAGCTTATGTTTTCAGTATTCTAACATGTATGTACCTTCATGATGCAATACATTTACACTAAATTCATTACTAAATTAAAAATTACTTAAGAAAGGAAAAATAAAATGGAAATGGATGCCGCAAAATTAATAGGAGCCGGGTTAGCCGTTATAGCTCTAGCTGGAGTTGGAGTTGGAATTGGTAATATTTTTGCTTCATTAGTTACAGCTGTTGGAAGAAATCCAGCAGCAAAAAATGAAGTTTTTGGAATTGCTATTTTAGGATTTGCTCTAACAGAAGCAGTTGCACTTTTTGCACTAGTTATTGCACTATTACTATTATTCACGTTCTAGAAAATTTAATTTTGCCTATAGTAATTCAACTATAGGCAGACTTTATCTTAAAGTAATAATAAAAATGTCATATTATAATAAAATTATCCTAGTTCTGCTACTCATTACAAATTCTTATTATGTTGCTCACGCTGATGATGGTAAGGCAGGACTACCACAATTGGATTTTAATACATATCCATCTCTTATTTTTTGGTCTGTATTATCACTATTTATAGGTTATCTCTTGATGAGATATGTAGTGACTCCAAATATAAAGTCAATTTTAAATAGCCGGGAAACTAACATCCAAAATGACTTAGTAAAGGCTAAAACTTCAAGTCAAGAGACTGAAAAAATTAAAGAAAATATTATGAATTCTCAAACAGAATTAAAGTCGAAATCACAATTAATTATTGCTAAAGCTATTTCTGAAACGAAACAAGCTATCGAAAAAAAAGAAAAAGATATAAATCAAAAATTAAATGAAAAAATTGTCTCAGCTGAGAAAAAAATTTTAGACACACAAAAATTAGTTATAAAAGAAGTTGTAAATAACGCTGAGGAACTTACATCAAAAGTAATTCAAAATTTAACCGATCTAAAATACGATAAGATTGAAGGTAATAAAGCGGTTAGAACAGCATCAAAAAATATATTGATGGAGAAATAGAATGAACTTTGATGAAACAGCTTGGGTTGCAATTGCGTTTATACTATTCTTTGTGTTGGTATGGAAAAAAGGTAAAAATGCAATAATTTCTTTACTTGATGAAAGATCAGCACTAATTGCTAAAGAACTAAATGAGGCAAAATCACTTAAAGAAGAAGCTTTAGAAGAACTTCGACTTGCCTTACAAAACCAAAAAAATATTTCTGACGAAGCTGAAAATATAATTAAAGATGCAAAAGAAACTGCTAAGAAAATTCAAGAAGAAGCAAACTTAAAATCTCTTGAAATTATGAAAAGAAAAGAAGAACAAGCTAGGCAAAAGATTTTATCGTTAGAAGCTGAAGCTGTAAAAAACATTAGAGAAATTACTAGCCGTATTGTTATTGATGCTTCCAGGACTTACATCCAAGATAAGCTGAATAATAAGGAAAAAATTAATTTAATTTCTAAATCTTCAAACGAAATTAAATCCTCTATTATAAAATAGCTACTTTATACCTAGTAAAACTTTTCCTCCAGTAGGAACTTTCAAATTAAACATCGTAGCCCTATCAACTATTTTACTGCCTTTTAATAAAAATTGCGAATAGTTAAATTCATCTCTATCAAATTCTTTTTCATTTTTATCAATTGAAACTATACTGATATTAACAGGAACATAATCATCCTGTGCTGTATCATTTCTAATCGCACGTATATTAACAGAGAGCTGCATTTGAATATCATCACCATCTTCAAAGCACAGCTTCGGTACACCTCTAAATCCTACATAAATAGGTTGGTTTTTTTCTGAATTAATTACTATCTCAGCAGCTTTTCTAGGTGAAAACACTTTTGGACATTTAACAACTTCTTTTTTAAAAGTTGAACAACCATTTAAAAATAAAAATAAAATTATAATAAAAATTTTAACCATATAAATATCCTTAAGGTATAAAAAGTTTTAAAACTTGAGTAATCTTTATTGACGTATTGAATGTAATACATCAAAAGTAAAATATGAAGAAACAAAAAATAAATTTATATCTTGCTTCACCAAGAGGATTTTGTGCAGGTGTTGACAGAGCGGTTAAAATTGTAGAAGAAACCATTAAAAAATTTGGAGCACCAGTCTATGTCAGACATGAAATAGTTCATAATAAAGACGTCGTTAATTCGTTAGCCAGAATTGGTGCTGTATTTGTTGACGAAGTTAATGAGGCACCAACTGACCGTCCAATTATTTTTTCAGCACATGGCGTTGCTAAATCTGTTATGAATGAAGCAACACAAAGGAAAATGATCTCTATAGACGCAACTTGTCCATTAGTAACTAAAGTTCATAATGAAACAATTCGTAATTATAATTTAGGAAGACACGTTCTATTAATTGGACACAAAAACCATGTAGAAGTAATTGGAACTATGGGACAAGTACCAAAAAATAATATTACTTTGATCGAAACAGAAGAAGATGCTTATAAAGTAAAAGTAAATAATCCAGACAATTTAGCTTTTGCTACCCAAACGACATTGTCTATAGATGATACAAGTAAAATTTTAAGTATTTTAAAATCTCGATTTCCGAATATTAAAGGGCCTAGCTCTGAAGATATTTGTTATGCAACTACTAATAGACAAATGGCCGTAAAATCAATGTCAAAAATATGTGATTGCATATTAGTTATAGGAGCCGAAAATTCCTCCAATTCTGTTCGTCTTGTAGAAGTAGCATTATCTTACGGTGTAAAAAAGGCTATTTTAATACCTAATGAAAATAAACTTAATTTGTTTTTAAAAAAATTTGACCCCTTAAAATCTCCAAATATTGGTTTAACAGCTGGTGCATCAGCACCTGAAACCTTAGTACAGGTATTAATATCTAAACTTAAAAAAGATTTTGAAGTTAATCTTATAGACCATGAAGTAATAAAAGAAGATGTTAGATTTAATTTACCAAAAATTTTACGATAAGTTTTAGGATTTAGAATTGGCAGTTTATACAAATTTAAATGAAGGTCAAATAAAAGACTTTTTAAAGCTATACAATATAGGAGAGTTAATATCATTTTATGGAATTACAGAAGGAATAGAAAATAGTAACTTTCATTTAAAAACATCGATTGGTAATTTTATACTCACTATTTTTGAAAAAAGAGTAGATATTAAAGACATTCCTTTTTTTATCAAAATTATGCTTCATTTAAACAAAAATGGTTATTATTGTCCTAAACCAATATATGATAAAAATCGCAAATTTCTTCAAGAATTAAGAGGAAAACCTACAATCATTGTTAATTTTCTTGAGGGGAAATCCAAAAAAAACATCACAATTGAAGATTGCTATCAAGTTGGTTCCAGTTTGGGTCTTATGCATCTCTGTAGTAAAAATTTTGAACTTCAAAGAGATAACTCCCTTTCCATTAAGGAATGGGAAAATTTAATTAAAAATTGCAATAATTCTGTACCAATGAGCGTATTAGATAAACTTCAACCTGACTTAATGAATGATATACAAAATTCCTTTGATTTAGTTGTTAAATTTTGGCCACATGACTTACCAAAAGGTTTTATTCATGGAGATTTGTTTCCTGATAATGTTTTTTTTATTAATGATAAAATTACTGGAGTGATTGATTTCTATTTTTCATGTACTGATATACTTACATATGATTTAGCAATTGCTATTAATGCTTGGTGTTTTGATAAAGAAGACAAATTTCAAGATAAAAGATACCAAGCTTTACTAAATGGATACAATTCAAAAAGAAAATTAAGTAAAGATGAAGAATTCTTTTTACCACTATTGTGTCACGCCGCCTCACTACGATTTTTGTTAACAAGATTATTTGATTGGGTAAACACACCTATTGAAGCCAATGTTGTTCTCAAAAATCCAGAAGAATACGTAAAAAAACACAAACACTTTAAGAAATTAGTAAATAAAGTTAGATATACAGAATATTAACCATGAAAGAAGAAATTACTATTTTTACAGATGGTGCATGCTCTGGAAACCCAGGAAAAGGCGGTTGGGGAGCCGTCTTACTTTATCATGATAATCAAAAATATTTATCTGGATCTGAAAAATTAACTACAAATAATAAAATGGAACTAAAGGCAACAATTGAAGCTTTAAAATCAATAAAACACCCAAGCAAAATAAAATTATATACAGATTCAAAATATGTTAAAAATGGAATAACAGAATGGATTATTAATTGGAAAAAAAATGGTTGGAAAACTGCTAATAAAAAAATAGTCTCAAATAAAGAGCTTTGGATAGAACTAGATGAAAATGTAAGTGTTCATGACATTGAATGGTTTTGGGTTAAAGGTCATTCTGGAAACCATTACAATGAAATAGCAGATAAATTAGCTGTAGATGCTATGAATAAGGAAGAATAAAATACTATAGATTTTTTAAAATATTTTCGGCAGTTGAAACCTCAAATGCACCTATTTCTTCCACAAAAGACTTTTTGATTACATTATCATCAACTATCATTGCAAATCTTCTTGATCTATGCCCCATTACTCTACCAAAATTCATATCTAGACCAAGAGACTGTGAAACTGAACAATCAGAGTCAGACAACATGTCAATTTTTCCTTTAACATCATTTGCTAAACCCCATGCACGCATTACATGTGGATCATTCACTGCCATACACGCGATTATATCTACACCTTTATCTTTAATATCTTGATAATATTTTATAAAACCCGGCAAATGCTTAGCAGAACATGTCGGTGTAAAAGCTCCAGGTAAAGCAAATAAAACAACTTTATTCGATTTAAAATAATCATCAGTTTTGACTTCTTTGACTCCCTCATTATCTTTTATAAGAAATATTCCGGAGGGAAAATTATCACCTATATTGGTTGACATGCAAACTCCTTATATTTTTAAATTATAATTAAACCATATTACCAGGTTTTAAAATAAAATTATTTTGCTTTTTTAATATATTTATGGATTTCTTTAAAGGTCAGTAATTCAGACAAAATTTTTCCATTTAACAATAATGGACCATAAATTTCATTATACGGTATTCCATAACGTTGTTTTTTAGTTAAGAACTTTTTAATATTTTTGTTCGGCTTAGTCCAATCTAAGACCAGAACTTTTACATTATTTCTTTTAAAGATTTCTGATACTTGTTTTGTTTCAAGTACCAAAGCTTTATTCACCTGACATGTTATACACCAATCTGCAGTAATATCGACAAATACTATTTCACCTTTTGCTGCCAACTGATTTGGTAATGAAATATTTTTGTTTATATCCCAATTAACTATATCTAAATTAGAATAGTTATTTAAATTGGTTTCAATTTTTGTCTCTAATTTCATTAATATATTTATTAACCATAACGAAGTAAGTAGAAGGAAAATAGCCATAATTTTTTTAAAAGTTACTAACCATTTACCAGGCTTTGGAATAATTGATATAATTTTTGGAAATAACATTATTAGAATTAGGGGTAATGACAAACCTAGACCCATAATTAAAAGAATAGAAAAAATTTCGACAGTACCTCCAGATAAGGCAAAACCAACTGCAGTACCCACTAATGGCGCTGTACATGGAGTAGCTAATAAAGTTAATGTAATTCCAGTAACGAAATCGCCTACAAAACCCTCACCCCTATATGATAGAATATTTAAAACTTTTGGAGGTAAGAACAAATTAAATAATCCTAATAGATTAAAACCAAAAAAAGCTGTTAGTAAAATCATAAAAATTAGAAAATATAGATTTTGAAATTGCACACCCCACCCAACGAGTTCACCCGCAGACTTAACAATGTAAGTACCAAAAGCTAGCACTAAAAATGATGTTAATATACCCAATATATTAAATGATATTTTCTTTCTAAATATTACTTTGTTTTCCGTTCTTAGGTTTACTAATTGAATCATTTTCAAAGATAATACTGGGAGAACACAGGGCATAAAATTTAAAACAAATCCTCCAATTAAAGCGATTATGAAAATTTCAAAACCAATTGAAATTTTATTTTCATTAAATTGTAACAAATTTTTATTCGATAATTTTAACTGTTTAGTTA
>CACJFI010000038.1 GCA_902592615.1 uncultured SAR116 cluster alpha proteobacterium | reverse complement strand
ATTGGAAATCAAATCTAGTGGCCAATTATTTTGTAAAAGTTTTGAGTATTTGATCAAATCTCTTTCCCTTGAAGGTATTACAATAAGCCCATCAGAGGAAGGAATTGAATTTAGGTTTTTGGCAAGATTTCTTGAATAAGTGAAAGCCTCCAAAGAGAGCAATCCAAAAGGTGAATTATCCAGTGTTAATTTTGGCATTTGAAGTGCCAACTTATTTCCACTTGCTCCACTTGCATATTTAGAAGATTTATCTACTAGAAAACATTCTATATTTCTTTTTCTTAATGAATAAGCAAGAGAAGCCCCTGAAATACCAGATCCTATTATTGCTACAGGTCCTATATAAGTATTATAACTTGATGCTTTATTAGTTTCACTTGATAAAGTTTTTTTAATTCCTATTAAACTTTCTTTTTTGTCACCAAAACCAACTACTTTTGACACAGAAAATCCAGAATTAGACAATCCTCTTCTAACATGCCCTGCAGCTGTAAATGTACTAAATGTTCCTTGAAAATTAGTAGTAAAATAAATTTGTTCAAAAAGTTTTGAATTCCATGCAGAGGTATTTTTTTGGGGAGCAAAACCATCTAAAAACCATGCATCTACTTTAAAATTAAAATTTTTAAGACTGTTGAAGTCGTCGTAAATTAAAATTAACTCAACATTTTCTGACTCAAAAAATAATCTATGTATAGATTGATATGTGCTAGGTAATTTTTTAATTAACTGACTAGAAAGTGTTTTTAAACCTTTTAAGGACTTATAAACTTGTATTAACTCAATTTTTGTTAATGGAGCACTCTCAAAACTTATAAAAATTAATTTAGCATTTGGTTTTTTTGTTTTTTTCCAGAGTTTCAAAGTCATTAGAAAACTCAAACCTGTGCCAAAGCCCAGCTCTGAAATGATAAATTTATTAGACTTTTTAAAACGAGAAGCCAAATTATTTGCTTTAAGAAAATTATGTTGGGTTTCTTTTATTCCATGGTATTTATCAAAATAAATATCTTTATATAAGTTTGAATAAACACCTAATTCAGGAGATATTAAAAGTTCTGATTTTTTTAAATTATTTTTCATTTTATATCTTTAACAATTTATAGAAATTTACTAAAATTATTTATTTAAACTAGTCTTTATTGAGAATTTATAATGTTTTGGAAAACTAAGTCATTAAACGATATGACCCCTACTGAATGGGAGTCATTATGTGATAGATGCGGTAAATGTTGTGTGGTGAAATTGGAAGATTATGACACGCAAGAAATTTATTATACTAATGTGTCTTGCAAGCTTTTGTGCGAAAAGACTGCCCTGTGTAAAGATTACATTAATAGAAAGACTTTTGTTCCAGACTGTAAAATTTTATCTCCTAAAAACTTGAAAAATCTTAAATGGATGCCAGAAACATGCGCCTATAAAATCATAGATAAAGGTGGTCAATTACCTAAATGGCATCCACTAGTATGTGGTAATAATGAAGAAATTGTGAAAAGTGGTAATAGTGTAAAAAATAGAGTAATAAGTGAACTTAAAGTTAAAACAGAAAACCTACCGAATCATATTTATAATTGGTGATTATTTAAGGAAATAAAATGTCTAGAAACATGTGGATATTAGCGGTATTGATATCAGTATTAGTAATTGCATCAATTTATAGAGAACAATCAGGTATGAAGATGCCTGAACATTTAAATTGTAAAGAATCAATGTTTGAACAAATGTTTTCAGATAAATGCACTCCTAGAACTGGTTTGAGAAAATTAAAACAAAATTAAAATAGAGTCCTAAATAAATGAAAATTGCTATTATTGGTTCTGGGATATCAGGACTATCAGCTGCTTTACTATTGTCTCAAAAACACCAAATAACAATATTTGAAATAGATAAAAGATATGGTGGGCATGCTAATACTGTTCAAATTAATAACAAAAATACAACTATTGATGTTGATACCGGGTTCATTGTATTCAATAAATTAAATTATCCAAACTTAGTTGGTTTTTTAAAACATCTTAATGTTGAAACTATTAAATCAGATATGTCGTTTGCAGTTTCTGCAAGAGATGGTGAATTAGAATATTCAGGTTCTCTCAAAGGAATGTTTGCACAAAAAAAGAATTATTTTAATTTAAAATTTTATAAAATGTTAAGAGATATTATAAGATTTTTTGTCTTTGGTTATAAATATGCTTTTAATGTTAAAGAAAATGAAAATTTAAAAGACTACTTAAATAGATGTAAATTCAGCGATGAATTTGCAAATGATCATTTAATACCAATGTCGTCTGCAATTTGGTCTTGTCCAGAAAAAGAAATATTAACATTTCCAGCAAAAAATTTACTTACTTTTTTTAAAAATCATCAGTTAATTAACTTTTTCATTAGACCTAAATGGAGAACAGTTAAAGGAGGTTCTATACAATATGTTAAAAAAGTTATCAAACAACTTGAACAGAATAAAAATAATAAGCTTTTATTAAATATAAAAATTTCTTCTATAACTTCAAAAAGAAAAAAAATTAAGATTGAATATAATCATAGTTATGAAACTTTTGACAAAATAATAATGGCGACTCACCCTGATCAAACATTGAGATTAATAAAAGATTTAGATAAAAAAACTACAGAAATTTTAAGTAAATTTCGATACCAGAAAAACACAGTATTTTTACACTCAGATCCTTCAATGATGCCAAGAAATCATAAAACTTGGTCTAGTTGGAATTATCTATCTAATAAAAATGGAAATTCTGCAACAACTTATTGGATGAATCAACTACAAGATTTGAATACTTCATTGAATGTATTTGTTAGTTTGAATCCATTTAAAATACCAAATAAATCTCTAATTCATAAAAAAATTGTATATGAACATCCTATTTTTAATAATAGTACAAATGAAGCTCAAAAGCTGATTAATAAAATTCAAGGAAAAGATAATATTTACTATGCAGGTGCTTGGTTAGGATATGGTTTTCACGAAGATGGAATAACGTCAGCTATCGAAATTTCGAAATACTTTGACATAAAAGTGCCATGGATAGAAAAATAATTAGAGATCATAATGAAACCTATTACTGGTGATATAAAATTTTTTGAAGCAAATATAACCCATCAAAGGAATGGTAAAAAAAGTCATTTCTTTAAAAATCAAACAAACGCAATATTAATCGATTTAAAAAACAAACCTAAACAAAAAATACCAAAATACCCTTCATTGTTTTCTCTAAAAAAATTTAATCTACTAACATGGAGTGCCTCAAAACATGGAAACCAACGTAAGTTTACTACATCTAATGACCTTTATGAATTTATTAAAAATTTATGTATTGACAAGACACAAAATGACGAGGAAATTCATAAGATTAAATTGTTAACTTTCCCTAAAGTTTTAAGTTTTGGTTTTAACCCTCTTTCAGTTTATTTTTGTTATAATAATAAAGGATTACTAATCCATTCAATTTTTGAAGTCAGAAACACTTTTGGAGATATGCACCATTATATTTTACGAAATATAAATCTAAAAAAAATTACTCAAAAAACTACTAAGAAACTATTTGTATCTCCATTTTATCCAAAAAAAGGAAGTTATAAATTATTTGCAAACTACGTCCATGATAAGATTCTAATTTCAGTAGAATATTCCTTACATAATAAAAAAGTATTTATAGCTAATATGAAATTGAAAGAAATTAAATTTAATAATTTGAATATTATAAAGGCATTTTTGAAATGTTCTATATATCCAGGAAAAATTTGGATAAATATTCATTTACAAGCATTAATTCTCTGGTTTAAAAGAGTAAGTCTCTACAAAATCCCTCCTAATGAAAAAATAAAACATTCATTTGGAATTGAAGTGTCAAAAGATTAATTTAATTTAAATAGGTTTTAAGATTAATGAATTTTTGGAATAATTTATTTTTAAGCGGCATAAGAAATTTTCCTTATGGATCAATTCAAATAGAATGGCCAAACGGAAAGGTAGAAAAAATTTCTGCAGGTAAAACTGGTCCTAATGCAAATGTAAAAATTGCTGACGAAAATGTTGTTAAAGAAATTATAAAAGGTGGTTCCGTTAGATTTGCTGAGTTATACATGGCAAAAAGATTAACAACTTCTGACTTAACAACACTAATGCATTATTTTGCTCTCAATAATGATGAAGCTGAGGACACTTTAAAAATTTCTATACTCAAGTATTTTTATTATAAAATTTCTCATTTCAAAAATAAAAACAGTGTAAATCAAGCAAAAAAAAATATCTCATATCACTATGATTTAGGTAATAAATTTTATAGTTATTGGTTAGATAAATCAATGACTTATTCTTCTGCAATTTTTTCTAAATCAACTGATGAACTTGAGATTGCCCAAAAAAATAAATATAAAAAACTCGCAGAATTGGTTTCAATAAAAAATGGCGACAATATATTAGAAATTGGATGTGGTTGGGGTGGATTTTCTGAATTTTTAGGTAAAGAGTATGATTGTAATATAACGGCAATTACAATTTCAAAAGAGCAATATGAATTTTCTAAAAAAAGAATTCAGAAAGCACATCTAGAAAATAAAATTGATATAAGATATTGCGATTATCGAAACATTGATGGTGAATTTGATAAAATATTATCAATTGAAATGTTTGAAGCTGTAGGAAAAGAATATTGGAACAATTTTTTTAATAAGATAAGAAGTGTTTTAAATCCTAACGGAAGTGTTGGACTACAATTAATTACAATTGATGATAGGATATATGAAGTTTATAAAAATAATCCAGACTTTATACAAAAATATATTTTTCCCGGAGGGATGTTGCCCTCTTTTAAAACACTAAAAAACGTTGCAAATAAAAATTACTTTAAGATTGATGATGTAAATAGTTTTTCAGATGATTACGCAAAAACATTAAATATTTGGAATAAAAGATTTAATAATAATTGGGAAAAGATTGAAAAACTTGGATTTGACGAAACTTTTAAATTAATGTGGAATTACTATTTATCGTATTGTGAAGGTGGTTTTTTATCTAACAATATTGATTTAAAGCAAATAAAATTGAATATTAATTAGGTTTTTGATTTAAACAGAAACAAGCTTATTTTATAGAAATAACCAATAAATGGTATTTTAATGAAAAGGCCATTTAATGAATCCCAATAATCTGTGTGAGAAGCAACTTTTCCAGCATCATTCAATAATAATTCACTCATACCTTCAATAGTTTGCAAAGACTTAAATGCGAAGAAAGTCATTTTCCATTTCAAAAAAACTCTTTGCTTATTTATCGAATAGTCTAAGATTAAAAACTTAGGTTCTTTTACATTTTCAAACATATGATGAAAAATTTTTTTAAAAGCATTTACCCCTTTAATTTTATTAAATGGATCCACAAAAATTATATCATTCGAAATAAGATCGTCAAATTCATTAATATTCTCAGGTGAAAGATTGCTAAATAAATTGATATAATTTTTAACTATATTTTTTTTCATTTAAAAATTTATATTATAAATTTTCTAATTAGATAAGAAGAAATTTTATCAGGTAAATACCAAAAAATTTTCATAAAAACAGAAAATGATAATGGAAATGAAAATTCAAATTTATTTGAACTCATATACTTGAAAATTAAATTAGCAGCTTCGTTAACATTCATCAAACCTGGCATATAAAAATCATTAATTGAGGTTGCTTGTGTGTCTACAAACCCTGGACTACATAATTGAACCTTAATGCCATGTGGATTAAGGTCATAGCGAACAGACTGAGCAAATGACCTTAAAGCTGCCTTTGTTGGTCCATATGCTGCAGCTTTAGGTAAACCAATCCAGCCAGAGATACTTGACATAATAATTATATGACCGTTTTGTTTATTTAATAGACTAGGTAAAAAAGCTTCATAAGAATGAAGAACACCCAAATAATTGACATTCATATGTTTTTTATAAATATCTAAATTATTTTCAGATGCGTTCACAGGTAAATAAATACCAGCATTTAAAAGTAGCAAATCAGGTGCTTCAATTTCTTTTGCTATAGATTTTAATTTTTTAAAATCTTGTACATCACATGGGAAGTATTTAAAGGACTGATCATTTGAAGGAATACTATTACTAATTGCTCTTAACTTACTAGAACTGCGACTAATACCAATAACTTTCCACCCTTTTTTTATTAATAATTTTGCAAAAGCGGCACCAATACCCTCACTTGCACCAGTTATAATAGCAGTTTTTTGTTTTTTATTATAGATTTTCAAATTATTCACATTACCAATAAATTAAATTTTACAATTTTGATATCGAACAATAACAGCTCCTCTTACTTTTGATTTTAAAATATTTATTTTGACTAAAAACTTTCCAGCCATAATGTTTTTTGTAATTGGCAAATTACCTTCAATGACATCATTATTACCTAAATAAGTAAATATAACTCTAATTGTTTTAGACGGATCAAAGTGAGGATTGTCAATTACTGTATCAGAAATATTACCCTCAACCTTTACTTTTAATCCACCTGATAATAATAACAGAGTATTTCCAGGAGGTATAAAAGATTGTGTTGAAACAGCTAATTCTTTATCATCTGATTTACTACAAGTTTTATTATAACCAAGTAATCTCAAGGCATTTATCATATCCTTTTCAGGAACACCCTTAGCTAAATTTGATGCTAGTATGTTTTTTGCATCTCTACCAAAATCAGTGTCTTCATTTTTTATATTTTGAGTATTTAGAGCTAAGTTTGCTTCTTTTAGCTTTAATCTTATGTCAGTTAATTTTCTGTCTAATTCGATTTTTTGATCATTAAATTCATTAATTATTTTTTCATTTTCTTGCATTAAAACTAATTTATCACTGTTACCAAGCCACCATCCCATAAAAACAGCAATTATAATCACTAGAAGTTTGAAAATATAATTTAATATTGATCTAAACTGTTTTTGCCTATACTTATTTTGTGCTTGATAAAAATCCAAATTTAAACCTTGAAAAAATTTTTTGTTATCTTTTATATTTAATCAACAATAAATCAATATATATTTTTTCTGAGTGGTAAACAAAATCATAAAACCTATAAAAAAAATTAACCAAAGAGCCTGGCAAAGAATGTTATCAGGAAGAAAACTTGACATTTTATCACCATCTCCATTTGACATAGAAATTGAAGATATTGCTCTTGGTTTATCAAGGGTTACGAGGTGGAATGGTCAAACTACTGGGAAAAATCCATATTCAGTTGCTCAACATTCTATTCTTGTAGAAGAACTTTTCAATATTGAATATCCAGACTTAAATAAAAAATGGAATTTAGCAGCGCTGCTACATGATGCACCAGAATATGTTATAGGGGATTTAATTACTCCATTCAAATATGCACTAAATAATAGTTATCAATTTGTAGAAGATAATCTCATGAAAGCAATTTTTCTTAGATTTGGGTTGCCAGCTGTTCTTCCAAAACATGTTGAAAATAAAATAAAAAAAATTGATAAAGCTCTAGCTTGGTTTGAAGCTATTGATTTGGCAAATTATAATGAAAAAGAAGCATCACAAATTATTAAAAAGCCAAATTTGAATTACAAACATAAAACTATAGTTGCGATGTCAGCCAACGATGTTGAAAAAATATTTTTAAAAAGATTTCAACAAATAATCTCAAAAATTTCTTAATATCCCTCATCAATCAAAGGGAATGCACTTAAGACATTTTTTGTATCAAATGCATAATCTTTACTTAAATAAGTGTGATCAAGTTCAGATAATGAATTTAATCCAAGCAATCTTAACCCTGTTAGAATTTCTGTTTCTAGTAATTCAAGCATTCGAAAAATAGCTTTTGAACCTCCAGCTGCAGCAGCAAAACCTTGAAGTCTACCAATTCCAACACAATCGGCTCCTAAAGCAATAGCTTTTAAGACATCCGTACCTCTCATTATACCTCCATCAAAAATAATTTTTGCTTTATTTTTAACTGCTTCAACAATTTCTGGTAAAACATTCAAACCACCAACTCCAAAATCCAATTGTCTTCCACCATGATTCGACACATAAATTATTTCAACACCATGTTCTGTAGCCAATAAAGCATCTTCTTTTGTAGCTATTCCTTTTATTATTATAGGTAAATCACAATAAGATTTTATTCTATCAATATCTTTCCATGAAAATCGCATTTGATATTCAAAACCTGTTGCACTCTGTCTTGATGTTGTTCTGTATCTTTTTGCTAAATCTCTTTCTCTTCTTCCATAAGCATCTAAATCGACTGTCAAACATATGCCTGCATAATTACAGTCAATTGCACTTTTGATCTGATCATCAACCCAATTTTGATCACCTCTAACATATAATTGAAATAATTTTGGATAATTAACACTTTTAGCAACTTCTTCTAATCCTGGCATACAAGTAGAGCTTATCATGTGCAATATCCCAAATTCAGATGCTGCAATTGTTGGAGCAACTCCTGCTCCTTCCACAAAATCTTGCATTGATCCTATTGGCGCAAGTATCACAGGCATTCTCAGAGTATGTCCAACTAAGTTGGCGGTTATATCAACATTTTCAACATCTCTTAAAACTCTTGGTCTAAATGCCAAACTGTCTAGGGCAAATCTATTTCTTTTAAAAGTTGTCTCTGTTTCAGCTGCTCCAATCAGATAGTCCCAAGTTTCTTTGGAAAGTCTTGCTTTAGCTTTTTTTGCAAACTCATGAAGGACTAAATATTCTTCACCTTCAATCTTACTACCTAATTTATTTTCAACCATATTATTCTCCAAATTACTAATTCAAACTATATAAAAATTAATATTTAAATCTATAAAAAACTTAATATCATCACAACTCTAAGCCAACATGACAAACATGTTTTGCGAACGTAACTAAATAGCAGACGTAATGGAATTAATATCTAAATTATCATTGTAAATAACACAAGAATATCAATAGTTTATCAGAAAATCGTTATGTTATGTTATATTTCATTTTAAGGTTATGTCTTGTTTGAAATTATAAAATATCAGGATTGATA
>CACJFI010000037.1 GCA_902592615.1 uncultured SAR116 cluster alpha proteobacterium | reverse complement strand
ATAGTTCATTTCGTTAATTAGTTCAAATTCAAAAGTGTACTAAGTTATGTGTATTTAAAATTTTTATTGAAAGATTTTCTATGAGGTATTTTGATATTAAATCACCTGCACTTGATGCAACAAGACTTATGTTTAAAGATTTAGAAAGTGATAAGAGAACTTCTAAAATTGACTTGGGAATAGGTATATATAGAGATGAAAAAGGTGAGGCGCCTGTCTTTAAAGCAGTAAAAAAAGCTGAAACTTCATTGTTACAAAACGAAGTTTCTAAATCATATAAAACACCTGCTGGGAACTCTGAATACTGTAAAAAAATTTTAAAATTAGTTTTAGGAAAAGATATTCTTAATGAGAGAAACAACAAAATTGGCGCAATACAAATTCCTGGTGCAGGCTCTGGTTTAAGAATTGCTGGAGAACTTATAAAAAGTAAATTAAAAAATAATCTAATATCTATCCCCAATCCGACATGGGGACAACAAACTTTTATGTTTCAAAAATCTGGTCTAAAAATCACAAAGCATAATTATTACGATAACACAAACAATTTCTTAAATTTTGAAGATATGATTTTAGATTTAAAGAAATTAAAGTCGGGTGATGCATTATTATTACATGGATGTTGCCATAATCCAACTGGAGCTGACTTGAATATTGATCAATGGGAAGAGGTTGCTGAAATATGTAAAAAAAATGGAATTGTTCCATTTATAGATTTGGTTTACCAGGGTTTGGGTAAAGGCATTGATGAAGATGTTCTAGGTATTAGAAAATTAATTAAAATTGTACCTGAAGTAATAATAACTATTTCATCTAGTAAAACTTTTGGTGTTTACAGAGACCGTTGTGGTCTGATTGCAGTTATTACTGACTCCAATCAAGTAAAAAGTGACTCTTTGGCAACAATGTTAAGTGAAATTGCTCGTGAGCTTTATTTTCATCCACCAGACCATGCTGCTGAAATAATAAATATATTACTTGATGATAAAATTTTAAAAAATGAATGGCTTTTAGAAATTGGTAGAATGCAGAAAAGAATAGTTTCTCTAAGAGAAGAATTCTCAAAAAGTTTACAAAATAAACTTCAAACAGATTACTTTAGCTTTTTAAATGTTCAAAATGGTATGTTTTCACTTTTGCCTATTTCTAAAGAAGGAATAATGACATTAAGAAAAGAAAATGGAATATACTTAATGCCTGATGGGCGTATAAATATAGCTTCATTGCCAGAAAATAAAATAGATTTTATAGCAAATAAAATTTGTACGTTAAATGAATTTAAAAATAGGAAGAGTTGATTTGCGACAAAATCCTACAAATCGCAGTGATTATAATTATTTTTCAAGAATGGGCACTAGGTGGAATGACAATGATATTTATGGTCACTTAAATAATGTAATTTATTATGAGTTATTTGATACTGCAGTTAACAAATGGTTAATAAAGAACAATTTAATAGATATTAAAAAAGGGAATAATATTGGTCTTATAGTTCAATCAGGATGTAATTACTTTTCTTCGTTTGAATATCCAGAAGACATCGACGCAGGAATTAGAGTAACAAAAATTGGAAATAGTTCCGTCAGATATGAGGTGGGTTTATTTAAACTTAATGATGATTTGGCATCTGCAGACGGATTTTTCATTCATGTGTATGTTGATAGAGTAAGCAATAAACCAACAATTTTAGATTATGAATTTAAAAAAAAATTAGATACAATTTACGTTGATATAAATAATTAGAGTTTTTCTATTTTAACAATCTCGTTTTCTTTAATTTTCTCAATATAACTTTTTTCGAAACTACTGTCTGCCCAAATATTACAAGGTGAAATTAATCTAATTTCATTTCCCTTTGAAACTGGAGTTTTACCATAACCAATAGCAATAGCTGACCCTCCATTCCAGAATGCTATTTCTCCAAACTCGACTACTGCCCTAGCATTATCCTCTAGCTCAACATCAACAGGGGTCTCAAAATAAATCTCTTCACCCCATTTTTTCACTATTGAAGTAAAAGGTAATGCGTCATAAATCATATCTGCTGTAGGTGTATCTCTTAGGTTTAAAACTAAATTTTTATCTTTAAATTTTAGAATAATTTTTTTCATAAATAATCTACTTTTTTAATTGTTAATATAAAAAAATGATAACATATTTTTTTTAATTATAAAATGTGACTCCAGCTCAGCGGGAGCACACTTCATTGACATCCAGTAACTAGAAACACCTCGAATAAACTTAAACATGATAAGCTTAGAAAGAAAAGAAACAAACCTACTTACGTAAATATCTCTCATCACGACAAGTTTACAAAACGTATATTTAATAATGGTTCATTTAAAGAAGGTGGAAGGTTTTATGGTGGCTGGTGGCAAAGAATTGATGCATGTCAAAGATGTAGAATAAGGTTGAATAATCTTCAGACTAATGAAATAGATTACTCATCTCTTCATGTCATACTTGCTTATGCCAAAGTAGATGAAGACTATTGGAAGTTGACAGATAAAGACTCCTATAGCGTATCTATAGATGGAGTGGGAAATCCTTAACATATTAGAGATATCAATAAGCTTTTCTTTCTTCTCTCTTTAAATGCATCCAATGAAAAATCTTTGTACAGAGCTTTTCCCTCAGAACTTGACTACAAGGAATATCCTTATTCATTTCCAGACAAAGTGTTAGCTAAGCTACTTAAAGATATTAAATCACTCCATCCTAAAATAGCTCACCTGATTTGTTCAGGAGCCGGCCTTGAATTAATGAACTTAGATAGTAGGATGGTTGAGTTTATCATTAAAGATTTTGTTAAGACAAACACACCTATATTAACAATACATGATAGTTTTATAGTGC
Source organism: uncultured SAR116 cluster alpha proteobacterium (assembly GCA_902592615.1). GTDB lineage: Bacteria > Pseudomonadota > Alphaproteobacteria > Puniceispirillales > Marisalimonadaceae > Marisalimonas. Next base: position 6,646 of record CACJFI010000037.1, on the reverse strand, counting down.
CATTTGGACATGATGAACGATTACATAAATTAATGAAGAAAGCTTTTTCTATTACTTCCATGAAAGAAATAATAAAAGTTAAATATAATCATAACATAACTAAGATACAGCTTTTTACCTCACAACATTTAGATAGAGATTTTTACCTTGATATGTTTGCTCATGTAATTGATGGAAGTCCTAGTGATGGTTATAAGCAAAGAATGAAAAAACATTATGAATCGGCTGGGGCAAAGATAGATTAAAGATAGATTTATATCTTTAAAAAATAAAATCATTTTGGTATAAGTATAATGAATAAAAATTAACTTGTTAAATAACAATTTTGTTAATAACTTAATATTATTGAATCGGAGGTAAGGCATGTTTTTACGTTTTATGGCATTAATACTTTTATTAACTGGTTGTATGGCAACAGAAACAATGAGAGTTGTGCAAACTCCCAAACCAATAATATCAAATACTTCACCCATTGGTAAATCTGTATCTGTTTCAATTGGAAAATTTAACAACAAATCTAGTTATCAAAAAGGAATTTTTAGTGATGGCGTTGATAGACTCGGGTCTCAAGCCCAAACCACATTGATTGCTCATTTGAATTTATCTAATAGATTCAATGTTTTGGATAGGTCTAATACAGAGTCTGCTAAACAAGAGGCTGATATCAATAAACAAAAACAGAATATTATGGGTGCAAATTATATAATTGCAGGTGATGTTACTGAGTTTGGAAGAAAAGTTGTTGGGGATTACCAATTATTTGGAATTTTAGGAAGAGGTAAAAATCAAATTGCGTATTCTAAAGTAACTATAAATGTAATTAATGTATTAACTTCTCAAGTGGTTTTATCTGTTCAAGGAGCAGGTGAGTATAAATTATCAACTAGAGAAGTTGTTGGCTTTGGAGGAACTGCTTCCTATGATTCAACGTTAAATGGTAAGGTTTTAGATTTAGCTATTAGAGAAGGTGTAGATAAACTTGGCGCAGCAGTAGACAATGGTCAATTAAAATAATGATATGTACGAGAATGATTAAATTAGGTATCTTAGCTACTTTGTTAACTGTTTTGGTAGGTTGCCAAACTCAAACACTTTATTATTGGGGCGATTACGAAAAACAAACATATGATTATTTCAAGGATGAGCCAATTTCAGAATTGATTGATAAGTTAGAAGCATTGAAAGAAGAAGCATCATCCCAAGAAAAACCACTTCCTCCAACATTTTATGCTCACCTTGGATTACTCTATGAAAAATCAGGTAACACTAATAAATTTAAGGAACTTCTTTTACAGGAAAAACAAAAATTTCCAGAAAGTGCTGTTTTCTTTGAAATGTTCTTAAAAGAAAGAAATATAAATGCAAAAAATAATTAATAAATTTAAATTTTTTTTGATAATAACCTTTGTATTTTTAAGTGGTTGTGAGACTGCAAAATTTGATTATTCTGCTTTTAAGGCTTCCAAACCAAGCTCAATACTTGTCTTGCCTCCATTGAATGAGTCTGTAGATGTAAACGCATCTTCAGCTGTTTATTCTAGTTTAGTTCATCCACTTAGTGAATCTGGTTACTATGTATTTCCACCAACATTAGTTATGGAAACATTCAAACAAAATGGATTAACAGAGCCACGTCGTATTCATGATTTAAGTTTATCTAAACTAAATGAAGTTTTTGGTGCAGATGCCATTTTGTATATCAATATTAAAAAGTATGGTCAGACTTATTCTATAATAACAAGTGCTAATGTAGTTTCCCTTGAGGCATACTTAGTTGATGCTAAAACAGAAACCGAAATTTGGAGAGGTCAAGCGGCAGCAAGTAGTAATGAAAATAGCTCAAATAATAATATGGGGCTTGCTGGATTGCTTGTAACAGCTGTTGTTGAACAAGTAGCAGGACAAATTTTTGACTTAGGTTTTCCTACATCACAAATCGCAAACAAACGTCTATTATCAGCTAGTGTCCCTAATAGTTTATTATACGGACCACGTCATGAAAAAGCTGGTACAAACGGACAATAAAGATAATATCTAAGACAGGTGAGTATTATAAATAATCTGCTGCACACCATAACTATACCTATCTAACTATACCCCTATGTCCCATGCGTTTGGTATTGAATTTAAAATACAATAAATCATTAACCTGATGAAATTTTCTAACTAAATATCAGGGCTATTTATTATATATAAATACTGCAGAATTTTAGGGGAGGGGTATTAGTGAGTTCTTGATTTCTGTATCTCTTTTTGAACAAAAAAATAGATAAATGGATGACTGACAAAACTCTAAGAAACACATTTTTTAAAAATCAAATTGAAGGTATTCTTTCTTTTAAGGAATTTTTCACTTTGACAAATGTTTTTTATGGAAAAATAACTGATAATAAAAAAATCTCTGTCAATGATATACCAGTAATAACATTTAAAGATACTGACACTGGAAAACTCTATAATATTGATTTATTTTTTGAAAAATTTACTGATTTTTCAAACTGTTTCACGAGGGTTAGCCAAGAGAACATGAAAAGGTTTAAAAAAAGAAATTAACATATTAAACTCTTATCTGTCTGGATGAGACTTTGGCGCATCCTTTTGGGAGATACTTAATAAATTAATGAATTTAAGTAATTGGGACACAAGATTATTAAAACTTTACCTTACTAGATATAAAAGGTTAGCAAGTGGATTAAGTAAACCAACTTCTCATAAAGAAATAAGTTTCGTAAATTTTATTAGAAATCAGACAGAACCTAAAACACAGCATGAAATCGCTTATTCTCGATATCTTGAAATTAATAAAACAACAGAGTTAAATTTTAATAAGATTGGTCTAGATAAAAAACATAATAAAATTTTCGAAAAGAATATTGATTATTTAGATGAAAAAATTTCACTTAACAAATATATCAATAAACACGATCAAAAAATAGCTCAAAAAATTTCATCTTGGTATAAAGAAAATATAAGAGAAATTCCTAATATAAAATTAGCTGAATCGCTAGCATGGGTAAGTCAAATAACATCAGAGAGTGCATTATCTAAATCATTAGAAAGATTAACCGCAGAGAGCTTTAATACCCTTTCCAATGCTTATACTAAAGCACTTGATGGAGCTTTTGCAGAAGGTCTTAAATCAGGAATAGATTATATAAGCCCAACAAGTCATCGGATTGATATTCCCGGACATACATTGCTTGATGCTATCCAAAAAACTAGGGATGCGGTGCCAGATGATACAAAATGGGAAGAGTTCAAAGGTTTAATTACAAGTTTGGCGAGTGATATGTCTTCTGTAACTGGACTGCCATTAGCTGTTTTAGGTAAAGATACAAGAGAAAATATTACTGAAATATTGGAAAAGGTGGGTATATCTGAAAGTAAATTTGTAGATTTATGGAGTATAAACACAATTGAAGTTGCAGGGTCTATTATTCCAGCAATTGCTTTATTATTATCTTGGAATGACAAAGATACTAAAAATTTTACTAAAATTGTTGGAATGATAAATGTTACCTCTTTATATGCAGGTAATCCAATTTCTATTCTTATTAGTATTGTAGGTTTAGCAAGATCTTATCATAGAATTAAAAACAACAAAGAAACTACTAAATCTTGGATATTAGCTTTGAGTAAAGGTGGCGCTATATCGACAGCTTCTATCATATTAATGTCGTTATTAGGACCAATTATTTGGACATCATTAATTGTAATTATAGTCACAGCAATGATTTTTAATAAAAAAAATATCAAAATTAATTGGGGTTATGTGAGTAAATTTATAAGAGCAACTATTAAAAAAGAGAGCAAAATTTAATAGAAAATTTTCTATTATTAATAACTTTGTTTTTTAGGAATTACTCCTCTTACTCCACCTCTAGGGTTTTGAGTATCACCCTTTCTTCTAGGTATTATATGCATGTGAAAATGAAAAACTGTCTGTCCAGCGTCTTCTCCAATATTCATACCTATATTAAATCCAGTTATGGTATCATCAATTGAAGTTAATTCGGTTTTTTGAGTGTCCAATATCAATGGTAATTCATTGATTTCTTCTTTATTGCATTGAAAGTAACTAACTACATGTCTTTTAGTTATTATTAAAGAATGTAAATCAGTAACAGGAAATGCATCTCTAATTACATAAAAGTATTTATATTCAGCTACAATTCTGTCTGAAGGTAAATTGCAAAAAATACAATTACTCATATTGGCTTTCCTCTCAAAATCATCGGCTTCCATCTATGAGGTTGAATAGATAAGGCATTTTGATCAAAATTTTCTAAAAATGATTTCCTTTCACTAAAAGTACTACCAGTTTGTTTCATTATAGATTCTCTGATTGGAAGATTGCTTTCAATGAAAAAATTATTTCTTTTAAACAATTCGCTCAGATATTTTTTATCTGGTAACAAATCAAACTTTCCACTTTTACCATTATTACAATCACTACACGTTAAAACTAAATTCCAAACCAAATCTACATTATTAAAGTTGAATTGCTTTAACATATGTGGAAAAAAATGATCAACATGACAAACTTCACCATTTTCCCTTTCAATGTTTATAGCTCCATAACAATAGAAACATTTTCCTCTCTGGTAACCAGCTATTGCATGTTTAGCTGAGGTAACATTTACTCTTCTGTTACTTTCATTCCTTACGAAAATTGTTTCTCCATCGTCATCTACGTATAAATCTAATAATCTTGGATTTATTTTTAATGTAATTGCTGTTTCCCATAGTCTCCACCTAGCTTCAACTTCATGTCTGAAATTAAACTTTTGCTCAGTTTCAAATAAATTATAAAAATTGTCTGTAAGAACAATCCCGTCATCCTTTTTTCTATTATCATCAAAAAATTTAGGGGACATCCCTCCAACTACATTATGAAAAGCATCTATTACGTAAGTGAAACCATTTTTAATTGAGGCTTCTCTTAAATCATTTTCAGAAATTTCTTTTAAATTAAATTTTCTACATTCATCCAGAAAACTATTTGTAGAACCAGTATGTTGCTTATTGCTAAGTTTCAAATGTTCACAGATATTTAATGCAAAGGGTAGGGCAAGTTCGTCTATTCTAATCAAACTATGATGTCTTGGATACTCAAGTAAAGTTTTAGCTAAAGCAAATTTGTATAATGCTGTATTTTTACCAAGTAAAACGATTGATCTCCAATGAGTTTCAATGGTGGCATCAGGGTCAACATAAGTATTTGTAGTCATGAAAAGATTATAAATTGTGTCACACATATGTCACACATTTAATGAAAAATCATTGTAAATTGCTCTTATATGGTTATATTCAGATTAAGCAAAGGGTGTGATTATTTAAGGAAAACTCTTTAATTAACCTAAATGGGACTATAGCTCAGCGGGAGAGCACTTCGTTGACATCGAAGGGGTCACTGGTTCAATCCCAGTTAGTCCCACCATTAATAAAATTTTTTTCATAATTTTCCCTGTATTACCATGTTCGAAGCAGTTTTGTAAGTAACCTTTGTATCTTTAAATCCAGCTTCATTTAAGATAGAGAATAACTTTTGGGGACCTGCTTGTGCGCCAAGTGCCAGACCAACTTCCTGAGATTTTGAAGCTGGTATACATGCAACAGTCGAAAATGAATAATACATTTGTCCAATTAAATTAAAGTTGTTTTCTGGCAAGTCATCAGCAGTAGGCTCTACAAGCATAATTATTCCATTAGGATTAAGTTTTGTTTTTGCGTATTGTATGGCCCCAAGTGGATCTCCCATGTCATGAAGACAATCAAAAAAAGCAATTATATCATAACGACCATCATAATTTTTAGCGTTATTAACTTTGAATTCTAAATTAGTAAGGTTTTTATTTTTGTTTGTAGCTTCGGCAATTGACGGCTCGTGAGGATCAATACCTACTATTTTTGAATTAGGATATTTTTGTGCTATTAATGAAGTTGAGTAACCATGTCCACATCCAATATCAGCAAAAGTAATACCTTTGGTAAGCATTTCATCTGCAGCGTCAAGACTGGGTATCCACTTTTTTATCAAAAAAATTGAATATGATGGCTTGAAAAATCTGGCAGATCCAGACAGGCAACATGGATGTAAGTTTCCCCAACTAGTTCCACTACCATTTTTAAAATTATCTTTTATTATATCTATATTATGGATTGCCCCTACCAAATTTTCAAATCCTCCAATCATTAATGAAACACTATCTTCATCTCCTAAAATTGAAAATTGTTCAGGACTAAGAGAAAATTCCTCTTTTTTATTGTTATAATCTATATATCCAGCTGCTGCCAAAGCAAGCAACCACTCCCTAATATATCTTTTATCCATCTTTATTTTTTTGCTGAATTCATCGGACGTACATGGACCAAATTTATTTAAATATTTAAAAAGGCTTAATTCATCTCCAATTCGCATCATTGGTATTAATGCCCCAGCTGCCATATCTTGCATAACTTTATATTGTAATTTTCTAGTTTTTTCGATATCAGCCAATTTTTAACTCCTATAAAAACTAAATAATATCTAGAAAATATATTTAGGTTTGTAAAATACAATTTGATATTTTTTAAATGGCTTTAAATAAAGACCTGACTAAAAATATATAGTAATTTGGTAGAAAAATTACATTAAGTACTAAGT
>CACJFI010000036.1 GCA_902592615.1 uncultured SAR116 cluster alpha proteobacterium | reverse complement strand
AATAAAAAACAACTAAAATGTAGTCTGGAAAAGTTGAGTTTCTCTCAAGTTTGTTAAAAAGGAATGACAAGTATTGAGTTATATATTTAATTTCAGATCTAAGAGCTTTTGATCCATATTTTGTATAAACCCTATCAATTAATTTGTAGATGTATCCGTTATAATACCCGAAGTAATGATCTGCATCGTATAGATCCATATTAAAATATTTATATAAATCTTGGTTTAATTCGTTAACAATATTTTTTTTAATTTTAGTATTTAGGAAATTATTCATAAATTTAAATTACTATATTTTTTAAAATTTTACATAACACAAATTTAAGTTTTATATACATATTGATTTTTTTATAAAAATTCGATGATTTAATGTTTGGTATTTAATCACCAATACTAATTAGTCTTTACCTTAAAGAACAATTTTGATTAAACTGAGTATTTAAAAGAAGTATATAATATCTAGTGCTAATTGATATTCAAAATTAAAGGGTAAATTATGTTTGGTTTTTCAAAAAAAGCAAAGCAAGCGAAAATAAAAAAAGAAGATCTTTATAAAAAAGTTGAAGCATATTACGAAGGTAGTGTTGACACAGCAGACTATTGGGATCCAGAAAATCTAGATGAAACTAGCTGCATTCCACTTTTACCGAATGGTATCGGAAAAATAACATTTAAATTAGAGGGTAAATTAATTGAGTCATATGAAGGTGATTTTGTACTAGGTTCTTATCAAGGAAAAGGAAAATTATACAGAAAAGGTAAGGTTTTTGAAGGATCATTTCATGATGGGAAATATACAGGAGAGTAAAAAGACAAAGACTTTTAGGAGTAAAAATGGAATACAATGGTAAAAAACGAAATGGTGAGTTTCATGGAAAAGGGAAACTTACAGAAAAAAATGGAAACATATATGAGGGTGATTTTCAATTTGGACAATATCACGGTCAAGGTAAATATATAATTAATAAAGATTTAATCTGTGAAGGAAAATGGGTTAGAGGGGAATTAATAGAAGGTTCAATAAGTAGTAAAATAGAAAATTGTTTGTACGAGGGTGAAATTAAAGATTTTAAAAGGCATGGAAAAGGAATATTTTTTAACTACAAGGATAAAAGACGGTTTGAAGGTTATTGGAAAGAAGATGTCTTGGACGAAGATGACTGGGACTGTCAGATTATAGAGTAACATTTAATTTTTAGAAATTTATATTATATCGTATTTATTCTCAAAATTAACTTCTGCTAATTTCAATCAAACAATAAAACTTAATCTTTAGATTATAAAGATATTAAACAAAGCATTTTTTAAATTTGGATATCTTTTATAGTCACATTGTTGACATATTTAACTTATATAATTAATTATGTTTCATTCTTAGATCCTTTCAAAAATTAGTGTCGTGATTAACTCAACAGGATAGTTGCGTCATCTGTTTGAAATGTAAATCTAAGGAGATAATTATGTATAATCATCATAATGACAACACCCCCGCTTATTTAGTTGAAACTCATACAAGGCTTGAAAAAGCAGTTGTTTCGTTCTGTGAAAGAGTAGTTTTTTTCTATCCAAGTTTTGATGCAAGAGCTGCTTTGGTAGATAACATAGGCGATCTCATGAATAAGGGACATAAGTCTAGTTATATAACTAATAATATAGCTGTGCTTCACTTTGAAGCTAAATGGGTAGAAGACAAAATGCAGTTTGAAATAACTGTTCGCTATATTGGTTTTGAAACCGACGTAGACTTTCTAGAGCGAGCAAATTAAAGAACTAAAACTCAGGAGAGGGGATAATACCTCTCTCCAACAAAAATGGAGATTTTATATGACAGAAGAATTATTTAAGAAGTACATCCACTATTTTGGAGATAAGCCACCATTCCCGCCTAAACACATAATGGAGTCCTTAGTGAGAATGAAAGACGATGGAACATTTGATGAAAAGTTAAAAGCAGTTTCTTCGTTAAGGGGAGAGTTGAGAGAAAAAATAGAAGAAGTAAGTGGAGAAAAGATGTCAATAAATCATCCTATTTTCGATGAAAAATTTGACTAAAAACAAAGGCTAAATTAAAGGAAATTTATGATCGACTCCTAACACATTTCAAACATTCGTTGGCGTAATTTACGTAACAGTACAGTTGCGTCATCTGTTTGACATTGTGAAAAAAAGGAGAAGTATATGACAAGCAATCATGTAAAAACTACCCTTATGGGTAAACATAAAATCAACAAAGTAAAGGTTGAAATATATTTTGCACCTAAAGTTATTGAAGCATATGCATCAAGCGATGACATAAATCTAATCAATAATTTAAAACCCGGTGAAGAATATGATCTATACCCCCTAGAGATGCACTTTAAAAATATTTTTGAAATTGTTAAATCACGTGTTTTAGAGCTTAAAACATATGAGATGTTTTTTGATAATATTGAATACGAAGGTCATCATTTAGTTTGGAGATCTAATTTTGATGAAAAATCAAAATTGATGAAAATAGGTGTTACATATTCCCAGTTAAACAATCCTGAATATACAGAAGAACTAAATAAGGCTCTTCAGGAGTGGTGGGATGCTGAAGCAAGAGGCGAAGATGTGGATGAACTTATAAGACAGCAGTTTGAGGCTGGTAAGGATCATCCTAACAAGCCTAAACTTGTTGGTTTTATTCCTGCACCAAAAAATACGACGCATTAATAACTATGAGGAGGGGTAACACGTCCCTCCTTTTATTAATTTACTTATAAGATTAACTTGTTATAAGAAGTAATGATCATCTTCTGAATTTAAATGTTTACGGGGACAATTTTTATCTCAGGTGAGGTATGTCCGAAATTTGTATTTAAAAAAAGGAGTATGATGAACGTCGTAAGTTTTGACAACAAAATTTACCTTTATGAAAAACATATAAAACATGAAACAGGTGGTGTGGCTTTTGCGCTTTTCTGTGAGAAATCACTTGAATTTCTTCCCACATTTAACTTTAGACACAAGTTAGTTCTAAAAACTGGAGATTATCATAATGAAGGTTTTTATGACAATATAGTTACTTTTATGGGAATGGTTTTTAAGTACAAATCGCATATTAACGATCTACCAAATATGCATTGTGATAGGTTTCCACACTATTCAATAGTATATGAATATAACATTGAAATCTTTTTTATGTTTGTATGTTTCGAAAAAGAGTTAGGTAAATTCGAACGTGAGTTAGACGAAAAAATTACATTTAACTCATGACTAAAATTTGAAAGGAGGGTTAATCCCTCCTTTTTTTATTTAGATATTTTGAATTCTAAGATTTTTGCACTTTTACTTATTTTCCCACGCCAACCCAACCAAAAAAGTTTCTTGTATGAAATCTGGTCAAGTAAAAACCACTTTTCCAACATTTCTAATAATTGGTCGTCATTACAACTCTCAATGGCGTGCATACGCGGTTCTACGTCAGTTTTTTTCTTTAATCCCAAAATTTTTAAAGACCATTTTTTGTTACCCCTAACTTCTTCATTTCTTCTGAGATAGTATTCTTGATAGTTACTAGAGTAGGGAGGACCTTTTAATACTTTGCCAATATAGAAAAGCCTTTGCCTGTGAAAACGCTTAGGATCAAGTTTTATTATTTTTGGAAATTTTATTATGGCGGACATTTATTGTATTCTCCTTTTTTTGAGCAAAGTAATCTTGAGAGCATTTTTGTCATTCTGTTCTTCAAAATTTTCATTAACCTTTAAACCGCTGTCTTTAAGTTCCTGAACTAAAAGTTTAAATTCTTTTTCAAGAATAGTTTCTTTACTTTTATCCTTAATCATCAAATTTGTCTTTTAAAGGCTATCGGTTCTGATGTGTAATTATCAATGTGTTTGTTATCAGAAAAATTTCTTACAACGGTTGTTCTTTTTATACCATTTTCTGTATATTCCCATGTCACAAGTTCTTGTCTAAAGATAGAAACTGGAACTTTAATGTTGCTTAAGCTTTCTGAACAACTATCTGAGTTTGAATAAAATATATGTGAATTAGTTTTTTTCATTCCTTAACTCCTTTTTTCTAAGGTGTTAGAATGATTAATCCATATCCATTTTTTTTCGCATTTTCTTACCAAGTTGGTAAAAAATGAATGAACTGAAACATTTTTGTTGATGGGTTTAAGAAGTAATAAATTCTTATTTTTTTTGGAAAATTTTTTATTCATATGTATCTCCTTTTTAGTACTTTTGCTTTCATAGCAGGGCGCACAATTTGGCATAACTGCCCAATCCATTAGGTAGATCAATCCATAAAAAAAGCCGTTACAACTTACGTTGAAACGACTGACAACGCTTTAGCTGTATTTATTAATCGCCCGCAATTTGCTCTTAACTCGGCGATGTATAATTTATTATATTAGAAAATTATTTTAATGATAGTGTTAAATTGAATAATCAAAAAATAGCATTTATAACAAGCGGAACTATGTTAAATATAAGCCAAGCACAAAACGCTAACCCTGAAATCATCAAAACTAAATAAAATAAAAAATCAAATCTACGAGCTCCCCAAATTTTTATCTGAAAAACTTTTTCAAAAGTAAAAGCAATTAATATTAGAGAAATAAGAATGAATAAACTCCAAACCCATATTAATCCAATTATTTTTTGTGGTATAATTAGATACAATATTAGAAAAATGAAAGAGAGCAAAAAAGCTACAAATATTTTATTTTTTAAAAAAACACTCAACTTTTTAGCTAGATATATTTTTAACTTTTTTGACATAAAATAATATTAAATATTTAAGCTTTGATTAAAATAAAAATATTTAAAATAACTTTAAATCGAATCAATATAAAGGCCAAAAAATATGGTAAATACAAATACAAAAAAACAAACGATGACCTTTAAGCAAATTAATTTTGCAAACCTTGTGGCTGAGGAGGGAATGAGCAATACCCAAGCTTATATAATTGCCTATAATCCTAGTAAAAATGCCAAACAAAAATCAATACACGAGATGGCATGTAGGGTTTTCGCAAACGTCAAGGTTCAGTCAAGGATTAGAGATGTACAATGCCAAATTGAACAAGATAAGCATATGCGAGCTATAAGAAGGGAAGAGTATGTTCTAACAAGATTAACTGAAGAGGCAGAATATGCAGATAATGCCAATAGTCGTATTAGAGCACTTGAACTGCTAGGTAAAACGGTATCAATGTTTGATAATAAAAAAGAAGAAAATATTCAAATACCAAGAAGTTCAAAAACTATTTTAGAAGAATTAAAATCTAAATTAAACAACTTGTCTTCAAATAAAATTTAGAAAATCTCATTTTAATATTTATAAATATCCTACAGAAGTTTATTAATATCCTATAGAAGTTTATATAAATACTACAGAAGTTTATAAATGTTATATTTATATATATTATATTTATAAACATTATTAATTTATAAATATTATTAATTTATAAATACCAAGATTTTATATCTACATGATGATCTGTAGACATTTACTTTCAAAATACCAACAAACAATATGATTAAACAGCGTACACACTGTTTGGATTGTGTAAAGCATGAGCTCCAAATAGATTACTAATAATTTTACTTGAATTTTAAATTACGAGCGTACACGCTGTAATAATTTAATTGTAAAAGAGAATAATTATGCCAAGACACAGAGGCACTTATAATCCAGAAAATCATGAGGCATACGAACTTAGTCGATCACGAATTGAAAACTTTGTAAAATGTCCTGCTTGTTTTTATATAACTCAAGTCAAAGGTATAAAGTTTCCGAGTATACCCGGTTTTAATATTAATGAAGCAACAGATGTTCTTCTTAAAAGAGATTTTGATAAATACCGAGGATCTAAAACTACACATGATTTCTTAATAAATTTAGGCATGGAACACTTAATTCCATTTGATCATCCAGACTTCGAGCTATGGACACAAAGTATTCATTTCGGTGCACAAGGAAGAATGCATTTTGTTCATGAGGCAAGTAACTTGAAAGTTGGCGGTGGATTAGACGACGTTTGGTTTAATACAAATACAGAACAGTTGCACATCGTAGACTATAAAAGTACGTCTCAGAAAACAGAGGGCATGGAAATCACTCTAGAGGATAAGTGGAAGGCAGCCTACAAAAGACAAATGGACTTGTATGTGTGGGTGATGCAGAAAAAGGGTTTTAATGTTAGTTCTACTGGGTATTTTTTATACTGCGACGGTGATCGTTTTAGTGATTATAGTTTTCTTAATCAAAATGAGGCAACAATGAAGTTTAAAATGAGTTTGCTTCCTTACGAAGTAGATTTAAGTTGGATAGAACCAACACTGATGAATATTAGAGACTGTTTGCATCAAACAAATTGTCCTGATCATAATGAGGAGTGTGAATACGGGCAATTTTTATCCTCTATTGAATTATAAATTATATGGAGCCTGTAGTTGTTAAATTTAACTTATTCAAAATTAAAAGACATACATCGATCAAAACGTGAAAATTATACTGACGAATTTAGTACAAGAATACATCGTTCTTTAAGCTGGATAAATAGAGCAGAAAAAGATAATGAGGATTTAGACGCTAAGTTTATTTTTTACTGGATTGCGTTTAATTCTGCTTACTCTGAATTAAGTACAAGTAATTTATTTAATTCCGAAAGAAGAGTATACGGAGATTATTTTGAAAAAATTCTCAAATACGACCAGAAGGAGATTATTTATAATGCAATCTGGAAAGAGTTTTCCGGATCAATAAGAAATCTTCTGAACAACCAATTTATATTTGGTCCTTTTTGGAATTTTCAAAATGGTCATGAAGGTTTTGATGATTGGGAAGTTAAATTTAACGAAAGTAAATCCATCGCTTTAAAGGCCCTTCAAAATAAAAATACATTAGTCATTTTAGAAATACTTTTTGATAGATTGTACACACTTAGAAACCAAATTCTTCATGGAGGTGCAACTTGGAATGGGAAAATAAACCGTTCCCAAATTACTGACGGACAATCAATTATCAGTTTTTTAATACCTAACTTTTTAGAAATAATGATGGATAATCAAAATGAAAACTGGGGTAAGTTATCCTTTCCAGTTGTACAAACATGATTTTTGTTAAAATTACTAATTGAGGGAACAATGTTTGGTAATGTGGAAGGTGTCAATGTAGGCGATGTGTTTAACTCACGTCAAGAACTTCGTGAGGCAGGAATTCATGCACCAACAATGGCAGGAATATGGGGCGCTCAAGAGGGCGCGTATTCAATTGTATTATCTGGTGGATATGAAGACGATATAGACGAACTAGATTATATCTTATACACAGGACAAGGCGGACAAGACGTTCCCGGTGGTAAGCAAGTAGCCGATCAAGAATTTACTAAAGGTAATAAAGGTCTTCAATTAAGTTGTCAGTATCAACTTCCTGTTAGAGTTTCTCGTGGATATCAAATACAAAATGGTCCTGTTTCTGGTTACCGTTATGATGGACTTTATTATGTTACTAAATACGAAAGAATAAGAGGAAAAAGAGGTTTTTATATTTGTAGATTTCACCTGCAAAGTGAAACGTCTTTAAAAGAACTTGAGAATAAACTTTCAGGCAATTTAAAAAATAATTACGTAAGTCCTAGCAGATCATCGTCAACAGTTAATAGATTAAATAGAAAAGTAGCGCTAAGCGAAAAGGTTAAAAAGATGTATGATTTTAAATGTCAAGTTTGCAATATTAGACTTGCATCACCATCTGGACCTATTGCAATTGGGGCCCATATAAAACCTCTTGGAATGCCTCATAATGGTCCTGATGTAATTGAAAACATGTTATGTTTATGTCCTAATCATCACGATCAATTTGATTATCATTCGTTTTATATTGAGCCAGAAACATTAACCATTATTGGTTTAGAAAATTTTGAAAACCATAGACTTACAGTTGATAAGAAACATAAAATTGAAAAGGATTTTTTAAATTATCGTAAAGAAGAATACTTAATTAATAATAATAGCGCAGAGACCTAAAATTGAAAATTTTAGAAAATATACCATTAATGGATGACAATAAACTTTCTAAATTACTCTCTAATGCACTTGAAATGAAGAGAAAACAAAAGATGGAGGAGAATGCGGAAAGAGTTATTGAAGCAGTTCAAGAAGAGTGGCAAAAAAGATTAAAGTTGTATCAAAAAGGAGGATATAAAGCAGACACTCCTGATCAAGGTGTTTTAAAAACAGTTGGATATAAAGTTGGAAACGAAGGTGTTAGTAAGGAGATTAGAGAAAACCTTCTTGATTATATTTTAACTAGTCAACTTCCACCAATAGGTTCTCCTGCTTACATAGCAGAATGGGGTAAAGACGGTTCAGCGCAAAGATACAGAAAATTACACAGAGTAATAAGGGTTTTAGCATCATCAGCAAAAACATTAGGAAATATGAGCAAAGCAGAAAAAGAATGGGAAGAAGATTTAATCTATATTGAAAAAAAATGGAGCCATTTAAAAAATAATTAGAGTAATTGTCACATTTTCAAAATCTCAACGTTTAACTAAATAGTTAATAAATTTTTTAAGGAGTAGTAATGATAAACTTAGATCAAAAATGTGTTTGTCCTCATTGTAATGAGCCATTTCTATTAAAAGACAGCTTGAGTCAAACTATAGTAAAAGACATAGATAAAACGGTAAAAGCTCAAATAAAAATGGCTGTTGATGCAAATGAAACCAAATGGGAAACAGAAAAAAGAATTTTAGAAATTAAACACGCAGAAAAGGTTACAAGGCTAACTAATGATATGCGTCAGGCAACAAAAAGAATTGATCAAGGATCTGTTCAATCACAAGGTGAAGCCGGGGAAGTTTTAATAGAAGAAACTCTAAAAAATAAATATCCAAATGATGAAATTCTTGAAATTCCAAAAGGGAAAAAGGGTGCAGATGTTCTTCATAAAATAAAAGCAAATTCTGGCAAAGTTGCAGGTACTATTTTGTATGAGTCTAAAATTACAAAGGTTTTTAAAAAAGATTGGATCAAAAAACTCAAAACAGACATGAGTGATAACAGTTCTGATGTTGGAGTAATTGTTACTTCAGTTTATCCAAGTGGAATGAAAAAAGCTTCTTTGGTTGATGGAATTTGGATCTGTAGTTTTTATGAATTTGAAGTACTATCATTGGCTTTAAGAGAAAAAATGATTAGCCTCTTTAAAAATAATTTAGTGAGGTCTGTAGACGGGCAAGTACCTCAAAAATTATTTGAATATCTTGTAAGTAATGAGTTTAAATTAGCAATGGAATCTATGCTTAAACCAATTCATGAGATGGAAAAACAAATTACTAGCGAAGAAATGGCATTTAAAAAACAATGGAAATTGAGAAGAGAAATGATCAAAAGTGTTTTAACTGGCACAAGTGATTTTACTACAAGTGTTCAGTATATTGTTGGTAGTGGTTTTCCTCAGATAGAAGGGTTGCCTGATATTAGTAAAATTGGTGAATAATGTATTAATTCATCTATTAATTTTATTGTTATAATAGTTTAATATAATCAAAATCAGTCTATATAATTTATTTAGCAAGTATTTTACTATTTTCGATTTTTTGGAGATGATATGATTAGAATAGTTTTGCTGATAGTTTTATTTTCTATTTTAACTTCGAAAAGTT
>CACJFI010000035.1 GCA_902592615.1 uncultured SAR116 cluster alpha proteobacterium | reverse complement strand
TTTGTTCTTCCTGCATATATCTCAAAGTCATCACCTCCAGTTGCTGTAAGAACAATAGTATCAACAGGGTCATCCATTGTTGATAAGTAGCTTTCTTCACCATTTTTGGTGCCATCAGAATTGAACCTTTGATATACTACTGCAAAGCTATTACCATTCTGCGATTGAGCCCAAGCAATAACAAAGCCATCAGCATTGTCTTCAAATGTTAAAATTTTAGGATGATACTGAGTATGAAATGTAGTCTCATTAATAACGTACGGGCTTCCAGTAGCATTTCCATTTACACCAAATCTTTGTGCATAGATATCACCAGAACCATCAACTGTTTCTGAAAACTCATTAATACCTGAAGGTAGTTCTGAAGAAGATGCATGGAAAAATACTAAGCTTGAGCCATCAGATAGATTAGCCTGCGGAAATTCTTTGTCAGATTGATCATCAGAAGTATCATTAGTTATGTTAAGATTAAATTCCTGTTCATATGTTAATCCATATAGATCTGTTGCCTTGAGTTTAAAATGAAGAACTTGATCTTGTTCATAATCTGCTGAGACGCCATTCTTAAACTTTAGAACTGAACCACTAACCTCAAGCATATCACCGTCATGATCAGACAAGACGCTGTATGTTAGGTTGTCTCCATCAGGATCAACACCGCTTATATTTGCTATAAAGCCACCAGATAAATTTTCTGATACGCTTGAATTATCTAAACTTATAGAGGTTGGAGCTTGGTTAGTAACTGATGGAGGAGGTGAAGGATCATCAGATGGATCATTAGTTATATTAACACGGAAATCCTGATCATAACTTAACCCCCCTGGATCGGTCGCCATAAGTTTAAAATGAAGTACCTGGCCTTGTTCATAATTAGCAGCAATCCCATCTTTAAACTTTAAAATTGATCCGTTTACCTCAAGCATCTCTCCATCATGAGCTGACAAGACACTATATGTTAAAGTATCTTCGTTAGGATCAACACCACTTATATTTGCTATAAAGCCACCATATAAATTCTCTGACACATTCAAATTGTCTAAACTTATAGAGGTTGGAGCCTCATTATATATCAAGTCACTAGGAGTTTTCACAAAATCTGTGAATTGAATGTATTCAATTTCATTAAGCAATAACAATGGATTAGAATAAGTCTGGTTTGGATCATTAAAAATAGAAAAATTATTGGAATCTGAATTTGCAGTTGCGTAGAAATCTGAACTGACAGAATTTATATGTATATAGTCATTTCCTTGGCCACCAAAAACTTGGTCGTAACCGCCAAAATAATAGAAATTGTCATTATCAGATCCTAAATATATTATATTATCTATTGAACCATTATCATAAATAATATCTTGATATTCTGTAGCCGAAACTTTTTCTATAATAGTTCCATTGGATGTATAGATTTGTCCATATTGATGTATAGCATCTTCATTATCTAAAATTTGATTATTGACCAGTGAAGACCAAGAATCTTCCTCCAAATTAACAAAAATACCGCTATATTGATTTGAAAAATCATATTCATCATTGCCACCATCATCAATAATTGAAGATCTTGTGTAATGATTAATATCCCAAGAATAGATATCATCTCCAATATTAACATTATCATTTCCACCATATAAAAACTCTATTGCTTTTATATCGTAAGCCATGGGTGAATCAGGATAAATAAAGTTTTGATCATAAGTCATTAAGGACTCAAAATTTAGGATACTTTCATCTATTAAAAACCCTTCAAAGGGATGGTCAAGACCGAGTGCGTGTCCAATTTCATGATTTACTAGGTACTCATAATAACCGTCTTGATCTTCTGGAGAGTACAGAGAATCTATAAATATATCACCACCTAACTCATCATTGGGCCATGGAAAAAAAGCAAATCCACCACTATCAAATATAGAATCGATATTTTTCCATAAACTGAAGTCTAGTAAATGAAACCTTAATTCACCATAAACTTCATTTGTATCTTCAACTTCAACAAAAGCTATGCCAGATGCATCACCCCAATTTGAAAGAGCATCACGAAATACATTTTTTTCATTTTCAGTAAATGTTTTTAGTTCATAACCTGTCACTGACAGCATATTATTTATAGCATCAGGATCCATTTCATATTCTATGAAATCTTCAGTATACTTAGCATTCATAACAAATGAACCTGAATAAGAAAAACTATAGCTTAAAGTTGGGGCAGTTCCTAGCTCATTCCCCCACTTATATGAGTATCCAGCTTCGGGCAGTAACGTCTGTATTTCAGTATCATTTGGATATGAAGTTTCTGGAATTGAAGTAATGGGTATTGTAGATAAATTTGTGTCGTCAGTTGACGTCTCAGCAACTTGTAGTTCATATAAAATACCACTTTCTACATTTCCTAGATTGTCAGTAACTACTACCTGAAATTGTATTTGATTGCCTTCGTCACTGGCTTTAATTTCATATGTGTCTGACATCCCCTGATCTGTAGATGTTCCATTATTAATAGAAAACCAATTGATGCTAACAGAAGAAATACCATCACTATCAGTTGGTGAAGTATTGATAGTTAAAGTTTCACCAACTTCTATATTTACGTCTCCATCATCATTTACTAAAGTAAAAGTTGGAACGTCAAAATTTGTTGGTGAATTAGAAGGAATTGATATATCATTTACTTCTGACTTATAGAAATTTATTTGTTGATTAATAATATTTGTATTTTCTGATACTAATCCTAGTATATCTAAATTTTCCCAACTAAAATTTCCAAGATTATTTTGGCTAATACTCATAAAATTAATAATTTCGTCATAAGTATATGTTCCGTCAGCAAGTTTAATTGTTTCAATTTTGTTAAGATTATCTTGGTAATCAATAATTATTAATATTTGGCCAGAGTAAGTATCACCTGCGACAAGATGACGATTGTCTATTGTACCAAAAACAGTGGACAAAGAGTAAACACCTAAACCACTTGCCTCAACTATATCGTTGGTGGAGTTACCATTATCAAAAATTGTCATAATTCCTGGATAATTAATTATGTAACGATCATTTCCTTCTCCACCTATTACAAATTGGTACTCACCATTGTAAGAAGATGTGAAAACATCATCTCCATCTAAACCAAAGGACGAAAAATTTGATTTTGCTTGGATTGTGTCATTATCATTAGAAAAGAATTCTTCAGTTTGGTTAAGAGGATCATTCAATTGCATTTAATTTACCTTTTTAAGATATAACTTTACAATAAAATTGAATAAAAGTATGTGATCTATTTAACTTTTTCTAAAAAACTTACTATTTCTTCATAAACATTAAATTCATATAGGTTGTTATGACCTGCTTCTTTTACATAAAAAGCTTCCTTTGGTTTAGGAGCAGAATTAAAAATTTTTATACCAAACTCAATACTTATAACATTATCTTCTTCGCCGTGGATTACTAGCAATGGTGATTTGATATTTTTTATTATGCTAATTATATCAAATCGATCTAAAACAAGCCATTTAGCAGGAAGATACCAATAATGTTTGGAGGCAACTTCAGCTATTGATGTATAAGGAGCCTCAAGAATAGTTGAATGATATTTATTCTCCGTAGAGAGTTTTACTGCTATCCCACAACCAAGTGACTCTCCATATAATATAGTTTGATGTTTAGAAATTTTTTGTTTAGATAAAAAGTCTAAAGCTGCTTTACCATCCTTATAAAAACCATCCTCTGAAGGTTTCCCTAAATTTTCTCCATAACCTCTATATTCAACTAATAATAGACCATATCCTTCTTCTAAATAAGGTCTGAATTTATCCACTCTATGGCCTATATGTCCTGCATTTCCATGAAATACTACTAAAGTATTTTGTTGTTTGTTAGATGGTCCTTTAAATAATGAACTTAAAACTAACCCGTCTGAAGTTGTCAAATTAACTTTTTTTAGTCCAGTATGAGAATAAAAAACTGGATCAAGCTTTTCTTTTGATGGTAAGTATAATAGTGATCTTTGAAAAACAAACATTAGAAGAACGACAAATAAATATATACCAATCCCGTACAAGATAATTGAAGTAATTTTTGTCATTAAATACCAATAATAAAAAGAATTTTGAAAATTTATTTTAACTGAAAAGTTGCTAAAAGAACAGTTTTGCTACTTTAAGTCTTTAATTATTAAAAATTATTAACGTACACCTTTACCTATATGAGCTATACCTTCAATTTCTACATAAATGTTAGGTTCTGCTAATTTAGATACTTCAACTAAAGAACAAGCAGGAAAATTTCCTTCAAAAAATTCAGCTCTCGCTTTCCAAACCTGTTTGTTATTTTCAATTCGAGTAACAAAAATTGTTAGCTTCGTAAAGTCTGCCATCTTACCATCTGCAGCCTCAATCAAAGCTTTATGTTTTTCGAAAATAATTTTTGTTTGTTCGTATTCATTTTTCCCATCAATTGTTATTCCATCAGCATTACGAGAGGTCAAACCAGCTATATATGCAATACCATTGCAAACAATACAGTTTGACCAAAGCTTAGGTGCTGGTTCTTTCACATTTGGACTAGTATAACGAGTAATCATTTTGAAATCCTTTCATATTTTGGAACAATTTTAAAATCAACTATTTTCATGATTAAATTCTTTGTCTATTGGCACTTTAAGCCCATTTAGTAAGTGGTTGGTTCTCCCTGCAAGCGATACGATTGATAAAAACTCAGCATATTGTTTGTCAGACATGCCTTTAGATCTTGCTGCAGCAGTGTGTGAGTGTATGCAGTATTCACAGCTATTTGCGATAGAAACAGCTGCATAGATTAGTTCTTTTGTTAAAGGATCAAGATGACTTGGTTTTGCCATTACTACCTTAACCTCACGCCATGTATCTTCAAGTAGTTCAATATCGAATGCGAGATAGTGCCATAAATTATTTATAAAATCGCTTTTGCGTGTAGCGCGTATATCATCAAAAACAGCTTTAATTCGAGGGTTTATTTCTAGATTCTGAGCGGGTGTTATAGTAGACATGAGTTGACCTTTCTTTGAAAAATTTCAATTGTAGATTATGATAGATTAATATCGATTTAATTTAAATTTCAATAGGTATAAAATGACAACTAATGTTGCTATTATTGGCTTAGGAATAATGGGAACTCGTATGCTTAAACATATGAGAAAACATAAAGAATTTAATCCAAAGTATTTATGGGATCCAAACCCTATTGCTTGTGAAAATGCCATTAAACAAGATAGTAAATCTCAAATTATGAAATCTGCTGATGAAGCTATAGAAAATTCTAACCTAGTTTATTTAGCTTGCCCTCCAACTGTTAGAGAAACTTATGCCTTAAAAGCTGTCGATATGGGTAAAGCTCTTTTTCTTGAAAAACCATTTGGTACAGATATTTATAATAGTAAAAACTTTATAGAAAAACTTAAAAATTGTAATGTTCCTATAGCAGTAAATTTTACTCAAGCAGCTGGTATTGCTTTAGCAGATTTATTGGAAACCAAAAATAATGGTAAAATGGGTGAAATACTTGGAGTTGACATTATAGTTACATATTCTTCTTGGCCCCGTCAGTGGCAAAAAGAAGCTGATTGGCTAAGGTTTAAAAAAGAAGGTGGTATGACAAGAGAGGTAATATCTCATTTTCTTTTTTTTACAGAACGTGTAGTAGGACCTCTTAAAGTAATGTGGGCACATACTTCATATCCTAAAGATCCACTTTTATGTGAAACAGCTGTTCTAGCTAAACTAGAAAATAAAGATGGTTTGCCGGTAAATATTTTTGCAAGTGTTGGTGGAGTACAACCTGACCGTCAAGAATTTACGATTAAAGGGTCTAAAAAAAGTAGAAAAATAGCAGAGTTTTACAAAGATTCAGAATCTATGGGAGACAAATTTATTCGTCTTAGGGAAGAACCTGTAGATCCCCGAGCTATAAGCTTAAAGTCACAGCTTGATCATTTAGAACTTAAAATAAATAATAAGCCAAATAGTTTAGCGACAATTGATGAGGCATTTAGAGTACAAAAGTTGGTAGAAGAAATATTATCAAAAACTTAAATTATATAAATACTATGAGAGATTTAACGTGAAAAATATTTTTATTATAATTACTTTAATTTTTATAAGCTTTGATATAAAAGCAAATGTAAGAACTTTAGAAATTGGTTCACTTTATTATCAATGTAAACCATATCAAAATAATAATTTCAATTTTGAAAAACTTTCTCAATCAGATCAAGTGAAAGCAATGTTATGCAGAACAACATTAATTGGTATTGCCGATACTGGTTATAATTTATGTCAGTCATTAAAGTGGTACTATAAAAATGCTAATGTTGACTCAAAAGGAATTTTGATAGGTTTATCATCTTGGTATGCTAATGATCTAGTAGAAAGTGTAAATAAACTAATATCAGGTTTTAATAGGTGGGCTGAAAAAAATCAACACCTTTGGAAGGAACTTGTAACAGGGGTTCCTTTTAAAAGAGACTACATGGCAAAAAATTATTATTGTAATTTGAAATAAATCTTTTTCAAAATGAGGTTGATTTATGAAACATGAAATGAATGAGGGTCGCCCTAAGTCATGGGATAAGACAAAACGTGTTTACGAGATAATATACCCAAATGGTAAAAGAGAAATATGGAAAGATATTACAGCTCGTGAGTGTCTTACAAAATATGAAAATATGGACCCACATAGTAATGAACTTAAATTAAGAGAAATAGAAGGAAAAGAATTACAATTACTTAGGGTAACGGAGAATAATAAATAAATAAATTTTTTAGTTAATTAATAAATAAATATGTGTTTTCAACTTATTTTGCGAACTACAAATAATTTTAAAAATATTCACTTAAAATAAACAACCCCCAACACAATATAGCACACCAAATTAGAACTCTTTTTTGTTTATGCGACATGTGATATCCTAAATATATTAAACACGATTTTATTATTAAGCTTACATGAAAAAATTCATTATAATAATCTTTATTTTATTTTGGGGGCCTGCATTTAGTAATGACGCTATTATATATAATTGCTCTTCAAAAGTTGGATTAGGTCTCGATTTACTAGATAATTTGTACTCTTACCATGATCAGGGTGTAAAAGAAGACTTCAAAATAAAACCAAATAAAAAAGAAATTATTTACGAGTCAGGTGAAATTAAAAGAATATATAAAATTGTTGATAAAAGAAGAAATCTTAATGGTGGTATGACAATCGTATCATATTATATCAATGAAGATTATTATGGTGGATATATGCTTACCTTGTCACTTAATGAGCAAAGCAAAGTATACTTATATTCATCAGCTATGATGGGTGCAGGTGAAATTCTTGAAGGGCCAGTTGGCAGTCGTGGAAAATGTAAGAGGTTATAATAACAAAATATTTTATAAATTGAATTAATTATTTTTTTTTCAGTTTATTAGAGGTATCTTCGTCCTCAGTTTGATATATATAAGTGTTTAATGGTTTAAACCTAATCGCTAAACAAGCCAAAGCTATTATAAGTATAGCCCCAGCTTCATAAAGAAGTATTATTGGGTCCATACCTTTTCCTTGAAGTATTATTAATCTAGCTATAGCAGTCATAGCGATAAATAATGGCAAAGTAATAGGAATTTTATTACTAACATAAAAAATTCCTATCATTCCTAAAACCTCCGTATATATGAATAATAATAGTAAGTCAGCAAGTTGTACTTTACCATTCATATATATAGAGTATATTTCTTGTAAGACTGCAACTACTGTCAAAAAAGCTATAATACCAAGTAAAATTTTTTCTATATTTTTTATAATAAGATCGGGTTTAAATTCAGGTTTTTTCATAACTATTACTCTTCTTTGATTAGTAATAAATATTAGAGTCTTTATAAATGATGACTACACAATCTTCAAAAGAAATTTTAAAATTAAATTCTATCGATGCTAAGAGAAAATAACAAAATTATATCTGGAATCTTTTTTATGTTGGCGGCATCTGCATTTATTGGAGGAACTGCAGTTATTGCAAAATTATTAGGAAAAGATAATTTAGGAGAACCATTGAGTCCATTTCAAATAAGTCAATCAAGGTTCTTATATGGGTTTATCTTTGTATTATTATTTTCTTTATTTTATAAAGTTAGAATTGAGTGCCCAAACCCTAAACTTCATCTTGCAAGAACATCTTTGGGATGGATGGGTGCAACGATTTTATTCGGTTCTTCTAGTCTTATTCCAGTTAATGATGCAGTTGCCCTTAACTTTTCAAATCCAGTCTTTGCCATGATATTCTCATTAATAATATTAAGAGAAAAATATTATCCATATAGATGGATAGCAATGATTATTACATTTGCAGGTGCTTTAATTTTAATTAGGCCTAATTTTTCTAATTTATATGTAAATCCAATAGCAATAGTTTCAATTTTTGGAGCAATCTGTCTAGGCTTAGAGGCAATATTTATAAAACTTTTAACTAAATATGAAAAGAACACACAAATATTATTAATTAATAATTTTATTGGTTTAATTCTGTCATCATTAATTGTAATTTTTTTTTGGCAAACACCAACATTTTTACAACTACTATTATGCATACTTATTGGATTTCTTATGATTTGTGCACAAATCTGTTTTTTAATAGCTCTAAGGAGTAATCAATTGAACTTTGTTATACCTTTTTTTTACAGCACTCTAATTTTTGTTTTGTTGTATGACTATTTGATTTTTAGAAATCTACCTGATTTATTAAGTTTTTCAGGTTCATTATTGATTATGATTGGCGGAATATATTTATTTTTAAAAGAAAAAACCAATAAAAATTTTTCATAATATCATATATAAAAACTTAAGAAGTATTCTTAGAATTAACTTCCTCTTTATTTATTCTTAATCTTATGAAATTTTATTATTTTATCTTTTGAACAATGTTTCATTCGTGCTCACCACCTTTATCATTAGGGTCTAATTCTATTCTTTTTCCATCAACGTATATTGCTCGACTCCTACTAGGTGTGTAATAATTACCAAAAAACTTGGGTTTTCTTTTTGCTGTTTCAAAGGTTACTACGGTAATAGCAACTGCACTCAACAAAATTAGATGTGCAATTGTTGTTATCCCAAATATCCACATGCTAGTAAAATACATAGAAAATACAATACACCACATCCAGGCTAAGACCTGCATTATCATATGCCTAACATTAGTATCTGGAATATTTTTTAGTGGGTTTTTGTCATGATTCATAACAAGATTCCAAGTGTCATATATAATTTTTTGCATTTATTTACCTAAGTTAATTATGAATTATTTAAATTGTGTACTATATTGTACCTAAAATATAGAATTTTTTACAAAAATCACTTCGCTTATAAGTAACTCGGAAATCTCATGATTATTTCATTGTAAACGTCTGTCTTTAGTATATTTCATAGGATATAATTATTTTAACGAACTAATCATTACTAATATGCAAATATAGAAAAAAGCAAACACAAATACAGGTGTGGCATTTGATATTTGTTTATTACTTTTTGGGACTGTCTTTTTCCAATCAGCTGGCATATGGTCTCTATCCCAAGCTTCTCGTCGAGTATCTTTTTTACGTTGATCTATGTGTATTTTTCTTGGGTCTACTCTGTAATCTTCCTTCATTTTCTAAAATCTACTATTCAT
>CACJFI010000034.1 GCA_902592615.1 uncultured SAR116 cluster alpha proteobacterium | reverse complement strand
ATTACAATTATTACAGAAGACGAAACTAAGATTAATAATTTGGTCAGTTTTTTTGAAGAAGATTTAAATAAAAATAAAATTATATTTGAATTAATTGAGATCAAAAAGCTTGTTAACAGTGAATTTTTGTCAAATTTTAATTTTTCATATTCTCCATACCTGGAGAGTTTTGAATTAAACAATCATATTATTATATTCACGAGAGATATTTTTGGCTTTCCAGAAAATAAAAGAAAATCATGGAGAAGGAAAACTGAAAATTTTCTTAAAGATGTAAACTCAATAAATGTTGGTGACTTGGTAGCTCATATTGATCATGGGATTGGCTTGTATGATGGACTATTGAAAATATCAACAAATGGAATAGATCATGATTGTTTAAAATTATTATACCAAGATGGTGATAAGTTATTTCTTCCAGTAGAGAATATGAATTTATTAAGCCGTGTTGGTGATTCAGGTATTATTAGAAACTTAGACAAGTTAGGCGCATCCAATTGGCAGAATAGAAAAGCAAATGTTAAAAAAAGAATTAGAGATATGGCTGAAAAATTAATAAGAGTTGCTGCACAAAGAGAAATCATTAATACAGAAAAATTATCAATTACAGACGATTACGATAAATTTTCTAATGATTTTCCTTTTCAACTTACTGATGACCAAGATTTAGCAATCAAAGATGTAATATCTGATCTTGAATCAGGAAAACTTATGGATAGGCTTATTTGTGGTGATGTTGGTTTTGGAAAAACTGAAGTAGCATTAAGAGCTTCTTTTATTGTAGCAAACGCTGGTTATCAGGTTGCATTAGTAGCCCCAACTACAATTCTAGTAAAACAACATTACAAAAGTTTTTATGAAAGATTCAAAAATTCATCACTAAAAGTTTCATCATTATCCAGAATGACTATAGCAAGCAAAAAAAAGATTATTAAAAATAATCTTAAATCTGGTGAAATAAATATTGTAGTTGGAACACATGCTTTGCTTTCGAATGATATTGATTTCAACAATTTAGGTCTATTAATTGTTGACGAAGAGCAACATTTTGGAGTTGCTCAAAAAGAAAAAATAAAAGAATTACAAGGCAATATTCATGTGTTAACACTGACTGCAACACCAATTCCTAGAACGCTTCAATTATCTCTGTCTGGACTAAAACAATTGAGTTTGATTAGCACCCCACCTGTTGACAGGTTGTCAATTCGTACTTTTGTTTTTGAATGGGATAAAGTTGTTTTATTAGACGCTTTAAACCGTGAAAAAAATAGAGGAGGGCAGTCTTTTATTGTTTGCCCAAGGATTAAAGATATAGATGGTTTGTATGAAAAAATTAAAAAAATGGCACCTAATCTTTCGGTAAAAGTTGCTCATGGTCAAATGAAGATAGATGAATTAGATAGTTCAATTAATTCATTTGCGGATGGTAAATCAGATGTATTAATTTCTACTAATATTATTGAATCAGGAATCGATATTCCTAACGCAAATACAATGATAATTTATAAATCTGACATGTTTGGACTTTCTCAACTTTACCAATTAAGAGGACGTATTGGACGAGGAAAAAAAAGAGCATATGCTTATTTTACAGTTGAGGCAGGTAAAGTTTTGAATAAAAACTCTCAACAAAGATTAGACGTAATTAAAACCCTTGACAATCTAGGAGCTGGTTTTTCACTTGCCAGCTATGACATGGATATAAGAGGGGCTGGAAATTTGCTTGGGGACGAACAGTCAGGTCAAATTAAAGAGGTCGGAGTTGAGTTGTATCAAGATATGCTTCGGGATGCTGTTTACTCATATAAAAATAAAGAAGCACCACTAGAAGAAATTTGGTCTCCTTCAATTTCATTAGGCTTGGCGGTGCTAATTCCAGATACTTATGTTTATGACCTATCAACTAGAATGTCACTTTATAGAAAAGCAGGAGATTTACGAAGTAGCGAAGAAATAAATGAGTTCAATGAAGAATTATTTGATAGGTTTGGACCTCCTCCTGTAGAAGTCAATAATCTACTTCAAACATTAGTCATCAAAAATAAGTGTTTAAAAAATAATATTAGTTTTATTGATGCAGGTCCAAAAGGTATTTTATTAGGTTTTAAAAATAATTTTTTTAAAGATACAGAGAAACTATTAGATTTTATTAGCAAATCATCTTGGAAAATAAAAATTAGGCCTGACCAAAAGCTTTTCATAGAAAAACAATTAGAGAATAGAGAGAAAAAAATAGACAACGTATTAGAGTTTATTGATAAAATAGAATATTTAAAACTTAACTAAATTCTACAATCAAAAGTGCCCAATGCTGTATCATTTTGAAAAGTTTTTATTTTAATTAAAACAAACCTATTATGATTTTTACAAACATTTTTAATTTTTTTACGAACATCTGATGGAAAGCTTGTAATAGAATTTTTTTCAATCTTCCATTTTAGCTCAAAAGGTTTTTCTTGATATATAAAATTTATTGTTTTACTTGGTTTTAGTTGAGTTACATTAGAATGTTTGTTGCAACTAGATATAAATAATAGAACACAAATACAAATTATACTTTTATACATTACAAAACCCTCTGATTGTAATTTATTCTTAGTTTATTTTTTTTAGAAAATGAAGTAATAAATTCTTTTATTTAAGAAAATCACCAGGTACCAACATTTTTCATACTTGACCAGGGTTCTTTAATTTCAAGGTTATCGCCTTGTTGAAGCAATTCAATTGAAATATTATCTGGAGATTTTATGAATGCCATTCTTCCTTCTCGAGGAGGTCTGTTGATAGTTACTCCAGAATCCATTAATTTCTGACATGTTTCATAGATATTTTTTACAGAAAGAGCAAGATGTCCAAAATTTCTACCACTTCCATACTCTTCTGGATCCCAATTATAGGTTAATTCAATTTCAGGTGATCTGTTTTTTACTGCATTGACTTCGTCTTCTGGTGCTGCAAGAAATATAAGTGTAAATTTACCTTCTGGAACTTCTTTTCTTCTAATCTCAACAAGGCCAAGCTTGTTGCAATAAAAATCTAAAGATTCTTCGATATTTGTAACTCTTATCATCGTGTGCAAAAATTTCATTTTAAATCCAAAATTGTTTAAAATTATAATATATACATAACACTAATAATTCAATTATACTAAGTTTACAAATATTTAATATAGGTTACTTATGAGTTTAGAGGCATTTGAGGTAGGGTTTAATATTCCTGCCAAAGTAGGAATGGAAATTAGTGAGGTTCAAACTCCTTCTTTGATTATTGATTTTCAAATATTTGAAAATAATATAAATAAAATGAGACAATTTGTACTCAATAATAATGTAAAATTGAGACCTCATGCCAAAATGCATAAATCAATCGATGTTGCTAAATACCAAATTAATAAGGGTGGTGCACATGGAATATGTTGCCAAAAAGTTAGTGAAGCAGAGATATTTGTAAGAGCTGGAATAAAAGATATTTTAATAACTAATCAAATAACTGATACCTTCAAATTAGAAAGACTAGCTAAAATAACTTCCAAAGAGTTAAAGATAGGTTGTTGTGTAGATAATAATGAAAATTTAATACATATTCAAAAAGCAGCTGAAAGAAATAACTCTTTAATTGATATTTATATTGAATATGATTGCGGTGCAAATAGATGTGGCATCAAATCATTTAATGAAATAAATAAATTGATTGAAACGATTAAAAAAATGTCCAACTTAAATTTTGTTGGTTTTCAAGCTTACAATGGTTCTATCCAGCACATTGAAAATTATAAAATAAGACAAAATGAAGTCAAAAATACTTGTAATAAAATTAAAGAATTAAAAGCTAATTTCATTAAATATTCACCCTTAATTACAGGTGTAGGTACAGGTTGTTTTGATCTAGAAGTATCTGAAGCAGTGTATGATGAAATACAAGTTGGATCATATGCTTTTATGGATGCTCATTATTCATCTTTAAAACATGACAGAACATTAAATAACTCTATTAAATTTGAAAATTCCCTATTTGTTTTTACTGGGGTAATGTCAAAAGCGTTACAATATCATGCAGTTGTAGACGCAGGGTTAAAATCAATAGCAGTTGATAGTGGCTTGCCAAAAACAATGAATTCTGAGTTAGAATATATAAAATGTTCTGATGAACACGGAATAATAACTGATCCTTCTAATATTCTTAAAATTAATGATAAAATTCGTTTAGTTCCTGGACATTGTGACCCAACATGTAATCTACATGATTGGTATGTAGTAATTAAAGATCAAAAAGTAATTGATTTATGGCCTGTTTCCGCAAGAGGGTTTAGTTTTTAAATTATGAATTAAAAAATAAAAATTATTATGAAATAATACTAAAATGGATAGCAAGAAAGTACTCAAAAACATTATTGAAGCGAAAAGAAAAAATCCTTACACAGGAAATAAAACTGTTGATCAACTTCGAAAGGAAACAGAAATTGCTGGATCTTTAATTCCACTTCCTAAAAATATAAAATACAAAAAAGTAGTTGCTGGAAACATTCATGCTGAATGGATTACATGTGGAGAAGTTGATGAAAACAAAATATTCATGTTTATGCATGGTGGTGGTTATTACAGAGGATCAGTGGCCGCAACAAGAGCAACAGTCGCAAGAATTTCTGCAGAAGCAAAAGTTAAATGTTTATCAATAAAATACAGACTAGCTCCAGAATATCCTTTCCCAGCAGCTATTGATGATTCATATTCAGCTTATGAATGGCTTATTAATGAAGGAATATGCCCTAAACAAATAATTGTTAGCGGACAATCTGCCGGTGGCGGATTATGTTTAGCTTTACTATTAAAAATTAAAGAAAATAATATTTCTCAACCCTTAGGAGCTGTAGCGCTTAGTCCTTGGACTGATCTTTCTCAATCAGGAAAAACAATGATAAAAAATAGAAATATTGATCCTGTGATAAGTAAACAATACCTTGATAGATTTGCAAAGCTGTATTTTCCTGACTTGAATAATATGTCTCATTTAGCATCACCTATTATTGGTGATTTGTCCGGGTTACCAGATATCTTAATTCAAGTTGGTTCAGCTGAGACAATGTTAGATAATAGTACTCGTTTTTATGAGAAAGCAAAAAAAGCAAATGTAAATGCAAAACTTGAGATTTGGGAAAATATGTTTCATGGATGGCATAGTTATGCACATATTCTAAAAGATGCAGAAAATGCTATCAAAAAAATAGGTGAATTTTGTAATAAATTGTAAAGTTAGAAATTTATTTTTTTAGATAATTCCTTTATTTACTTAGAATTTGATGTTTGGTGTTATGTCAATATCAATATTCAAACTTCTATTAATATTCAAATATAATTCATTAATTATATATTAAGAAAAAGCTCTTTTTTCTAGTATTCTTCGATTAGGTATAATATACCCATTATGAGTTTTAATTATAACTGAGTCATCTCTCAGTTTTGTAAAAATCCTTGATACTGTTTCTCGAGTTGATCCAATCATATTAGCAAAATTAGCTTGTGTTGGCATTTCTGGAATAATGTATTTATCCTTTTTATTATTATGTAATTTTGACATTCTTATTAATTCCATACAAGCTCTTTGTTCTGTTCTGAGAATTGACACGTCTGTAAAACGTTCATCAGCCAGTCGTATTCTTAAAGATAGTTGTTTTAATATTGTTAAACAAATTTCAAAATTATTTTTGAGCAAATTTAAAAATATAGAACCTGGCAGAGCTGCAACCCTGCAAGGAGTAATTGTAGACACCCATGCTGATCTAGGTAAACCATCAATGGCTGACATTTCTCCAAACATTTCGCCATATTTTAATGATGCATAAGTAACAGCTTTATCAGATCTTGAATAATCAACAATATGAACAGTTCCAGAAAGTAAAAAATACACTGTATTACTTTCATCTCCTTGTTCAATAATAGTGGATCCAGAATCATATGATTGAAAAAAGCATTTGTCTTTTAGTGATTTTTTATCTTTTTCGTTTAGACTGGAAAAAACTGGAAAATCATTAAAAGATATTAATTTTTTTTCATTCTTATTCATATAATGACCATATTCAAATAATATATGATAATATCATATTAGACTTAACAAGTTAAGTGAATTAATCATTCAAAATTTAAATAAAACTTGTTTTATTAATTAAAATTTCAGGATATCTATACAAGTTAACTGTTTTAATTTAAGTTTGTTTTTCATTTTAAAGAATCTTAGTAAGTAAAAGGCATATTTTTAATGGAAAAAATCAAATTAAAAAAAAATAATACTATATTTGAGGCTGGTCAAAAAGCCGACGCTGTATATTTAATTTTAGAAGGCGAAATTGGAATATTTCTTCCAACAAATAATTCGATTGAACCAGATTTTCTTTTGGGAGCTAATGAAATATTTGGTGAAATGGGTATTATTGCTAATACATTAAGAACTGCTAAGGCTACTACAATGACTGATGCACATTTATTAAGAATTAGTAAAAATTTATTTAATAGAAAATTATCAACTTGTGATCCATTTGTAATGGGATTAATTAGAGTTTTAGTTGGAAGACTTACTGATTTACTAAAGAAAAAGCAAATAAATTGAATTATTATAAGTCTTTAAATAAAACCTTATTCCACAAAATATTTGTAAAATAAAAGTTTCTGCACGTTTTTACTTATCAACTTTGGTCAATATGCAGGGTGAATTGTCTGCCTGTTGACTTTATTACATGGAACATTTATTGAATTTCATTTATGGATTTAAAATTTTATTACAGTTTTAATCGATAAATTAGTTATTTGTGACTAATAATTAATCATATATTGAAAATGACCATCTGTTGACTTATTTTTAATCGCTTAAAGTATTTAATAAATTATCTTCAATATCGAATTTGATTTTATCAAGTAATT
Source organism: uncultured SAR116 cluster alpha proteobacterium (assembly GCA_902592615.1). Lineage (GTDB taxonomy): Bacteria > Pseudomonadota > Alphaproteobacteria > Puniceispirillales > Marisalimonadaceae > Marisalimonas. Next base: position 3,133 of record CACJFI010000034.1, on the reverse strand, counting down.
GATTAGCACTTTAAAATGTTTGATTTTCGATTTTTTGAAATTTACAGATCATCAGAATATATGTTTCTTATTCTCGACGGCATATTAATAAGTTCTAGCTTAACACTTATCTCAGCTGGTCTTGGCTTTATATTGGCATTTATATTAGCAGCGTTAATTTATTGGAAAGTTACACTATTAAATTTTTTATCTATTTGTTGGATTGATTTTATTCGTAATACTCCATTAATAGTTCAATTATTTTTTGTTACTTTTGCCCTACCATTAATATTTCAATATGTATGGCCATTTTGGGCACATGCCCTACTAGCACTAACTATAAATTTTACTGGATATTTTGGAGAGATATTAAGATCAGGATTTAACTCAACACCAAATAATCAGTTAGAGGCTGCTTATTCTTTAAATTTAAGTAAAATTACAATATTTAGAAAAATTGTTCTTCCACACACATTGATTAAAATGTTTCCTTCATTATCAAGCCAATTTATTTTTATTTTTTTAACTACAGGAATTATTTCTGAGATTGGTGTTAATGATCTTACTCATGCTGGTTTATACATTGATAGCAGAACGTTCAGAACTTTTGAAATATTTATTGTTTTATCAATTTTATACGTCGCTCTTTCTTTATTATTCAAAACTTCTTTAGAAGTTATTTTTAATAAAACATTGAAAAAGAGGATGTGAATGCAAGAAATATTGATTGAAATTTTTGATAAGCCACTGGGAATAATTATAGCACAATTAATATCTGCTACTAGATTCACTATTTATTTATCGTTAATCGCTTTTGTTGGTGGTGGATTACTTGCTTTGATAATAACTTTTTTAAGAATATATCCATCTAAAATTTTTAATTATATTAGCTTTTCTTACGTATGGTTGTTTCAATCATTACCTCTTTTAATGTTATTATTTATTATTGGGTTAGGAATCCCACGTTTTATTGGTCAGGAATTTGATCCTTGGTATGCTGCTAGTATATCGTTGATAGTTTTCACTTCTGCTTATCTTTCAGAGGTTTGGAGAGGAGCTATTTTAGCAATGCCAAAAGGGCAATGGGAAGGCGCAGAAGCTCTAAATTTAAATTTTTTACAAACTTTAAGACTGATCATATTACCTCAAATTTATAAATATAGCATTGCACCTACAGTAAGTTTTCTTATTCAAATAATTAAAGGTACTTCTCTAGCATATATAATTGGTTTTCAGGATCTAATGTTATTAGGAAAGAGATGGGCAAATGCACCTGTAATTGGGTCTGAACCATTTATAATCTTTCCTATTATGGCAGTTTTGTATTTCTGCCTTTGTTACCCCTTAGCTATTTACGCAAAACTCTTAGAAAAAAAATACACTGTTGAAAATTAATAAATTGAAAGGAAAAAAAATGTTTTCAAAAAAAATAATATATGGATTCATATTAAGTTTGTTTTTTATGAATTTTTCAGCAAGTGCTGCTGACCTTAATGAAATTCTCAAAAACGGTGAAGTAAAGATAGCTGTTCCTGAGGCTTTTGCACCTTTTGGATCTGTTGGCAAAACTGGAGAACATGAAGGTTATGATGTAGATGTAGCAAAACTTATTGCCAAGGATTTAGGTGTAAAGCTTAAAATAGTGCCAGTAGTTTCAAAACAAAGAATTCCTTTTCTTGAAACAGATAAAGTTGATCTAGTTATATCTACAATGGGTGCTAACCCGTCAAGAGCTAAATCAATAAATTTTTCTAGTGCATATGCACCATTCTATTCTGGTGTTTTTGCTTCATCCAAAATTAAAGTTTCGTCATATGCTGATTTAGATGGCCTTACAATTGGTGTAACAGGAGGAACATTAGAAGATTTAGAATTAACTAAAATGGCTCCTAAGGGTGCTAAAATTACAAGATTTGGTGATAACGCCGCTACATTAAGCGCAATAAAATCAAAACAAGTTCAAGTGCTTGTTGCTGGAAATACAGTTGCAGCTTCTGTAACAGATGCTAATCCTGATTTTGATTTAGAAAGAAAGTTTATCATTAAAGATAGTCCATGCTTTATTGGAGTTAAAAAAGGAAATGAGGATTTATTAAGATGGGTAAATGTTTTTATTCTTCATAAGAAACTAGGAGGTGATCTTAATAAAATTTCAATTAAATGGTTGGGCCAAGATCTCCCATCTTTACCATCATTATAAAAAACAAATTAAATATGTCTGACAAAATTAAATTTGTCAGACATAACCAAATATATAAAAATTACCGAATAATTTCATCAATATACACAACAAGCTAATCGTACAATTTATCAAGTTATTTTGCCCATTGAATATAAACATTTGAACATTGACCATGGTTTATTGATAAATTAGTAGAATTTGTCTTATGAAATTTATTTTAATTTCACCTCCTAAGTTTTATAAATGAAGCTAAATCTATAATGTTTTAAAAAGTATTAAAATTTGTTATAGATTTCATTCATCAGCGATCATTAAAAGGCTAGTTAATTCTAAATGTGTACTGGTCAACCTATAAATTATAAATACAAACTAATGCATTAATCTATGGTATTACTCTTATTAAAGTTACTATCTAAGGGGAAAGCCATTCTCCCTGCCAGTTAGTCGTCTTTTTATAATAAGCACGAATATGTTTAACTCCTAGAAGCAGCAGTTGAATTGATTGTATATCACATATCAAAACGGCTAAACGTTTCTGATCAGGGACATGATCATAGGCAAGGGGACTTTCAATGACTTTGCCAGGATTAGGTATAGTACCGTAAGCAACTCTAGATTTAGCTGGGATATCTCTCCAGTAAGGAATAGTAATATCTCCAACCTTAACTTCAACAACAACGTGAATTTGGATTTGTAATTTGGCTTTTGGTAGCCAAATGTGAATTGCTGCACATGGGTTCTTCTTTAAGTCTAACATTTTTGAAGAAGTGGTGTCAGTATGGAACTCTATTAGATTATTTTTTCGATTACTCCGTCTCATAACTAAAGTTCGAGCATTTGGGAAACCATACCCACTTGATGTTACAAAGGTAGGATGTCTTGCGGGTGATTTTTTGTCAGACTTTCCACGAGAGATCTGAGCCCAGCCAAAGTCTAAAAAATCATCTAATTTCTGAAAAACTTTCATTTATA
>CACJFI010000033.1 GCA_902592615.1 uncultured SAR116 cluster alpha proteobacterium | reverse complement strand
AACTTGCTAAAAAATTCATTAATTCAATTGAAGGTTTTGGTATTGGTTCAAGATCATAAACTTGAAGAACTGTTTTCAATTTTGTTTCAGGTATGGTTTTAGTACCATCACCAATAATTATACCTACTATTTTTCTTTTTCCGAAAGGTACTAAAACTATTTGACCAACAGTAAAATTGGTATTTTTATCTTCTAAAACATAGTCAAATGGTTCGTTGAAAGGCCCATTAACTAAGACAGACACTTCTTTTGAATTTACATTTTTCATTTACTATCTTTATGAAATAAGTTTTAAGCTAAATATAGTTATAATTTTTAAATAGTGTATTATAAATAATAATTAATGAAATATTAATACTTCAAAAAAGTTAAGAGGATACGAGATGCAATTATTTATAGACACCGCTGAGGTTGAGGAAATTAAATCGTTGAATATTACTGGGTTAATTGATGGTGTTACTACTAACCCGTCTTTAATAGCCAAATCTGGAAGAAATATAATTAGTACTATTGAAGAAATTTGCAATGAAGTGTCAGGACCAGTAAGCGCAGAGGTCACTGCAACCGATTTTGATAATATGATTTTAGAAGGTAAAAAACTCTCTTCAATTGCTCAAAATGTTGCAATTAAAGTTCCTTTAACATTTGACGGCTTAAGAGCGTGCAAAGCATTTTCTGACGACGGTATTATGGTTAATGTCACCTTATGTTTTAGTGCAGCTCAGGCCATATTAGCCGCAAAAGCAGGCGCAACTTTTATATCTCCTTTTATAGGTAGATTAGACGATATTGGTGCTGATGGCATGAATTTAATCTCTGAAATTACTGAAATCTACGATATTCATGGATTTGATACTAAAGTTCTTGCAGCATCAATAAGAAGTGTTCAAGACATTGTAGATTCTGCAAAGTTAGGTGCAGATGTTGCTACAGTACCACCAAAATTTTTAAAATCTATGTATAACCATCCTCTAACTGATAAAGGCTTATCAGATTTTCTATCAGATTGGGAAAAAACAGGACAATCAATTTTGTAATACATATGGAAGAAATGAGTAAAAATAGTATCTCTAAAAATGAAAATGATACAATTTTGTCCTGGATAAAATATCTAGAAACAATTCGTGGTTATGGGGAACATACCTTAGATGCATATAAAAGAGATGTGTTAGAATTTTCAAATTTTTGTACTGACAAAAATTATGAATTTTTATCACCAGATAAATATATTTTTAGAGAATTTTTGTCAGTTTTATCTGAAAGACAATTATCTAGACCAACAGTCGCTAGAAAAGTATCTAGTTTAAAAAATTTTTACAAATTCCTTATACGAGATAAAATTATTTCTTCACTCGATATGTCCATCTTTAAAAGTCCAAAACTTAAAAGATCATTTCCAAAGTCCATAGAGTCAAATCTAGTAGCACAGGCTTTAGAATCAATTATGAATAATGAATCTGATCATTGGATTAATCTGCGTGACAGGGCAGTTTTACTTCTATTGTATGGCTCAGGTTTAAGAATAAGCGAGGCATTATCCTTAAAAAGAAAAGACGCACCCAATGGAGAGTGGTTAAGAGTAAAAGGTAAAGGTAACAAATATCGAGATGTACCTCTTTTACCAATTATTTGTGAAGGAGTTAGGGAATATATAGATCATTGTCCATTTGATACTAATGGAGATGAGCCGCTTTTTTTGGGAAAACGAGGAGGAGAATTATCTCCAAGAATTATTCAAAGAAGAATAGAAAATCTGAGGTATGAATTAGGCTTACCATCCCATACTACTCCTCATGCTTTACGACATGCATTCGCCACTCATTTATTATCTGGTGGCGCAGATTTAAGAGCTATACAACAATTGCTAGGCCACTCCAGCCTTTCAACCACTCAAAGATATACAGATGTAAACGAAACAGAACTTTTGAGATTACATAAAGCAATACATCCACGCTCATAAAAAAAGGCGATTTAACATAACAAATCGCCTTCTTGAAATATCATTATATATCTGATTATAACAAATCAAACCTGTCAATATTCATAACCTTATTCCAAGCTGCAATAAAGTCATTAATGAACTTCTCATGAGAGTCACTACATGCATATACTTCAGAAATAGCTCTTAGTTGAGAGTTTGAACCAAAAGCTAAATCCACACGAGTAGCAGTATTAACTTTTTCTGAAGTTGATCTGCTTACACCTTGATAAGTATTGCTGTTTATTGGCTTCCACTCAATACCCATATCAAGAAGATTTACAAAATAATCATTAGATAATTTACTTGTATCTTTTGAGAAAACGCCATGACCATCTGCACTAATACCAAGAGATCTTAGTCCACCAATAAGAACAGTCATTTCTGGTGCGGTTAAACCCATTATCTGGGCTTTATCAAGCAACATTTCTTCAGGACTAATACCGTAGTCTTCTTTTTGATAATTTCTAAAACCATCAACAACTGGCTCAAGAACCGCAAATGAGTCAACGTCTGTTTTTTCCTGGGTTGCATCTCCTCTTCCTGGTGTGAAATCTAGGCTTTGTCCTGATGCTTTTTCAATTCCGACATTTCCAGCAAGAACAATTACATCAGCAATAGATGCACCAGTTTTTTCAGATATTGATGTATATACATCTAGAACTTTGGATAGTTCGTTTGGTTTATTAACCTCCCAACTTCTTTGAGGTTCAAGACGAATACGAGCACCATTAGCTCCGCCACGCATGTCTGTCCCTCTAAAAGTAGAAGCACTTGCCCATGCTGTCTCAACCATTTGCTTTGTAGACAATCCACTATCTGAAATTAGAGATTTTACTGCGCTGATATCATAGCTTTTAGTCCCAGCAGGGACTGGGTCTTGCCAGATCAACTCTTCTTCGGGAACTTCAGGTCCAAGATAACGAGTCTTTGGTCCCATATCACGATGTAGTAATTTAAACCATGCTCTAGCAAATGCATCCTGGAATTGATCTGGATTTTCATGAAATCTCTTTGAAATAACTTTGTAAGCAGGATCTTCTCTCATGGCCATGTCAGCAGTTGTCATCATTGTTGTAACTTTTTTTGACCCATCATGAGCATCTGGCGCCATGTCTTCTTCTTTAGGATTTATTGGATGCCATTGAAAGGCTCCTGCAGGACTTTTTACTAATTCCCACTCGTATCCAAATAGCAAGTCAAAATAACCATTATCCCATTTTGTAGGATTAGCTGTCCAAGCACCTTCAATTCCACTTGTTATAGTGTCGCTACCAAATCCTGTACCATAAGAGTTCTGCCACCCAAAACCCATTTGTTCTATTGGTGCACCTTCTGGCTCAGCACCAACATACTTATCTGGATCAGATGCGCCATGTGCTTTTCCAAATGTATGACCACCAGCAGTCAGAGCAACTGTTTCTTCGTCATTCATTGCCATTCTTGCAAATGTCTCACGAATATCCCTAGCACTTGCTAAAGGATCAGGATTTCCGTCTGGACCTTGAGGATTAACATAAATTAATCCCATCTGAACCGCGCCAAGAGGCATTTCTAGTTCACGATCGCCTGTATATCTTTTGTTTTCTAACCATTCGTTTTCTTGTCCCCAGTAAATATCCTCGGGTGGAGACCAGATATCTGCTCGTCCTCCACTAAAACCAAATGTTTTTCCGCCCATAGACTCAATGGCAACATTTCCAGTTAAAATAAAAAGATCAGCCCAACTAATTTTATTTCCATATTTTTGCTTGATTGGCCACAATAACCTTCTCGCCTTATCAAGGTTTCCATTGTCAGGCCAGCTATTTAATGGGGCAAATCTTTGATCACCAGTTCCCCCACCTCCACGGCCATCACTAGTTCTGTATGTTCCAGCGGCATGCCATGTCATTCTAATAAAGAAAGGACCATAATGACCATAATCAGCTGGCCACCATTCCTGAGAATCTGTCATCAAATCATTTAAATCTTTTTTTAAAGCGTGATAATCAAGTTTTTTGAATTCTTCTCTGTAATCAAAATCCAAACCCATTGGATTTGACCTCTTATCGTTTTGATGAAGTATACTTAGGTTAAGTTGGTTAGGCCACCAGTCACGATTAGTTGTGCTTGCACCACTGTTTGTTGTGACTGAACCGTGCATTACTGGACATTTGCCGATATCATCCATTAGGAATCCTTTCTGAAACTTATTAAAATATATATCTTTAAAAATATGAAGTGAGCTTATTTATGTCAAGTAGTTTAGAACGATTTTAAAGTAAAAAAATCAAATTTGCTTCTTAATTTTTATTAATACCTCAACACCGTTATTAAGATAACCTTGAGGAATTTCTGGAAGCTTGCGTAAGTTGACTTCATCATTTTCAATATCAATTAACTCACCTGTTTCTTCGTCTAAAAAATGATGATGCTGATTTATATTTGTATCAAAAATAGCGGTGTCTTTAGAAGATTCAATCTGTTTAATAAGACCACAATTTCTAAATTTTTTAAGACAATTATATATTGTAGCTATAGACATTGAATTACCCGAAGAATTTATTTCGTTCTGTAGAATTTCAGCAGTAAAATGCCTATTAATACCATCTAAAAGGATGTCTGCAATTATCATCCTCTGTTTAGTAGGTCTTAGACCAGCTTTCCTTAATTTTTCTTTATTATTCATAAGATAATTATTACACTAATTGATAGTAATTCTCAATAAACAATTAATTTATTGTATTATTGAGCCTTTTTGTTCATTCAAGCTTTACGTATGTCAAATAAAATGTGATCTTCTTGATATTAAAAGGAGAAAATATGTCAAGGCCATGTGATCTAGATGCTATTGAAGCAAGAAGGTTAATTGGAAACAAAAAACTTTCACCATTAGAACTAACAAAGAGTTGTATTGAGCAAATAGAAAAATTAAACCCTTCTATAAATGCAGTTGTAGCAATTAATAATGCAGATGTTTTAAAACAGGCAAAAAAAGCTGAAGATGACGTAATGTCTGGATCAAAACTAGGTTTACTTCATGGGTTACCCGTTGGCATAAAAGATTTAAATATTGTGAAAAATCTCCGCTCAACATCTGGGTCTAAAATCTATGAAAATAGAATTCCTGAAAGTGATGACACTATAGTTGAGGATATAAGAAGTGAAGGAGCAATAATTTTTTGTAAGACAAACACACCAGAATTTGGTGCAGGTGGTAATACAAAAAATTTTGTTTATGGTGCTACTTCTAATCCATTTGATCTAACAAAAACTCCTGCAGGCTCTTCTGGTGGAAGCGCTGCAGCATTAGCCTGTAATATGATGCCATTAGCTAATGGCAGTGATTATGGAGGAAGCCTCAGGACCCCTGCTGGATTTTGTGGTGTTAATGGTTTTAGACCTTCTCCAGGTTTGGTGCCAGCAACTGAAGCTGCTGTAGGTTTGAACCCTTTTTCAGTTCAAGGCCCAATGGGCAGAAGTGTGTCGGACACTTATTTACTATTACAAGCTCAAGCAAATTTAAATAGAATAGATCCGTTCTCAAGTTTTGACAGTATTTCAATGCCTCAAGAATTGATTGGGGCAGACCTATCAAATATAAAAATGGCATACTCGGTTGATCTTGGATGTGCTCCAGTAGACAATGAGATTAAATCAATTTTTCTTGATAAGGTAAGTACTTTTAAAAGTAATTTTCAAAAGTCAGAGCAAGCTGAACCAGATTTTTTAGATGTGCATAATTGCTTTGAAGTTATACGAGGATTTAACTATGTTGCATCACATAAAGAAAGATTTGATAATTCTAGAGATCTGTTGGGGCCAAATGTAATTGATAATGTTGAAAGAGGATTAAAATACTCTCTTTCAGATGTATCATGGGCTCATGTGATGCAAACAAAAATTTACAGAAACTTTCGTAATTTTTTTAATGAATATGATGTTCTGATTTGTCCTGCTGCATCAGTTTCTCCATATCCGCATGAACAATTATTTGTTGATGAAATTAATGGAGAGAAAATGCCAACTTATATGAGGTGGTTATCACTTAGCTATGCAACCACAATGGCAATCCCTTGTGTTTGGGCATTGCCATGTGGATTAGATCATCAACAAATGCCCTTCGGAATTCAATTAATTGCGCCCGCTGGAAAAGATATAGATTTATCTGAGATTGCAAAAAGTTTGGAGTCAATTTTAATTAAAAATGAAGCTACTAAAAGGCCAGTTCCACAAATAGTTTAAGGTTTAAAAATGATTGAGACAAGATTAGATAAAAATTTCAAAATTAAAGGTTTTTTTGATGAGGAAACATCCACTATCAGTTATGTCGTTTATGACATGACCTCAAAAAAATGCGCCGTAATAGATAGTGTTTTAGATTTTGATTTTTCATCAGGTACAATAGATTATCATAATGCAGAAAAAATTATTTCTTTTATTGAAAAGATGAAATTAGATCTTGAGTGGCTTATCGAAACACACGTTCACGCAGATCACTTGTCTGCATCACCATATATCCAGAAAAAACTAGGTGGTAAAATTGGTATATCTGAAAAAATCTCCGATATACAAAATATTTTTGGTAAAACATTTAATGCTGGGACTGAATTTCAAAGGGATGGTAGTCAGTTTGATAGATTATTTAAAGATAAGGATGAATACAAAATTGGAAGTATAAAATGTAAAGTAGTCAATACTCCAGGCCATACACCAGCTTGTACCGCACATGTGATAGGAAATTCTATTTTTGTAGGAGACACCTTATTTATGCCAGATCTTGGTAGTGCCAGAGCTGATTTTCCTGGTGGGGACGCTCGTGAACTTTATAGATCGATTCAAAAAATATTGAACTATCCAGACGATACCTTAATTTTTGTTTGCCATGATTATCCACCGACTTCACGAAAAGTTGAGTGGGTTACAACGGTGGGTGAGCAGAAAAAAAAGAATATTCATGTAAAGACTTCAATTGGTGAAGATGAGTTTGTTAGAGTAAGAGAGGCAAGAGACAAAACATTAAATATGCCTAAACTCATAATACCATCAATTCAAGTAAATATGAGAGCTGGTAATCTACCGCCCGCAGAAGACAGTGGAGATGTCTTTATCAAGGTGCCAATTAATAGCATGAAAAATTTAGTCTAATTCTTTTAAGACCGACTGAACAATTTCAAAAATTTTGTCTATATCATGATTTTCTGCAATTAAAGGGGGAGAAAATGCAAGTGTATCTCCTGTCACTCTTAGCATTAAACCCTTATGCCAAGCTTTTTTCATAGCTTCATATCCTCTAGCGCCTACAGCTCCTGGCCTTGGAGCAACTTCTATTGCAGCTACTAAACCTAAATTTCTTATATCAATTACATTTTTATCATTTTTAAGCTGGTGAACGATATTCTCTAAATATTTAGCTGTTTTACCAGCCTTATTGAACAAGTCCTCATCTCTATAAATATCTAGTGCAGCAAGACCAGCGGCAGATGCAATAGGATGTCCTGAATATGTATATCCATGAAAAAGTTCTATAGGCATATCTGCTTCGTCCATCATGGTATCATATATCTGCTTAGACACTACAGCAGCACCCATAGGAATAATTCCATTGGTGATTGCCTTCGCACACGAAATAATATCAGGAGTAACTCCAAAATACTCTGAAGCTGTTGCCTTTCCAAGGCGCCCAAAACCAGTTATAACTTCATCAAAAATTAATAAAATGTCGTGTTTATCACATATTTCTCTTAGTCTTTTTAAATAATTTTTTGGAGGCGGTAAAACTCCAGTAGAGCCTGCTACAGGCTCTACAATCACAGAAGCAATGTTGGATGCATCATGAAGTGCAATAATGTCTTCTAATGTATCTGCCAAATAATCACCATGTTCAGGTGAACCTTTAGAAAATTTATTCTTTTCTGGAAGAAATGTATGGGAAATATGATCTACCCCCGTTAGCAATGATCCAAAATATTGTCTGTTTCTTGGCATTCCACCAACTGAAATTCCACCAAATCCGACACCATGGTAGCCTCTTTCACGACCAATTAATCTTGTCTTAGTTCCTTTACCTCTAGCACGATGATAAGCTAAAGCTATTTTAAGAGTACTATCAACAGCTTCAGAACCAGAATTTGTAAAAAAAACATGGTCTAAACCTTTTGGAAATATATCAGCGACACGACTTGCAAGTTCAAAAGATTTTGGATGACCATATTGAAAACTTGGAGCAAAATCCAAAGTTGCTGCTTGCTCAGAAATAGCAGATGTTATTTCTGGTCTATTATGTCCTGCATTGACACACCATAATCCAGCTGCACTATCTAAAATATCTTGCCCGGTTTCACTTTTGTAATACATACCATCAGCTGCAACAACCATTCTGGGATCTTTCTTGAAATCCCTATTAGCCGTAAATGGCATCCAGTAAGATTCTAAATTATTTAATCTTTTCATTATAAATCTCCGAGAGCTAAATCTTACAACTCGCTATTTAACTATTTTGACAACATGTATTAATAACGTCAAGTTAATGATTTTTTAATTAGAAAAATTGATCATTAATATCTCCAAGACTTGGAGCAGAAGCTCTTTTTTGGTCTTTTCTAAATTGCATATCTACAGGTATAGGAAGAGCAGGAATTTCTTCACCTAAATTATTTATGATTTTGTTTTCAAAAATCTTTCTAACTTTAAAGTGGTTGTCATTGATTGCTTCTTCAATTGATTTAACAATTGAGCAGCAACAATCTGCTTTATTAAATACATCAAGCCAGTAATTTTTTTCTTTTTGTCCAATAATTTTTCTAATTTCTTGAGTGACCTTTTCTTGATCATTCTGCATTTTAACAAATTTTTTTGGGAGTTCTATTGCCTTACAAAACTTATTCCAAAATCTATCCTCTAAAGGCGCTGCAGCTACATAACTTCCATCACTTGTTTTGTAGATATTATATCTAGGAGAACCTCCTGATAAAACTCCATCACTATTGCCTGGCCATTTATTATGGGCAAAGCCAGAACCTAAGCCCCAAAACATAAAAGGAAAAAGATTTTCTGTCATAGATAAATCTATATATGAGCCTTCTTTATTTAAGTCCCTTTTTCTTAATGCTAATAAGATATTAATTACAGCCGGATAAGATCCACCCGCTATATCTGCTACAAGTGCTGGCGGTACAACAGTATCATTTTCTCGACCCATGCTTATACTCAGAAGACCTGCATTACCTATATAGTTAAGATCATGGCCAGCAACCATACTTTTTGGTCCATATTGACCATAACCTGTGATAGAAACGTAAATTATGTCTTGGTTAATTTTTTTTATACTTTCGTAATCTAATCCAAGTCTTTTCATTACGCCGGGCCTGAATTGTTCAATTATAATGTCAGCTTCTTTTAAAATTGGCATCAAGATTTTAAGATTTTTAGGATCTTTTAAATCCAGTGATAAACTTTTTTTACCTCTATTAAGCAAAGAAAAAGATACACTTTGTTCACCCCATTGAGGATTAGACAATCTTATTTCATCACCAACACCAGGTTTTTCAACCTTAATTACCTCTGCTCCTGTTTCTGATAAGAACAAGCTTGCAAGTGGTCCAGGTAAGAGAGTTGAAAAATCTATTACCTTTATGCCCTCTAAGGATCCTTTTAATACTTCTTTCATAATGAATTCCTAAAATTTAATTTATATCAAACCTCTTTGACTTAAATTTTTAATCATTGAAGATATGCCAAACTCCCACTGTGGACAAGCTGTGGATAAATTCACATAATTTACTAGTTCGCCCAAATTAGGCTCTGAAATAGTTACCTTATCACCAATTTTATGAGTAAATCCCTCACCTACGACGTCTCTATCTTCAGTTGGGGCAAATAAGGTTCCTAAAAATAACATAAAACCATCTGGATATTGATGATGTCTTCCAATTGTTTGATTTACCAAATCTTCTGGATCCCTGCTTATTTCTGACATAGAGCTTGAACCATTTAATATATATCCTTCTTCGCCTTCAACTTTTAATGTAATATGAGCTGATTTCATATCATCTAGTGAATAAGTATCATCAAAAATTCTTATAAAGGGCCCAATTGAACAAGAGGCGTTATTGTCTTTAGCTTTGCCCAAAAGAAGAGCCGAACGCCCTTCAACATCTCTTAAGTTAACATCGTTACCAAGAGTAGCTCCTTTGATTATGCCTTTGCTGTTAACCGCTAAAACGATTTCTGGTTCAGGATTATTCCAATTTGAAATGGGATTTAGACCTACTTCTGATCCAAAACCAACTGATGATAAAGTCTGAGCTTTAGTAAAAACTTCAGCATCTTTACCAATTCCAACCTCTAAGTATTGTG
>CACJFI010000032.1 GCA_902592615.1 uncultured SAR116 cluster alpha proteobacterium | reverse complement strand
GATGGTATTGGACCAGAAATAATGAGTTCAACCATAGCGATTATTGAATTTTTAAATGCAAAATTAAAGTTAAATATAAATTTAAAAAAAGAAATTTTAGGTTTTGAACTTTTAAAGCAAAAGGGTGTAACTTTTACAGATGACTTATTACTAAAATCAAAAGAAGCAGATGGTATAATACTAGGTCCCGTTGACCATAATGATTATCCCTCAGTTACTCGTGGTGGGATTAATCCTTCAGCTAAATTTAGAATTGAATTAGACTTATATTCTAATATTAGACCAGCAAAAAAATACATTAATGTTAAATCATTATCACAAAATATGGATTTAGTAATCGTACGTGAGAATACAGAAGGATTTTATGCAGATAGAAATATGTATGACGGCAATGGGGAGTTTAGTCCTGTTCCAGGCATAGGATTATCATTAAGAAAAATTACAAAAGAAGCATCTTTAAAAATCGCAGAGTCAGCATTTGAAATAGCCCAATCAAGATTTGTTAATAAAAACATATCAAAGGTTCATGTTATTCATAAAGCAAATGTTATGAAAATTACTGATGGCATTTTCCTTGATGCTTGTAGGCATATATCATCAAAGTATCCTGATGTTGATTACGAAGAGATGCTGGTAGATGCATGTGCTGCTCATCTTGTAAGGAAACCTGAGCAGTTTGATGTTATTTTAACAACTAATATGTTTGGAGATATCTTATCAGATTTAGCAACCGAATTATCTGGTTCTTTAGGTCTTGCTGGATCATTAAATGCTGGTAAGAAATACGCTATGGCTCAAGCACAACATGGAGCTGCTCCTGATATTGCAAAAAAAAATATTGCAAATCCAATTTCACTAATTTTATCTTCAGCCATGTTATTTGATTGGCTTGGGAAGAAAAGAAAACTCGACAAACTAATTTTAGCTTCTAATTTAATAAATAAATCTGTATTGGAATTACTGAAACATAAAGAAAACTTGACTAGAGACCTCGGTGGTAAAGCTTCAACTACCAAAACTACAGATAACTTGATAAATATATTAAACAACTTGATTTAAAAACATGTCTGATCAAATATCTATACCAGCAGTTTATATGAGAGGTGGAACTTCAAAAGGTTTGCTTTTTAATCAGAATGATCTACCCAAAGATAAGTTTAAATTAGATAAATATTTACTTGCAGCCATGGGGTCTCCAGACCTCAGACAAATAAATGGAATTGGCGGAGCAACATCAGTGACAAGTAAAGTTTGTATAATTTCAAAAAGTAAACAAAAGAATGTAGATATAGACTACTTATTTGCACAAGTAATAGTAGACAAAGCAAAAGTAGACTATGGACCGACCTGCGGTAACATGCTCTCTGCAGTAGGCCCTTTTTCAATCGAAAAAGGCTTCATTGATGCTGAAGAAAATGAAACTAAAATTAATATTAGATCAGTAAATACAGGTTCTATTATTGAAGCTGTAGTGCCTACACCTAATAAAAAATTAAAATATATGGGAGATTTTGAAATTGACGGAGTTCCAGGGAAGGGTGCTCCAATTTTATTAAAATTTAAAAACATAGTAGGTGGAGCTACAGGAAAAATGTTACCTACAGCCACACCTTTAATAACAGTTAATGGTATAGAAGTTACATGTCTTGATATTTCAATGCCTATGGTCATGGCTAAAGCCTCTGACTTTGGCATAATTGGAAATGAAACAAGCAACGAGCTTAACAACAATTTGGAATTACTAAACAAGATTGAAGAGATTAGAGTTATTGCGGGTGCGCAAATGGGATTGGGAGATGTAAGTGGAAAGGTAATACCAAAATTTGCTCTTTTATCAAAGCCGCTATATGGCGGAACTATTACGTCTAGATATTTTACTCCAAATACCTGTCACGAGACACATGCTGCTACAGGTACGAATTGCATTGCATCTGCCTGTCTGATTTCTGATACAATTGCCTCTCAAATTTCTCAAATTGAGGTGAAAAAAGAAAATAAAGTTTCTGTAGAGCATCCTTTGGGTTCAATAGATTGTTTTGTTGAAACAAGCTTATCTAATAAAGATAATAAAAATGATTTCATAGTTTCTTGCGGTATCTATCGGACATCTAGAAAAATAATGGATGGAAATATTTATATTCCAGAAAATTTAAATGATCACTAACAGATCAAAACTAGTTGAATTTTTATTTGGGTGGTGGCCTGAAAAATGGCGATATACTTGGAGTTTACTGTTAGCAATAGCAAGTGGATTTTTTGCGTATTATATAGGCCTTCCTCTACCATGGATGTTGGGACCATTGATAGGGTGCGGATTTTTTGCGGCAATTGGTAAAGGAGTAATTATAGGGAAAAAACCAAGACCTGTTTGTAGAGCATTACTCGGCTGTACAATTGGAGCTAATTTTGGACCAGAAATAATTGACAGAGTTGATGAAATTGGAATTTCATTATTATTTGTTCCATTTTTTGTAGTCTTAATGGGTTCTACAACTTATTTCTATTTAAAAAAAATTATGAAAATGGACAAGCTAACCTCAATTTATGGTTCTTTTCCTGGTGGTTTGAATGAAATGGTTATTCTTGGTCAAGAGATTGGATCAAATCCTAGAACTTTAGTTTTAATACATGCTACTAGAATTGTAGTTGTTGTCTTTTTAGCTTCCTTATTAATTATGTCTGTTCCACAGCTAAGTGTTAATACGTTGCCAAATCCTGATTTATTTCATAATTGGGAGCAACTTCCATTTGTTTTTATCATATCTTATTTAGGGTGGTATTTTGCTGTTAAGTTGAAAATCCCAGGACCAACAATAATTGGACCAATGATTTTTTCAGCATTAATCCATATTTTTGAAATCGTTGAGGCAATGCCAATGTATGTAAT
The DNA here is from genome assembly GCA_902592615.1 of uncultured SAR116 cluster alpha proteobacterium. Taxonomy (GTDB): domain Bacteria; phylum Pseudomonadota; class Alphaproteobacteria; order Puniceispirillales; family Marisalimonadaceae; genus Marisalimonas. Next base: position 7,458 of record CACJFI010000032.1, on the reverse strand, counting down.
TGTTATTGCTGTCCAAATTCTATTGGGTTCAGCTCTTGGATGTCTTTTCAAAAATATTACTTTAAAAGAAATATCAGGCCCTGTATTAGCTGGACTGATAACAACTTTAATAGCTATTATCCCTCTACTGATTATTTACTTTATTTTAATAAATATTGGATATGATCCATTATCAATTTTACTAGCATTCTCACCCGGAGGACAATCCGAAATGAATATCTTAGCTCTATCTGTAGGAGCAGATATGTCATTTATAAGTCCACATCATATGTTGAGAGTTTTTATGGTAATAATTTTTGCTGGATTTCTACATAAAATTATAAAACAAAATCTTTAATTTTATTTTTTAATCTTATGCTTATTTGATTCTACCAAGCTCATTTTTGTATTATCCACAAAAGGAGCATTTTCAATCCAAGACATATCAAAACCTTCAATGCAAGCTATATTATAACCATATTCACTAGGATTTGATCGTCTTTTTTGATGAGTATTTATTCCACAGATTTTACAAAAATAATGTTCAGCTACATTAGTATTCCATTTGTAAGTTGATAAATATTTTTTACCAGAGACGATTTTAAGCATATTTACAGGAGCACAGCCCATTACAAATCCCTTTCTAGAACAAATAGAACAATTACATCTACGAAGATCTTTTAAACTTATGTTCACTTTAAATTGAATTACACCGCAATGACAACTCCCTTTGAGGGGTAATTTTAAATCTTTAACTTTCATCTTGTTTCTTAAAATGTAAATCCATAATTATCTCTTAATTTATTTGCTAACTCGCTTGTTTTATTTTCAGAGATAGGTTTGAAAGGTGGCCTTAAATTGTTCCATAAAGAGTTTTTGGTTTGTAAGGCCAATAATGATTTTTGGGCGGGTATTGGTGCATAATCCTGAAATAATAATCTAACTGATTTAACCTTTTTCTGTAGTTCTTCAGCTTCTACCCATTTTCCTGAGTGACATAGATCTATTACCTTCGAAATATCTTTACTATTTAAGTTAGCAGTTGCTGAAATACAACCAGGTGCACCTAATTTAATGGCTTCAATTACAGGAAGTTCTGCACCAGGATAAACTACTAAGTCTTTTATGTTTAGGAGGGCCTCTGTGTTTTCCCAAACGCCAGAACTATCTTTAATCCCTATTATGAATTCTGGGTAAGCTTCTTTCAATTTTTTAACTAGTTCTATGGATAAACCAACACCACTTACCTGTGGAATATGATATAAATATATATTGAGTCTATGGTCATTAACACCATCAATTAGTTTTTCAAAATATTCATATAGTCCTTCGTCACTCATTCCTTTAAAATAAAATGGGGGTAATGTCATTACACCTAGGCATCCCAAATCAGTTGCATGCTTAGTGATTTCAATAGTATCTGGTAAATTGCATAAACCTGTTCCTGGGATTAAGGTTTTTGGGTCAATCCCAGACTTAACCAAACCTTCAATTGCCAACATTCTTTCTTTGTTGCTAACTGATAAAGCTTCACCAGTAGTTCCAAAAGGGGCAAGTCCTGAACAACCATTTTTCATAAGATCTTTGGCGAGGTCATTATACATTTTTTGATCTAGTTTTAGTTCGTTGTCAAAAGGTGTTAAGATTGGTGCAATTAAACCTTTAATCAATTTTATCTCCATACAGAAAATTTAAAAATTAACACTACTTTAATTTTTTATATAAATAAATTTCAATTTTAACAATTATTTAAAAACTCTAGCTATTTTATATAGCTAATTCATGGGTAAGGTTTTCAGTTATGTGCATGTGTTTGCTTAAATAAATATGAGCATAAAACATACAATGTATATTAGTTTTTACTGAGAGAGAAAATTACATAGATCAATTCATATGTTAGTGATATAAAAAAGGGATAAATAAATTGCATTGTAAAAGGGGATATAATTGTCAGAAAAAAGTAATAGTGCTGAAATTCGAATAGATGTAAATTATGCAATTGAACTAATTACAGAAATTTTTCAAGCTAAATCTTGTAACCACTATGAAGCTAAGACTATTGCTGAAAGATTATGTGGATCTAATCTAAAAGGACATGATAGTCATGGGATTGCTAGAGTTCCAAGATATGTAGAATGGATGGAAAGAGGCTGGCTGTATCCAAACATGAAACCGGAACTTGTTGTAGATGCTGGTGCCATGGCGTGTTTGGATGCAAAACAAGGATTTGGACAAATAGCTGGTGAATGCGCAGTTGATGAAGGTATAGAAAGAGCTAAAAAACATGGTTGTTCTGTTGTTGGCTTAAGAAATTCAGGTCATTTGGGAAGAATAGGAGATTGGGCTGAAAGGGCAGCAGATGTTGGTTTAGTTTCCTTTCATTTTGTAAATGTAAGAGGAAGTCTATTAGTTGCTCCATTTGGTGGCAGTGATCGCAGAGGCAGCACTTCTCCTTTGGCAATTGGAGTTCCTGGTGAAAATAAAAATCATATAATTTTGGATATGGCAACTTCAACTGTTGCAGAAGGAAAAGTCATGGTGGCTCAAAAAGGTGGTAAGAAACTACCTCACGGTGCATTGATTGACAGTTTAGGAAATTTAACAGTAAATCCAGAAGTAATGTATGGAAAGATATCTGACAGTGAGGTGCCAGACCCAAATAAAGGAACAGGTGCAATTACTGCTTTTGGTTTACATAAAGGATCAGGAATTAATTTTATGATGGAAATTTTAGGAGGAGCTCTAACTGGTTCAGGTGTTAATGGAGGCGTTGATAAAGATAAAGAGAATATTCAAAATGGAATGTTGTCAGTATACATATCTATTAAGAATTTTGTTGACTTAAACTACTTTAAGAATGAAGTAAAACTTTATTCAGACTTTGTGAGATCCTCACCACCTGCAAAAAATGTAGACCAAGTATTAATTCCAGGTGATAAAGAAATTAGTACAAACAAAGATAGGTTTAAAAATGGTCTTCCTGTAGCACCATTAGTATGGGAAAACATTAAAAGCACTGCAGAAAAGTTAAATGTCCCAGAATTAGATAGATTTGAAAAAGCTATAAAATAATTTTTTCAAGTTTCAAAGATTCTATCTCCAGCATCTCCAAGCCCAGGTAAAATAAAACCATTTTCGTTAAGTTTGTTATCTTTTTGAGCGCATATAATCTCAACTTCTGGAAAGCTATCCTGAACCTTTTTTATGCCTGGATCAGATGCTAGAAGACAAATTAATTTAATATCTGTGGCAAAGTGATCTTTGAGTGTTTTAATAGCAGATACTGCGCTTCCACCAGTTGCAAGCATTGGATCACATAAATAACATTGTCTATTTTTCAAATCAGAAGGAAGTTTTCTTACATAATTTATTGGTTTAAGTGTTTGTTCGTCCCTATACATGCCTATATGACCAATAGATACCACGTCAAATATATCTGTAATACCTTCGCTCATTATTAATCCAGCCCTCAAAATTGATATTACACAAGGTTTTGGATCACTTAATTTTACACCATTATATTTTTCTAGAGGAGTTTCAATAGTTTTTGGTAAAACTCTCAAATCCTTAAAAATTTCAAAAGCCATAAGAGAAGATATTTTTCGTGCTAAAGATCTAAACTTAGTACTTTGTGTATCTTTTGACCTTAATATTGTCATGTAAAGATTAATAAGAGGGTGATTTATAACTTCTACTTTCATTATATCTTTCTCTAAGGTTTGAATTTATTCAAATAACCCATATATTCTTTATTTCTTGGTAATGCATAAGATCCAACCTTACTGGTTTTAATTTTTAAATTAACTAAACTTTCAGCTAACACAACAGCTGAAGAAACACCCTCGATAACAGGTAATTTATGTTTTGTTTCTAAGTTTTTAGCTAAGTCAGCCATGCCAGCGCATCCTAAAATTATCGCCTCTGCATCATCATTTTTTTTGGTATCTTGAATTCCTTTATTTAATTTATCTAAGTTTTCTTTAGAAATATTTTCTAAATCTAAAACTGGAACTTCAATAGCTGTAACTTTGACACAATTTTCAAAAAGACCATATTTTTTTAAATTATGAGTCAGTGGTCTTATAGATCTAGATAATGTTGTTATCACTGTGAAATTACCTGCTACCATAGTTGCAATATGATACGCGGCTTCTCCTATTCCTATCACTGGTTTTTCTGTAATTGATCTAATTACTTCTAAACCTGTATCATCAAAACAAGCAATAATATATGAATCAGCATCACTATGTTTTTCTATTTCTTCTACCAAGCCGGGTATACAAAAGGCTTCATCATAAAATCCCTCAATACTTTCAGGACCAACGTTTGGTTCAACGGAAACGATCTCAGTTTCTGCGCTAGCAAACTTCTTTGCAGTTAAATCTATTTTTTGCGTCATTGCTTTAGTAGTATTAGGATTAATTATACAAATTTTTCTTTTCAAAATAATTATCCTCTTTTTCTCTTAAGCCAAATATAACAAGCTATGGAAATTCCAATTACGCTAAATGAGACAAAAGTAGTTACAGTACCTAATGCATATATTACAGGCGTTGTAACTGTTGTGGTTAGACCTTTTAACTCTAATGGAAGTGTGTTTCCAGCACCCATAACTTGAGATGATCTCGCTAGTTCATCATATGATAAAGTAAATCCAAACAACGCAATACCAATTATACTAGGAGCTATAAGTGGAAAAACAACCTCTTTAAAAGTTTTCCAAGGAGTTGCGCCAAGGTCTCTTGCTGCTTCTTCATAAGATTTGTCAAATCTATTAAAAACTGCAAACATGATTAGTAATCCAAAAGGAAGCGTCCATGTCAATTGTGCACCTAACCCACTCGTAAACATTCCTAAAGTAGTTTGAAAAAATTCATTGATATAATTTATATCAAAAGTTGAACCAAGCCATTTAGTAAAATCATCAAGCAATCTAAATTGAAGAGCTACTCCAAGCGATAATACGATTGATGGTACAATTAAACTTGCTACTGTTGCAAAAAAAAGAGTATCAGATCCCCAAAATTTTTTCCTAAATGCTAGCCCTGCACTAACAGATAAAAGAACTGTTAAGACCATGACAATTACACCTAAAATTATTGATCTCTTAAATGCTGAACCGATATCTACAACAGAACCGCCTCGCCATAACTCTTCGAACCAATATGTTGAAACTCCATTAAGAGGGAAGGTTAAACCTCCATCAGGTCCCTGAAAACTTAAAAGAACAATTGTGAATGTTGGACCATATAGAAATAAAACAAATAAACAAAAAAAGAAAACACAAACATAATAAGTTTTATTTTTTTTATTCAACATTTTAAAGCTCTTTTCGAATGTCAATCATTTTAGTCATTATCCATATAATCAAAAGTGTTAATGCTAGTAAAATTACTGCATTTGCTGCAGCAGCAGGTAATTGAAGATAACTCATTTCTACGTAAATTATTTTACCGATAGATGGAATTTGTTGTCCACCCATTATACCTATTGTAATGAAATCACCCATAACAACTGTAATGACAAAAATAGATCCAATTACAATTCCAGGTTTACATAATGGTATAATGACATTCCATAATATTTGTAGCCCATTCGCGCCATTGTCATATGCTGCTTCAATAATTGATTTATCAATTCTCATCATAGAATTAAAAATTGGGACTATCATAAATAGTGTATATAAATGTACAAATGCTAAAACAATTGAAAAGCCAGAATATAAAAGCCACTCTTGTGGTTCATCAGCCAAACCAGTTGAAAGTAAGAAATCATTTACAAGTCCGTTCCTACCCAAAAGAGGTATCCATGAAATCATTCTAATGACATTTGAGGTCCAAAACGGAATTGTACAAAGTAAAAATAATACAATCTGCCAAGTAATTGAATTTACGTAAAAAGCAAGAAAATAAGCTACAAAAAAACCAATAATTAATGTGAAAAACCAAGTAATAAAACAAAACATAAAGGTTGATAAATATGTTTTAAAAGTAACACAAATATCTTTTTCAAAGTTTAAGCAATCTTTAAATATATATGCATAATTTTCAAAAATAAAATCAGGTATTATTGAGTATTCATTATAATCCCAAAAACTTATAATGAAGGTTAATGTTAGAGGGATGAAGAAGAAAAATATAAATATTAAACTATAAGGTATAGATAGTAAACCAACAGTAGGTTTTAGCTTTAAGAATTTCATCATACTTATATTTAATCGATTAAAAAAAATAGGGTAACATTAGTTACCCTATTTTTGAATATTTTTTTAGGATGCGATCATCTCATTCCATTTTCTAACCATGTATTTATTTTCGTCCATGGTAGCATTCCAGCATGCGACACCGCCCATTCTTGCTTCGTAAGATCCGCCATCTCTTACTTCACCTTTAGAAGCTAATTTTTTACCTTCTGGACTCATAATGTCAGCCGTTGCAGGTTTACCCATCATCCAATAATCCCACTCATAAGCTTCCATATACTTCTTTGCAGTTGGAATAACAGCTGAATAGTAACCTTGACGATTTAAATAAGCACCAACCCAACCAGATAAATACCAATTTATAAATTCGTAGCAAATATCAGCTTGTCTTCCTTTTGTAGTAGAAGGTAATCCAAAACCTGCTGCCCATGCTCTGTAACCCTCTTTAAGGGGTTGATAGACACAAGGAATACCTTTTGTTCTAACTGCAGTAATTGCTGGTGACCACATTGATTGTATTACCACTTCACCAGAAGCCATTAGATTCACACTTTCGTTAAAATCACTCCAGAAAGCTCTAAATTGACCTGCTTTCTTTGCTTCTGTGAAGATTTTCATTGTTAAATCAATTTCTTCTTTAGTCATGTTTCCTTTATCAGGATACTTATACTCACCCATAGCTTCTACTACCATGGCAGCATCCATTATACCAATTGATGGTATATTCAAGATTGAAGCTTTTCCTTTAAATTCTGGATTTAACAGTTCAGCCCAACTACTAATTGGCCTTTTAATCAAATCAGGTCTTATACCTAATGTATCAGCGTTATAAACAGTAGGGATTAATGTTACATATTGAGTTGGCTCTGAGGCGAATTCTTTTGATTTGGCACCTTTTAGGTACATAACCTTTTTTGGTGCTGTTCCTTGATCTCCAATTTTCTTTCCTGCAACTTCACCTTTGGTAAAAGCAGAAGTTACGTTGTCCCATTCTTTAATTCTTTTGGTATCCATACCTAATAAATTTCCAGAAGGTACCAACTTAGGCATACTAAAATATTCAGAATCAACAATATCGAAACTATTTGGTTGTGTAAAAATTGTCTTTACAACTTCATCAGTTGTTTTAACAATAAATTTAACTTTAATTCCAGTATCATCAAATAATCTTTTTTGAACTGCATCACCCATATTTACAGCTGTTCCTAGATACCTAATGACCGGGGCGTCAGCAGCATGTATTGCTGGAAAACCTTTAAGCAGCCCTGCACCGGCGA
>CACJFI010000031.1 GCA_902592615.1 uncultured SAR116 cluster alpha proteobacterium | reverse complement strand
ATTAAAATGAGTAATACAAATTATGTTATATTAACAGTTGCTTCAGTGGATTTTAGTTACAGAGAAACTATGGCTAAATTAATGTCTTCCTATTCAAAAGACTTAATTGACAACGCTGGTGCAAAAGGAACACGTTTTGGTTCAATTGGTACAGGTGACCATGCGGGAAGTTTAATTTTTATTCAATTTTATGACAACTTGACTGGCTATCAAAAAGCCCTTGAAATTCAATCAAATTCTTCTGTATTTAAAGAAATTATGGAAAGTGGAAAGGCCAATATCTATTTAAGAAATATTGCAACCTCTTTACCAACAAAATTTGAACAAAGCTCTGAGCATCCAAAGTATATTGTTATTACAAGAGCAGAGGCCGCAATGTCAGATAAAGATAAATTTCTAAATTGTATAAACGATACTGCTTCTTGTTTTAAAAATAACGGCGCATTAACATTAAGATTTGGTAATCTACTTACTGGCTCTAATGTTGGTAATTACTTGCTAGGAGTAGGGTATCCATCCATGGAAGCAATAGAAAAAACATATGATGAGTTATTAGTTCACAGTTCATATAAAGAACTCATGACTTTTGCAAAAGTTAACATGAGGAACATTATTAAAATCCTTTAAATACACTTTAAACAAGTTAGAGATTTTAAATAAGTCTCTAACTTAATAATACTTAATATAATTGATTATTTTATAACAGAATTTTAGTTTCTTAGGTTTAATCTAATAGGTATGATAATCAAAAAAAATGTATTAAAGGAGTTGTAATGCCATTAATAAGAATAGATGTTCCTGAGGGAATTTCATCAAACATTAAAAAGGAAATACATACTAGAGTAAGAGAAGTTGTTTTAAAAACGTTAGCGCCTAAAGAAGTTAAGTATGACTATGTTTCAATTAGAGAATCATTTGGTTTTATTGGTGATGGTCTTCCAGTTATAGATGTTGATTTAAGACCAGGGCGAGATGCGAGAAGAAAAAAAGCACTTGTTGATGGTATATCTGAGGTTCTTAAAGAAACACTAAATGTTTCTAAGGAAGATGTGTATTGTTTGTTCAGAGAGACACCAGCACATAATCATTATACTGGTGGAGACCCCTTGCCAGAATGGGTCCCATCAGATGAGTGAGAGTAATGAAAAAGAATTACTTAAATCGTATGAACAATATTTAGCATATTTTTTAGATAATAATATAAATGGTATTAATTCATTTGTAAAATTTCCAATTACGTACATAGCAGATGGAGAATGCAAATTATTAGATACTTTCCCAGTTACGCCAAACGAGATGATGGAAAATAAACAGTGGGATACTACAGTTGTTACTGAAACATATGTACATGGTTCAAATTCTACGAAAGGGCATGTTATTAGCAGTGGCACTAGAATAAGAAAAGATAAAACTGCAATAGAAAAATATACTGCTTTTTATGCTTTTACCAAAACACATGATGGATGGAAAATGTATGCTATTTCGGATGTTATTTTAGACTAGTTTATAATATTAGTTCAACTGCATAACTTAGCTATTCATTCACATTGATTGTTTACAATTATTTGACGTTAAAATACTCTAAATTTAATTACACTAAATTTTAAATAGGAAATTTTATGACGTCTTCAAAATTAATTAATTATACTACAAGAGAATTTATGTCAGATCATGAACTTGAACAATATATTACTAAACAAAATGAAATTTTTACACCTAAAGTTGTAGAAGAATTTACTAAGGCTGGAATGTTAAGAAGAGTTTTAACTAAACTATGGAATAAAGAAGGTGTTCATAGAGTTGGAATATTATTTGAGTATAGAGACGAAAAAGCGTTTGCTGCATGTCAAAGTTTGTTAGAAAAACACTATATTCCCATGGTTAAAACATTTATAACTAAAGTAGTAGGAAGTCGAGGCATAGTAGTCCACGAATTTAGTTCAAAAGAGTTTACTAAGTCATAGTGTAAATTACTTTTTAAGGATATTTATGATGATAATTGCAATTGTTACTTTTAAGATAGATGGTGAATTAACTGACTCAGTTTTAAAAGAGAAGTTTTTAGAAACATCGCCGATATACAAGGACACCCCGGGTTTAATTAGAAAAAACTATATCTGTGATACCTCAAAGAATTTAGCAGGTGGTGTTTATTGCTTTGATAATCTGGACAATGCAAAAAGATGGTTCGATGAAGACAGAGTTAAATGGATAACGGAAAGATACTCATCGCCAGACATCAAATTTTATGAAAATCCAGTTATTGTAGATAATAATACTGATGAAATAATTTCATAAAATCATCACATCTTTAATGAAAAAAGCTTATATTTAACTTTATTGATCAACTTAAATTATTTAATTGAATATAAAGCTTAGAGTAATTCTACAATATTGCCTTCATGGCTGCTATTAAAGCAATACTGTACACAAGCATCATTATTAAAAGAGTATTAAAAGAAAAACCTTTCATAAAAGATGCCTTTGCAAGTTGAGATGCTTGATAAATCAAATCTGGCCAAGTGTAAGATACAAAGTCACCCTGAGTAAAAATCACTTTAATTTTTCCATTTGAGTCTACTACTGGTAACCTTCTGAATCTGTCATTGGACATTATTCTTAACCAATCAAGTACATCATCATTCTCATTTGCAACTCTTGGATTTGGTGTCATTATGTCTTCCAATTTTGTTGTTTTAGGAGACATGTTGTTATTAACGAGTTTTTTTACAATATCTCTTTCAGTTACAATACCAACAACTTTATCTTTGCTATCAACTATGACTACTGAACCATAATTTTTTTCAGCCATAACTTCAATAGCTTTTAACACTTTGTCTTTACCTAAAAATGTAATAGGTTGTGGTTTGGTTTTAAATTCAGGTCTATCAATTAGACGGCCACCTCTACGCATTTCCATATAATTAAATCTCCTTAAAATTATGTAAATAATTATAGCAATTTTGTTTAATAAACAAGTTAAGAATATTAGATATTTCATGCCTTAAGTTTTTTTCTAAATTAGCCACAATATTTTAAATTACAATATGTCCTAAGGAGAAACCGTTCATATATTTATTGAGATAACCTACTTATTATTCAATTTTGAAAATCTGATTTACTAAAGTTTTATAGAATTTCAATCGTTATATTTATAGTTTAGTTTGCAAACTAATTTGTTTCTATTTCATTAAGTTCAATCTTTGATTTCAATATAAACTACCCACTTTTCATCTCGTTTAGTAGTTTTTCTAATTGCTGTATAAGCAGTTTGTTTTACAAACATTGACAAACACATTAAGTAATATAATTTATCTTTCTTATATATGATTAAACATATTAGTGCCTCATAACTTCATTATTATCTCCAACTTTTTGTCATTTTACCTTTGTCTTTGAAGTCAATAATTGAGAAAGTTTTCTCCACTAAAGTGTAGTCATTGTAACCTAATCTAGCGATAACCTTCATTTTTAGCGTGTCGACTATTCCATCATCAGTTATAAATTCATCTTTGATATGAATACCAATAACTTGTCCAAATACAACGTTATGCAAACCTCCTTTTCCCGGAAGTTCAATTGTTTTGTGATATTTACACTCGAAATGCACAGGAGATTCTGAAACTCTTTTTGGTTTTACATTGAATGAATCAATGGCTGTTAAACCAGTTTCTTCTAATTCATCTGTATCTGGTTCCATTATCCAACTTGTATCATTCATTTGGTGGCGTGTGTCCCATGTACTCATGTTGACTACAAATTCACCTGTCTCTTCAGCATTTAAAACACTATCTTTTTTACTTCCATCTGCGCGATTACCAGCTGAGAACATTACAAATGGAGGATCATAAGAAAGACCATTGAAATAACTATATGGTGAAAGGTTTCCTATACCATTTTTACTTACTGTACTAATCCATCCAATTGGACGGGGAACTGTGAGAGCTTTGAAAGGATTGTAAGGTAATCCGTGATTATTTTTATTCGTTTCATAATACATTTTTACTCTTTCTATTTTGAATTTAGATTATAAAATTTATCACTTAAAATTTGTAATAATTTAATTAAATATTAATCTTATCAAGAAACTTATTATTGCTAATATAAAAATATAAAAAAAATCTAATAATTTATTCAATCGTTCACTCAAAGGTATTAAAGTCTTATTTATAGATATCCAACTTTATTATTGGATAAGTTTTATCAATGTTTTTGAGAGTACGGAACTGAGGTGATCAAAGTAGAAAAAACTATTTAATTTAATGAAATAAGATATTGGAGCAATTATAAAGTGGTTCAAGTTTTACTAATAAAGTGTGTAAATCTTTATTTTTAAATAATAGAAAATGCTTTATTTAATAATATTACGAATTAACTTGATAATACTGAATGTTATTCTACGCTTTGTAGTATAGATCAGGATTGATAATTCCCGTGTCTACAGTGATTTTACAAGAAAATCTATCTTCGTAATCTTTGTTAAAATTTTTAATGTCAGCTAAATGCTTTTTCAAGTTTGATTGATTATCAAAAGTAAAAATACCCAAGCCCTTATCAGGAGTTAAATGAAAAGATTTAAACTCTAAAAGTCCATTTAATGTTTTGGGGTCAAAATTATCTGCCATATATTGGTGTCCCACGTGCATTAATTTTGAATTTGAATATCTAACACTACAAACAACACAAAACATTCATATCTCCATCGTCATAAAAAAAGCTATTATGTTATTGACGAATAAATAAATCAATTGATAAATAAATTTATATAGCTACTTTTTTGCAAAAGTCTTGAATGTCTTTTATTAGAGAAGAGGGTTGCTCAAGAGCTGCAAAATGACCCCCTTTTTTCATTTCAGTCCAATGCACTAGGTTAAAAAGCTTTTCAACATATGACTTAGGAGGCCATGTTAAAAACTCTTTTGGATAAACTGCACACCCAGTTGGAACCTCTACTCTTCTACCTTCCTCAGAGAGTATTCGTCCTCCTTCTTTTGCTCTGCCATAATAAATCCATGATGATGTATTAAATGATTTAGTTAGGATGTAGATCATAATATTGGTTAGTAAATCATCTTTTTTATATGTCGAATCTAGATTACCATCTTTCAAATCAGACCAATGGTAAAATTTTTCTACTATCCAAGCAGCTACACCTACAGGGCTATCCATCATGGCGTAACTAAGTGTTTGAGGTTTTGTGCTTTGTATAGCAAAATATCCGCTTTGAGATACATAATCTTTGTTGAATTGCCTATCCCAATTTTATTCTTCCTCTGTTTTTGGCCTATCTATATGTCTTGCTGGAAGCATGTTAATATGGATACCTTTACAATTTTTTGAGTAATCAAAACCAAGCCATGTAGAAATTGCACTGCCCCAATCACCTCCTTGAGCAAAATATCTTTTATAACCAAGGTTTTTTGTCATAAGTTTATCAAAAATCTCAGCAATTCTTCTTGGTCCAATTGGATTGGTAGGTTTACCAGAAAATGCAAAACCAGGAATAGAGGGAGCAATAACATCAAAACAAATTTCGTTATGATACCCATATTTTTCTGGTTCACAAAGTGGTTCAATGATATCCAGAAATTCGACTATTGAGCCTGGTCATCCATGAATTAAAATTAATGGAATAGCCTTCGGGGAAGAAGATTTTTTTAATATGAAATGAATATCAATATCATCTACTTTTGTTTTATAATTAGGCAGTTGATTTAATCTGAGCTCCTGAGATTCCCAATCATATTTCTTGGTCCAATAATCAGCTAAATTCTTCATGTAATTTATATTTGTTCCAAAAGACCAGCCACCTTCTTTAGGCATTTCATGCCATGGAAAAATTTCAACTTTTTTTTTGATTTCCAGAATTCTCTGTTTGGGATAGGAAATTTTAAAAGGGTCTATTTTCATTTTAAAATTTAAAGTCTAATGAAAATTAATATAAAAACGATTAAAAAAAAGATTAAACCAGAAAATTAAGTTGGTCTAACTAAATTTTTGTTCAAGAAAATTAATTATATTAAGAATTATGTGTTTACTATCATGCTTAAATTTTTCAAGTTCGTTCATAGTTTTATGAATATAGTTGGGTGACATAATGAAGTTATCTTAATAGCGGAGGGAACCTCCACATTATTTCATCTTAATCATCTGATTTAATTAGATTTTATAGATTAATAAGTTTTCAGTTTACAATTTAGTCTAAAATACATCAACGTAAGCAAAACTAATACATATAAAACTTAGATTAAATTTCATCTCCATAATAACAACTTGTATTAATTGCGATTTGTTGACCAAAAAAAGGTTTTCTATCTCTATACTTTTCTCTTAGTGCTTGACGTAATTCAATAACAGCATTACTCGATTCATGACTTTTAAATCTCTTAAGATATATAGGCACCCAAGCTATGTGTGTTCCGTAACCTTGAGACCTCATTATACTTCTTGCAGGGTCGTACATATCACCTGATGTCTTAGTTTTTTTATTTCCTACATCAAGTACATTTTTAGCATGGCTCTCTACAATTTCATGAAGTGTCAAATCATTGAAGACCTTACTATAAATTTTTATCCCATTTAGTTCCAATACTTCTGCACCTTGAATTAAGTGATGCATAATCTCGTTATTATTCCTAACATCATCTGCAATTTTTCCATTTTTCTTTGTTTTATTCAAAAAAGACATTATTCTTTTTTGACCTTTTTTAAAGAATGTATCGTCTTTAGATGCAGTTCCCCAAAGAATATGTGTAGTTGCTACTGCTACTTCATGGTCTAGAGAGTTTGCTTTTTTATGAATATTTTTTTCTATACCTACGACCCAGTCTCTTACTTTTTGTGCTTCATTTTCTGTAAACTTTTCATACTCATCAATTAATGCATAACTGTATGCTACTGATTTTATAACTATAGCTGTAGCAAATGCAGGACTAGCTCCTCTACCAGTCCAATCTAACTTTGAAAAACTATTTGATGTAGCTAGTTCAAGAATTTTGGCTTTAAATTTTTTGAAATCAAATTCCTTTGGATTACTTATCGCGGAATTTAAAGTATATGCATTTTCTACTAAAAAAATTTCAAATCCATTTTCTGGATAAGGATATTTATAGCGTTTTACAACACTACTATACTTTTGTACTGAAGGTGATAAATTTGGAGTACACCATTTACTATTATGCGATGACTTGTCCCATAAAACTAATGCTTCATTTTTAACAAATTTTGGGCAATTAAATGAACATTTTGCCTGAACTAATTTGATTTGGTTAAAACTAAAAAATAAAGAAAATGATATAAGTAGTATTTTTTTCATTTAAAAATCTTCAACCTTCAAAAATTTTTTTTTGTCGTTTTAGTGAATTGTTTAGAAAACATTCTATGTGATAATATTAATTAAAAGTTTAATCCAATTCAATTAATTTTCAGTATCATAGTGATTTGGAATAGGTGTTTAATCAGGCAATTTATTGGCCTTGTCATAGTGCCTAAAGAACTATAAGCGGAGGAAACCTCTTCGTTATTCTATTTTAATCATCTGATTTACTTGTATTTTATGTAATTATAGTTTTTCAGTCCACAACTTGGTCTAAAAAAAATTAGTGATGGAAAAGTATTCCTAGTTGGTTATTTTGGTAATTTTCCATAACGGATAACATTCAAAATGTATGTTCTTTGGTCCCATGCAGTTGCAGCACTTTGTGTAACTACAATTTTTGAATTATCCATATCAATCATAATATTCTGGCCATTATAACCTTCTGTTGCCATAATATTCCGGTCTTCCATTTTATGAAACTTAAAATAAAATTTTCCACCATATTTTTTTGCATAATTGTGCAAATATAAGGATGCATTTTTTTTACTAGGGCGATATTTAGGCCAACTTTTTGCTTGTTTTTGAATATCTCTTAAGTAATTTCCAACACAAGTTTTTTGTTGATAATCCTTCATCATAGATATAGCTACTCGAAGCAAATCTCCTCTAGTTATCATAAATGAGTATGAGGCACGTATTTGTGGCGTTCCATATAATTTTTCAGATTTAGAACTGGTATTTCTGTGGAGTTCAAAATGGACTTCATTTTCAATCTTAATTTTGTCTTGAAAAACAATTTTTAGCAATTTATCGTAATCACTATCAGCTCGAAATGCTACATAACTAGCAACAATATCTGTAAGTACATTATTATAAAATATATTGTTACCTTTGCGTTCTGTACCTTGAAGTAATTTAGCTATGGTAATGTGGTCCATATCACGATGATGTATTTTTGAACCCATAACTCGATTCGATCTTTTATTAACAGTATGTCTGTCACCAGCATTCATATTTAATAAATTAATAAGAGGTTGTTTATTATATAATGTCTTACTCATTAATGGCCAATTAATAGGCTCATTTTTTGAGCGAATATAGCCCTTGCATATTGCATGGCCAACAATATATGAAATTATACTTTTACCAGTAGAATGAGTAAAGAATAGTGTCTTGTTATCAATATCACGTCTAAATCTACCAGGTTTTGGTATTCCATTATATTTTATAGTACCATTGTCATAATACAAATAACTAAGAATATACCCTTTAGATAACTGTTTGTCTAAAATTGTACTTTGTGGATTTTTAGAAATTTTAAATGTTTCAGAATTTCCTTTCGGCTTTATAGAATACATGTTTCCACCGCTTTTTAGAGTAATAAAAAATCCCCTTCTACCATCTTCATATAATGAAATTGTTGCATCATTAGGTCTTTCTTTTTCTGGAATTTCAACAGTAAAATAGCTATTTCCATATTTAACGGCTGGCCCATCTGGGTCTTTTTGCTGAATTACATGGGAGCTTCCACAATTAAATGAACATGCTTTTGCTAAATTATTCTTTTGAGAAAATAAAGTTAAGGAAAAACATATAATTAACCAACGTAAAATCATATTAATGTTCCATTTTAAAAACTAAAATATGCTGATATTATAATATATTTTTATTAAATTGAATATGTTTGAACAAATAAAATCAATCGTACTTTTCGATTAAATTATCTTGGATAAAATATAAAAGCGAAGAGGAAGGGAAGCCAAGGTGAAACTTAGAACTTTCCAAGTTGCATTGTGGCTTCTGGAATTATTTCTTGTATAATTTTTTTTCCTTTATATTTAAAATTTGAAGTGGCTGATAGAAGAGCAATGACACTATTATTATAATGGTTTGGGACAGCAAATTGTCCAAATTTTCCAGTCAAAACAATAACTGGCTTACCTGAAATTTGAGAAACCCAAAAATAGTAACCATATTTTTGATATTTTCTTGTACTAGTTGGTAATGCATTTTTAACACCATCTAGGAGATAATTGCCCATACAAGATTTTGATTTAATTTCATTGATCATATAGTTGGCCATGTTTGCCCAATCTCTAGTTTTGAGAAACATACCAGCCATCCCTAATGACATTTTGTTTTTGTCTTCAAGCCAATATAAAGCACCCTCAGGTTTGGTTTTTGGAAAAACATTCTCAAAAAATACCTGTGCTAGAGATTTTTGTGTTATCTCAGTAATTAATATTGAAGTAGCTGTTATATCAAGAGAATGATATCTACTCATCTTTCCTTGTTCAGAAAATTTTGTCTTAATTTTTTGAATTACTTTTACTAAATCATTACTTCCATTATCTTGTCGATTCATCATCATGTGATTAAATTTTTTTTCATTATCTCGGTTCTTATTAATACCACTAGACATTCTTAATAAATTTCGAATGGTTATGTCTTTGTAAATACTGTTATTTAATGATTGTGAATATTTAGAAGCAGTATCATCTAAAGATTTTATTTCTCCACTACATAACAGGTGTCCAATTGTCAGGCCAACTGCTGTTTTAGTCATAGACATTCCATGAGAGTAGAAATCAGGATTAGCACCTAAATTTTTGTTATACCTTTCATAAACAATTTTGCCATCCTTCATTGCGACTGCTGAGAAATTACTTGGAGCTTTGAAGAATCTATCTAAATTTATTTTTTGACCGAGCTCTGTTTGCTGAGGATTTTTATTTTCAAAAAAAGCAACTGGTGTAGGTCCTTTGCCTTCTCTAGAGTTTAAGTCTCGTCCCATCATTCTTTTCTTAACAAAACGTTTGTCCAAATCAGCAAGGGCATTAAAGCTAAAAATAATTGAAATAAAAGCTATAATAACTTTTTTCATTAATTAAATTCCTTAAAGTTTGTATTCATATCCTAATCAATATTTCTAATTAAAAAAGTTTTTATATTATTGTTTCAGGTAATTCCGTATTAACTGTCTAAACAATACACACATTGGGTCCATTCTGGGTACAAATAATATTTTTTTATTAAGCTATTGTTTTTAAATGATTAAATTTAAATTTATGGCGGAGGGAGGGTCTGTCTATTATCTTTCTAAACTATTGATAATATTGAATAAATTCAATTTAATGTATTAAGATCCCCCATTTAATCCCTAATATTTAAATTTTAGAGTTTAAAAAAGATTAGTTACTATTTTGGTATAATTTTTTAATTTTAGATCTAAAATCGTCATCTACAG
>CACJFI010000030.1 GCA_902592615.1 uncultured SAR116 cluster alpha proteobacterium | reverse complement strand
ACCCTCATTTGTTTTTTGACGTACATATTCATTGGCAATTTTAACTATTTCAAAAATCTCAGTGGACTTAAGTGTTTTTTTTATTTCTCTCATATGTTCTTTGATACCAGGTATAACCTCATATTCCCAGACATCAGCAAATCTATATTTAACCATTTTTTTGTAGCCCAAAACAGCAATGTTATACCACTTAAACGCCTCTTTATTATTTTTCTCTACACCTGTACCATTTTTAAAAAAACTAGCTACATTGATCATCCCGAATGCCATTCCTTGTTCAGCTGATATTTTAAACCATTTAAAAGCCTCATTTTTATTAATGATTGGGAAAAAATCATTTTCATTTCTGTCATTTATTTTATGTCCGGTGTTATAGATGTTACCTAACATAAATGAGGCTTCACGACATCCATTTTTAGAAGCAATTTTAAGCCATTTAAGTTCTTCTAAAAAGTTTATATTATCTAGTTGTGAACCATCAGCAAGTATTCTACCTAATTTTAGAATTGCTTCTTTATCGTTATTCTCTGCTTGTTCTCTAAATATGTTAATTGCATTTGATCGATAATTATCTGCTTCTTGTTCATTCGCAATGACACCCAAGCCATAAAAATATAGATATCCCAAGTAAAAATTAGCACTAGCATTTCCGTTTTCTGCAATAGGTGATAAAATTTTAAATGCTTTTTCAAAATTATTATTATTTATTGAATCTACTGCTTTTTTAAGGTCTGTCATATTACATTTCATAAAATGTTATAAATTATCATACTACATTAAAGTTGTAGACTAAATTGTAGACTGAACAATTAGAAATCTATAAAGTCTAAATATATTAGATGGTTAAAATGAAATAAAGAGGAGGTTCCCTCCGCCATTATAATTGTAAATAATAGTAAATAATAGTAAATAATAGTAAATAACGTAAACTTTTTATTTATATATTTCAATGACTTGCGCTGAATAACTTAAATTGTTATAATCTTATTAGTCTTCCTAATTTATACAAAAAGAGGGACAAAAAGAGGGACTAATAAGGTGAAAAAATTAACATCTTTGATCATTCAGAATTTAAAAACACCGGGTGTGCATACTGACTATGACGGCTTAAGGTTAAGAGTTACAAAATCCGGAACAAAACAATGGATTTTCAGATACAGATGGTATGGCAAAACAAAAGATATGGGACTAGGGTCTTTTCCTGAAATTTCTCTGGCAGAAGCGCGAAAAAAAAGAGATCAAAATAAACATTTAATTCTGAAAAATATTGATCCTATTTTAGAGAAAAACACTATAAAAATTGATAGAATCAAAAAAGAATCCATGACTTTCATGATTGCTGCTAGCGAGTACATAGAAACACATAAAGTTCAATGGACAAATAAAAAGCATGCAAAACAGTGGACATCCACACTTGAAAAATATGTATATCCAAAAATTGGGAAATTACCCGTATATCATATTACTAATAATCATATTTTAAACATTCTAAAGCCTATTTGGGGTGTGAAACACGAAACAGCATCAAGAGTAAGGCAAAGAATTGAGAAAATATTGTCATGGTCAATTGCTTTGAAGTACAGGGACTTACCTAACCCAGCAAGTTTAAATGATAATTTAGTATATTTACTTCCTAAATCTTGAACAATAAGGAAAGTGAAACATCATCGTTCACTCCCTTACGAAAAACTTCCTCATTTCATTAATCAATTAAAAAAATCAAACTCACTTTCAGGCATGTCACTGCTATTTCTAATTCTTACTGCTTCAAGAACAAGTGAGGTTATTGGAGCAAAGTGGAATGAGTTTAATCTAGATTTCAATGTATGGAATGTACCAGAAGATAGGATTAAAACTAGAATTGCTCACACAGTGACTTTGAATAAAAGTTCAATAGATCTTTTGGAAAAAATCAAACCCTTTTCAGATGAAGTTTACGTTTTTCCGGGTAGCAAACCAAAAACACACATTTCTAATAACGCAATGCTTCAATTTTTGAAAGAAAACCATCCAGAAATTCATACGCAGTCAGTTGTTCATGGATTTAGATCTTCTTTTAGAGATTGGGCAGAAGAACAGCATAATTTTTCAAGAAGAGCTATAGAATTATGCTTGTCACATCAAAATGACAACAAAACTGAAAGCGCTTATTTGAGAACTAATCTCTTAAATAAAAGACATCACATAATGAAGGAGTGGGATTTATTTTTAAATGAAAATTTTATTGAAGCAGCACAAATCAAATCTATCAAAATGTAAGTTTTGTGAATCCTTATTTGTGCCTCGAACAACTGGAGGATCACAAAAAAAATTTTGCAATAAAAACTGTAAGGATAAGTTTCATAGTCATTGTAAACAGTATTCTAAAAAGCTATTAGAACAAAATCGAATATCAATAAAAGAGTTAATCAATTTAGACATCAATAGAAGTATTTAATATTTCAGAATACCTTCAAATAATCACTATTAAGCCTTCTTTAGGCCTAAAATCACAAATAGCTTAAATATATTAAAAAGTTTTAAGGATAGATGATTTGGCTAATAGTGGTATTCAATGGATTGATACAGTATTTAATTTTTGTGTAGTTTTACTTATAGATCTAGCAAATATACTTGGTATTACTTACGAAGAAATTAATGTTTGGATTTTTTGTATAATTTGGCCTTTATTAAGTCTTATATTATTCGCTGAGGTTATAAGACTTAGAATTAAAAATGAACAAATGATAAAAAATAGAAGCTGAAATGTTTTCGTTTCTATACAACAAACTTTATAAAAAAATTATTATTGTCTTTATCGTTTTAATCTTTGGGCTTCCTTACTTAAACAAAGTTCCATATCCTTTGTTTTTTGACATTCCAAAATATAATGAAATAAAAATTACCGAAGAATGGAAAAATCTTACATATCCGTGTTTTAAAGTAGAAACCATGTCAGGTAATTGGTTATCTGATTATTCTAGAAATTTTTATATTTCTGACTATGAAAACTTCAGGTTAAATCCCGGTGAATACTTTGGAAAAGAGATTAAAGACTATAAAGAAAAAAAAGTTTTAATTGGATATGGAGATCATATGTATTCATTAATTCAACCAATAAAAAAATGTATAAAAGCTGAAATTAATAATTCAGAAACATATGAAAAGACCTTTCGTATTTTAGGTGACGTTAGATCTCAGACATGCCAATTACATGCTCCCAATATTCAATCGGAATGCAAAAGTTCGTATTTAGTTAAATCATGTAGTTACTCTAAAACTGGTTCAATGACTGGGTTAAACCCGTGCACTATAGGGTTGTTTGGTTTATTTGATTTAAAACAAGTAGGGTTAAGTATAGTTCCTCTGAAATATTTTGAGTTTTTTGAATATGAGAATGATGCGTTTAATTATATTTGGTTTAAAGAAAAAAACCTAAAAATAGAAAATTATTTTAGAAAATCTTTATGAACTTTATATAATTACTTAGACTTGCATCTTCGGTTTCCATAGATTTCTAAACAATTATTTTCTGCACATGACCTTACAAAGGATTTTCTAATCTTTTTGTTAATGTCTACATCTTCAACGTATGTATAAGGAACATATATACTAGAGTATTGTGGTGAGCATATGGTAGAAACACTACCATTTCTTCCTCCAACATAGTAATTTGTACATTTTTCTCCTATGTAAACACTTTGAGCTCTTGTTTCATGTTTTGTAACTTTTTCAATTACCACAGGAAATTTATTGTAGCCTTCAAGTAAACATTTGTTAGTTTCTTCCAAGTACTCTTTTGTTGCACAACTATTTAGAAAAAAAAATAAAAACAAAATCAATAATCTCATAATTTTACTCTATTTATCATTAATGGTAGGTCAAATTATTTATTGTTAGATTTAAATAGATAGAATTTTTTATTTAGTAGTTATTGCGATTATAGATTTAAAAAATTCATGTAGACTTAAGGGGTGTCTGATCCATTTAACAAAGGACTGAAACCTAATCTGCCTATTTTAATTTTGTTCTCTAATTTTCTTACGACTTCATTACTATCTTGTGAATTAAAGCTTACAAATCTGTATGATAGATTTTCATGGATATATTTTTTAGTAAGTTTATCTAAAAAACCTTTCGATGCAGAATATTTTCCTTTTTGAATTAATTTAGGTATTACATAAAAATCATGAATATAGATACAAAATTGATCACCACTTCTTATACCAGAACTATGTGAAATCATCCTTGATAAGGGACTTCTTTTTTCTATTGATTTTTGTAATCCACTTACACCTATATAAATAAATTTATCTTCTTTATCCCAAACTGAATAAATTATAGAGCCATCGTTAGAAATATATTTTCTTGGGTCTTCTGCAAAACTTATTGGTTTTATAGAGTTATCAAAGAGCTCAAATAAATCATAACCATCAAGGATGTAGTTTGAATTTTTTAAAACCATATTTTTCATTTTTAATAATTTGAATTATTTATAAATACTTTATAATTTCTCTTCAAAATTTTCTCTAAATTTATGAGTAATCCAGTCCGTTATAATCGTATAAATCAAGTCCTGACTCATATATTTCTTTTACACTTTTCTCTGGTTGAGGTTTGATATTAAGCCAATACGGGGTTTTTATATTGTGCTTTGAACAATCAAATTTTGCATAATCAAGATATTCATAAACGTTTAAATAAAAGTCATGAAAGTGAATTGTATCGTCAATCAACTCAGGTGGCTTAAAACCATAATCAATTAGTTTTTCAACAATAACATACATATATCTTCCATCCATTGTTGAGAAACGTGTTATACGACCATCGTCATCATCAGACATTTTATCGTTTAACCACCCTACCCAGCCATTTGGATATTTAGCACGTACAATATCTTTGCTCGTAAACAAACTCTCAAATTGACTTCTCATGTTATAAAGTACCTAACTATTTAAACCCTATCTTCCATTACAAAGACTTTTTAAGATCTATTGTTTATGATAGTATTTATATTATGACTGATCAAATGTTGATTATAGATAAACTGAATAGATGGTTTTGGTATTATGGAGTTCTGCCATTAGTTTTTGCTTATATAATATGCCTTAATTTCACAGCAGAATTTGTTGACATCCTCATGATTGAACAAGGTAGATCAATAACTTTGTCTTACATGGGTGCTATGTTATTTTATTCAACTTTAGGTATAGCCTTCTTGATGATATTGTGGTGCATAATAAATGCAATTCGTGTTTACATAATATCATCAAAAATTACTGCCCCCGAATTTAAACGTAAAAAATACTCTTTCAATATCTCTGTAATTTTGTTCCCGATTATAGCTTTTTTGGGTTTTATTCCTCTTGCATTAATTTTATGTAAAACAAAAATATATCTTCCACTATTTCCTTTTATCGAACCAATCGCGCAAGACTTGACCCCTTACCTATTCCCAATTTATTTATTTCTTACTAATGCTTCAGAATACATGTCTGGAAACTTTTCATATCCTTATTAATAGATTTTGTAATTTTACTATTTGCCACGAACTTACCTTATTTCATACATAATCAAGTCTAAATTAGGCTTATAAATGTAAACATCAACCTAAAAGTATTTTGTGTTTCATTTATAAACCTCCTAGTTGCATTAGCAGTTCCCGCTGCTAATGCCTCATTTTTTCAAAGTTGAATTATGAGTGACAATCAAAAAATAATTTTTCCTATTTGTTTGTTCTTTTTAATTCTTTTAAGCACCTTTGCTTCAGTTAAAAAATTATACGCTCTAGACTTAAAAAATTTTAAGTTGGCTATTTTAAATAATGAGGTAATTAATCCCCTTTGTTTTTCATCAGTTACTTGGAATAAAAATAATATTTCAACGGCCATAAAAGAATTAACGTCTTGTGAAAAATATAAAAATATTCCTCTAGAACAATCTGAAAACTTTATATCTGCAGAAATAAAACGAGAAGCTGATGGGATTTATCGAGGTTATGCTCAATACAGTGTCATAGGAACCACAACTAATGGCAGTGTAATAATTAATTTAACTGAAAACGGTGGTGGAACAGGACATTTTAATTCAGTTTGGAAAATTAAAAAAAAATTTGAATGGAGTGAAAAAACAGAAAAGTTTGAAGATAGAATACACTTGATATCTTTATATAGTGGAGGTGATAGATGTAATGGTGGTGTATATGACGTTCATGTGGGAAGAGATGAAAAAGGAGAGTACATTAATATATCATCCCAAATTACAGCTTTTATGTTTCTTGAACAAAAAAAACCTAGTTATAGCTCTAATTACTTATTATCAATTTTAAATAAAGACACAGAAAATTTAAAAAGAACTATGGATTTAAGTATTTCACCTTACAACGAAATTGCAAACTGTGCCTTATGTTGTTCAGGATCAAAAATTTCAAAAATGTATACTAATAATGATTTTTTAATTAATACCTATGAATTAAATAAAAATAATTTCATCTATGGCTATGAAACTGAACTGCCAACACAAGGCAAGTACCAAGCTTGTTTTAATACAATGGTAAGAAATGAAATAGATAGAAAAAAAAATATCAAATTTCTTTCTATGGATGAAAAAGCTGCTTTTAAATTTAAAAGTAATTTCATAAATAATTGTATGAGTGAATGTGAGAAAAATGATCAATACTGTCTAAAAGCTATAGTTTTAGTTTGTCAAAAAGGAAAACCAAAATTAAGCGAAAACTGCGAACAACTTGTTGACACAAGAGGTCCATATAGATCTGAGGATGAATGTTTAGACAGGGTTTATGAAATAAAATCTGAACTTCCAAAATATAGACCAAATTTTGAAGCAAAAGGTTATATGTGTGAGTTAAATGATAAAAAGCATATTAAGAAAATAAGAGAATAGACTTACATATAACTTGCATTGATTAATTTTGAATTAATAATTATTTTTTGAAATTAAAAGACGATTTGTAATCAGGATCATTTTCTCTAATTATTTTAGTAATTGTTTCCTCAAGTAAAAGTTTTGCTTTAGGGGTTTTTTCCCAAAATTCTTCATCAAAAATTGTAAAACCGGGTTTTATGTCTTCTTCGTAAGGTTTTAAAATTTCTTCTTCTGATATAAACGTAAGGTTTTGATCAGAGCATTGTCTCATTTCTTTCGCTAAAAAATCAACTGAAGGCAACTCTTCTTTGTCTAGTTCCATATATCTAATTATGCCACCAAAGAGACAAAGTGTTACATTTTTATCGCCGTATGTATCAAAAACAATTTCACAATTATTATTTCTTATAATCCTTGTCGGAAACTCGTCTCTTTTTCCAAAATAACTATGAATAAAAGCAGAAATTTGATTTACACACTCATACCCATTATCCTCAGAATGACAGGAAAGAAAGGTTCCATCTTGTTTACATAAAAATGTAGTAAGGTTAACAAACTCAGATAAATGCTTTTCTGTTAAATCTAAATCTCCACCTTGATTAAACCAATAGTCAAATAATTCTATCATCCAATTAAGCGCTGTGTATGGATCGTCTTCTACTTCACTTAAATAAAGAATAGATAAAACTAATTTAGATAAGCGATTTTTATTTTGTTTTTTTGAAATATCTAAATCGTAGTATTCATTTTCGGTTGCAACTTCTTGTGAACCTAACATTTCAATCTCTTCATAAGCAGACTTATAAAATTTAAAATCACTATTTAACCCTAAATCTTTCAACCATGTTTTGAACTCATTGTGTAATGTCATACTTTTAACCCCTTATATTTGGAAAGTAGTTCTGTCTTAATAATTATGAATTTTCAAAAAGGAAATATACAGTCTTCCTCAGAACATTCACAATCATCTAAAAGGTCTTCTCTAATATCTCCAGTAACTTTGGGTATAACTTCTTCTAGGGTTACATGAACTTTTGTCTCGTAATAAAGTCTCTTGCTACCCCTAACCTTCCCGTGTAACCATAAACTTCTCATCAATTGAATGCCGTGTTTTTCAAGGCCTTTGCCAGACTTAGTACCTGATTTATGTTGAACAAAACGTTCTTCAATGGTTTTTGAAGTTTGACCTACATAAACACCATATCGTTTATTTTGCACCGTGTATCCGTCTCTTAGAATAGTGTAGATTGAATTAGTATAATTAGGACTTGTTTCAACATTTTTTATTTTTTTCATTACTGAACGAGCGTCTTTCAACCACTTAATAGGTTCATGACCTGCAGATGAAAATTTAGATAAAAGATCTTTTAATATTTTCTTAGAGCTGGAACTTTTTCGAAGACTTAGTTCGTCATAAATTAGAGTGCCTATTTCTAAATCTAGATAATTTTGATCAAAACAAGTATCAGACAGTTTACTCAAATCATTATTTAGTAAATCAATTAAGGGACGCTCTTTTGCAAAATTCAAATTTTCTAGCATCAATAAGTCACTGTCCCTCTTTTAGGACTTCGTCAATATAGACTAAATCTTTTTCCCATTTTTCTATTGCCTGCTTAGAAGCATTTGTTTTAGCTTTTTGAGCCCCCAAAGCTGTATTAATGGTATTCCTCATTTTTCTTAATCGTTCTAATGAATTGGGTTCTGACCATGATTTTGCAACTTCAGCCTTTAAAGTGTCTGGCATATCAATTTGACCGTTGAAAACTTTTGAAAGTATATCATGTCTTACTCTTTCAGAGGGGCCGTCTTTCTTTGCCGTATAGCCTACTTGAGACAAAAACCCATCTCCTGTGTCTTTTATCTTCCACCCACTACCCTGCCCAAAACCGTCTGCAATAGCAGTATTAATGGCACGTCTGTTTTCTGCAATTAATTCAGCTGTTCTTTGTTTTTCTCTTTGGATCTGAAGTCGTCTTACTTTCTCTAATTTTTCTTGATGTTCACGTGCTTCTTTTCCAAAATTTTCCATAATAGAAATATATTTTGAAACTCTATCTTCACTGACAACAGTTTTACTTCTAGGTTTTACATCAAGTATTTCATTAAGATAGGGAGAAGGTAGTTTTTCCATACCGTCTCTGTTTTCAGCCCAAGTTAAGTAAAGGTTTGTTTTGGGTCTTGTTATGCCTACGTAAGCTATTCTTCTTTCTTCTTCAATTTCCCAAACGTCACTATTTAATGAATGAGGTAGCTTGTCGTCCTCACACCCCATTACAATAACTGTTTCCCATTCTAATCCTTTAGCTCCATGAATAGTTCCAATATGGACCCCGTTTCCATCCTTTGGTTCCTTGAAGAGTGTATTAACCATTTCAAATGCTTTAAAGGCATTGTCGTATTGGATTAGATAATTTTTACAGTTTTCAACTTCTTTTTCTTTTTGTTTTCTTTCGTTGTCGTTCAAGCTAGTTGGTAATTGCCTTACAATTGATGTAGACAATGATTTTACTTTTGTTTCCCACTTGTTTTCTTCCAATAGTTTTTTAGCAAAACTATAAAGTTTAGGACTTATTTTTTTATCCCATCCTCTTTCAGACTTTACATCACTGGCAATAGCAGCTGCCTTCAGTAGATCTTTTGCAGATGAATCATTAAACAGACTAACATTATTTTTTAGAACCATAGGAATGTTTGCAGAGCTTAAAGCTCTTACGACAGACTTTGGCAAAGTATTTGTTCTGGCAAGTATTGCAATGTCTTTATAATGAGTAGATTTATTTCTTCTATTTATTAAGTCTATTATTTTAGAAGCTTCAGTTTCTTCGTCTTTGTTTTTATAGACAGATACTTCTCCTTCGTCATTTCCAAAGGATATAATATTTTTTTCATGTCGTTCTACAAATCGTTTAGCTAAATTATTAGCTGCGATTACAATATTGTTTTCAGATCTATAATTAGTGTTTAAAACAACTTTTTTGGCCTCTGGATAATACTCTTCAAAGTTCAATATAAACTTAACGTTACTTCCTCTCCAGCCGTAAATAGCTTGGTCGTCATCACCGACAACCCATAATGAAGCACCACCTTTTAACAACTCGTCTATTAATGATTTTTGAGCAAAATTAATATCTTGGTACTCGTCTATTAAAATGTGTTTAAATTGACTGATATAAGACTTGTTTGTAGACGCGTCTAATGCAAAAGCTTTATAAGCGTAGTGTATCATTCGAGGAAAATCCACTAACCCATTATCAGTTAGATAGTCTTCGTATAGTTTATATACATCAGCGTAAGCAATATTTACTATATCTCCCTTTTCAGACGCTTCAATAGCAGCATCTTCAGGATCAACAAGTTCTTCTCTTATTTGATCAATATATTTAAGAACATTGCTAGGTATTTGTTCGCTGTATTTTAAATCTTTAAGAATATTAGGATTTTCTTCTTTTATCTTATTTATAACACTTCTGCGTTCTTCTGGTTTTAGAATACTTTTAGGATTTTTAACGTTAATTGTGTTTGCTAACTTATTAAGAGCTTTTATAGAAAGACTATGAAAGGTATCAACAGGTAGGTTTTTAACGTCTAATTTGGCTTCTTTACTTATTCTGGATTTGATTTCATCAACAGCCTTCCTAGAAAAAGTACAACAAACAATCTCCTCTGGTTTATTACCCTGTGAGATTAAGTGTTTATAACGACTAACCAATGTTGTGGTTTTACCTGTTCCGGGACCTGCTAAAACTAATACCCTACTATCATTGATTTCAGATGCTTGTAGCTGTTCTTTGTTTAACATTACAAATCTCCTCTTTAATTAGTTAATAGTAATTTGTCATCATCGTCTAGATGTAAATAAGCTAGAACAGACGGGTCTATATTATCTTTGAAAATCTTATTTAAGTAGTTTTCACTATCTTCCCATTCTTCCTCTAGTTCCTTTACTTTAGACGTATACTTTTCTAAAGCTGAAGGTTCTTTTACATTTTGATAAGCGTAATCGTCTTCGTTGTACTCAACAGCGTTTCTTATGGCTCTCAACTCAAGCCATAAGTCTACAAGTTCATTAATTACTTTGGTGGTATTATCCTCAATAGGATCATCCTCAGTAATAGTTACTTGTATATTCTTTTTTAACTTTTTATTGGACCAAACTTGAACTTCATTATCTTCATCTGGTGTCCAAATCTCGTATAGTTCAAAATTTGTTTTAACTAGTAAAGACTCTATATTTTTTAAT
>CACJFI010000029.1 GCA_902592615.1 uncultured SAR116 cluster alpha proteobacterium | reverse complement strand
ATCACTTTGATTTTTCCACTAAGGCCAAAGTAACTCCAATCATCGTCTTCATACTCTTCACCTAAATAAATTATAAGTTCATTTGTTTCAAGCAAGCCTAATTTATAAACTTCTAAAATTGGCTCAAAAAATTTTAATTTTAAGATAACTTGATCGTTCTCATTATTAAAGTTACTTTTTATATTGTTATATAACTCCTCCACAACGTCATATGGAAAATTTAAGTCTAAATTAAAATCCGGAGAAATTTCATAATTCATTCTTATATTTCTATTATGGTCATCCATATGTACAAATACTTCTTCAATAATAGTACAATCGTTAGGTTTATATTTCATGTCTAATTTACCATTAATGCCGTGAACAACACTTAAACTTTTTAAAGGTTTATTATTTAATTTAATAATATCTCCCTTACAATTGAGAGTGTTAAATTTACTATTATCATAATTGTGAGTTAAGAATTCAAAATCTCTTAAAACTATTTCAACAGTTTTTAGCCCCCCATATAATTTTTCTAAAATATCTTTTTCTTGCATGTAAATCTCCTGAGGAAACAACCAAATTATAAAACTAGAATTAAATTTTAATTATTATTGATAAAAAACCATCTAAATAATAGTATTTTTTAGTTTACTATTTTTAGTGATATGGAAGTCAATTAATGAAAATTTTGAGAGTCTACAAAGATGAAAGATACTTATATATTGACACAGACCAAGGGATAAGAAAACAAAAACTAACTCATGTATCTGAGGAATTAGAGGCTGATTGTTATAGATTTGCAAAGAAAGGATGCCTTGTTAATCATAGGACTTTCCCTCCATGGTCAAGAGATGAATGGTTTGTAGATATATGGGAAGTTGATGAAAATAATAATGTAGTGAATGAAACACAAGAACCTACAACTAACTATAATAAATCATCCCAAAAAAATAATATCACTCTAGAATCCTTAGACGAATTTGAGGAAGCAAACTTACCTTCTGAAGTTTATAAAAAAAGATCAAACAAACACATTCAGAGAATATTTGGACCTCCAGGAACAGGTAAGACTACTTATTTAATTGAGAATATTGTTAAAAAAGCTCTAGAGAAGGGAATAAATCCAAATAAAATCGCTTTTCTTGGTTTTACCAATGCATCTTGTGAAGCTGCTATAGAAACATTAACTACAGCCGGGATTAAAGCTGCTAAAATAGATTTTCCTTACTTTAGAACATTGCATTCATTGGCGACTCTCCTTGCTGGTGGGCGATATAATTTAATGTCTACAAAAGATAGACATGAATTTGATCCACATATAAAAATTAAAGAAGAATGGGTAACAAAAGGTGAAATAACTAGCATAGTTGAGAGACCCGAACATCCAATTCTTGATGCTTTTTCTCTAGCAATTCAGAAAAAAATTAAATTTAATCCCTATATACCTGATACAAAAGAGATGTTATCTGATTTTTTTAAAACTAGAGTTAGTGCTGAAGATGCTCATAAATACGTTATCTCATACATCAAGGCTTATAGAAATTTTAAGGAAACAAAACGTTTAGTAGATTTTGACGACGTTTTAGACAGAGCAACTAATCTAAATAAAGTAAACAATGAAAAATTTCCTGAATTAGATATATTAATAATTGATGAGGCACAAGATTTATCAAATTTGCAATGGGATTTTGTTGAACGCCTAATTCTTAAATCTGATAATGTTTATTTAGCTGGAGATGACGATCAGGCTATTATGGAGACATTTGGTGCATCTCCAAAAAGGTTTACTTCTTTTGTGACAAATGAAGAAGACATTGCACTTAAGTATTCTCATAGAGTTCCCGATAGTATTAAAGAATACGTTGATACTGGGATTTTTAAAGATATACAAAAGTTGTCTGACAGGGTACCAAAAACATGGAAAAGTAGTAATAAATTAAAAGATGGGCAAGTTTATTATGCTAAAAATAAACCACTTAATAATTCAGTTAATACACTTGATGTTAGAGATTTACCCAAAAATGAACTAACACTACTTGGTATGAATAAAAACTATGATAAAGACAGTAATATTTATATATCTGATATAACGCCAAACTATTTAGTTGAGACTATCCTTAAAAAAAAAGAAGAGGATTGGTTGATACTATGTCCAACTAATGCTAGTGCTGCAAAATTTTCACTAGGTATGAAAAGCCATTATAAAATTCCTCATTTTTTTAAAAACAAGCCAGTGCTTGATGCTCAAAATAATTATAATAATATCAATGTAAGAACTATTCATACTTCAAAAGGTTTGGGTGCAGATAATGTTGCAATTGTATGTATCTCTGTTGCAGACATAACAATGCTAGGAGATAATAATCCAAAATTAGCTTATGTTGCCTTAACCAGATCAAAATCTAGTTTATATCCAAGAGTTTTAGCTCCAAACTTGATTTCAGATGCTAGTAAATATAGTCCTTTAGAATTGAAAAATTTTTTGTTTAGATTTCCTAAACCTAAATATAAAAATATAGAAGAAGATAAAAAAAATAATTAATGAAATTCACAATTATTATTGTGAAAAGTCTTTTATATGAATGTTTTAATAGCTGACAACAAACAAGCTGTAGTCACAGCTGCACAGGAGTGTGATCCCTCTTTTGAAATAGAATTTGGAAATCCACTAGCATTTGATATTGATGCTGTAGTTAGTCCAGCTAATACAAAAGGTATTATGAATGGAGGATATGACGCAGTTTTGCGAAGATATTTTGGTGTAACTATAGAAATACGTGTTCGACAATATATAGAAAAATTTCCTATTAGTGTTGGTGAGGCTATTTCAGTAATGACAGGTCATGAAAAAGTAAAATTTCTCATTGTTACACCAACTGTCAGCGTTAATAATGATGGTTTATCTGGTCATCAATCAGTTTCTTATTCTTGTGCTTACTCTTCAGTAATATCAGCACATAAAAGAGGTGTGTCATATCTTGGAATGACTGGTCTTGGGACTGGTGTAGGAGGATTGTCTGTAAGAGAAGCAGTAAGGGAACAAGTAAGAGGTATAGAAGATGCTTTGAGTGAGATTTCTTAGATGAAGAGTAAAGGAAATTTGTTTTACGCTACATGTTTTTTTATCTTTATGTTTTGTATAGACAGGAATATAGAATTTGGCCATTTGGTTGGTTTTTTGACTTTTGTACTAATTTTAATTTTTTTTATTGAAAGTAAAAAATCATGAAAATGTTTTATTTCTTCGATATCAACAAATTGCATCTACAACCTACTTCAAAAATTAGGATAAAATTCCATTTAAATTCTCTAATTGATTCATAATAAGAAACATCAAGTGGAGGAGATAACCTCCTCGTTATTTCATTTTAACCATCTGATTTAACAAGATTTTATATATTAATAATTAATCAGTCTACAATTTAGTCTACAATTTAAACTTAATATTGAAATCATAATTAAAAAGTATTATTTAAATAAAAGGCATTTAATAACCAACTTGTACGCCTTGGCATCCCGCCTAAAGTACTAAAGCGGAGAAATCTAATGAAAAAAGATGAACATTTAAAATACTGCAAAAAAGTAGCAGATGTACTTGGTTATGATAAATTGCATAATCTTGATAAACTTCAAAGACAATCCTTAAATAATCAATTAAACGACTTAATTGAAGCACATGACCATGTTGTAGAAACAGTTACAGATGATGAAATAATAGGTCGTTATGAATTAGTGACTAAGCACATATACCCAAATGAATTTGTTGTAATGCGGAATATATTAGTTCAAAATAATTAAAGATTTGTTAAGTTAAATCATAAAGTTTTATTATTAAAGGTTAAATTAATGAAACTCACTGACAACGAAAAAAGAGATGTAGTTAAGTTAATTGAAGAAGGTAAAACACTTCCTGAAAAATATAGGTTTCTGTTATTTGAAGAAAACAAACAAGTAGAACTTACATGGAATGCTAAAAGTGATGAAATACCTAAAATAATATTACCTTTTCAAATTATAGAACAAGTTGATGAGCCAAGAGACGAAAATATAAAATTATCTCAAATGGATTTTGATTTTGCATCAGGTAGACAAATATCTGGTTGGACAAATAAATTAATATGGGGTGACAATAAATACATTCTATCATCGCTTACAAAAGGACCAATGAGAAATGAAATTGAAAAAGAAGGTGGTATAAAATTGATATACATCGACCCTCCTTTTAGTGTTGGCATGGATTATACAATCCCAGTAAAAATTGGAGATGGTGAAGAATATAATAAAAAACCATCTATATTAGAAAATTTTGCCTACAGAAATACATGGAATAAAGAAGGTAACAGTTTCCTTCAAATGCTATATGAAAGACTTATATTAATAAAAGATTTATTAAGAGAAGATGGAGCGTTAGTTTTAAGAATTGACTATCATTGGGGCCATTATACAAAAGCAATTCTTGATGATGTTTTTGGCAAAGATAATTTCAGGAATGAAGTTTTTATAAATAGAACTAAAAAGAATTCTCAGTTGAAAACCCGTCAGAAAATGTTGACAACTGCAATAGAGTCTCTTTTTATATACTCAAAAACTGAAAAATTTGAGTATTTAAATACAAAATTTGCTCTCAAAGAAGAAAGAAAAGGCTATTGGCGAGCTGCAGACGATTCTGCTGGTGATAGGTTTCCACCTGAAAGGGTTTTAGATGGTAAAACATTTTATCCACCTAAAGGAAACCATTTTCAATTTAGCCAAGAAAATTTAGAAAAAAAATACCATGATGGTAAAGTAAGGATTAATGAAAAAACTGGTAGAATTCAATATTATGTTGAACCTAGTTCTGAAGGCCAATTAGACACAAATTGGACGGATATACCAGGATATTCATTTTCAACAGGATATCCCACAGAAAATCATGAAAAGATTTTAGAAAGAGTTTTAAAAGCATGTTCATATGAAAATGATTTGATTTGTGATTTTTTCCTTGGTAGCGGAACAACAGCTGCAGTTGCTGAAAAATTAAATAGGAAGTGGATTGCTAGTGATATTGGAAAATTTTCAATACATACAAGTAGAAAACGGCTTATCTCAGTACAAAGAGAATTGAAAAAAAATGATAAAAATTGGAGAGCATTTGAAGTTCTAAATATTGGTAAATATCAAAGACAGCACTTTATACATGATGGTATACATGAAAGGGATAATATCAAACGAATACAAGCACAAAAAAAAGAAAACAATTTTAAATTATTAATTTTAGAGGCTTATAACGCTATTAAAGTTGATGGTTTTACTACAATTCATGGAAAAAAGGGTTCAAACTTTGTTTCTCTTGGTCCAATAAACCAACCATTATCTCGCAACCACGTTGAAGAAGTTATCTCTGAATGTATTAGAAATAATATTACCTCTGTTGACATAGTTGGTTTTGAGTATGAAATGGGTCTTTTCCCAACAATTCAGGAAGAAGCAAAATCAAAAGGTTTATCTATTTACTACAAACAAATTCCTATGGATGTTTTTGATAAAAGGGCAGTATCTAGGGGTGAAATAGTTTTTTATGATGTTGCATATATTGAGTTTAAACCGCATTTCAATGGGAACAAAGTATCAGTAGAGTTAACAGATTTTGCGGTTTTTTATAATGAGGACAATATTGATAATGATGAAACACTTATTAAAGGCAAATCAAAAATAATGATTGAAAATGGACAAATCATAGAAAAAAGAAAAGATAAAAATGGAATTATTGTTGAGAATATACTGACTAAAAATTGGTATGACTGGATAGATTATTGGTCAGTAGATTTTGATTATGAATCAAAACCAGAAGTAATCAAATTTAAAACTGAAAATAATAAAATTGAAGAAGAATGGACAGGAAATTATGTTTTTGAAAATGAATGGCAATCGTTTAGAGGGAAAAAAGGTGAAGAAAAATTAGAATTAAAATCATCCGAAAAAGAAATTATATCTAATAAAACAAAAATAGCAGTAAAGGTTGTTGATATATTTGGGAATGATACAATGAAGGTTCTAGAGGTTAAAGTCTAATGGGTTTAGATAAAAATTTTCCAAGAGAACCATATCAAATTATTGAACCAAATGTAC
Organism: uncultured SAR116 cluster alpha proteobacterium; assembly: GCA_902592615.1. Classification (GTDB taxonomy): domain Bacteria; phylum Pseudomonadota; class Alphaproteobacteria; order Puniceispirillales; family Marisalimonadaceae; genus Marisalimonas. The sequence goes on along the minus strand of CACJFI010000029.1, from coordinate 5,645 downwards.
GTTGGTATCCCGGTAATGATACACTTGGAAGTATGGGTAGGGAAAAACTTCTTCCACCCTTAGTAAATAAAATAAGGAAAAGTGTAAATGAATGGAGGAAACAGGGTTATCCTAACATTACTGAAACTTCTAAATCACTTTTAAATTATTGGTTTAAAACAGAGCATGATAATAATTTTAAATATTACTTTGCACAACGTGAATCTGTGGAAACAATTATCTTTCTGTATGAAAACGAAAAAATAAGAAATTCTTCTGATTTGTTAAAATATGACTCTTCAGCAATTTTAGTTGATAATATGTTCAACGAAAGTTGGTTAAGGCTTGTATTAAAACAAGCAACGGGTACAGGTAAAACAAAAGTAATTTCTTTACTTATGGCTTGGTGTTATTTTCATAAAGAATTTAATGAAACTTCAGAATTATCTCAAAACTTTTTGCTTCTAGCACCCAATACTATAGTTTTAGACAGACTTAAAGACGATATTGAAGGTTTAAAGGTTTTTAATAACGACCCTGTAATTCCTCCAAATGGTTATACAGGAAAAAATTGGAATTTTTATCCAAAAGTTCATATACAAGACAATATTCAATCATTATCTAAAACTGGAAACATATTTCTTACTAATATTCAAAGATTTGTTACACGTAAGGAAAAAATTATTGATGAATATTCTATTGATTACTTTTTAGGAGAAAATCCTATTTCGAAATCATCAGATAATAAGATTCTTGTTAAAGACATAGTAACTAATTTAAATAATATTATTGTTTTTAACGATGAGGCCCATCACATTCATGAAACTAAGTTAGCTTGGTATAAAACAATAGAAAAAATTAACAATAGTCTTGTTCAAAAGGGGTCGAAATTACCTCTACAAATTGATGTAACGGCAACTCCGAAGGACCAAAAAGGAAATATTTTCCCACATACAGTCTCTGATTACCCATTAGTTGAAGCAATTGCTCAAAAAGTTGTAAAAACTCCTATACTTCCAGATGAAGCTAGTAGAGGAAAATTAGAAGAAAATATTTCTTCAAAATTTTCAGAGAGATGGAGAGATTTTTTAGATTTAGGAGTAACAGTATGGGAACAAGATTATGAAAATCACAAAAAACTAGGTAAAAAAGCCCTTTTATTTGTTATGGTTGATGATACAAAAAATTGTGATGATGTTAAAGATTATTTAGAATTAACTTACCCGATACTTAAAGACAGCACTTTTGTGATACATACAAACAAAGAAGGTCGAATTGATGAAGGAAACTCGTCAAAAAGTCAAAAAGAACTTCATGAGTTAAGAGATTTAGCAAATAAAGTTGACTCAGAAAGTAATAATATTAAAGCAATAATATCAGTTTTAATGCTAAAAGAAGGCTGGGATGTCAAGAATGTGACTACAGTTGTAGGTTTAAGACCATTTGTTGCTACATCTAATATTCTACCTGAACAAGCACTGGGTAGAGGGCTGAGAAGAATGTACTTTGGAGAAAATGTAACAGAAGAACTAAATGTTGTAGGTACACCAGGGTTTATGGAGTTTGTAGAAAGCATTAAATCTGAAGGTGTAATATTAGAAAAAAGGTCAATGGGTAAAAACTCTGAACCTTCTGGCCCAACTATCATTGAAATTGATAAAGGAAAAGATTTAGAAAAGCTAGACCTAGAAATTCCTATTCTTTCCCCAAGTATTGTTCGTGAATATAAAAATTTGGAGGAATTAGAGGTCGAAAATTTTAAGTTTACCCCAATTCAATTGAAGGAATTCTCTCCTGAAGAACAGAAAAATATTTTATTTCGTGAAATCATAGATGATAAAGTTGTTAAAGAAGTAAAAATGAGAGATGACCTTAATATTAATGCGACGTCAATAATAACTTTTTTCACTAAATCAATTATGACTGAACTAAGACTTTATGGTGGTCAAGATATTTTATATGGAAAAGTAAAACAATTTCTTACAAATAAATTGTTTGGATGTAATGTTAATCTTGAAGATACCAATGTTGCAAGAAACCTAAGTGAGAGTAATGTTCGTTATGTAATTAGAGATACTTTTAAAAAACATATAAATGCTCTTACCATAGTTGATACTGGAAGAACTGAGGTTCAGAATTATATAAAAATCTCCAATCAAAAAGCTTTTAGTATTCCAAGAGCAAATGAGTTTCTACCTGCAAAAAAATGTGTTTTCAATAAAATTGTTGGGGATTCTCATTTTGAACTCCTCTTTGCAGGTTTTTTGGATGCTGCAATAGATGTAAATCGTTTTATTAAAAACTATATACAATTAGGTTTTAAAATGGAGTACATAAATAATGAAGGTGGCATAAGTTATTATTATCCTGATTTTGTTGTACATCTAAACAATGCTGAAAGATATATAGTAGAAACTAAAGGCTTGGAAAATCTTGATGACCCAAGAAAGATTAAGAGGCTGGAGACGTGGTGTAAGGATGCAAGTAAATCAACAGGAAAAATTTATAGGCATTTGTATGTACGTCAAGAAGATTGGGATGACATTGGAATAACCCCAAATAGTTTTAATGAAATAATACCAATTTTTAATAAATAGAAATTTAGTCAGATTTTAAAGTTTAAAACCAAATTTTTTATCAAAATCCATATCTTTTAAAATTCTATTAATCCTATCTTCAATTGTTTCTTTACCTCTACTTAATCCAAGATAACGAAGTGCTATCATAGTCTTTTTAAAAATATCCAAATCATTGTTTTCTAAAGCTTTAATAATGGTATCTTGTGATTTTAAAAGTATATATTTTTGTGTCTCATGAATATTATTAATAACTTTTTTTTGAGCGCTTTCTAAACACTTTTTAAATAACTGGTCTTGTTTCCATCTAGAAAGAGTTTCTGGCCTTATCTTAACTTGTTTAAGGATATCAGAAGTTTTCATACCTATGGCTAATAAATGACACACAATTTTTTGATTTTCATTGAGTTTTGTTGACATTATTATCTCTTTGAGGCTTATGACCATGAAAACCCCTAATCTTTTTTCTCTCATTGATATAGTTTTCTATTTCTATCCTATCCCACATAACTGTATTAGGTCCTAGTAGAAAAGGTTTTGGAAAGTCCGTAATTTCTTTGGACCATCTTGTGATAGTTGAAGCACTCTTGTTGAATATTCTAGCTACTTCTTTTTTGCTTATATAAACTGGTTTCATTGGCTCCTGTCCTGTGCATGTAAATTAAAATTTTTGAAACCATCAACGCTAGATTAAATAATCTATCCTGATGAAGAAGCACGGAATCATGCTGCGTTTATTTTACATCGCACGCCAGGGTCTCGCCATACTGCGATGGTGTTGCACGTTAAGTACAGCGCCATTTAGAAATTTATTTTAACACATTATTATATATCAAACAACATTAAGCTAACTTAGATAGCAAATATTTCTCCCAATCATTCATAATTTTTGTTCTTTGCTCAATTAAATCTGTTCTTAAATATGCTTTTTCAACCTTGTTCGGTAGTTCATGTGCCAAGCAAAACTCTATTGCATTATGTTGATACTGACCTATTTCTTCTGCCCAATCTCTAAATGAAGACCTAAAACCATGAACGGTAATTTCCAGATGAGGAAACTGTTTTTTTAAGAAAATTAGCATTGCTCCATTAGATATATGTTTACCAGTCGCGGGATTGGTAAATACATATTCATGATTATGTTTTTTTCTCATTAACTCAATAATTGAAATGGCTTCATCTGATAAAGGCACTTTATGTTTTTTCTTAACCTTCATTTTATCAGCTGGAATAGTCCACATTTTCTTTTGTAAATCAAATTCATCAAACTGAGACTCAATTACTTCTTTGGTCCTAGTGGCTGTTAAAATTAATAACCTTAATGCATAGGCTGACAAAATTTCAAACTTACATAGCTCTTCATAAAATTTTGCAACTTCAGTAAACTTTAGTGAAGGGTGATGTTTAACTTTTGTAATTAAATATGGGTCTGGAAGTATAAATGAGAGATGTTCTTTCCAGGATGCTGGATTGTCATGGGTGTACCATTCTCTAATTTTGGCAAATGCAAATATGAGGAATAGTCTTTGTTGAATCCTTCTAGCAGTTTCAGTTTTATCTCTCCAAATAGGGTGAAGCACACTTATAATATCATCTCTATTAATATCATTTAATGGTTTGTTATCTAAGATTGGTGATACATAAGTATTAATTGTATTACGCCATTGTTGTTCACTTTTAGGGTTTGTCCACTCAGGTCTTTTCTTCGTTTCAATATATAGATTCGCTATATCTGAGAATTTTTTATTTTGCTGTTGCCTTAGAACCTCAACTCGTTTTTTTTCATCTATGGGGTCAATTTTCTTATTCAGTAATTGTTTATTTTTTAATGTATGTTGACGGGCATCTAAAAGTGAGACGTCTGGGTAACTTCCAAGACCCATTTCTCTTGATTTTTTGTTAATTCTATAGCGAAAAGTCCATTTGCCTTTTCCATGGCTATAAATTGAAATATAAAGCCCATTTCCATCATGGTATTTACCTTTTGATAAAACTAATATTTGTTTTGCATTTAATCTTTTCATGTCATCTCCAGCCCACAACTTGGCCCACAAGTTGGTTTGATTAAAGATGATTTATAATGAAATAGTATGAAGAACCTTCGTCAACAACTTCCCGTGTTTCCTTACGTTTATGACATAGTATGACATAAGGAAGTTATCTTAATGGCGGAGGGACCATCTGCCACACTCTATTTTAAGCACTTGTTTTAATTATATTTTGTAAATAATTATTTCTAGCGTCTACAAATTTATCTACAAAATATTATTAAAAAAGTAAGTTTTCTTGTTATTTACTAGCTAACTTTTTTTGACAAATCTAGATTTTATCATTTTATCAATCTTATGTTTTGGGGTATTTGATAAATAGACATAACAAGCATTTAGGACGCAACTTACCAACGACCTTTAAAGGTATATTTGTCACCCCATAACTGGTTTAAAATCTTTACCCTTTCCTAAAAAGCATCTAATCCATTCTATAATAGGTTTGTGTTTATTTTGATTTATTGCAAATCTAGAGAGATGAGGAAGCATTATTAAATTTTTTCTTTTTCCCCTCAGAAGTCCAGATGATTGTTTACAAGTCCAACCTTGTCCATGATCAATCTTAAATTGCTTTATATTTGACAAATCTGTCATTTGGCCACAAACAAATTCAAAACATTTATTTCCTAATACTATTATTAAATTAGGATTAATTTTTTCAATTAAATATGAATGAATAGGCCAACATTTAGTTGCTAAGTGATTATAGTTCTGAATATTACTTTCTGAGTGAAATCTTGCAAAAATTAAATTGGTTGAAAAAGCATTCCTTGGATTAACCATTAATGAAGATAATAAATACTGCACTCTTTTTTGAAGAGGACTTTGTCCAATTGGATTTGGTTTACCTCTTGGACTCCAGGTGCCATCGTAATATTCATTAAATCCTGGATTTTTTATCATAAAATTTAAATGCTCAATTATAGTTTGTTTTTCTTTAAGAGGGTTTCCACCTGGACTTGAGCCCAAAAAATAAATAGGAGACTTATTACTATTTTCAAATGAAGAGTAATTAAAAGAACCAGGTGTATTAGCTATACCC
>CACJFI010000028.1 GCA_902592615.1 uncultured SAR116 cluster alpha proteobacterium | reverse complement strand
TGAAGCTGTAAGTCGTGCTTATATAAACACATAGTTTATATTAAAAAAAGGAATATCCAAGAAATTGTTCATTAATAGAAAATATAAAAATCTTGAAGATCTTGATTTAAGAATCATACCATCGATTTCTATGGGTGAGGATAAAGATAATAAGGATGACGAAGTTGAAGGAAACGTAAAATTAGCTGTAAAGCCAAAAACAAAAACTCCACCGCTCTATAGAGTATTAATGATGAATGATGATTATACCCCAATGGAATTTGTTATTGAAGTGCTTGAAAAATTTTTTCAGAAAAATAGAGAAGAGGCAACACAAATAATGCTACATGTTCATCAACGTGGTGTTGGTGTATGTGGGATTTATGCATATGATTTAGCAGAAACTAAAGCGATGCAAGTAATGAACTATGCTCGTAAATATGAGCATCCTTTACAAGTGCAATTAGAAAAGGAATAAAAATGTTATCTAAATCTTTAGAAGAAACACTTAGACGAGCAATGACAAATGCTTCTTCATTAAAGCATGAGTTTGCAACATTAGAGCACTTGCTTTCTGCTTTGTTAAAAGATCAAGATGCTATTGAAGTTTTAAAAGCATGTTCGGTGAATATAAAAATATTAGAAGAAGACATAGACAGATATTTAAAAGAAGAATTGAAGGCAATTGTTACATCCGATAAAGAAGCAGATACACAGCCAACAGCAGGATTTCAAAGAGTTGTTCAAAGAGCTGTAATACATACCCAATCCTCAGGAAGAAGTGAAGCAACAGGAGCAAATATTTTAGTAGCTATGTTTTCTGAAAGAGATTGCTACGCAGTTTATCTACTTCAGAAACAGGATATGAAACGTCTTGATGCAGTAAGTTTCATAAGTCATGGTTTGGCGAAAGATCCTAACTATTCAAAATCTACTATACCATCTGGAGCTGAAAATGACATTGAAGATGCCGATAATAAAAAATCTGAAAAAGCTCTAGATAAATATGCAGTAAATCTAAACGAGAAAGCAGCTGAAGGCAAAGTTGATCCTTTAATAGGTAGACAATCTGAGCTAGATAGAACTATTCAGGTTTTATGCAGAAGAACGAAAAATAACCCTTTGTTAGTAGGTGACCCTGGTGTAGGAAAAACTGCAATAGCAGAAGGTCTAGCCGATAAAGTTGTAAATGGCAATGTTCCTGAAGTTTTATTAAATTCAGAAATTTATGCATTAGACATGGGTGCTTTGTTGGCAGGTACAAGGTATAGGGGTGATTTTGAAGAACGTTTGAAGGCTGTAATGAAAGAAATTGAAAAGAACGAAAATGCAATACTATTTATTGATGAGATTCACACTATAATAGGTGCAGGAGCGACTAGTGGTGGAGCCATGGATGCATCTAATTTATTAAAACCAGCACTTCAAAATGGGTCATTAAGATGCATAGGTTCAACAACCTACAAAGAATATAGAGGCTATTTTGATAAAGATAGAGCCTTAGTCAGGCGTTTTCAAAAAATTGACGTTTCAGAGCCAAATATTGAAGATACTGTAAAAATTTTAATGGGTTTAAAATCACGTTATGAAAAACATCATAACTTAAAATTTACAAATAATGCCATTAAAACTGCTGTTGAGCTATCTGCTAGATACATAAATGATAGAAAGTTACCTGACAAAGCTATTGACGTAATTGATGAGACTGCTGCAGCTCAAATGTTAAAACACAAATCAAAAAGAAAGAAAATTATTGGTAAAGCTGAGATTGAAGAGACTATTGCATTAATTGCAAGGATACCACCTAGAAATGTTTCTACAGACGATAGAAAAGCACTTTCGAAGTTAGAAAACGATTTAAAAAGAATGGTTTATGGACAGGACAAAGCGGTGTCAGAGTTAGTATCAAGTATAAAGTTATCTAGAGCTGGTTTAAGGGAAGGTGAAAAACCGGTAGGCTGTTACTTATTTTCTGGCCCAACGGGTGTTGGAAAAACTGAGGTTGCTAAACAATTAGCTGAAGCTACTGGAGTTAAGCTCATAAGGTTCGATATGTCAGAATATATGGAAAGACATACTGTATCAAGATTAATTGGAGCTCCTCCGGGGTATGTTGGTTTTGATCAAGGTGGTCTTTTAACTGACGCTGTCGATCAAAATCCTCATTCTGTATTATTATTAGACGAGATAGAAAAAGCGCACCCAGATTTATTTAACTTACTTCTTCAAGTAATGGATCATGGAAAATTAACAGATAATAATGGTAAATCGATAGATTTTAGAAATACTATTCTAATTATGACTACAAATGCAGGAGCACAAGAGCTCTCAAAAGCAGCGATAGGATTTAAGCAAGAAAATCGTGAAGGTGCAGATACCGAAGCAATTGACAAATTATTTGCACCAGAATTTCGAAATAGATTAGATGCCATAATTCCTTTTGGATACTTACCATTAGAAGTTGTTAGAATGGTTGTTGACAAATTTATAATGCAATTAGAAGCGCAATTATCTGAAAAAGGTGTATCTGTTGTATTAACTGATAAAGCTAGAGACTGGCTGGCAACAAAGGGTTACGATAAAACCTTTGGTGCCAGACCTTTAGGAAGAGTAATTCAAGAGCATATAAAAAAGCCTTTGGCTGAAGAGCTTTTATTTGGAAGATTAGTTGATGGTGGAGTTGTTTATGTTGATTTATCAAAAGATAAATTAACATTAAAAACAGAAGGTTCAGCCTCTAAAGACAAAAAAAAGACAACACTAGGTCCAAAAAATAAAAATAATGGTGCTACGGAATTAACTTAAATATTTGAGTATGGAGAATTTTCTGTATTAATAAATTTTATTTGTTTGTTAATTTCTATTTCTTCTAATTTAGTAAAATTTTTAATTGCTTTTGCAAAAGAAGCATTTAACACGAAATGGTTACTATAAGTCGGTTTTGCAATATACCCTCTTTGTATTTTGTGATGACCTTGTGCACCTGCTTCAACTATTTTGATATTTTTTTCAATTGCATATTCAATCGCTTGGTAATAACAAAGTTCAAAATGTAAAAAAGGAATATTTACAATAGAACCCCAATTTCTTCCATAAAGAGTATTTTTACTAATAAAGTTCAAAGCGCCAGCGACAACTTTTTCGTCTTGTTTAGCTATAATTAATAAAATATCGTCTTTCATTGTATCATTAAGCAAATGAAAAAATTCTTTATTTAAATATGCACCTCCCCATTTTTTATCTACTGTGTTTAAATAAAAATTATAAAAAGAATCCCATATTTCCTCGGTTAGTTGTTCACCTGTTAATTTTTCAATAACTAAGTTTGTATTTTTAATTTTTTTTCTTTCATTTCTGATTGCTTTTCTTTTGGAACTCTTCAGTTCATTTAAAAAGTCGTCAAATGTTTTATAATTATTGTTATGCCAGTGGAATTGTAATCCCGTTCTTCTTATCCAATTATTGTTTTGTAATCTTCTATTAAAGTCATCTGTAGTGAAGTTAATATGTGCTGAACTCAATTTGTTGTCTCTGACAATCAATTCATATGCATTTATTATTAATTCAAAGATTTTTTTATGATCTGTATTTTCAGGGTTGATCATAATCCTTGGACCAGTTGCAGGTGTAAAAGGGATTGCGCAAATTAGTTTGGGATAATATTGTCCACCAGCATTTTCAAAAGCATTTGCCCAAGAATGGTCAAAAATATATTCACCGTATGAGTGCATTTTTAAATAATTTGGGGAAACCCCTATTATTTCCTGATTTGTATTTTTAATTATTATGTGTTGAGGATTCCAGCCTGTTGATGAATGAACTGATTTTGAAACTTCTAAAGAATTCAAAAAATCATAAGATGTAAATGGATGATTATAAGTATTTAGATTATTCCAATCACTTTTGTCTATATCTGATAATTTGGATATTAACTCAACTCTCATTGTCAAAGGGTTTTAAGAAAATATAATTTAATTTTCAATCTCAAAAATACCTTCGATTTCTACTGGGACATTTCTTGGAAGCGCAGGTGCTCCAACTGCAAATCTAGCGTGTTTTCCTTGTTCTCCAAAAATTTTAACGAATAAATCTGATGCTCCGTTTATTATCTTAGGTTGATCAGTAAAGTCTGGTGTAGAGGCTACAAATCCACCCAATTTAACGACTCTTTTGACTTTATTAAGATCACCATTGCAAGCTTCCTTTAATTGGCTTAGCAAAGCCATTGCGCAAGCTTCAGCCATTTGAATTCCTTCTTCAACAGAGACATTATCTCCAATTTTCCCTTTTATAGTTAATTCTTCATTAATAAAAGGTAATTGTCCTGATATGAAAACTAAGTTATTTGATATTACGTATGGAATATAACTTCCTGCTGGAGCACTAGCATTTTCAATATCTATATTTAATTCTTCTAATCGCTTATTAATATCTATAGTCATTTTAAACCCCTAATTTAAGAACAACCTGAAGTAGCACCACATGTATTACACTTCATACATGTACCATTTCTAACTAGAGTAAAATTTCCACACTCTCCACAAGCTTCCCCTTCATAGCCTTTGATTTTAGCTTCTATTTCTTGAGAAAGACTTGGAGCCTTTGTTTCATCAATAGCAATAGTAGTATCATTATTATCTGATAATTCTAAGTCTTGATCTTTTAGGGAAGTGGTTTGTGGCATTACTGAGATGTTATTGGAACCTCCAGACACGACTTTTAATTCTCTTCTTACAAAGCCTCGACTAGCTACTTTTTCTGAGAATAGCGCTTTGTTATCACCTGAGCCAGTAGTGCTTGAATCTAGATCGTCTGGTCCTACATGACCAAGATCGTTTCGATCCAAATATGATATAGCCAATTCTCTAAAAATATAATCAAGGATTGAAGTTGACATTTTAATAGTATCATTTCCAGTTACCATTCCTTGTGGTTCAAAGCGTGTAAAAGTATAAGCTTCAACAAATTCTTCTAAAGGAACGCCGTATTGCAAACCAATTGACACTGCAATAGCAAAGTTATTCATTAAAGATCTAAAAGCTGCACCTTCTTTATGCATATCAATGAAAATCTCGCCTAATTTCCCATTTTCATATTCACCAGTTCTAAGATATACTTTGTGACCACCTACCATTGCTTTCTGTGTATATCCTTTCCTTCTGTGTGGTAGTTTTTCACGTTCTGCCCTAACAACTCTCTCTACGATTTTTTCAACAACTTCACTCGTCCGTTTTGTGATATCTTGTTCGATTGTTGTATTATCTTCGTCGATGTCATCGTCATCTAGAAGTGCTGAGTTCAGTGGTTGGCTTAATTTAGATCCATCTCTATACAGTGCATTAGCTTTAATTCCCAATTTCCATGACAACATATAAGCATCACTACAATCATCTATAGAAGCATCACTAGGCATGTTTATAGTTTTAGATATAGCTCCAGATATAAAAGATTGTGCTGCTGCCATCATTTTAATATGACTTTCAACGGACAGGAATCTCTTACCTATTCGTCCACAAACGTTTGCACAATCGAATACTGCAAGGTGTTTTTTGTTCAAATGAGGAGCACCTTCAAGTGTCATAGCACCACAAACGTGAATATTCGCCACATCTATTTCTTCTTGGGTGAAACCTAAAAACTCTAACATATTGAAACTAAAATCATTCAATTGTTCAGAAGAAATACCTAATATATTTTTACAAAATTCTTCTCCCAGGGTAAATTGATTAAATACGAATTTAATATCAAAAGCTGACACTAAAGAGGATTCAATTAATTTAATTTCTCTGTCAGTAAAACCTTTTGAAATTAATGCATTGTGGCTTATCGCTTGACATTCTTTTAGACTACCAGCACCAACAGCATATTTTTGCATGTCGTTAATTTGGTCTGCATCATAACCCAAATGAGCAAGTGCTTCAGGAACCACACGATTTATAATTTTAAAATATCCACCACCCGCTAATTTCTTAAATTTTACCATTGCGAAATCAGGTTCAATACCAGTAGTATCACAATCCATTACTAATCCAATTGTTCCAGTTGGAGCTATTACTGTAGCTTGAGCGTTTCTATAGCCATTTTCTTCACCTAAAGAGAGTGCTTTAGCCCATGCATCTTTGGCAGCTGTTATTAAGTTTTGATCAGGGCAATCCTCAGACATCAAAGGAACAGGATTTATGGAAAGGTCTTCGTAACCTCGTGTTTTACCCTCTGATGCTCTTTTGTGATTCCTTATAACCTTTAACATGCTATTTGCATTTTCTTTGTATTTAGGAAATGGTCCTAATTCACCAGCGATTTCTGCTGATGTTGCGTATGATATCCCAGTCATTATTGATGTAAGAGCAGCGCATATAGATCTTCCTTGGTCACTGTCATAAGGTATACCCCAAGACATTAATAAGCCACCAATATTTGCGTAACCTAGTCCAAGTGTTCTATATTCATAAGATCTCTGTGCGATTTCCTTTGAAGGAAATTGTGCCATCATTACGGAAATTTCAAGGGTTAATGTCCACAATCTAGTTGTATACTCATATGCTTTTATATCAAATGAGGCGTCATCCTTCTTAAACTGCAATAGATTTATTGATGCCAAATTACAGGCAGTGTCATCAATAAACATATATTCAGAGCAAGGGTTAGACGCATTAATTCTACCAGCATTAGGACAAGTATGCCATTCGTTAATGGTAGTGTCATATTGCAAACCAGGATCTGCACAAGCCCAAGCAGCCTCAGAAATCTTAGACCACAATTCTTTCGCATCTACTGTTTTATGAACACCACCGTCAGTTCTTCTTTTTAGATTCCATTTACCATTTTGAGACACTTTTTCTAAAAATTCATTACTAACTCTTACTGAGTTATTTGAATTCTGCCCAGATACAGTTAAGTAAGCTTCGCTATCCCAATCTGTATCGTAAGTATGGAATTCAATTTCTTTAAATCCTTGGCCGGCAAATTGAATTACTCTTTGTATGTAATTTTCAGGTATCATTACTGCACGGCAATTTAATATTGCTTTTTTAAGCTCGTTATTAACTTTTGGATTTAATCTGTCTTTGTCATTATAATGTTCTAAATTGCAAGCATCCATGACGGATTTTAAATTTTTCGCAGTAAGTTTTGAGCCCGCTACCAGCGCGGCAACTTTTTGTTCTTCAACGACTTTCCAGTTTATATATTCTTCTATATCAGGATGATCTATATCAACTGTGACCATTTTTGCAGCTCTTCTCGTAGTTCCACCAGATTTGATTGCTCCAGCAGCTCTATCACCTATTCTTAAAAAACTCATCATTCCTGAAGATCGTCCACCACCTGATAAACCTTCGGTACTGCCTCTTAATTTAGAAAAATTGGATCCTGTTCCAGAACCATATTTGAATAACCTAGCCTCTCTAACCCAAAGGTCCATTATCCCGCCTTCATTAACAAGGTCATCTGCTACAGATTGAATGAAACAGGCGTGAGGTTGTGGGTGTTCATATGAGGATTGAGATTTAACAAGTTTTTTTGTTTTGAAGTCAACATAATAGTGTCCTTGACTAGGACCATCTATACCATAAGCCCAGTGCAAGCCTGTATTAAACCATTGTGGTGAGTTTGGAGCACACATTTGTGCGGCTAGCATAAATCTCATTTCATCAAAGTAAGTCTTTGCATCATCTTCAGTTGTAAAATAATTACCCTTCCATCCCCAGTATGTCCACGTACCAGCTAGTCTGTTAAACACTTGCTTTGCTGATTCTTCGCCTTTGTATCTTTGATCTTCTGGTAACTTATCTAATTTTGATTTATCTGGTTCTGAACGCCATAACCAATTTGGTACATTTTCTTCTTTTACTTTTTTAAGATATACTGGGACACCAGCTTTACGAAAATATTTTTGCGCAATAATATCTGCGGCAACCTGAGAATAGTTAGCAGGCACTTCAATATCAGGCGCACTAAATACTACAGTGCCATCCGGATTTTTAATTTCACTGGTAGTAGTTTTAAATTCCATACCTGCATATGCATCATTTCCTTTTTTTGTAAATTGTCTTTCAAATTTCATCTTTTTCCCTTTTTTACAATAAAGAAAACAATACTCAGAATCTGTTCTTACATTTTTAAAAAACTACCTGTGGATAACTTGCTTTTTGGTAGTTAATTTAAAAAATTTGTTTCAATAAAGCGTTGTTTTTCCTTAATTTAATCTTTGTTTTATGAATTTTTGTTACTACGGTAGCCTGTGGATAAACACAAGATATAGTAATAACGAAAGTTTAAAGTACATGATTTAGTATGCATTCGTAAAGTACATAATTCAATTTTTTTTACTTTTTTTTTTAACTCATTAATTTTACTTAATTTTTATGTGTCAAAAAAATTTATTAAAAATAAAATTAATAATGCTGATTTATTATTTTTATAAATGAGATATAATATTGGTAAATAATCTTTCTAGGAATATTAAATATGAGATACAGTTCTATTGAAATTTTGATGGGGGCAGTCGTTTTAGTAACAGCCATATTCTTTTTAATATTAGGTATGCAATCAATTGATAAGAATCAAACTGACGGCTATAATATATCTCTTATATTTGGTTCTTCAGCAGGTTTGAAAAATGGTGATGATGTAAAAATATCAGGTATAAATGTTGGAAAGATTACTAAATTGGATCTTGATCTGGCCGATTATAATGCCAAAATCTATATCAAGCTCAATAACGAAATAAAGATACCAGATGACTCGCAAGCAAGAATTACATCTTCTTCCCTTTTAGGAGGTAATTTTTTGGATATTATACCTGGCTCATCTGAAACATATCTTAAACCAGATGATATTATATATGATACAACTGATGCTGTAAGCTTTACAGATTTGCTAGGTAAAGTTGTGTTTTCAAAAGAGTAACAAATATCTAAATATCACTCAGGTTATAATAATGAGACTTTTAAAGATTTCTATCATAATAATTTTCTTATCAATTTCAAAAACTATATTTGCTTCACAATGGATTGAAGGCAATAGATTAGTAATCCAAGGTTTAGACAAAATTACGGCCCGAATAAAGACTTTTGAAGTTGATGTAGCCAAGACTTATAAATTTGGGGTATTAGATATTTTCGTTGAAAGGTGTGTTTTTTCAAAACCTATTTTTAAACCTGAATCATTAGCATATATTAGAATAAAAGATAATTCCGATAGATTGTCAGAAGTTAAGTTTAAGGGGTGGATGTTTGCTTCTAGTCCTGCTCTAAGTGCTTTGGAAAATTCAGTTTATGACATTTCTATTCTTGCTTGCAAAAAGGATGATAAACAATTAGAGAAATCAACATCTGTTTCGCCAAAAGACAAAATGTCTACTTCTAATTGAATCGCTTTTTGAAGATCTGCCTGAAATTCATTTTTACTTATTTCATAAGCCCCAAATTGTAATAAATGGTCATTTAAAAACTGAACATCTAAAATTCTAAAACCCGTTCTCCACAATCTTGCTACAAGATTTAATAAAGCTATTTTACTTCCATTTGGTATAGCGCTAAACATAGATTCTGCAAAAAAAACACCTCCTATTGCTAATCCATATACACCCCCAACCAATTTGTTGTCTTTCCAACATTCTACTGAATGTGCGTATTTCATTTCATACAGAGAAATGAATAAGCTTTCTATTTCTTTGTTTATCCATGTTTCAGTTCTGTTGATAGTTGCACATGATTTGATGACATTTGGAAAAGCTTTATTTAAAGTAATTTTAAAAGGTCTTTTTTTTACGATGCGTAGAAGGCTTTTTGATATATGAAAATTAAATATTGGAATAACAGCTCTAAATTCTGGATCAACAAAGAAAAACTTTTTATTTGTTCTGCTCTCTGACATTGGAAACATACCAAGCATATAAGCTCTTATAAGCTGGTCTGGAGTAATTATTTTATTATCTTTAGTTCTCAAAAATATATATTGGGTCGAATGATAAATATTTTAATTATTATTTAACAGTTTATTTTCTAACCATCTTATATCATATGACCCATCCTTCATCACAGAGGTTTCTAATATATCTTTATGTAAATCAATAGTAGTAGAAATAGGTTCAATAACAATTTCTTTTAATGCCTGCTTTAATCTTAATATACATTGTTCTCTATCAGATGCATGCACAATTAGTTTGGCAATTAAACTATCATAATATGGAGGAACTACGTAACCAGAATATACACACGACTCTATTCTAATTCCTAACCCACATGGAGAATGGAATTGTGTGATTTTGCCGGGTGAAGGAATAAATGTTTTTGGATCTTCTGCATTAATCCTACATTCAATAGCGTGTCCATTGAATTCTACATCATTTTGTTTGAAAGATATAGGTTGACCAGCAGCAATCATAATTTGTTCTTTAACTAGATCTATTCCAGTAATAGCCTCTGTAATTGGATGCTCAACCTGAAGCCTTGTATTCATCTCAATGAAAAAAAATTGACCATCTTCATATAAAAATTCAATTGTACCTAATCCTAGATAGCCCATTTTTGCCACAGCCATAGATGCAATATTACCTATTTTATCTCTTGTAGTTTGGTCTATAGCAGGTGAAGGAGCTTCTTCAATTACCTTTTGATGACGCCTTTGTATAGAACACTCTCTTTCACCTAGATGGACGGTATTACCAAATTTATCTCCAATAACCTGAACTTCAATATGCCTTGGTTTTTGAAGATATCGTTCCATATAAACACGGTCATCTCCAAAAGCTACGTTTGCTTCACTTTTTGCTGAAGTAAAAGCGGATTCTAGCTCTTCCTCACTCATAGCTACTTTCATACCTCTACCACCACCACCTGATGCGGCTTTGATGAGTACTGGATAGCCAATTTCTTTTGCTTCTATTAATGCATTTTTAAAATCTACAACGTCACTTTTTGAACCTGGAACAAGAGGAATACCTAATTCTTTTGCTGTAATTTTTGCTTGTATTTTATCACCCATACATCTTATATGCTCTGCTTTTGGTCCAATAAAAACGATATTGTGAGCCTCCACAATTTCTGCAAAATCAGAATTTTCTGATAAAAAACCTACTCCAGGATGGATAGCATCTGCTCCTACTAATTGAGCTGCAGTTATTATAGCAGGGATGTTCAAATAAGATTCTGATGATGATGGTCCTCCAATACAAACAGTTTCGTCTGCTAATCTAACATGCATTGCCTCGCTGTCAGCAGTAGAATGAATAGCGACTGTTTGAATATTAAGTTCTTTGCAAGCTCTTAAAACTCTCAATGCTACATCACCACGATTTGCGATTAATATTTTTTTGAAAACCATAATTTAATTACTCAATCACAACTAGTAATTGATCAAATTCTACTGGTTGGCTATCCTCAAATCCAATAAATGCTACCTTTCCAGATTTAGGGGCAGCAATTGTATTCATTACTTTCATAGCCTCAATAATGAGCAATGTATCTCCCTTTGTAACTTGAGAATTTAATTTGATAAATGGATCTTTCCCAGGTTCAGGTGCAGAATATGCAGTACCAACCATTGGAGAATTTACTGCACCAGGATGTTTGTTGGTAAATTGTTCTACCTTTGCAATTGACTCAGAAGCCTCTTTATTTTCGCTAGCATTTGGAATGCTAACAATAGTTTCTTGAGGTGTTGAAAAAGAAGTTTTCATATTTTTTACAACTTTAATCTTAAAGTCATCTGCCTCATATTCCAATTCCATTAAATTATCCTTGTTGACCATATCAACGAACTGTTGGACTATACTTAAATTTTCTTTATGGACATTTTTTTTTGTCATAGAATTACCTTTTCTAATTTAATCATTCGTAAGGTCTTTGATGGCATCTATAGCGTGGAGGTAAGAATTAAAACCAAATCCTGCGATTATTCCATTTACAACTGGTGAAATAAAAGATTTATGACGAAAATTTTCACGAGCGTAAATATTAGTTATATGCAATTCTATTTTAGGGCCTTTAAACATATTAAGAGCGTCAAGGAGTCCAATTGAGGTATGAGTTAATGCTCCTGCATTTATTATAATACCTCGTCCATCATTAATAGCGTTATGTATTTCATCAATCAACTCACCTTCAATGTTTGATTGAAAAAAAATTAAATCTAAGTTGTAATTTTTACATTTTTCTAAACAAAGTTTTTTTATTTTATCTAAAGAAATATTACCATATTTTTCAGGTTCTCTTGTACCAAGAAGGTTTAAGTTTGGACCATTTATAATGTATAATTTTTTACTCAAAACATATCTCCAAAAATTGGATAATTTAAATTTTTGTCAATTTTAAGACTAATTACCAAGATAAGTTAACTTTTTCTAAATTGTTTTATTATTTCTTGTAATTTATTTAAGTTTAATGCACCAGGATAAATAATATCGCCAATTATAAATGCAGGAGTTCCATTTAAATTAAGTAATTTTGCAATTTCTCTATTTTTCGCCAATTGTTGTTCGATATTTGGATTATTCATGTCTATTTTTAGTTGATCTATGTCTAAACCTATCTCCTTAGCTGTGCTAAATACCTTTTCTTCATTAACTCTTCCTTTTATTGTCATTAATGATAGATGAAATTTATTATATAGATCTTGATTTTTTGAGGCAAGGGCTGCTTTAGCAGCAAAATATGATTGTTGAGATAAGATTGGAAATTCAACGAAAACAAAATTAACTTTTTTATCTTCAGATAAAACATCCATTATTGTTTTAACTAC
>CACJFI010000027.1 GCA_902592615.1 uncultured SAR116 cluster alpha proteobacterium | reverse complement strand
ATTAAATTGTTTAAAAGAATCTGTAAAAAAAGATCCTAATTATGCTGATGCTTGGGTATGGTTGGCTTCATTAACAAGACGTTTATATGCTGATAATCCTGATGGTCAATATTATAATGACAATAATGTGTTAGAAGATGCTTTAGAATATATTAATAAAGCTCTAATAATTGATCCTGAATCACCAAAAGGCCTAACTGTTAAAACAATGATTGAATTTCATAAGAAAAACTGGGAAACGATGTTTGTGTCAGCTGAAAAAGCTTTCAGTTTAAATGCTGGTGATCCAAATGTATTAAGTTATCTTGCAACAAATGTTGCTTTTGGAGGCGAATGCACTTTAAATGATGTAACTTCTCCAAATGAACAAACTAAAAATATAAATAAAAAGAAATGTCAGTTTCACAGAGGTTGTTGGGATATGGGTTTAAAAGCTCATGAATTAGATACTGGTAATATTGTTACTATGGACAATTATATGTTAGCAGTATGTTACAACATTGTAAAAGACGGAGCAAGTGCATTAAAAATGATGAGCCCAATGCCTCACAAAAAAAGATTTTGGTATGAAATACATTCTGGTGTAGCTTCACACTTTGACGGTAAGTTTGAAATTGCACAAGATCATTTTGAAAATATAAAAAAATTAATAAAAAGTAATAAACTTTCAAAAATTTATAATATTTTCAAAAAGTGGAATAATGAACGTTTAAGTTATCCTGTTTATGAAGAAGTTTTGTTTAAATATGGCTTTGAATAGTTTTTATATATGTAGAATATAACCCTATGTTTATAACACTGTTCCATTTATGTGTCTTATTGTCCAAAATAGTTCTCTAAAATTTGACTTACTTTTTTTTAAAGTTAAGGTTTTAGTTTTCAAGTTTAATTGGATCTGTAAGGAGAAAAAAGTTAATAGTTACAATAATTTAATATATTTTCCCTTTACTGGTTGGATATCAAATATTGAATTCAAATCCTTTTTTTTACTATTTTTAGATTTTTTTTATTTAAATGTCTCTAATAAATAAAAAATCTGAAATATCACTAGGTATATCTTTTTCTATTGCCGAAGTTATTTGTACAATAACTATAGCGAGCATTGTAAAGTTTATTTCAGTTGAATTGTCCGTATTTATGGTTCTATTTTTTAGATATTTATTTTGCATACCTCTACTTTTAATTATGTCGATTTATCAAAGAAAATCAAAAGCTTTTCATATCGTATCTAAATTAACTTTAGCAATTAGAATATTGACTGGATTAGGGTCATTTGGATGTTTATTTGCAGCATTGCAATTTATAGATCTTAGTTTAATGACAACTTTACTTCAAACAATGCCTCTATTTGTTGCTTTACTCGCACCAATTGTCATCAAAGAGGTGGTTGGTTGGTATAGAAAAATAACGGCTTTAGTTGGGTTTATTGGTGTTTTACTTATACTGAAGCCTTTTTCAGAAGAATGGAAAAATTTTGGTATTATTTTAGGTGTTTTATCGCCATTTTTTGGGGCTTTGATGACAATTTATGTAAGAAAGTTAAGTTTAACAGATCATCCAACAACTACAGCTCTTTGGTACAATATTATTGGTACGATCGTATTTTTATTTATTTGTTTGTTTAATCAAACTGAGTTTCCAAATAATAATGCGTTAATTATGTTTTTGGTGCTTATTGGTATCATGTCAAGTTTTCAACAGTTTTTTTTAGCTTACAGTCTAAAGATGGCGCCAGTTAGTTTATTAGCTCCTTTAAGATATATATCAGTTCCTATTGGAATAGTAGTTGGTATTTATATTTTTGATGAAGTTATTTCAACAACATTTTTTTTAGGAACTGTTATAATTGTATTTTCTTCATTTTTAATTATAAAAAGAGAAACTTTAAAAAAGTAATATTAATGAACTAAATAGGTAAATAATTGATGTTGAAAAAGATAATTTTTACGATTTTATTTTCTTTTTTTTTAATTGCTAACTCATATTCTGAAGAAAGTTTCATATCATTAGAAAAACTTACAAATCATGATATGGACAAAGTTATTTTTTTAAGACATGCTCTAGCTCCAGGTAATGGAGATCCTCCAAATTTCAATGTTAATGATTGTTCAACTCAAAGAAATCTTGATCAAGCTGGTATAGTCCAAAGTAGCTTGATTGGGAATGCTCTAAAAAAATTAGGTATTAAATTCTCAAAAATATACTCAAGTTTTTGGTGTAGGTGTAAAGACACTGCTCTAAATATGAAAATCGGAGAATTTGAAACACATGAAGGTTTAAATTCTTTTTACGAAAAACATGCAGATAAAAAATTAACATTAATGAAATTAAATAATTTAGTTAATAGCTTTGATAAATCAGGTGGGCCATATTTACTAGTTACACACTATGTTAATATTTTAGCTTTTACTGGTTTACCTACATCAAGCGGAGGTATGGTTGCATTTGATCTTAACTCACAAGAATCAATTCATATCAAATTAAATGACTAATTTTTTTTATTTTCATTATCTTTTATAACTTCATAGTCACCGTCAATTACTTCGCTTGTTTGAGATTTACTCTTGAACCTATTCATACTCTGATGTGAATTCGTGTTTACAAAACCATTTAAATTATCTTTTTGAGGTTTTGCATTATTTTTTGATTTCATTTTAAAATTAAGGATTTGTTTTGGAAAAATAAATAGAAGACTTGGCAAAGTAAACAAAATTGCAAATATCAAATGCCATTCTAAAACATTAATTATACCAAAAAACACACCTATAGTTAAAAGTAAAAATGTAAATCTATAAAAAACACTAAATAAGATAATTACCCATGCAAAAAAAGTTCCATATTGATAAGGTTCCATTAAGAACTGGATACCTAAAAAACCGACAACCACATAGAAACAAAATAAAGCAACTATTATTCCAAGTGTAATTATTCCAAATTTTAGAAGATTTGTTTGTTTTAATATATACATATTACTAAATTACTTTTTTTTAAATATTAATTTTCCTTTATATTTTTTTAGATAAAATACTTTTTTTCCAGCCCAAAAACATTTTTTTTTATCTGGAGCAGCTTCTACGTATTTAATTTTATCTTTCAAATGAAAAACTTGTCCACAACCTAAAAAAGTTAAAATCAGCTTTCCATTTTGAAAATTAACTTTGTCTTGTCTGCCTTTTCTTACTGTAACAAATTTTAAATCACTTTGAAAACATTGACCAAATTTGTTTTTTTTACAATTTGGTTCTTGACTGTCTATAACTGATATGTGTGCAGCAATGTTTTCATCAAATATAAATCCATCATTATCTAACATATCGCAATCATCAGTTGGTTTGCTGGTTTTGCCAGAAAACTCACATTCAAACCAAGCTCCTTTTAATTCTTGGACAGCATAAGTTTTAAAACTTAGAAGTAAAAATAATATAATTAAAGAGGTTAATAAAACATTCACTTTGATTAAACTCATAAATTTCTCTTTTTTGATTTTACAAGTCGTATTTTATAATTAATTATAAATAAATACTAACACTTTTTCATTAGGATCCAGGAGGAGATTAAGATGAAAATAGAAACAAGAGAAAAATTTCCAAACTTTGTAGGATTTGTCTCCGGGGTTGATTTGAAAAAAGAATTAAATGATGAATTAGTAAAGAAGATCGATGAAGCAATAAATAAATTATCTGTATTGGTATTTAAAAATCAAAATATCAATGATGAAGAGCAAGTGAGATTTACTAGATATTTTGGTGAAATAGAAGCATCTGGAAAAAAATCAAACATTACAAAAGCTCAAGATAGAAGATTGGCTGCTGATTTAGCAGATGTATCTAATCTAGATAAAAATAACAAACCTTTTACAAAAAATGATCCAAGAAGGATATTTAATTTAGGAAATAGACTATGGCACACTGATAGCTCTTTCAAAAAAATTCCTGCAAAATACTCTCTTTTATCTGCAAGGAATATATCCAAAGAAGGTGGTAATACTGAATTTGCTGATATGAGAGATGCGTATGATTGTCTTGAAAATAATACTAAAACAAAAATTAAAAATATGATTTGTGAACATTCTTTGATTTATTCACGACAACGATTAGGTTTTGATATGACTAAAGAGTTATCTTCAGAAGATATAAAAAATTTTATACCTGTTGAACAACCTCTTGTAAGGATAAATAATTTGACTAAAAGAAAAACAATCTTTCTTTCTAGTCATATTGGAAAGATTAGAGATTGGATAAGGCCTGACTCGATGTGCTTTATTGACGATTTAATTGAATATGCTACTCAAACACAATTTAAATATATTCATAAATGGTCTCAAAATGACCTAATTATGTGGGATAATAGACAAACTATGCATCGAGCAAGAGCATTTGACGATTTAAAAGAGAATAGGGACATGAGAAGAACAACTGTTTTAGGTGAAGAACAACTAATTTAATTATTAAGAGGTTATCTTTTTAAATTTTTTCAAATCCTGCGTTTAAATCTTCGATCAGGTCTTCTATATCTTCACTACCTGTATAAATTCTTAAATAGTTACCTGTTGGAACGTAACTGGACTTCAAATTTCTGTTTTCTGAAACATTCATTGTAGATAACAGACTAGAGTAACCTCCCCAAGAAGAACCAATCCCAAAAATTTTACAATTATCGGCTATTATGTCTATAGCTTTTTCTAACACATTGTCATGAAATTCAATCGCAAATAAACCTGACGCACCCTTAAAGTCTCTTTTCCAAAGATTATGGTCAGGATGTTGTTCAAGAGCAGGATGAAAGACTTTTTTGATTGTATTTTTAGTTTCCAAAAATTTAGCAATTTCAAAGCTATTTTGTGATGATTTTTGTAATCTCAAGGGAAGGGTTCTGAGACCTCTTAAAGACATATAAATATCATCAGGACTTACATAATTACCTGTATTTTTTGACCATCTTTGAAGTGCAATCAAATCTTCTTTGTTACCTAAAACAACACCCATCATAATATCAGAATGACCAGAGATGTATTTCGTAATTGCTTCTATTACAATATCTACTCCAAAATCGAATGGATTAAAATATATTGCAGTTGCCCACGTATTATCTATAAGTGATTTTAAATTATTTTTTTTACAAATTTTAACAACCCTTTTAATGTCAATTATTTCAAAAGTATAAGTTCCAGGACTTTCTATATATATTGCTTTTGTATTTTTTTTTATTAATGCTTCTAGATGATTGAGATTACGTGAATTATAAAATTCAAATTCTATATCCAGTCTAGGAAATTCTTCTTGAACAAATCTTCTTGCTGAGCCATAGACAGAATCAGGAATCAAAATGTGATCTTTCCCCTTTAAAACTGACATTAATGCAATTGTAATTGCCCCCATTCCTGAAGGAGCTAATACACATCCCTCAGCCTTATAAAGATCTGAAATTGCATTAATTAGGGAATCTGAAGTAGGGGTTCCATTTCTTCCATACGTATATTTTCCTGATCTATTTCTATAATTATCCATATTAGGACTTAATATTGTGCTAGTCCTATATAAGGGTGGAGCTGGGATTCCGTGATTTTCAGGTGGATTTTTCCCTGTATGAGCAGTTAGTGTATCTATGTTAAAATTTTTAGGATCTTTATTCATTTATAATTTTCTCAATATTGAATATTTATTTTTTTTAAAAAAATTATTAATTTATTGTAAACAAAGTAACATTTTTTTTATTTTTATCTTGAATCTATACCAAATAAGAACGAAAGTACTAACAAAATTACTATTTTTTATAAACTAAACGTGGAGATTATATATGAGTAATAATATTGTAATAGCAGCGGTTGTTGCGGGTGCAGTCGGACTAGGTGCAGGTTATGCACTCTTTTCAGGACAAGCTCCTAAGACAGTTGAAAAAGAAACAGTTACTTCAGCTCCAGCTGGAGCTGGAACACTAGATGAAGTTAGAGCAAGAGGAAAACTGAATTGTATTATAAATACTGGTTTGGCTGGTTTTGCTGCTCCTGACGACAAAGGTAATTGGACTGGTTTTGATGTTGACTTTTGTAAAGCAGTTGCAGCAGCTGTTCTTGGTGATGCTACAAAAGTAAATTATACAACAGCAACAGGTAAAACTCGTTTTACTAAACTCGCTGCTGGTGAAGGTGAAGTTTTGTCAAGAAACACAACTTGGACTTTTTCAAGAGATGTTGACTTAGCCCAAACATTTATCGGTGTTAATTATTATGATGGTCAAGGTTTCATGGTTCCAAAATCCTTAGGTGTTAAATCAGCAAAAGGATTAGATGGTGCATCTGTTTGTATTCAAACAGGTACAACAACAGAACTTAACTTAGCCGAATTCTTTGCTGGAAATAACATGAAATATAACCCAGTTCCAATTGAAACAAATGCAGAGGCTCAAGAATTATATAAGTCAGGAAGATGTGATGTTTACACAACTGATGCATCAGGACTTTATGCAACTCTTATGAGTTTTGACAATAAAGATGACCATATGGTATTACCTGAGGTTGTCTCAAAAGAGCCATTAGGTCCTGTTGTTAGACATGGAGATGATCAGTGGGCTGATATTGTTTCTTGGGTATTAAGAGCAATGATGGCAGCTGAAGAGAAGGGTATTACTTCAGCAAATGTTAAGGAATTAGCAGCTAAGGATAATAAAGATAAAGAAATTAATAGACTCCTTGGAAAAGATCCATTGCAAGGAATTTCAAAGCTAGGTTTGTCACCTGACTGGGCTGTAAATGTCATTAGTCAAGTTGGTAACTATGCAGAGAGCTTTGAAAGAAATTTATATCCTTTGACAATTCAAAGAGGTTTAAACGCTCTTAGCAAGGATGGTGGACTTCACTATATTCCTCCGATCAAGTAATTCAATGACTGCGCTTTATTCGACAACTGCTTAAAGCGCAGTTTTTTTAGTTTTTTTAATGACTTTTTTAAGTAACATTTGGCGAAATGAAAAAAGCCGGGAAATTATAATACAAATATTTGTTTTATTTTGTATTGGTTGGCTTCTTTCTTGGTTGGTAATGAATGTAAACGCCAATTTTAAAGCCTTAGGAAAAGATATAAGTTTTGAGTTTCTATTTATACCAGCTGGTTATGATATTAATCAATACTTGATAGATTATAACAATAGAGACAGTCATTTGCGAGCTGGGATTGTAGGTTTGTTGAACACTGGCTTAGTAGCAATATTTGGAAT
Organism: uncultured SAR116 cluster alpha proteobacterium; assembly: GCA_902592615.1. Lineage (GTDB taxonomy): Bacteria > Pseudomonadota > Alphaproteobacteria > Puniceispirillales > Marisalimonadaceae > Marisalimonas. The sequence continues at coordinate 5,542 of CACJFI010000027.1, read as the reverse complement.
AATTCTGGCAACGGTTATGGGAGTTGCTCTAGGCATCATACGATTATCAAAAAATTGGTTAGCAAGTAAACTAGCTTATTGGTATGTTGAGTTTACTCGAAATGTTCCAATTTTGCTCCATATTCTTCTATGGCACGGTATCATAATCAATACTTTCCCACAGACTAGGCAAGCCATTAATTTTGGAGATTTAACATTTTTATCGAACAGAGGTTTTTATCTGCCAAAGCCAATCACAGAAAGCGGTATTGAGTTTGTATACTTATGTTTTGTGATTTCTCTAATTTTTTCTGTATTATTCACTAAATATGCAAAGAAGAAGCAAGATTTGACTGGTATTCAATATCCTGTTTTTTGGATCAACACTGCTGTTATTATTATTTTGCCATCTTTAGCCTTCTTGCTGTCTGGCCTTCCAATTTCCTTTGAAATTCCTGTTCTAAAAGGATTTAATTTTAGAGGTGGATTGCATATGAGTCCTGAACTAGCTGCACTTACTTTTGCACTGGGCATCTATACAGCTGCTTTCATAGCTGAAATAGTTAGAGCTGGTATTTTGGCTATTGATAAGGGACAAAAAGAAGCTGCGGAGTCTATTGGATTAAAACCCTCAAAAGTTATGAATTTAGTAATACTTCCTCAAGCTAGGAGAGTTATTATTCCACCACTTACTAGTCAATATTTAAATCTTACCAAGAATTCTTCATTAGCAATTGCAATTGGTTACATGGACTTAGTAGCCACTCTGGGTGGTATATCTCTTAACCAAACTGGTAGAGAAATGGAAACCATGGTAATTGTTATGCTTATATATTTATCGGTCTCACTTAGTATATCTGCTTTTATGAATTGGTATAATAGTAAGGTAAAGTTAGTAGGAAGATAAAATGACAGAAAATGCTTACAAACCAGGATCATATCCTGATCTTCCGCCTCCTCCAGGAACTGTTGGTGTTTATGGATGGATTAAAAACAATTTGTTTTCTTCAATAAGCAATACATTATTGACGATAATATCTGCAATATTACTTTATTATCTGATTGATGGAATAATAGGTTGGTTCCTGTTTGACGCAGTTTATGACGCTGAATCAAAAATAGAATGTAGAAAAATTGATAGTGGAGCTTGTTGGGCCGTAATTACAAAAAGAGTGGGGCAATTCGTTTACGGTTTCTATCCAGAGGCAGAGCGTTGGAGAATTGATATTTCATTTCTTACTATGTTCATAGCTTTTGCTCCTTTATTGTATCCTGATATTCCAAAAAGAAAATGGTTGTTATGGTTTAGCTTGGTTTATCCTTTTTTGGCATATATCTTAATAATGGGCGGTTATTTTGGTCTCCAAAAAATTGAATATAGTCTTTTTGGAGGTTTTATGTTGACGGTAATTCTTGGTGTTAGTGGTATTGTGTGTTCTCTACCTATAGGAATTCTTTTAGCATTAGGAAGACAATCAAATCTTACAGTTGTTAGAACAATTAGTATTTGTTTCATTGAGTTTATGAGGGGAGTACCCTTAATAACTTTATTATTTGTTGCCTCATCAATGTTAAATTATTTTATGCCTCCAGGCACTAACTTTAGTATTTTGGTAAGAGTAATTATAATGTTTACTTTTTTCTCTGCAGCCTACATTGCTGAAGTTATTAGAGGGGGAATACAAGCTATACCAAAAGGTCAATATGAAGCTGCAGATGCTTTAGGAATGAGTTATTGGCAAAAAACTAGATTTATAACACTTCCACAAGCCCTAAAAATATCAATACCTGGGATTATGAATACATTTATAGGTTTATACAAAGATACAACACTTGTTGTAGTAATTGGATTACTTGATCCACTTGGTATAGGTAGAGCTGCATTAGCTGATACAAAATGGAATGGTTTATCTACTGAAACTTATTTATTTGTAGCATTATTCTTTTTTGTTAGTTGTTTTGCTATGTCGCGTTATTCTCTATGGCTTGAAAATAAATTAAACACAGATCAAAAGTGAGAACAACATGTTAAAAAATAAAAATAAATCTACAAAACCAGTTATTCAAATTAGAGAAATGCATAAATGGTTTGGTAATTTTCATGTTCTTAAAAATATTTCATTAGGCGTAAACCAAGGTGAAAGAATAGTGATTTGTGGTCCATCAGGATCAGGAAAATCAACATTAATTAGATGTATCAATAGACTAGAAGTTCATCAACAGGGAGATATAATTGTAAATAATGTTGAGTTGACTGGAGATTTAAAAAATCTAGAATCTATAAGAAGTGATGTTGGAATGGTTTTTCAATCTTTTAATTTGTTTCCACATTTAACTGTGCTTGAAAATTGTACTTTAGCTCCAATATGGGTAAAGAAACTTCCTAAAAAAGATGCTGAAGAGTTAGCAATGGAATTATTAACTAGAGTAAAAATTCCAGAACAAGCATTAAAATATCCGGGTCAATTATCTGGTGGTCAACAACAAAGAGTTGCCATCGCTAGATCACTATGTATGCAACCAAAAATAATGTTATTTGATGAACCTACATCTGCGCTAGATCCTGAAATGATAAAAGAAGTTTTAGACACCATGATAGAGTTAGCAGAAACAGGTATGACTATGCTGGTTGTTACTCATGAAATGGGTTTTGCAAAAAAAGTTGCAGATAGTGTTATTTTTATGGATGAGGGTGAGATCATTGAGCAAAATGATCCAAAAAACTTTTTCAACAATCCAAAAAATGATAGGACCAAGCTTTTCTTAAGCCAAATACTTAATCACTAAGTTAAGATTTAGACGCCAGTTTGTATTTTTTGTCCTGATGATACCCACTCAGTCCAAGAACCATCGTAAATAGGTATATCCTCCTTACCTAAACAATGAAGTGCGATTGATATCACACATGCAGAAACCCCAGACCCACAAGTTGCTATTATTCTTTTTGACCCATTATAATCATTATTAGTAAAAATTTTCTCTAATTCTTCAATTGATTTAAGGAAACCATCATTTGTAATTAATTCAGAGGAGGGTAAACTTTTTGAATTTGGAATATGACCAGATTTTAATCCCGGTCTTGGTTCTTTAGCTTCACCAGTAAATCTCTTATAAGATCGTGCATCTAAAATTAATTTAGAATTATTTTTTGAAAAAGATATCATTTCCTTCAAATTTACAACCAAATTTTTATTTATAGTTTTACTTATAAAGTTACCTTTAGAAATAATTGTTTTTTTAACTGTTGTCTCTCCACCATTTTTTTTCCAATTTTTCAACCCACCACTTAAGATTGAAATATTTTTATGACCAAAATATCTAAGTAAAAACCATGCACGAGCCGAAGACAATAATGGTGAATTATCGTAAATAATAAGTTCATCTTCATTGTTAAGTCCTAGATTTTGCATCATATCTGAAAAAAGATCTTTTGGGGGAATCATGTGAGGTAAAGGATTCTTTGGATCAGCAATCCTATTAATATCAAAAAAAACTGAATTTGGGATGTGTTCTTTTTGGTATTCTTCTTCAGCATTTAAACCTGAATCTGGAAGATAAAAAGTAGCATCCAAAATTTTTACAGTTGTATCATTAATTTTATTTTTAACTAAATTTGGTTCTATGAATAAGGTATTGTTCAAATTTTATCCCCCTTTTAAAGCCAACCAGGCACTACTAAATCTTTAGATTTTAAAAATTCTGGATTCCATATTTTAGATTGATATCTTTGTCCGGAGTCACATAAAATCGTTACAACAGTATGTCCAGGACCTAGCTCTTTTGCTATTTCAATTGCCCCAGCCACGTTGATTCCACTTGAACCTCCTAGAAACAAACCCTCCTCACTAAGTAAATCAAATATAAGCATAAGAGCATTGTTATCACTTATTCTAAAAGACATATCTATAGGACAATTTTCTAAATTTCTAGTCACTCTACCTTGACCAATACCCTCTGTTACTGAGTTTCCTTCTGCTTTCATTTCACCATTTTGATAATAATTGTACAAACCAGAGCCAAAAGGGTCTGATAATGCTATTTTTATATTTTTATTTTTTTCTTTTAAAAATAATCCTGTACCCGATAAAGTTCCCCCAGTACCAACTGCACAAGTAAAAGCATCAACTTTGCCTTCTGTTTGTTCCCATATTTCAGGCCCTGTTGAGTTGTAATGTGAGTTTTGATTTGCAACATTATCAAACTGATTAGCCCAAAGAACTCCATTTTCATGTGTTTTGGCTAAATCCTCGGCGATTTGTTGTGATTGTCTTATGTAATTACCAGGATTTGAATATGGCAAAGCTGGAACTAATTTTAATTCACATCCAATCAATCTTAAAGCATCTTTTTTTTCCTGACTTTGTGTTTCAGGCATAACAATTAGGGTTTTATATCCTAATGAATTTCCAACCAGTCCTAAGCCAATACCTGTGTTGCCGGCAGTTCCCTCAACAATTATGCCTCCTGGTAATAGTTGTTTTTTTTCTATTGCATCTAAAATAATACCTTTGGCAGCTCTATCTTTTATAGATGACCCCGGATTAAGAAACTCGGCTTTTCCATAAATTTCACAACCAGTAATTTCACTAGCTTTTTTTAATTTTATTAGTGGGGTGTTTCCAACTGTATCAACAAAATTATTTTTAATATTATTTTTCATAAATTTTTACTTAACTAATAATCAGTTTTATTTATACAAAAACTATATTAATTTAATATACAAAATTTAAAATGATTAATTTTAAAAATATATATTTCTCTATAGGCGGGGTCCCACTCTTTGAAAATGCGTCTGGATTTGTTCCTACCGGACATAAAGTAGGTATTGTTGGAAGAAATGGTGCTGGAAAAACAACTCTATTCAAATTAATTTTAAATGAAATTATTTTAGACGGTGGAGTCATAGAGGTGCCAAAAAATTTTAAGATTGGCTATGTTTCTCAAGAAGCTCCGTCAACTGAAGTAAAGTTATTAGAAACAGTTTTACAGGCCGATATTGAAAGATCACAACTTTTACACAGAGCTCAAATAGAACAAGATCCAAACAAAATTGCAGAAATTCATACTAGGTTGTCGGACATTAATGCATACTCCGCTGAAGCCAGGGCATCTTCAATTTTAAATGGTTTAGGCTTTAGTAAAGATGATCTTATCAAACCATGTTCTAGCTTTTCAGGTGGTTGGAGAATGCGTGTTGCATTAGCAAGTGTATTGTTTTCTAACCCAGAATTACTTTTACTTGATGAACCCACAAACTATCTAGATTTTGAAGGTTCTGTGTGGTTAGAGAACTATTTACAAAAGTTTAAAAACACAGCCTTGGTAATTTCTCATGATAGGAATTTACTTAATAAATCAGTAACTAGCATTTTACATTTATCACAAAAGAAATTAATTTTTTATAATGGTAATTATGACTTTTTTGATAACGAAAGAAGACTTCAATTAGAGCAAAAAATATCTCAAAAAAATAAACAAGATACTCAAAGAGCACATTTGGAAAGTTTTATTAATCGTTTTAAAGCTAAAGCCTCTAAAGCTAAACAGGCTCAATCAAGAATAA
>CACJFI010000026.1 GCA_902592615.1 uncultured SAR116 cluster alpha proteobacterium | reverse complement strand
GTACCTAACAGCTACACTTTTATTTTGTTCCTCTTGTTTTCCTATTATTACAATAATTGGAATAGCTTGATTAGAATGCTCTCTAATTTTGTAACCAATTTTTTCATTTCTTAAGTCTGTCTCACATCTAATACCAGAGATATCTAATTTGTTTTTAATTTCATATATATAATCATTAGTTGAATCAACTATGGAGCAAACCACAACTTGTATAGGAGAAAGCCATAATGGCAATCTTCCTGAATATTGTTCTATTATAATACCAATCCATCTCTCCAAAGAACCTAAGATTGCTCTATGTAACATTACAGGGTGCTTTTTATCCCCGCTAACATCTACATAATATGCGCCTAACCTTTCTGGTAAAACAAAATCCACTTGAAGAGTTCCACACTGCCAATCTCTTCCAATTGCATCTGTTAGGACAAATTCAAGTTTAGGGCCATAGAATGCACCCTCACCAGGATTTAAGGTGTAACTAATACCTGCAGCTTCTATTGCTATTATGAGTGCCTTTTCAGCTTTATCCCAAGTGGTATCATCTCCAGCACGAATTAAAGGTCTGTCAGAAAATTTAACCTTTAATTCTTCAAAACCAAAATCCTTATAAATTTGTTGGAGTAACTCACAAAATTTAACACATTCTGACGTAATTTGAGAATTCATACAAAAAATGTGGGCATCATCTTGAGTAAATTGCCTAACTCTCATAATACCGTGCAAAGCTCCTGAAGGTTCATTTCGGTGACAAGAACCAAACTCTGCCATTCTGATAGGAAGATCTTTATACGATTTTAAACCTTGTTTAAAGATTTGTACATGACCAGGGCAATTCATAGGCTTTAAAGCTAGCACCTTTTCATCATCACCTTTAGCAATAAACATGTGCTCTTGAAATTTATCCCAATGTCCAGATTTTTCCCATAAAGATCTATCTATAACTTGAGGTGTTTTAACCTCCTCATATGTTTTATTTAATCTCCTTCGCATATACGTTTCAATTTCAAGGTATATCGACCACCCTTTTTTGTGCCAAAAAACAGATCCAACAGCTTCTTCTTGAAGATGAAATAAACTTAATTCTTTTCCTAATTTTCTATGATCTCTTTTTTCAGCTTCTTCAATCATAAAAAGATAATCTTTTAAATCTTTATCGTTAAAAAAGGCTGTTCCATAAATTCTTTGTAAGACTTGGTTCTTACTATCGCCTCTCCAATATGACCCTGCTAATTTAGTTAGCTTGAAAGAATGACCAAGTTTTTTTGTTGAGGTTGTATGAGGACCTCTACATAAATCTAGAAAGTTACCTTGCCTGTAAAATGTAACTGTTTCATCTTCTGGAATAGCATTGACTAATTCAAGTTTAAATTTTTCGTTATTTTTTTTAAAATAATTAACAGAATTTTCTCTAGACCAAACTTCTCTAGAAATTATTTCATCTCTATCAACGATTTCGTGCATTCTTGTTTCTATAACTTCTAAATCAGATAAGGTAAATTTTTTCTCTCTATAGAAATCATAGTAAAAACCATTTTCAATAGATGGACCTATGGTAACTTGGGTTTCTGGGAATAATTCTAAAACTGCTTCAGCCATGATATGTGCTGCATCATGTCTTATAACATCCAGAGTTTCTTTATTTTTTTTTGTTAGAATTGAAATTGTGCTGTCTATTTCAATTGGCCTATCTAAATCCCATAACTCACCATTAACTAGTGAGACCAAAGCATCAGAAGCTAGTTTTTCAGAAATATCATTTGCAATTTCAGCAGAGGTAACTGGCTTCTTATATTGTTTTTTATCTTTGTTAGGTAGCGTGATTGTAATCATTATATTTTAATTTAAATCTAAGTTATTAATTTATATCACTAACTGTTTATTTTATGTTCTGCAATAGTTTGTTTGTATAGTGATATAGTTAAATTACACATCCTGTGATGACTGTAATTTTTAGATACGATTTTTTTTGCAAATTTACCTATCTTCTCTGTCTTTTGTGGCTTTAGGGATAAAGCAAATGAAATTTTTTCAGCCAGACTTTCTACGTTAAAAGGCTCTGCCAAAAATCCAGTCTTTCCATCAATTATTGTTTCTGAAGCTCCACCATGATCAAAAGCAATCGGTATTTTGCCTAGAGCTTGAGCTTCTAAAACTATTCTTCCAAATGGTTCTGGGGTTAATGATGGCATTATAATTAAATCTCCTAAGATCATTGCAGCTTGTATATCCCTAGTTGAACCAATAAGTTTGATTTTAGTTTCTAGCTTTGATTGAATTATTTTTTTAATTAAAATATTTTGGAATTTTTGATTGCCATCACCAGCTCCAATGAAAACACATTGAAAATTATGTTTAACTTTTGACAAAGCTTTTATAAGAACTTGATAACCTTTCCACATTGCTGGTCTTGCTGCCATAATTATGACAGGAATATTATCTTTTAAATTTAAATGCTTTGATTGAGATATTATTCTCGCAGGATTTATATTATTTGGGTTAAATAGATCCAAATCAACACCTCTATGAATAACTTTAATTTTACCACTTACATTTGGAAAAGAATTTTTTATACTTCTTTCAATATGCTGTGAAATAGCAATAATAAAATTTCCTTTAGTTAAAATACTATTATAATATTTTTTAAAAATATTAGATTTTCTAAATCTCATATGAACTGAAGTAATAATTGGTATATCTAAGATAGCTCCAAGTGGCAAACCAATCCATGCGGGCGCTCGAGAACAAAAATGAATTAGATCTACATTTTCACCTTCTAAAACACTCTTTAATTCATTTCTAATTTTTGACCATTTTAAAGGGTTTTTGGTATGCACATCAAGTTCATAATGAATTCCACCGTTTCTAATTATTTGGGGAACCATATGGCCACCAGAAGAGATAACAATTGATCTAAAATTATTGTCAACTAGTGCTTTAGAAATTTCAACAACACCTCTCTCAACTCCACCATTATTTAAAGCTGGTAAAATCTGGGCTATAGTATATTTTTTTTTATTCATTTTTATTAACCTTAAAGCAAACGGATTTATAAATGACAAAATTTATTAATAGATTAGATAATAACACAATAGCATATAACCAATTAACAGGAAAAAACTCAGGTATCGTATTCTTAAGCGGTTTTAACTCAGATATGCAAGGTAAAAAAGCATTATATTTAGAAAAATGGGCAAAAGAAAATAATCATAGCTTTTTGAGATTTGATTATTCTGGTCACGGTCAATCGTCAGGAACAATTGATAAAACATGTTTTTCTGATTGGTATCAGGATGCTGAGTATTTAATTAACAAACTTACTAAAGACAAACAGATTTTAGTTGGATCATCAATGGGTGCTTGGATTATGCTGATGTTAGCAAAAAGAATTCCAAAAAAAATTTCTGCAATTATAGGTTTAGCTCCTGCTCCAGATTTTCCTAAACTTTTGATATGGGATAAAATGTCAGGTTGTGAGAAAAGAAAATTAGTAAAAAATAGAAAGACAAGTATAAGATATGAAGATGGATCAAAAAATGATTTTTCATACAAATTAATAAAAGATAGTTTTAAAAACCTTACTTTGTCAAAGAGTATAACTTTTAATGGTCCTGTCTACCTATACCATGGTATAGCTGATGATGCCGTTCCATATGATTTGAGTATAAAAATAATTAAGAATTTTACAGGAACGAAAGATGTTAAATTATTGTTGGAAAAAGACGCTGGTCATAGATTATCTGACATACACCAACTAAAAACCATTACAAATATTATTGAAGAAATAAAAATTAAAATATAATTAAATATCCATATTTTTATAGTTTTCATGGGGGTTAAGTCCAATTATTTGGTCTTTTAACAATGTTCTAAATGAAGGCCTTGACTTTAGTTTGAAATACCATTCTCTTATATTATCATGATTTTTTAAATTTAATAATCCTAGATAGTCCAAAACTGAAAAATTTGCCGTAGCTAGAAAATCTAAATAAGTTAACTCATCTTTGATAAAATAATTTTTGTTATTTAGTAAGTAATTAAAATATTGAATATGAAAATCCAAATTTTGAAGAGCTGCTCTTATATTCTCACTATTTGGAGTTATATTTTCTACTATCCTTGAATATACTTTTTCATAAATAATTGGGTCGAAAACTTCTTTTTTAAAAATTACTTCAAACCAATGAACTAATCTATTTATTTCCGCTTTTTCTTTATAATTCTTAACAAAAAAGTTAGGCCTTAATTCAAGATCTTTAATATACTCTAGACAAGCGTTTGCTCCAATAACTGGAAAATTTTCTTCATTGACCAGAACTGGCAAATGACCAGCTGGATTGAGCTCCAGAAAATCATTTTGTGGTTTCCAATAATTTTCTAGCTGGGTTTGATATGATATTTTATGTTCTTCTAAAATAAGCCTAATATATCTTGATGATGAACATAAGTAATAGTGATAAAGAGTAATCATAATTTAAACTATTTTTCAGGAAGAAGTTGTGCCTTTAAAGGTAATAAGTTTACACAATTTTTTTTTAGTTCTTTAACAAGAATTTCACCATATGTTAAATCACCTGGCGTGTGAATAATCAGATTTTTACTACTTAATTTAAAAAAATCAAATACTTTGTAATAGTCATAATTACCTGAAACAAAACATATATCTTCATTTTTTTTCTTAGCAATTTCTAATCCTTTTCTTACTAGTATTTTACCAAAACCTTTTACTTGAAAAAGATCACTAACTGCCAAAGGACTAAGAAGTAGACAATTAATATTGCTAACTAATGTTCTGTGAAAAGTAATGGTACCAATTACGGTATTTGGATCTTCATTTAAACAAGATAAAGGAGACAAACCTTTGATAGGCAATTTTTTACAATATAAATATACAGTCCTTAGATGTCTGTTTCCACCAAAATTTTTATTTAAAATATTTTCAATTTGATCATTATCTATTTCTTTTTTTTCTCTAAAAATGATTTTACAATCCATTTAAATTTCACATTTCAATTTAAAATAATGTAAATTAAGGTTTTAATATTTTATTAAGTTAAAAAAATTGCTAATTTGGTAGTTCAGATTTTCCCATTAAAAACTTATCAATAGATCTTGCACATTGTCTGCCTTCTCTTATTGCCCAAACAACTAATGACTGACCGCGTCTTGAGTCACCAGCTGCAAAAAAATTATCAATAGATGTCTTATATTCTGTGTCATTTGCATCTAAATTACCCGCTGGTGTTAGGTTAACCCCTAAACTGTTAATTAAACCTTCATGAATTGGATGCACAAAGCCCATCGCAAGTAACACAAGATCTGCTTCAAAAGAAAATTCAGTACCTGTAACCTCATTCATTTTCATTCTTCCATTATCATCTTTTGACCATTCAACTTTAACGCAATTTAGTTTGTTAACTTTGCCGTCGAGACCTTTAAACGATTTTGTTAAAACAGACCAATTTCTATCGCATCCTTCTTGATGAGATGTTGAGGTTCTAAGTTTTAAAGGCCAATCGGGCCAGGTGAGTGCTTTATTTTCTTTTTCAGGTGGTTGATCTAGTAATTCGAGTTGAGTAACTGACTTAGCGCCTTGACGATTAGAAGTACCAACGCAATCTGATCCAGTATCTCCACCACCAATCACAAGAACATTCTTTCCTTTTGCTGAGATTTCAACCTTTGGATCTATTTTATTACCTGCAACTCTATCATTTTGCTGAGAGAGGAACTCCATAGCAAAATGAATACCCTTTAGTTCTCTACCCTTGACTGGTAAATCTCTTGGATTTTCTGATCCTCCACAAAAAGCTATTGCATCAAAATCATTATTTAATTCTTCGATTTTTATATTTTTACCAATGTGAGAATTAACTCTGAACTCTACACCTTCAGCCTCCATTTGAGACATTCTTCTATCAATAAGATGTTTTTCCATTTTGAAATCAGGTATACCAATTCTAAGAAGACCACCTATTCTAGAATTTTTTTCAAACACGACAACAGAATGACCTGCTCTAGCTAGTTGCTGAGCACATGCTAAACCAGAAGGCCCAGAACCAATAACAGCAACTTTCTTACCTGTTTTTTTATTACTTATGATTGGTTTAATCCAACCCTCTTCCCACCCTTTATCTACAATGGAACATTCAATTGTTTTAATAGCTACAGGATTATCTGTAATATTCAAAGTACATGATGCTTCACATGGTGCTGGACAAATTCTACCTGTAAATTCTGGAAAATTATTTGTCGATTGAAGTAAATCAAGAGCTTCTTTCCATTTATAATTATAAATTAAATCATTCCAATCAGGAATTAGATTATTAACAGGACAACCTTGATGACAATATGGAATCCCACAATCCATACATCTAGCACCTTGTTCTGAAACTTTTTTTTGGTCTAATGGAATTAAGAACTCTTTAAAATGTTTTATTCTGTCCTCAACTGGTTCATAATCTCTTTCAACTCGGTCTAATTCCATAAATCCAGTTACCTTACCCATGTCATTCTCCAGCAATTCTATTTGGTACTTTATTAACTTCTTTAAGTTTTTGTTTTCTTTCGTTTAAAGCTCTCTTAAAATCAAAAGGTGTTATTTTATAAAAAAGATTAAGATATTCATTCCAATCATCCAAAATTAATCTGGCTTTTTCACTTTTAGTATATTTTAAATGTCTTTGAATTATTAATTTTAATCGTGCTTCATCAAAATCAAGTAAATCATTATCAATATCTTTTGCTGAAGGAGTACCAAAGTTTTTTAAACTTTGTAATTTCTCTAAACCTACCATAGCTTTATTACACTTCGTTTCAAATGTACCATCTTCATCTAAAATATAGGCTATTCCACCAGACATTCCTGCTGCAAAATTCCTACCTGTTTTTCCAAGTATAATAACAACACCCCCTGTCATATATTCACACCCATGGTCACCACAACCTTCAACAACAGCCGTAGCACCTGAGTTTCTAACTGCAAAACGTTCGCCTACAACTCCTCTAAGATAACATTCTCCAGAGATTGCGCCGTACAAGAGCGTGTTTCCAGCAATAATATTATTTTCAGGAATAATTTTACTTGTTTCATGAGGACTCACGGATATTCTACCACCAGATAGACCCTTACCTACATAATCGTTAGCGTCACCTTTTAAGTTAAAATTAATACCTTTTGATAACCAAGCTCCAAAACTTTGGCCAGCGTTACCTGTAAAATCAACATTTATTGTATCCTTGGGTAATCCATTATGACCATACTTTTTTGCTATAACCCCTGATAACATTCCGCCAACAGTTCTATTAGTATTTACAATTTTTGATGAAATATTTACTTTTATTTTATCCAAGATAGCTTTTTTTGATTTTGAAATTAATTCATTATCAAGAGCAAGTTCTAACCTATGGTTTTGTTCTTTTGAATTATAAAAAGTCTCATCTTTTTCTTTTTCCAAACTTACAATAAGTTTTCTTAAATCCAATCCGTGAGCTTTCCAATGTTCTTCTGCTCCATTAAAATCAATAAGATCTCTTCTTCCAATTATATCGTTAAACTTTCTAATACCAAGCTCTGCCATTATCTCTCTCACTTCATTAGCAATGAAAACAAAAAAGTTTACGACATGGTCTGGTGTTCCAGTAAAATTTTTTCTAAGTTCCGGGTCTTGTGTAGCAACCCCTACAGGACAAGTATTTAAATGACACTTTCTCATCATTATGCATCCTTCAGAAATAAGGGCGGCAGTTGCAAATCCAAACTCATCAGCACCCAAAATTGCTCCAATTACAACATCTCTTCCAGTTCTTAATCCTCCGTCAACTTGGACAGCTATTCTTTCTCTTAATCCGTTCATGACAAGTGTTTGATGGGTTTCAGCTAAACCGGTTTCCCAAGGGCCACCAGCATTTAACAAAGATGTAATTGGACTTGCACCAGTACCACCATCATTTCCTGAAATAGTTACGTGATCAGCATAAGCCTTACTAACTCCAGCTGCGACAGTTCCAACACCAATCTCAGATACAAGTTTTACAGAAACTCTAGCTTTTGGATTAACATTTTTAAGATCATGTATAAGTTGTGCTAAATCTTCAATTGAATAAATATCGTGATGAGGTGGTGGTGATATTAAACCAACACCTGGTGTTGAATGTCTAATCTTAGCAATAAATTCATCAACTTTTCCACCTGGAAGCTGCCCACCCTCACCTGGCTTAGCACCTTGTGCCATTTTGATCTGAATATCAGTCGCGTTTGATAAATATTCAGTTGTAACCCCAAATCTTCCGGATGCAACTTGTTTTATTCTGGAGTTCATAGAATCACCATTAGCAAGAGGAACAAATCTTGATGTCTCTTCTCCACCTTCTCCTGTGTTTGATCTTCCTCCAAGACGGTTCATTGCAATTGCTAAGGTTGTATGAGCTTCTGTGGATATTGATCCAAGTGACATAGCGCCTGTAGCAAATCTTTTAACTATTTCAGATGTAGGTTCTACCTCATCTATATTTATAGGTATTGTTTTATTTGTGAACTTAAATAAACCTCTTAAATTTTTTAATTTTATTGAGTGATCATTGATTTTCTTTGAATATTTTTTGAAAGTATCATAATTAGCACTTCTAACTGAATGTTGAAGCATTCCAATAGTTTCAGGAGTCCAAACATGTTCTTCACCCCGAATTCGAAAGCTTAAATCACCACCAACATCAAGATCATTAGATAATATTGGAGAAACACCAAAAGCTAATTCATGTCTATTCTCTGTTTCTATTTGAATTTCTTCTAAGTCAATACCTTCAACTTTTGACGACGTGCCACAAAAGTATCTATCAACAAGATTAGAAGAAAGACCTACTGCATCAAAAATTTGAGCACCAGAATAAGATTGATATGTAGAAATACCCATTTTAGACATTACTTTAAGCATGCCTTTTGTTACCGCTTTGATATATTTTGTGTAAGCTTCTTTTTCTTCAATTTCCTGATTATGATTTTTAATTATGTTTGATAAGGTATAGAAAGCTAAGTATGGGTTTATTGCTTCTGCTCCATAACCTGCAAGAAGACATAGATCATGAACCCTTCTTGCTTCTCCAGTTTCTATTATTAATCCTACTTTTGTTCTTAAACCTTTTTTTATTAAATGGTGATGTACTGAGCTCGTAGCAAGTAATGCAGGAATTGCAATATTGTTTTCATCAACTTCTCTATCTGATAATATAATAATGTTACAGGCATTGCTATTAATAACTCTTTCAGCTTCAATACAAATGCTTTGTAAAAATTTTTCAATTTCTAAGTTAGGATTTTCTTTTTTGTTATAACAAATACTTAAAGTAACAGATCTTAACTTATTAGAGGTGAATTTATCTATATTTCTAATCTTTTCTATATCTAAATTATCTAAAATCGGATGGTCAACCTCAATTAACTTTTGATTTTTACCTGATTTAGGATCAAGCAAGTTTGGCCTTGGACCTATAAAATTCATCAAAGACATTACCAACTCTTCTCGAATAGGGTCTATAGGAGGGTTTGTTACCTGAGCAAAATTTTGAAAAAAATAATCATATAAAAGCCTGTTTTTATCTGATAGAGCTGCTAATGGTATGTCTCTTCCCATTGATCCAATAGGATCTTGCCCATCTAAAATCATTGGCTCAAGAAAAAATTTGAGATCTTCTTTGTTATATCCAAATGCTTTCTGTAAATCTAGTAACATATCATCTTCTGGCAATGTTTTATTCGTATTAAAATCAATTGATTTAATATTAACTTTTGAATTTTTTACCCAATTGTCATAAGGATATAAGTTAACTAAATTATCCTTAAGCTCCTCATCTGAAATTATTCTTTTTTGATTTAAATCAACAAGAAGCATTTTTCCTGGTTGTAACCGCCATTTTTGAATAATCTTTTGTTCTGGAATATTTCTAATAACACCTACTTCTGATGACATTATGATTAGGTCATCATCTGTTACGACATACCTAGCTGGTCTTAAACCGTTTCGATCTAAAGTTGCTGCAACTTGCACACCGTCAGTAAAAGCCATTGCAGCTGGTCCATCCCATGGTTCCATTAAAGCAGAATAATATTCATAAAATGAAGATCTTTTAGGATCCATTAATGCGTTGTCTTTCCACGCTTCTGGTATCATCAACATCATTGCATGTGGAAGTGAGTATCCACTCATTACTAATAATTCAAGAGCGTTGTCGAATGTAGCTGAATCAGAAGGTGATCTTTCAATCACAGGCCAAATCTTTTTTAAATCATTGCCTAAAACTTTTGAGTACATGCTGTACCGTCTAGAATTCATCCAATTAGAATTTCCCTTTACAGTATTGATTTCACCATTATGACATAAATATCTAAACGGTTGGGCTAATCGCCAAGAAGGAAAGGTGTTTGTAGAAAATCTTTGATGAAAAAGAGCTATGGCAGTTTTGAAACTTTGATTTTGAAAATCTTTGTAAAATTTTGATAAGTTTGGCGCTAATACCATCCCTTTAAATATTATTGTCCTAGTAGATAGTGAAACAATGTAAAAGTCGTCACAACTTTCCTTTAATTTTTCTTCGAGTAAGAAAAGACTTTGCTTTCTAATTACATATAATTTTCTTTGAAATTCTTTTTCAGTTTTTGTATTATTTCCTTTTTCAATAAAAAATTGTCTAATAATTGGCGCATTATTTTTTACAGTTTCTCCTAGAACAGAATCATCAACGGGAACATCTCTCCATCCAATTAAAAATTGACCTTCCTTTTTTATTGCTTCTTCAACTGAATTGATTGCGGAATCTGCTCTGTTTTTTTCTGGTGGCAAAAAAATCATGCCAACCCCATAATTACCAATTTCTGGAAGTTTAATACCAGAATTTAAAAGTTCTTTTTTAAAAAATTCATGTGGTATTTGGATCAATATACCAGCACCATCACCCGCTAATGGATCAGCTCCAATAGCTCCTCTATGATCAAGGTTATGAACAATCTCTAAGGCTTGATGAACTATCTCATGTTTGGGTTCATTTTTGATATTTGCAATAAAACCAAATCCACAATTTTCATGTTCGTTATTTGAATCATATAAACCGAATTTTTCTGGAAACCCCATTTTGTTCAATTTTTTAATACTCATTTATTTCCCGTAATATTGTAAAAATAGCCATTTATTATTAAGACCTATTATACTTATTCCCTAGTAAAGAAAGTGGAACATAGATAATTTACATATAATTGTAAAATTATTCATTATATGTCAGATATGCATAAATTGCATTACAAAATTGGTCAATTAATTAATTAATTATCTCTGCTTCCTTAATCATAAAATCCTTAAATGCTTTAATTCTTGAATCATTTCTCAACTCGTAGTTAAAACACAAAGAAATTGACATTTTAGGTCCTTCTAGTTGAGATAAAATTTCAGTTAATTCTATCATTTCAAATTCCATCCAATCTGGTAATGAGGCTATACCCATACCAACCTCAGTAGCCTTTGCTATACCATATATACTAGAAACCTCTAGAATTGGTTTTCTTGGTCTTTTATTTTCTTTTCCGATTGTTAAAAGCCAATTCAATCGGTGTCTATCAAGAGGCGGTTGTGCATCTTCTCCATAGGATATTATTTTATGATTATCTAAATCAGTACTAGTTTTTGGATATCCATTTTTAGAAATGTATTCATTTGATGCAAAAATCTTATATCTACAGTCAGCTAATTTAATTTGAATATCGTCTTGAGAAACGCTGGGTGTCATTCTAACCTCAATATCAGAGTTAAAATTAGTAACTCGAGGTTCAGAATCTCTTAAGCTAAGAGCAACATTTATTTCTGGAAATAAATTTTTGAATTTTGACATTCTAGGAGCAACCCATAATGCCCCAAATGCATTTGTTGCAGAAACATTCAATCTGCCAGATGGAACATCCATATCCTCAAGAAGTTGGTTGTGAGTCTTACTTATATCAGAGGCTAAAATTTGAACGGAGGATGATAATCTCATACCAGCTTTAGTAAGAGAAATACCGTCTGAATTTCTTAAAAAAAGTCTTACACCTAATTCGTTTTCTAGAGCCTTCATTTGTCTACTTAATGCAGACTGACTCATTTGTAAGATATAAGAGGCTTCGGTAATATTTCGAGTTTGGGCAACGATATTAAATAATCTTAACCTATCCCATTTCATAAATAACCTCTATGCTTTTAAATTTTATAATAATCTTTTTAATACACATCTAATAAATATCTTTTTTCTTTTTTTAACATTTTTAAATATTCCAAAGCTTTTTCATCATCACATCTAAGCTCTTTTGAAATTAATTTTATAATTGTGACTTCAACATCTTTAGCCATTTTTTGGGCGTCTCCACAGACGTATATTATTGCACCATTTTTTAACCATTGGAAAAATTCATTACTTCTGTCGTAAATTTTATCCTGAACATAAATTTTTTTTTCCTGATCTCTTGAAAAAGCAGTATCTAAATTGTTCAAAATTTTTTCTTCAACAAAATTTGAAATTTGATCTTCGTATATAAAATCATTCTTCTTGGTCTGAGCGCCAAAGAATAACCAATTTTTTCCATTACTCTTTAAATGTTTTCTTTCTTGTATAAAAGATAAAAAGGGTGCTACGCCTGTACCAGGACCAATCATAATTATTGGTTTATTTTGATCATCAGGCAATTTAAATAATTTATTAGGAATTAAAAAGATTTTTACCTTATCACCCAATTTACAATTATCAGATAAAAATGTTGAACAAACACCACCATAATCCCTAGTTTTTTTTTGCCATCTTTGAGTTGAAACAATTAAATGTACTGAGTTTTTAAAGATTAAGTTACTTGAAGCAATAGAATAAGCTCTATGTTGGAGTGGTTTTAAGAGGGTTAAGAAATGTAATACATCAAATTTAAGATTTTCATCTAAATTCATGAAATCTAAAACATCTTTTCCATACTTAAAATCCATTAATATATTTTTGTTTTTGGAAGCTAAAGAATCATTTAGTGCGTTATGATCAA
>CACJFI010000025.1 GCA_902592615.1 uncultured SAR116 cluster alpha proteobacterium | reverse complement strand
TTACAGGCTTAAATGATAGAGGAATGATTAAAGAAGGTTTAAAAGCAGATTTGGTAAGATTAAGTATTAAAAAGGATTTACCAATCATTAGAAAAGTATGGGCAAGTGGTCGAGAAGTTGCTTAAATAAAAGATGTATCCAAAACATAAAAAATTAAATCTATCATTTTTAGATAAATACCTAACTTTATGGATTTTTCTTGCAATGATTATAGGTATAGTTATTGGTAATGTTTTTCTAAATATGCCTAAATTTCTTGATTCAATAACTTACAGTAATACAAATATTCCTATTGCAATAGGGCTTATTTTAATGATGTATCCACCTTTAGCAAAAGTAAAATATGAAAAAATAATTGAAGTTTTTAAAGATAAGAAAGTCTTAGCTTTGTCTTTATTTCAAAATTGGATAATAGGCCCTGCATTAATGTTTTTTTTAGCTCTTACTTTTCTTTCTGATAAGCCTGAATATATGACTGGTGTCATACTAATTGGTCTAGCTAGATGTATAGCAATGGTTCTTGTTTGGAATGAGTTGGCTAGAGGAAGTTCAGAATATGTAGCAGGATTAGTTGCCTTTAATTCAATTTTTCAAATTATATTCTTCGCGCCTTATGCGTGGTTTTTCTTAAAAATTTTGCCGGAATTTTTTGGATATGGTGGACAAATTATTGATATCTCCATATTATACATCTCCAAAATTGTTCTAATTTATCTTGGTATTCCATTTTTAGCAGGTTTTGTGACAAGATCATTATTAGTTAAAAGATATGGTGAAGAATGGTACGTGAACAATTTTCTTCCTAGAATAAGTCCTATTACTTTAATTGCGCTGTTATTTACAATAATTATTATGTTTACTCTAAAAGGAAATGAAATTTTGAAACTGCCTTTGGATGTTTTAACAATATCAATTCCTCTAATCATATATTTTCTAATTATGTTTTTTATTAGTTTTGGTATCAGCAGGTTTGCAAATATTAATTATCCAACGGCTACTTCTTTATCATTCACAGCAGCTTCAAATAATTTTGAATTAGCTATTGCAGTTTCAATTGCCACTTTTGGCCTTGCATCAAAAGAGGCTTTCGCAACTGTTATTGGTCCTCTTGTTGAAGTGCCTATACTAATATTACTAGTTTCCGTTGCTTTAAAATTTAAAGAAAAATATTTCAAATAGACTTAAAATTACTAACTATACTACAGCGTAATCTTAGCTCAATTTAAACTTCATTAAATTGTAATATTAAAATAACAATTCAGTAAAAAAAGTTAGGCATGTTCATATTAAAAATGGAGAAATTTATGTTTAATAAAAATATGTTAAAAATTTTAGTAACTTCTTCAGTTATTATACTTACAAGTTCAATTTCTACAAAGGCCATGGAAATTAATCAAATATCATCCTTTCAAATTGGAAAAGGTGAAGGTTACGCAGAAATGATACGTTATCACTCCCAATCTAAAAGTCTTTTAGTTACAGCTTCTGAAACTGGCACTATAGAAAGAATTTCAATAAGTGATCCTTTCAATTTAAAAAAAATAGCACCTTTTGATTTGTCAGGTGGTAATGTTACAGCAGTAGCGGTTCATAAAGATTTAATTGCAGCGTCGATAAAAGAAAAAAAAGCAGATGCCCCAGGTAATGTTCAAATATTCAATAATAATGGGGAAAAATTGGCCGAGTATAAAACTGGAGCTTTGCCTGATAATATTGCATTCTCACCTGATGGTAGATATTTATTAACTGCTAATGAAGGTGAACCCTCTGATGATTACAAAATTGATCCAGAAGGTAGTTTTACACTTATAGATTTGTCTAGCGGTGTACAAAATGCAAATGTTAAGCAGATAACGCTTAATAATATTAAAATGCCAGCAGGTGCAAGGATTATTAAACCAGGTTCAAGTTTTGCAGAAGATGCTGAACCAGAATATATAACATTTGCTCCAGACGGTAAAAAGGCTTATGCAACTCTTCAAGAAAACAATGCCATAGCTACAATTGATATAGCTTCTGCAAAGGTTATTAATGTGAGTGGACTTGGGTTCAAAAACGTATCTAGAACTTCTCATGATGTATCAAATAAGGATGGTGGAATAAATATGAAACGATGGCCAGTTTTGATGATGTATCAGCCAGATGCAATCGTATCCTATGAGACAAAAGGAAGCACATATTTAGTTACAGCAAATGAAGGTGACGCTAAAGACTACGATGGTTTTTCTGAGGAAACTCGCGTTGGCAAATTAAAACTTGATAAAACTATGTTTCCAAATGCTAATGAGTTACAAAAGAAAGAAAACCTTGGACGCTTAAAAACCACAAAAACACTTGGTGACACTGACGGCGATGGAGATCATGATATAATATATGCCTATGGCGGAAGATCATTTTCCATTTGGAAAGATGATGGGACTCTAGTTTTTGACAGTGGAAACGCATTCGAAAACATAATTTCGAAGCGTTCTCCAGAAATGTTTAATGCTAATGGTCCTACCAAAATTGATGATCGTTCAGATGACAAAGGTCCAGAGCCTGAGGCTCTTGCAATAGGCAAGATTAATGGAAGAACATACGCATTTATAGGAATGGAGAGAAATAACGCTATCTTTACATATGACATTACGCTGCCATCTGACCCACATATGGTGAGTTATATAATGCCTAATGAAAATCACAATTCTCCCGAGGGATTAGAATTTATCCCGTCAAGTGTTAGTCCTACCGGAAAACCTCTACTTGCTGTTGCATATGAAATGACAGGTACAATTGGTCTCTATGAAATTAATAATTAGATTATTAAATTTTATCCTATTTTATTTGGTCAGGAATAATTTTAAATTTCTGACCAAATAATTTTAAAGAAGAATTTTAATGGCCGTAATTAATTATATTATTTGAAGTAATTTAATTTTAGAGTTAAGAAACAAAAATTTGGATTTTAAATTTTTTAATCTTGATTGTATGTATTTGGGTATCAAAACACCTTGCATCCAAAACTTGGAATTTATTTCGGCTAATTTTTTAAATATTATGCCTTATTTAGGCTTTTCAATCTTATTTGCTGCATACGCAACTGCAACTATCCTCAAAAACTAGTATTCGACTAGATTTCCAGTCAAGGGAATTGAGTGTCTATCTTCTTCGTTATACTCTAAAAGAAGATGTCTTTGAGTATCTAACCAATTAACACCTCTGGTTGAGCTTTCAGATAACTCAGTTTCTGTTCTTAAAACTATAGCTATCACTTCATCCGACGTAGTCATTAAATAATGAGTAGGCGGTTTTGACAATGCCCTTTCTTTCGAACGTTCTTTTACATTTGTTAAAAATTCGTCAAAACATTCAGGTTTAGGTCTGAATCTAATTATGGATATTTTTGTTTTCATAGTTTTAATCTTTCTAATCAAAATTGGAAGTTCAATAATCTCATTTTTAAATTTTATAAAAGGATTTTTAATTATTTTAAAATTCAATGATTTATTTTGGAACTTTCCCATAAATATGTTTGACTATTTTACCATCTTGAATGTGATCAATTTCAAGATATGTAAAATTAGGATCAAATCCATCTACTGTCTTAACAACAGTGTTGGGTGTTTCTAATACGCATTGAATTATAGGTTCACTTACCCATTTCACGTCTTTAACCATATTTACAAATTCATCGTAGCTTTTAACTTTATTGCCCATACTTGATTTATGTATGGACTCACAGTGTAAATCTTTTGAAAAAAGTTCAATAAATGGTTGCAAGTCACCTTCATAATGTTTTATGAAAGCCGCTTTTATAGTTTCAAAATTCATGTTTTCGCCTCATAAAAATATTATATTAATAATTAATCATTAAATAAATTTTACATTTATATTAAATTAACTTTACATCTTATTAGTGAAATTTGATTAAAAATGACAGGTTAAATACTGTGATCAAAATTGATTATAAGTGTCTAACTATGTGGCTAACTGCAAACAAAAACCTATATATACAGGCAAAATGGGGCAAAAATGTCAGGCTCATAACCTGAAGGTCGTAGGTTCAAATCCTACTCCCGCAACCAACTATATCAATAAAGTCAATGCCTTGGATCACCCTCAAAGACTTCGGTTTTTGGGTTTTTTGTGTTTGAAGCCTGATAACGATTACAGAGTGATAAATAAAGTAATAAATGTTCGTCAGGTAAAGTTCTCTTTTTCTCAATAATTAATAAAACTATCACTAAGATTATTAAATTATATTAAACAGGAGTAGTCATTTTTATTAGAGCTGATGTTGCTTCAGACTCATAATTATAAACAAAAACACCTGCATATTGATTTTCTTTAAACACAAAAGTTTGTTTAAGTTCTTGAATAAACTCACTAGACTCTTGTTCAAATTTTTTTAATTTATCAATAGTATTAAATTTTATAAAAATTGATAAATCACCTTCTTTACCGATCATTATATTCAAAGATTGAAAATGATATTTAGTAATTTTTTTTCCAAGATTATCCGAACAAAAAGAAGCCGCAACTTTAGCTTCAGTAACTGATGGAAATTTATATTGAAAGACTTTTGCGTACATGATTTACCTACTAATTACAATTCATCTAACATTTCTAAAAGGTCATTAGCTTGTTTGCCTTCAAGTTTAATGTTTTTCATTATCTTTGTGTGTAACCCCATTTTATCTTGGATTATTTTTCCTTTTTCTGTAACTTCTAACTTTAAATTTTCATTAATTTTCAATAATCCATTATCAGAGAGTATTTCTTCAAAATCTTTTGATATTTCCATTTTATTGCAAGCATGAATAAAATTTTTAAATATTATTATATCGCTTAAACCTGTTTCTTGATAAAAAATTTCTATAGCATTTATCAATCTATCAGAAGTTAATAGTTTTTGATCAGTCATTACATCTATCTGGTGAGCAGCTTTTTTTATTAGTTTTTCTACTAAATCAATTTTATCTTGAGACAACTCTATTATTTTGGAAAAAGTCATCATGCAAACTATACCAAGTGCGTAATTGTTTTGGTCTATAATAGGAAAACCTATGTAACTTTTTACACCCTTTTCATTACTGTGAGTTTTGGTTATTTCATGTTTTGTAACATCAAAGGCAACTAATGGTTTAGTATCTAGTAAAACATGAGCACAAACACTTCCATCTTTAGGTCTGCGTCTACTTAAATTTTGTGTTTTTTCTTGTTCAGGCTGAATTTCTGCTAAATAACATCTTTCTTTACTATCAAACAATTGAAATAAAACAGCTTCATAACCAGTTATTTCTTTAGCCAATTCACAGTAAATATTAAATAGGCTTGCTTGATTGGAATCTATTAGACCAGTTCTCTCAACTGCTTCTGCTCTTCTTTCTTCATTATCAGGTAATTGTGCTGATATAAAACTCATCTTTTCTCTACCTTTTTATAAAATTAAAAATCACATTAAGAATTATTAGAAAATAATCTCATAATTTAAATTACAGGCATTAGCAAAATTTTTAAATCTTCGTTCATTTTCTTTATCCATGAGAGCTTTGGCTTCAGATTTTATTTTACAAGTTAATTTATTTTTCTTAATCTTAAATTTAATATTATCCAAATTTTTTGGTAATCCTGCGCTAAAATTATATATAAATCTTAATCCTAGACCTATAGCATACGATGAAATTTTTTGCTTTTCTGAAAGTAAATTGGTTATTCTTTTATCAATTTGTTGTTTATCTTTAGTACCAATATATCTGTGATAAACAACTTTGGCCATCCATACCCTCTCAACATGAGTTAAATCTCTTACTGGTAGTGATAAGATTTTGTTTGCGGCAATATTACCTCTCATATCTGGCTGTTCGTCCCAAGAAATATCTGAAAGATTAGTACTAATTTTAAATACCCTTTCAAGATCTTTATCTGCAATTTTTTCAAATATAGGACCAAATATTTTTTTTATTTTAGTTTGCATGCCATTAAATCTTTGGTTTTTTGCAAGTACATTATAGTAAGCAACTTTATCTGGATTGATCCTATTTTCTTTATTTAATTCTGCTATCAATCCATCTCTTATACTTGTTCCACTAATCATAATATTTTTTACATTTGATGATAAAATCAGGTGAGTTATTATCTTTGCTGCAGTTGAAATAGTATCTGTTCTACCAGGAGGTATACCTAATACTTCTTTGTTTTCATCTGACATTTGATCCAAAAGAATTATCCCTCTTTCGATATCGAATTTTAATCCATGCAATAATGAAAGTGGATAATTATAATTCTTTATATAGGCAGATCCTAAAGCTCTAAAACTTCCACCTGTTCCATACAATGTAAGACCTTTAGATTTATTCAGCCATTCAACTTTATTAATTTCTTTTCTGATTTCTTCACTAGTAATTTGAGATAAGTGCCCAATATCGATACTCGTTGATTTTATCTTTTTTCCATCTTGAATAAGAATAAGTTCTAAACTTCCTCCTCCTAAATCTGCTATAAGCCCTTTATCAACTTTTATATTGCTAAGAACTCCTAGACAGGCATAGTCAGCTTCCTCTTTAGCAGACAAGATTTTAATATTATGATTCAGAAGTTTTTCTGCAGGACGTAAAAATTCTTTTGCATTTTTGGCTTTTCTAACAGCTGCAGTTGCTATAATTATTTGATGTTTTACAGACATTGTTTTTATTATATATGCAAAACGCTTTATAGCTGACAAAGCTTTTGAAATTGATTGACTTGAAATATTTTTGCTCAATGATAGACCCTCACCGAGTTTACAATTTACTCTTTCATTGAATAATGGAAAAGGATATTTACCATTTTGAGGATATATAACAAGTCTAATAGAATTAGAACCAATATCGATTATTGCTAATTTACCTTTATTTATCTTCCTATAAAAACTTAAAGCTACTTCATTCATACTTATATTTTAGCTAAGCTTCCCTGACCTGATAAACTTGGGTTTTTCATAAAATAAGTGTGCGCACAAAATGTTTTGTCCTTATTTATTTTTTTGGAGTATTCTCCATTTTTATTTAATTGCCAAGTATTTTTTGTGTCATTTATTAAAGCCGGTAATACTTGATCTAGGATTTGACTTCGAACTGTTTTATTTTCTAAAGGTATAAAAGCTTCAACTCTATGGTATAAATTACGAGGCATTATATCAGCAGATGCCATATAAACTAAATTACTTTCAGACTGAAATTTTCCTTTATTTGCAAAAACATAAATTCTCCCATGTTCAAGAAATCTTCCTATAATTGCAGTTACTGCAATGTTTTCTGACATTCCTTTAACATTAGGGCGTAGGCAGCAAACACCCCTAACCATCAAGTGAATTTTAACCCCTGCATTGGATGCTTCATAGAATTTTTCAATTATTTTTTGATCTACAATCGCATTACATTTAATCCAAATTCCACTTTCAAAACCATCTTTAGCATTTTGTATTTCATTATCAATTTTCTCAATTAACCAATCATAAGAAGAGTTGGGTGAAATGATCATCTTATTTAATTGTTTTGGTTGAACATGACTGGTAAGAAAATTAAAGACTGATCTAGCATCCTCACAAATATTTTTATCGATAGTGAATAACGAAAAGTCAGTATAAATTTTAGCAGTATGTGGATGATAATTACCAGTTCCACAATGAGCATAAGAAACTAATTTTTTACCCTCTTTTCTTGTTATTAAAGATAATTTTGCATGTACTTTTAAATCAACTAGGCCGTAAGCAACTTGTGCACCAGCTTGTTCTAATACTCTAGCTAGTTGAACATTATTTTCTTCATCAAATCGAGCTTTCAGCTCAATTACTGCAATAACAGATTTTCCTGACTCAGCAGCGGACACCAAAGCTTCTACTATTGGTGAGTCAGGTGTTGTTCTATATAAAGTCTGTCTAATTGTTAAAACATTTTTATCTGTTGCTGCCTGTTGAAGCAAACTTAAAACTACATCAAAACTTTCGTAAGGATGATGAACAATTATTTCTTTATTTTTTATTGCCGAAAAGCAATTTCCTTTAAAGTCTAATATTCTTTGTGGCATTCTGGGTTTGTACGGTTTGAATATATTTTGTTTGGGTAGATTATTTATTATTTCAGTAAAGTCATTGATCCCAACAAATCCTTGCGCAACATATATATGATCGTCAGGGATATTTAATTCCCTAGTTAAAAGTTTTTGAGCAGATTTAGATAAATCATGAGAAAATGTTAAAGATACAATACCACCTCTTTTTCTGGCTTTAATTGCAGTTTCAAATTGCCCTATTAAGTCGTCTGCTTCATCATCTATTTCAATTTCGGCATCTCTGATAACTCTAAACATGCCTGATTTTAATAATTTATATTCAGGATAAATTAAATGAACAAACTTTGTAACTAAGGTCTCCAGCATAGCATATCTCTGATTTTCACCAGGTAATCTTATAAATCTATCTATATTATCAGGAAGTAAAACCACACAATTTATATTTTTGTTTTTTGTATCTTTCATCTCCATTAATACACATTTGCCTTTATTTTGGATAAAAGGAAAAGGGTGTGCAGGATCTAACGTGGTTGGTGTCAAAAGAGGTAGAATATTTTGTTCATAATATTCTTTAAGCCATTCTAATTCATTTTTAGTCCATTTATTATCAAACAAAATTGAAACATCACAATCATCCTTTTCATTCAACAAATAATTCAAACATCTTTGCTGTTTATTTTTTAAATCTTTGGAAGCATTAAGTACTGTTTTTAATAATTCATCTGCTCTCATTCCAGTTTCAGGAACTGTATTGAAACCTTGACTTATAAGCTGATGTAACCCAGCTATTCGAACCATATAAAATTCGTCTAAATTTTCTGAAGAAATTGTTACAAATCTAAGTCTTTCACCATAAGGAATTGTCTTATCATATGCTTGTAGTAAAACTCTTTCATTAAAAGATAACCAGCTAATTTCTCTGTCAAAATATCTGTCATTTTGATTATTAATTAATTTTTTTGTGATTTTATTTAAAGACAATCTAACCTCAGAATTTGAGGTTTTGAGTTTCATTTGGCAAATCTAACTTAATCTCATCGATTCAAATCAAATGAATTCTCAAAACTTTGTCTTTTTAAATAATGTTTATTTCAAATTTATTACATTAAAGATTTTTAAATTAAAACTTCAATTAGAAATGGACCTTTTTCTTTGAGTCCATGTTTAAAATATTTTACTAAATCTTCAATATTATCAATTTTAACAGCATCAACTCCCATGCCCTTTGATATAGAAACCCAATCTAATGCTGGATCTTTCAAAGACAACATTTCCATTGCTGATTTTCCTGGGTTATCAACGCCTACATTTGTTAATTCTCCCTGAAGGATTTTGTAACTTTGGTTTGCAAAAATTAGTACAACTATATCTAAATTTTCTCTTGCCATAGTCCATAAAGACTGGATGGTATACATGGCGCTTCCATCACCTTCTAATGAAATAACTTTTTGATCTGGAGATGATATAGCTGCTCCAATTGCTACAGGCATACCAAATCCTATTGACCCTCCACAATTATTCAACCATGTATGTGGGTGTGATCCTGAAGTTTGATAAAAAAATTCTCTTCCAGTAGTTATAGATTCATCAACTATGATTGCGTTTTCTGGGATTAATGCACCTAATACCATTCCCAATGACATTGGGTTAATTGGACCTTTAGGAATTTCTGGTACATCAAATTTTGAAATAGTACTAGGAGTATTATTTGATATTCCAATCTTATCTGATAATTTTTCGATAACTGTAGTGATATCATCTGATATAGAAGCTAATTCAAAAAACTTAGTAGCATCTTGTGTTAAAACTCCAGGCTTGTTTGGATACGCAAAAAAGGCAACAGGTCGCCTTGCTCCTATTATTATTATGGTGTCAAAGTCTTTAAGAACTTCAACTGCTTTATCAACGACGTACGGTATTCTTACTGAATTTATTCTTCCCGCACCTTTATCTAAACGAGCATTAAACCAATCAGTTTTAATTGGACAGCCTATTTTGTCCGCTACTTTTGCTAATTTAATAAGGTTGTTTTCTTCTAAAGCCTCACCACCAACAAGTATTAGAGGATTCTTTGCATCTTGAAGTTCTAAAATTGCATCGTCTATTAATTTAGAAGAAACATTGTTGGATTTCAAATTTAAATCAATAGACTCAATTTTGCTTCCTTCATTCCATGCAGTATCACCAGGCAAGATTAAAGTTGCAATTTGCCCAGGTTTTACATTTGCTTGTTTTATAGCTTCAGCACCATCTTTTGAAATATCTTTTGAAGATTTGCTTGTTTTTACCCAATGGGATACTGGACTTGCTATTCCTTCAATATCTGATGTTAATGGAGCATTTAATTTTATATGATCAAGGGCATGTTCACCTACTATATTTACAATACCTGAATTAGCTTTTTTTGCATTATGAAGGTTTGCAAGGCCATTTGCTAAACCAGGTCCTAAATGTAGTAAAGTTGATGCTGGTGACCTTTTCATTCTATAATAACCGTCGGCGGCTCCAGTAGCACATCCTTCAAAAAGACATAGGACACTTCGCATATTTTGATATTTATCTAGAGCTGCAACAAAATGCATTTCTGATGTTCCAGGATTAGTAAAACATACGTCTACGTTGCCTTCCAATAGAGTTTTTACAAGGCTTTCGGCACCATTCATTCTTTTCTCCTTTAAACCTTCTTAAAAAATTTTATAGTAAAACATAAAAACTTTAAAAAATTATTTTTTAAATTCATTAATTATTGATTTTGCCGACTCTCTTAAAAGAGCTATTTCAGTCCCAGCAGTCGTTAAGTCAAAGCCATTATCAAACAAATTTTTCCAACTATAGTTACCATAGGGAATTATTCCTGAAAATTTTTTAGATTGAAAAATTTTCTCTTTAGCTTCTTCAATAGTTTTTACAAAAATAGGATCTTCAAATTTTCCAAATTTTCCAATGTTAGCTGACAAATCCATTGGACCAATAAAAAGCATGTCTACACCGTCAACTTCTTCTATTTCTCTTATGTTTGAGACTCCTTCTAAGGTCTCGATCTGGCAAACAATTAACAAGTTTTCCTCAAAATTGTCAAAATATCTTTTAATATCCATTCCATAATTAGTAGCTCTAATCATGCCTGGAGCAACACCTCTATAACCGTTAGGGGCATACCTACACATTTCAACAATATTTTCTGCTTCTTTCTTATTATTAACAGCTGGGAACATTAAACAATTCACCCCTGAGTCTAAGGATTTTTTAACATACACTTCGTCATCTCTTGGCATTCTTACCAATGCTGAACAATTAGTTTCTTTAATAGACTGCAATTGTCTTGTAATACCACTTACATCACCATAACCATGCTCATGATCAATAAGAAGAAAGTCAAACCCAACTAATGCTAATAATTCAGAAGTTATTTCATTATCTAAGCTAGTCCAACAACCTAAAGTTTTATTTTTATTTGATAATTTTTCTTTTAAATAATTTCTAATTTTATCCTCCATTAATTGTCGTATTATTATATCTTATCCTAAAAATGCTTGGGCATTATGATGCAAACTTTGAATATTGTGGGTGTGAACAAGATTGCCTGATTGAATATCATCCATGGCAACTCCAATAATCTCGCCATATTTTATTATTTTATCTCCCCTTCTTATTTTATTTAAAGAAAATTTATGGCATAGCTTTATGTTGTCTTTTATTACAAAGTTAATTAATTGGTTTTCTAATTTAAGTATAATTTCTGTATATCTTTTAAGAGGCCTTATTGCTGTGCCGACATTATCATTTGGTTTCAAAATGATCGCATCAAAATCAAACTTTTCCATTATAAACTCCTGTCTATTCTAGAGAAGACCTCAGAAGAATCATTCAATATTTCACCCCACGTAAGTGTTCCTGAACAAACATCTATCATAAAATTCCAAAAATCATTCAAGGCATCTTCAAAGGATTTTTTACCTAAAAAAACATCTGAACATTCAAAATCTAGTTGATTATTTAATTTTCCACATATTTCTGGATTTGCACTATATTTAATAGAAGGTGAAATATGGTTGGTAAAACTATTTCCAACTCCTGTAGAAAATAATGTAACCTGACATCCTGCTGCAGAAAAACCACTTAAGGATTCTGGTGCATAATAAGGAGCATGCATTAAAAACATCCCCTTTTTATCTATTTTCTCTCCCCATTGAAGTACATCCTCTATCTTTTTAGAGCCACTTTTTGTTATGTTGCCAAGAGATTTTTCTTCAATTGTTGATAACCCAGCTTCAATGTTTTGGTGGCCTGGATTATTTCCTAAAAGATTAATACCCTTTGATTGTGAAAATTGTTTTTGAAAGTTTACAGCTTTAGAAATCTTAATCTTAACTTTATTAGATTTTGCCCTATTTTCTAAAAGATGCTCAGCACCTAGCCACTCAATAGTTTCACCAATAACAGCACTTCCTCCCAAATCAATTAATCTATCAGCAATAAGGCCCATTACTGGATTAGCTACCAGTCCAGAACTTGGATCTGATCTCCCACATTCTAGGCCAATTGATAATTTAGATAGCGAAACCTTTTCCCGTTTATTTTTAGATATTCTCCTAATTAAGTTTGCCCCTTTTCGCAAACCTAATTCTAAGAGTTTAATAGCATCATGGTTACATTCATCTAATGTTAAAAGTTCAATAGGTTTAGAAGAATTTTCTAACCTAGATTTGATAAAATCTCCTTTAGGTGGGTCTGCACTTATAATTAATACAGCACCAACATTAGGATTTTTAGCAAATCCTATTATTGCATTATCTTGTCTAATTTTATCTTCGCCGATTATGCCCCCACCATAAGGGTTATCAACAAATAAAGTGTCTTGAAGAAGGTTTGATATTTTTCTAGCTGTTGGTCCTGTTAAACCTGTTATAGAAATTATTAATAATTTGTTTCTAATTCCTACTGAACCATCTTTTCTCTTAAAACCAAGAAAATTTTTATTCAATTTTAGTACTCCAAAACAATCCAACTTAATTTTTTA
>CACJFI010000024.1 GCA_902592615.1 uncultured SAR116 cluster alpha proteobacterium | reverse complement strand
TTGTAATTTTTTTATTTCATCGCGTATTCTTGCTGCTTCTTCAAATTCAAGATTGCTAGCGGCTTTTTCCATTTCGTTTTGAAGATCTTGAATTGATTCTTTTATATTTTTCCCATTATTTTTATTATTTTTATCATCATCGCTATCACTTAGGTCTGCCAAAATATCAGAAATTTTACTAATAACAGTTTTAGGCGTAATATTATTTTTTAAATTATAACTTATTTGTTTTTTTCTTCTTCTTTCAGTTTCATCTATTGCGTATTGCATTGAACCCGTAATGTTATCAGCATAAAGAATTACTTTTCCTTCAACATGTCTTGCAGCACGACCAATAGTTTGAATTAATGAAGTTTTTGATCTTAAATAACCTTCTTTATCGGCATCTAAAATAGCTACTAATGCACATTCAGGAATATCTAACCCTTCTCTTAAAAGATTTATACCAATCAAAACATCAAACACACCTAGTCTTAAATCTCTTATTATTTCAATACGCTCAAGAGTGTCTACATCAGAGTGAATATATCTGACTTTTAATCCTGCCTCAAACATATACTCACTCAAAGCTTCAGCCATCTTTTTTGTTAAGGTTGTAACTAATACTCTATTTCCTTTTTTTGATTGTTCTTTTGTCTCGTAAATGAGATCATCGACTTGGGTTTTTGTTGGTCTTATTAAAATTTCTGGATCCACTAGTCCTGTTGGTCTTAGAGATTGTTCGACAAAAATACCATTAGTTTTATTTAGTTCCCATTCCCCAGGTGTGGCTGAAACGTGAATAGTGTTTGGTCTGAATGCTTCCCATTCTTCAAACTTTAAAGGCCTATTATCTAAACAAGAAGGTAATCTAAAACCGTATTCAGCTAAAGTTGATTTTCTTCTAAAGTCACCTTTATACATAGCTCCTATCTGACTAACTGTGATATGACTTTCGTCAGTAAAAACAAGGGCATCATCTGGTAAATATTCAAAAAGTGTTGGTGGTGGCTCCCCAGGATTTCTTCCTGACAGATATCTACTGTAGTTTTCTATTCCTGGGCAGGTTCCAGCGGCCAACATCATTTCAAGATCAAAATTAGTTCTTTGTTCTAAACGCTGTGCTTCCACTAATTTATTACTTTTATATAAAAATTCTAAATGAAGCTTTAATTCTTCTTTTA
The DNA here is from genome assembly GCA_902592615.1 of uncultured SAR116 cluster alpha proteobacterium. Taxonomy (GTDB): domain Bacteria; phylum Pseudomonadota; class Alphaproteobacteria; order Puniceispirillales; family Marisalimonadaceae; genus Marisalimonas. The sequence continues at coordinate 13,223 of CACJFI010000024.1, read as the reverse complement.
TAGATTTAATAGCTTCGTTTAATGTTGGTCTCGGTGTAACATAGTGAGAGTTAGCATAAATTTTTATTGATCTTAGAGATGTAAGCTTTTCGCCTGTTAAAGCATCTATCTCAAATAATTCTTCAATTTCATCTCCAAATAAAGTTATTCTCCAGGCTACAGTTTCCAGGTGTGCTGGGAAAATTTCAACTATATCACCTCTAACTCTAAAAGTACCTCTTACAAACGACATATCGTTTCTTGTATATTGGAGTTCAGTAAATTGTCTTAACAATGTTTGTCTAGGAATTTTCTGTTCTTTTTTTAATTCAATTGTCATTTTTGAATATGTTTCAACTGAGCCGATACCATAAATACATGATACAGAAGCAACTATTATTACGTCCTTACGTTCAAGAAGAGCCCTTGTAGCAGAATGACGCATACGATCAATTTGATCATTAATGCTTGATTCTTTTTCAATATAAGTATCAGATCTTGGCACATAAGCTTCTGGTTGATAATAATCATAATATGAAACGAAATATTCTACAGCGTTATTCGGGAAAAAATCTTTCATCTCACCATATAATTGCGCAGCTAAAGTTTTATTAGGTGCCATTATCAATGAAGGTCTATTCAGAGAATTTATAACATGTGCCATTGTAAAAGTTTTACCAGAACCAGTTACCCCTAGTAATACTTGGTCTTTTTCGTTATCAAGGATCCCAGAAACCAATTCTTTTATAGCCTCCGGTTGATCTCCTGTAGGAGTAAAGCTTGAATTTAATCTAAAAATAGATTTTGAGGATGTTATCTTATTATCTTCAATTTTTTCAATGTTATTCATGTTTATAAATTTTGTGAGTAAAAAATTTGCACTAAATATCTATATCAAATAATAACTAATTAATTAATAAAAAAGATGTTAGTCTTAACTAAATTGTAGTAAGGCTAATTGATGATCATATAATTTGGAGTAGTTAAATGACATTTATTTCTGATAGTTTAAATAGAATTAAACCCTCTGCAACAATGGTTATAACAGCAAAGGCTACTCAACTCAAAAGAGAGGGGAAAAAGGTCATTGGTTTATCATCTGGGGAACCTGATTTTGACACACCACAACATGTAAAGCAAGCTGCCATTGATGCAATTAATAACGGATATACTAAATATACTAACATTGAAGGAATACCAGAATTAAGACAATCAATTGTAGAAAAATTCAAAAAAGATAATGATTTAAATTATGACATAAGTAATGTTATTGTTGGAACTGGTGGAAAACAGATTTTGTTTAATGCTTTGATGAGTTCTTTAAATAAAGATGATGAAGTAATAATCCCAGCACCATATTGGGTCTCCTACCCTGACATGACGTTATTATCAGGTGGTAAACCAATATTTGTAAACTGTTCTTCAGAAACAAACTTTAAACTTACTGGAGAAGCTCTAGAAAATGTAATAACCAAAAAAAGTAAATGGCTTATATTGAACAGTCCATCTAATCCAACTGGATCATGTTACTCAATAAGCGAACTTGAAGAAATCGCAGATGTAGTCAGAAAATACGACAATTTATATGTAATGACTGACGATATTTATGAATACATTGTATATGACAACTTTAAATTCTACACATTGGCGCAAGTTGCACCTGATTTAAAGGATAGAATTTTGACTGTAAATGGTGTTTCTAAAAGCTACTGCATGACTGGTTGGAGAATCGGTTATGCAGCTGGGCCATCATTACTAATTAGAGCAATGATTAAAATTCAAGGTCAATCAACTTCTAATCCATCATCTATTTCACAATATGCTGCTCTAGCTGGTATAAGTGGAAGTAAAGAGTTCTTAGATCCTTGTTTAAAAGCTTTTGATGAAAGAAGAAATTATGTAGTTGATAAACTAAATAGTATAGAGGGTATTTCTTGTATTTTACCTGAAGGGGCATTTTACGCTTACCCCAATGTCTCAGAATTAATTGGTAATAAGACAAAAAATGGAAAAATCCTAAACAATGATGCTGAAATTGTTGAATGGCTTTTAGAATCTGCTGAAGTTGCGGCAGTGCCTGGAGTAGCTTTTGGTTTAGAACCATATTTTAGAGTATCTTACGCAACCAGCTTAGATGTTTTAAAAGAAGCTATGAATAGAATTGAAAAAGCTGTCTTAACTCTTTCTTAAATACTGGAGTTTTAAATTGGCATTTTATAAAAGAAAAGAAGTTTGGAAATTAAAAGATCACAATGTAACGTCAGAAAACTCTTTTAATACTAGAAGAGATTTTTTAAAAAAACTTGGTATAGGCTCAATTTTATTTCCCAGCGTATCATTGACGTCTCATCCAGCGTTTAGCTCATTTTATCCACCTGCAGTAAATAAATCTTATATTGCAAAAAGATCTTTAACTGCTGAGCATTTGGCCACAACTTATACAAATTTTTATGAGTTTGGATCTAATAAAAATATTTGGAGAAGAGCTTCCCAGCTTAAAACTGAACCGTGGACGCTAACTATAGATGGGCTGATTAACAATCCATTAGTAATTGATATAAATGACTTACTAAAAAAAATTGGTGGTATTGAAGAAAGAGTTTATCGTTTTAGATGCGTAGAAGCCTGGTCAATGACAGTTCCATGGGCAGGATTTCCTCTAAATAAAATTTTGTCCTTAGTTAATCCAAAAACTAATGCTAAGTTTTTAAAGTTTGAAACTTTTTTTGATCCTGAGGTTGCACCAGGTCAAAAACAAAAATGGTATCCATGGCCATATCAAGAAGGTGTTTCAATTGAAGAAGCTAAAAATGACCTAAGTTTTTTAGCTACTGGCATGTATGGAAAACACTTACCAAATCAGAATGGTGCGCCTCTACGCCTCGTCTTGCCATGGAAGTATGGATTTAAGTCAATAAAATCAATTGTAAAAATAAGTTTTTTAAGTGAAAGACCTATTGGAATGTGGGAAAAGCTTGCACCAAAAGAGTACGGATTCTGGGCAAACGTAAATCCTAAAATTTCTCACCCAAGATGGTCTCAAGAAACAGAACAACAATTAGGAATTGAAGGTAGAATTCCTACAATTATTTATAATGGATATGAAGAACAAGTGTCTTACTTGTATAAAGGGTTGGAAAAAACCCTGCAGGACAATCTTTTTAGATAAAAAATTATTTGTTTATTAATGATAAATAAAGCCAAAGTTGTAAATAGTCATTTAAATTTAGGTGAATCCTTTTACCACATAGCTACTCCAGCAAAGTTTCCTAATCATATTTTAAGATTTAGAAATAATAGAGCTGCTAAGTTATTAGATTTAGACCATTTAAGTGACAATCAATGGATAAAATTTTTTGGTAAATTTGCTAAATTGCCAGGAATTAGTCATGAACCATTAGCATTAAAATATCATGGCCATCAATTTGGTTATTATAATCCAGAATTAGGTGATGGAAGAGGTTTTCTTCTAGCACAATTTTTAGATAAAAATAATATTTTGTGGGATTTGGGAACAAAAGGTTCTGGGCAAACAAAATATAGCAGAGGTGGAGACGGTAGGCTTACTCTCAAGGGAGCAGTTAGAGAGTTACTAGCAACTGAATTTCTAACTTCCTTGGGCGTTCCCTCGAGTCAAACGTTTTCAATTATTGAAACAGCAGAAGAATTACAAAGAAATGATGAACCTTCTCCAACAAGATCAGCTGTTCTTGTGAGAAGAAGTAATAGTCATATTAGGATAGGTACATTTCAAAGATTAAAATATTTTAATGAATATGATAATATTGCTTTATTATTAAACCATCTAAAAGAAATTTATTTTACAAATATAAAATCAAAAAAAAATATAAAGTCTATAGCTGAAAATATATTTTTAGAAAGTGTAAAAAGAATAGCAGAATCAATTGGCAGGATTATTATCTCAGGTTTTGTTCATGGCGTTTTAAACACAGATAATTTTAATGTTACTGGAGAAGTTTTTGATTATGGTCCCTGGAGATTTGTAGAATTTGCAAATAGCTCTTTTACAGCGGCATATTTTGATGAGTATGGAAGATATTCTTTTGGGAGGCAACCTGAGGCCGCATTATGGGCACTAACACAGTTAGGAAAAAGTTTAGATGAATTTATTGATGAAAAAATAATTATTGAAACTTTGAACCAATTTTCTAAATGCTTTCATGAATCGTTAAAGAAGCATTTTTGTTGGAGGATGGGAATACAAGATATTGATAGTAAAAATCTAAATGAAATAATGAAAATACTATTAAACGAAAGTGAAAAGAATAAAATTGATTATGCAAATATGTTCTATGATTTCTATGGAGGAAGGGATTCAATTATAGATTGCATCAAAACTAATTACGGAAAAAAATATAAAATTAATGAATTTTCAAAAATTGTTGATCTTTTAAAAGAAACTCTTCCTGCCAAAGGCGTTTTAGAAAAGAAACATCAGTTAGATAATAACAGACAAAATTTATTAATTGGAGAAGTTGAGCATATTTGGAAAGAGATTGATCAAAATAATAATTGGGAATTACTTCATGAGAAGATTAACAATATTAGAAAACTTGGTTATTTACTTGAATCCGAAAAACTTGTTTACTTGTGATTTAACAATTTTGTTTGTTTGGAGTTTACTTTTTCCATATTTAAATAAATCACCATGATACTCTTGAACAATATTTAATTCTTTAAGATTGGATATAAAAAATGAAATTTTTCTATTTTCCTTTGAGAAGTGAAAAATAAATAAAGGTTTTGAGAGCGTTGCCAATTCTGAAATCATATTAACGCTGTCACTCGTGACAATAGTGTAATCAATTATTTCTAAAATTTTTGGATAAAGGTTATTTTCGTCTGAAGAGAGTATCTTAAAGTCCCTTAAATGTTTTGAAAAAGTGGATTGCAATATTTTAATTGCTTTATTTGGCGTTCTTCTAGACATGGAAACTATCAATTGTGCATCTAAGTTTTTAACTCCTTTTATAACCCTAGTACCTAATTCAAAATATTCGCTATTTTTAGGTTTTTGTCTTTTACTATTACCTCCAACCATTAACAAGACAGTATTTTTATTAGTTTTTATTTTGTTTAAATTTGGCTCAATGAGTTTTTTTATATCATTTTCTTCAAAAAAACAAAGAGCACCTTTTGTTTGAATTACATTTTGACCTTTTATCCTATCATGTTCTGGAATTAATAATAAATCGAAATAGTTAAGTGATAATTTAGGATTTTGAATATGTATAGTTTTAACATTATTCTTTAAAATAGATTTTAGAGCGATGGATGTCCCAGCCATCCTCCTACCAGTGGTAATAATAATTGAGGGAAGTATATCTGTATCTAATTTTTGTTGTAAAAAATATGGAACATAGAATTTTCCTAGCATAGGAAATTTTTTTAAAATATATGGAGGATTATAATCAATTAATTTAAAATTAGCATTTAACATTTTTGCTAGAGCAATTGACTGATTTTCCATGCCCTTGGTACTGTCTGATAATATCCAAATTTCTTTTTTACTTTGTGTTTTTATCTTTTTTCCTTTTATGTTCTCTGAAATATTAGTAAAAAAAATTTTCTTGAAATAAAATTGTTTATTATGGGGCTATATATTAATATTATTACAAAATCTTTAATAAAATTATTATAAAGAAGTATTGATTAAATGAAAAATGAAAAAAATAAATTAGATAGTATTGATTTAAGAATACTTAATGAGTTACAAATGAATGGTGATATTACTAATGTAAAACTTGCTAATAAATTAGAGATTTCTCCTCCATCATGCTTAAGAAGAGTTAAATCATTAGAACGAAAAAATTTAATACTTGGTTATAATGCTATCGTCAACCCAGAATTATTAGGTTACAAAGTTACGGTTTTTGCTTATGTAGGACTAGAAAGTCAAGCTGAAAACGATCTCAAGACATTTGAAAACTATATATCTAATTTCCCTGAGGTTAGGGAGTGTCATATGCTAATTGGTGAAGTTGATTTTCTACTAAAAATAGTTGCAAAAGATTGGGATGACTTTCAATCCTTTTTAACAAAAAATCTTACCCAGGCTCCAAAAGTAAGTAATGTCAAAACTTCGTTAAATATAAGGAGTGTTAAAAAATTACCAGGTATACCCTTTGAAACTATGATTTAATAACCTCGATAGTTAAAATCTCATAATTTTTCGTACCACCTGGAGTTGTAACTGCTACTGACGTGCCTACCTCTTTTCCGATTAGAGCTCTTGCTATTGGTGATGCAACAGATATTAGACCTTCTTCTAAGTTTGCCTCGTAAGGTCCTACAATTTGATAATTTGTTTCTTGTTCATTTTCTTCGTCTACTATGCTAACTTTAGTGCCAAAAGTAACAGTTTCACCTGAAAGTTTAGTTAGATCAATTACTTCTGCTCTGCTAGTTACATCTTCAAGCTCAGTAATACGACCTTCTATAAATGCTTGTCTTTCCTTTGCGGCGTGATATTCAGCGTTCTCTTTTAAATCACCATGTTCTCTTGCAACAGAGATTGCCTGTATTACCTGAGGCCTTTCAATTTTCTTTAAATTATCTAATTCTAGCTTAATTTTTTCTAATCCAGAGAATGTAAAAGGTACTTTATCCATAATTGTTATTCCGTTAATTATAATAATCCATATATAATACAGAAAAATATTTTATTCAAAATATGATTGGAGTGACTTTATATTTAATTCAGAACTTTTCAATGCCTTTATAGCAAGAGTTGCTGCATTCGCACCTTGAATAGTAGTATAATAAGGTATTTTGTTAGAAAGTGCAGTTTGTCTTAAAGAAAAACTGTCTCTAATTGAATTTCTTCCTTCTGCTGTATTGATTACAAGTTGAATCTCTTTAGATAACATTGCATCCACTGCGTTTGGTCTACCTTCAATCACTTTTTTAATATATTGAGTTTCGATTTTATTATTATTCAAATATTTTGCAGTTCCTGAGGTTGCGCATATTGTAAAACCTAAATTTTTAAGGTTTTTAGCAATAGGCACTACACTATTTTTATCATCATCTTTTATTGAGATGAATACTTTACCATCTAAAGGTAAATTTATACCTGCCCCAAGTTGGCTTTTTGCAAAAGCTTCTCCAAATGTTAAACCTATACCCATTACTTCACCAGTAGATTTCATTTCTGGGCCAAGAATTATATCAGTACCAGGAAATCTTGCAAAAGGAAAAACTGCTTCTTTAACTGAAATATGGTAAATTTTTCTATTTGATAATTTAAAATCAGATAATTTTTTACCAATCATTATTTGTGATGCAATTTTGACAAGTGGAACTCCAGTAGATTTAGCCACAAAAGGTATTGTTCTACTTCCACGAGGATTAACTTCTAATATAAATATTTTTTTATTTTGAATTGCAAATTGTATGTTAATGAAGCCAATAACATTTAAAGATTTTGCAAGTTTGTTAGTTTGTAAAGTTATTTCATTAACTATTGTTTTCTCAATCGTTTGTGGAGGAAGAGCACATGCGGAATCTCCAGAATGAATTCCTGCCTCTTCTATATGTTCCATAATACCTGCAATGAAGGTTTCATTACCATCAGAAATAGCATCAACATCAACTTCTATTGCATTTTTTAAAAAACTATCAATCAAAACTGGATTAGAACCAGAAACCTTTACTGCTTCATTTATATATGTTTGTAATTGCTCTTGGTTGTGTATTATTTCCATAGCACGACCACCAAGAACGTAACTGGGTCTAATTACTACTGGGAAACCAATTTGTTTTGTGATCTTGGAGGCTTCATCTTTACTGCTCGCAACGTCATTTAGTGGTTGATTTAATTTCAAGCTCTGTAGTAATTCTTTAAAACTTTTTCTATCTTCGGCTAAATCTATTGCCTCAACTGATGTTCCTAAGATTTTAACACCAGATTTTTCTAAACTTTTAGCAATCTTAAGTGGAGTTTGTCCTCCTAATTGAACAATCACACCAATGACTTTGCCATTTTGGTTTTCCTTTTCAATAACAGAAAGAACATCTTCGTGATTAAGAGGTTCAAAGTATAATTTTTCTGAAGTATCGTAGTCAGTTGAGACAGTCTCAGGATTGCAATTAATCATTATTGTTTCAAACCCTATTTCAGATAGACTATAGGCTGCGTGAACACAGCAATAGTCAAACTCTATACCTTGTCCAATTCTATTAGGGCCACCCCCAAGAATAATAACTTTATTTTTATTTGAAGGGTAAACTTCACACTCATTATTATTATTCTGTTCATAGGTGCTGTAAAGATACGCAGTTTCTGAAAAAAATTCAGCCGCACATGTATCAACTCTTTTATAAGATGGCAAAACACTAAATTTTGATCTAAGTTCATAAATTTTTTGTATACTAATTTGAGTTATTTCAGAAATACGTTTATCAGAAAAGCCCATCGATTTGATACTTCTTAAAAACATCTCATCTAAAATATAATCACTAGTTTTAAGATGTTCTTCAACTTGAACTATACCTAAAATCTGTTCTAAGAACCATTTATCCCAGCCAGTAATGTTAGAAATTTCTTCAATTGAAACTTTATGTCTAAACGCAGTTGCTATTCTCAATATTCTCTCTGGAACCTGTTCAGCCAACCAGCCAGAAATATTGTCTTTGTTATTTAAATTTTCATTTTGAACTGGGAAATAAACATCATTGAGTCCAGACAAACCTGTTTCAAGAGATCTTAAAGCTTTTTGAAGAGACTCCTGAAAAGATCTTCCAATAGCCATTGATTCTCCAACTGATTTCATAGAAGTAGATAAAAGATCATTTGATCCAGGAAATTTTTCAAAAGTAAAGCGAGGAATTTTTGTAACAACATAATCTATTGTAGGTTCAAAACTAGCAGGTGTGGATTTTGTAATATCATTTTGTAATTCATCTAATGTATATCCAATAGCAAGTTTTGCAGCAACTTTAGCTATTGGGAAACCAGTCGCTTTTGACGCTAACGCAGAAGATCTGCTTACTCTTGGGTTCATTTCAATTACAATTAATCTTCCGTTTTTTGGATTAAGGGCAAATTGTACATTTGATCCTCCAGTATCAACCCCAATTTCTCGCAAAACAGCAATACTTGCATTACGCATTTTCTGATATTCTTTATCTGTTAAAGTCAAAGCTGGTGCTACAGTAATAGAATCACCTGTATGAACTCCCATTGGATCAACATTCTCAATAGAACATATTATTATACAGTTATCTGCATTATCTCTTACTACTTCCATTTCATATTCTTTCCACCCTAAAAGTGATTCTTCAATTAGCACTTCAGTAGTTGGAGATAATTTTAATCCGTTGGTTACTATTTCAATAAATTCTTCTTTGTTATAAGCTATGCCACCGCCTTCACCTCCAAGAGTAAAGGATGGCCTTATTATTGCTGGCAAACCAACAAAATCTAACGCAGAAATAGCTTGATCAATATTTTTTGCAATTTGAGCTTTTGCAGACTCTAAACCAATTTTATTCATACTTTCTTTAAATAATTCTCGGTCTTCTGCTTTATTTATTGAATCAGGTTTTGCACCAATGATTTCAATATCGTATTTTTTTAAGATACCAGAATTGTATAGATCTAAAGTAGCGTTAAGAGCAGTTTGACCTCCCATAGTAGGTAGAATTGCATCTGGTCTTTCAATTTCAATGATTTTTTCAATAGTATTTTTTTCTATTGGTTCAATATATGTCGAATCAGCCATAATTGGGTCAGTCATAATGGTAGCAGGATTAGAGTTTATAAGTATTACTCTAATTCCCTCTTCTTTAAGTGCCTTACAAGCTTGCGCCCCAGAGTAATCAAATTCACAAGCTTGTCCAATTACTATAGGACCAGCACCAATTATCAAAACTGATCCAATATCTTTACGTTTTGGCATTTTTTGTTTCTTTAATTAAGTTTAAAAATTCATTGAACAAGTAAGATGACTCGGTTGGTCCAGGAGAAGCTTCTGGATGGTACTGAACTGAAAAAATTGGTAATGATCTATGTCTTATACCTTCTATTGAATTGTCAAATAAAGAAGTATGGGTCACTTCTAAACAATTTGGTAAAGAATCTAAGTCTATTTGATACCCATGGTTTTGACTGGTAATCTCTACTTTATTTTTAGATAGATTTTTGACAGGATGATTAGCTCCTCTATGACCTTGAGGCATTTTATTTGTTTTCGCTCCAAATGATAGCCCAATTAATTGATGACCAATACATATTCCAAACACAGGAATTTTAAGTTGAAATAAAGCACTTAATAGTTTTCTACATTTTATTTCTGTTGCAGATGGATCTCCAGGACCATTTGATAAAAAAATACCATCTGGCTTGAAATTATTTATATCCTCAATAGACGCATTTTCTGAGAAAACACTAACTTCTGCATTTAAGTTAACAAGATGTCTAAGTATGTTTTGTTTTACACCAAAATCTATAACAGCAATTTTGGGTTTGAAGTTCTTTAAATTATATACCTCTAATGATATTAGTTCATGCACACCTTCAGTAAACTTATATTGTTTTCTTGTGGTTATAGATGATGAAAGGTTCAGACCATCCATTTTTGGATGCTCTTTTAGTTTGTTTTTTAACTCTTCAATTTTAAAATTTCCAGTTTTATCGTAACATATCATTGCATTACAGCTTTTGTGTTTTCGTATTGTTTTTGTAAGCAATCTAGTGTCAATACCAGAAATACCTGGTATACCATTTTTCGTTAACCACTCATTAAAACTGATTTCTGATCGCCAATTAGAGTCGTTTGTTGGGTGTTGCCTAACTACAATACCTGCAATAGAATTTGTATTACCTTCATCATCAAATTTGTTAGATCCTATGTTACCAATGTGAGGGAACGTAAAAGTTATGATTTGTCCGGTATATGATGGATCAGTGATTATTTCTTGATATCCAGAAATGGAAGTATTGAAACATATTTCACCTAAGCTTTCTTTTTTGGAACCAAAAGATCTTCCTAAAAAATATGAACCATTATCTAAAATTAATATACTATCTGATATATGATTTTTATTAATTGAATTAAGATTAAATGGTATGTAACCACTATCTTTAAACTGATTTTTAACATTATTCATTACTCACCTGTAAATTTCTAAAAAAATGGTTTTTAAAATAAATGTTTATTGAATTTTTGGAATTTAAAAAGAAGTAATTTTTAAACAAAATTTTCATCAAGTTTTAATTAGATTGTATTGGTATCTTCGTCAATAAAATTTAAAAATATTTGATTAAAATTTTATAGATTATGTTATCAATTTTCTTAAAATTAGACTTGGTTAATATATATCAACACATGTTATTAGGAAAAACAAATGAACATTAGAGAAAGAGTTTCAAAAAATTTAAAAGAAGCAATGATTAAAAAAGATACTAATCTAATTAGCACTCTTAGATTAATACTAGCAGCTATAAAAGAAAAAGACATAATATCCAAAGGAAAAGGGCATGATTCAGAAGTTAATGACAAGGAAATTATTTCCTTACTTCAGACTATGATAAAACAAAGAAAAGGATCAATTGAGTTGTATGTTAAAGGTAACAGAGTAGATTTAGCAAAAAAAGAAGAATATGAAATTGAGATAATCTCGAATTTTCTACCAAGCCAACTCTCTAAACAAGAGATTGATGAGGTAATAAATAAAACTATTAAATCATCTGAATTTAATTCTATGAGAGATATGGGGAAAGTAATAAAGATTATAAAAGAACAATATGATGGAATGATGGATTTTGGATACGTTAGTAAAGTTGTCAAAGAAAAACTCTCTAACTTATAATGTTTAATTCATTAAGTTAATAAGAAAAATTATGGATTTAAAAGAAGAAATTAAAAGCTCTATTAAACTTTCTGAAGTTATAGGTAAAAACTTATCTCTGAAAAAACGCGATAATAATAATTACGTAGCTCTATGTCCATTTCACAAGGAAAAAACACCTTCTTTTAACATTTCAGATGATAAAGGTTTTTATCATTGTTTTGGTTGTGGAAAAAATGGAGATATATTTAATTATTTAATGGACACAGAAAATTTATCTTTTGTAGAGGCTTTAAAAAAATTAGCTGACTATGCAGGAATAAATACCACCAAAAAAAATTATTTTGCAGATCCTAAAATTATAAATCATTTTAATCTTTTAAAAAGAGTTTCCGAATCTTATATCAGCAATCTAAATGCTCCATTTGGTGAAAAAGCTAGAAACTATTTACAAAAAAGAGGTTTTAATGAATCAATCATTAAAAATTTTAATTTGGGATATTCTGGTAATTCAAAATCTAACCAGCATTTACTGTCTACTTTGTTAAAAGAAGAATTTTCTATAAATGATTTTATTGAGGTAGGTCTGGTTAAAAAAAATGATAATAAAAATTTAGTTTTTTTCTTTCAACATAGAATCATGTTTCCTATTTTAAATAACTCAGGGAAAATAATTGCATTTGGAGGCAGAGTTTTAGGAGATGGAAATCCTAAATATTTGAATTCTCCGGAAACCTCACTTTTTCAGAAAAGTAAACAATTATTTGGAGTTTTTAATGCTAAAAAACTCCTACACAAAAAACGCTTTATAATTTGTGAGGGTTATACTGATGTTATTTGTCTTCATTCTTATGGATATCCTGCCGTTGCTTCTCTTGGCACGGCATTAACAGATGATCAAATAGAAATAATTTTCAATAAAGTTGATGAAGCCTTTTTGGTTTTTGACGGTGACCTTGCGGGTTACAACGCTACTGAAAAAATCTTCTTTAAACATTTACCAAAACTGAGACTTAATAAAAAATTAAAATTTGTTTTTTTACCCGATAAACTTGATCCAGAAGAATTTATAAAAAAGTATGGATTAGAAGAATTTGAAACCCTTTTAGACAAAGCAATTGGGGTTTTTGAAATGCTTTGGGCTCATGGGTTAAAACTGATACGAAAAAATGAACCAGAAAGTTATGCATATTCTTGGAATTATTTAAGAACAAAAGTTAATACTATTGAAAATAATAATATTAAATTAGCATATCGTGATGAAATAGAAAAAAGAATAAGGGTTTTCAGAGAAAAAAATAAAAACATTTATTTAAAAAAAAATATTCTCAGACCAAATATTCAAAAATTATTTTCAACAAAAAAAAATATGCCTAAGACTGGAGTTGAAATAAAGATTGGAGCAATTATATATATAATGTTAATTTATC
>CACJFI010000023.1 GCA_902592615.1 uncultured SAR116 cluster alpha proteobacterium | reverse complement strand
CACTCAAAAATCCAATAATTTATTGGTCTTTGACAATAATAACCCATTTATTAGAAAGTATTCCTTTTGTTTCATTTTCAAAGTATTCAGGGGACAAAAAAAATGGAAGACCTGATGGTTTTGGAAAAGAAACTTTATGGTTATTTGATGAACATTATGAAGGAGAATGGGTTAATGGAAAAATGCATGGAAAAGGCAGACAATGGTTTGGACCTAAAAGCAAAAGTCCGGGACAGGAATATAAGGGTACTTTTCAATTCGATTTAATGCATGGTAAAGGGACCCTTACTCTGAGTGATGGTCAAGTTTACAAAGGAGAGTTTTTTGAAGACAAATATCATGGAAAAGGAGAGTGTTTTTTTCCAAATGGAGATTATTTCAAAGGTGAATATGTAAATAATCTTCAGCATGGATATGGTGAATACACGTATTCCAACGGGAAAATAGATAAAGGCAACTATGTAAATGGAAATTTTAAAGGTTAAGAGAAATTTGTTTATATAAAATAATTAATCAAATTTTAATTATTATTTCTTACTCTATATGATTAAATTATTTTCTTTTTTACTAAATTCTAATACAAAAGACTGAATTGTATACCCAACTTCTTCTCTCATTTTCATTGGTCCGCCCTCATCAAATGCACCCTCAAGAATTTCAAAAAGATGATTATCATCGTATCTAAAGTAATAATTAATATCAGCAATACTTTTGTTAAATTCTTTGTAAACCATTGCATGAAATTCGTTATAGATTTTTTTCTTTATATAAAAAGATAAATCAATAATGTTATTTTTTCTTTTTCTCATCACAGTCAACGTTTTATGTATTCTATCTTGTCTTTTTCAAGCTCTAGTCGAACAGAATAATCCAGAGTTAAAAAACCTTGTCTAGACGTGTAACAACTTGTTATTAAATTGATTTCTTTTTTTTCTTTTGTAATTTTAGCAATATCACTTAGCGATTTTGGAATACTAGCATTCACGTATTTTATCCAACAATCTTTCCAAATTCCGTATATATCAGCGTCTGACCCTACTTGAACACTGTGAATGTAAAAAGGTCGTTGTTCCGAACTAATTTTTTCATAATTTTTAGAGGCTATTACAGCACCCGCTAAATTGATGTAATCTCTATAGATACTGTTTTGCTTCTTATTTAACTCTATGAAATAATCTTTTTCTCTATCTTTATTTTTAAATGTAAATTTTGCTTTTCCTTCTAATCCTCTAAGAATGTAGCTCATGTCAGCAGGTGTTTTAATTAACTGATCATTAACTTTTATTAGTCTTGAACCTATCTCTAAAATCTTGCCGTCTAAATGTAACTCAGAAACCTTGTTATACTGATCTGTTTCATTGTCTTTAGCGAACTTGATAGGAACTTCCATGGGTAGTGGACTTTTCCCAGCTTTATATAGATCTAAAATTTTACACAACAAATAAGAAGGAATAGCCAAACCAATTCCACTTGACTTCTTAATAGTTGCCTTATTAACACCTACAATTAAACCTGTGTCTAAATTAATTAAAGGACCTCCAGAATTACCAGTATTAATAGCAGCGTCTGTTTGAATTACTTCCTTGCCGTAAAGAAATCTTTGATTTGATATAATACCTCTAGATGCTGAAAATTTCAGGCCTTTTGGATGGCCGTATGCAGCAACTGCTGTACCGTTTGCGATAGACTTAACGCAACTAAGTTTTCCTGCAGTAGAGTTTTGAGGCATTTGATTTGGATTAACTTTAACTAAGGCCAAGTCTAATTCAGGATCTACATAAATCAATTCAGCCTTAATAAACTTTTTACCTTTGAAAGCTATTTTAATGTAGGTATTAGCGACCCCAGATACATGTGCGTTAGTTACTATTAAGCCTAGAGATTTATCGACAACAAAACCTGCTCCTACCCATGACCTAATTATTTCATCATCATTAGTATCTTCAACAAATGGATGGTCTACTAAAACTCTAAAACGAACTGTGTAGTCTGACGCTTTGTCAATGTAACTTTTACCAAATGAATTAAAAGATAAAATAGAAAAGCCAAAGAATAATAAAAAACATATGTATTTCTTAATTTCTATGTGTTCTATCATTCCTCATCCCATTCATTAATTATTGGTTCTACTTCTGATTTTATTTTTTTTATATCATCGCGGTAATTTCTAATCCTATTTACTGCAAACGTATTAATGAAAATACCTTTATTAAGAGACAAACCTAACTTTTCAGTTAGTTCGTCTAATGAAGGCTTTTTGTTAAAATTTAAAATGTCGTAGGTTTCTTCAACACTTGGAACAACTTCAAGATTTCTTCTAGATGTGTAGCTACTTCTTCTTGCTAAATTTCTATCCCTGTAGTCTTCTATGTATTTTTTCAAATACTGAAGTTGATCTAATGTTTTATCAAAAAATTCTTTTGTTCGAAGTAGATCCTCATTGAAAAAATTTTCTGTTATCTTTTGAAGTTCAAAAGACTGATTTAATATATGTCGGAGAAATCCATTTTTACCAAAGTACTCACTTTGGTTTATATTTTTCTTTACTTGATTTTCAATAATATTTATCAAATTTAAATTTGTTAGATTATCTTGTCCAAAATCTCTATTGGACACTAATAAATCCTTTATCCTTATTGCAAAAGAAATTCTTTTGTCTAATTCATTAATAATAGACGAGAAATCAATTTCTTCGTTATCATTTCTTTCTAATGAATAATTAGCTTCTAAGTATTCAGAAGGCTCACTTGGTGAAAAAGACGCTGATCTTTCTAAACTACTGAAGTCAATACTATTAGAGGTAAAATTGTCCTCATAAAGTTTAAAAAAGTCATCAGATTTATTTTCAGCTATATAAAAAAGGATGTCGTCGAAATCTTCTTCCTCATTAATGAATTTTTCAAAGTATTGAACTACGTTTTTATCTTTCTGCAAATTGAAGAAATCATTATAACTAAAATTAAGTTGGATTAAACCTAGCTCTTTAGTAAAAGCGTCTTCAACGGTTTTGTTATAACCAACAGAAAACGCGTTTTTAACAAATTTATCTATTTCTTGATTTTCCCAAAAATTTAGATCGGTATTTTTGAAAAATTCATTCAGTCTATCCATATTAAGCTCAAGAAGACCCATTATAAATTCTCCCTTGAATTCATACTTATGACATTACTATCATCCTCATTTAATTTTAATTGTGCTTTTTGGAAGGCTCTTCTCCTTCTTTTCACAGCCGTATTTAATACCGGTATATCATTTCTAGCTTGATAATCTTCAGGGGATTCATCTGTAACAACTGATAACAAAGCATCTTTTTCCTGTTCGTCTAAAACATCTAAATACTTCATGATCAAAGCATGGTTTTCAGGACTAGAAAACTTAGTTTTAGCAATTAAATTTTCATGAATGACGCTGTTATTAGCATTAGTTTCATAACCCTCTATTTCTTCTTCAATATTGACCGTATTTTGAGTTTGAGCGTCAATTGCTGCACGTTTCGCTATTGTATAAAAAAAACCATCTTTAATACTAATTTCTTCATCAACTGCTTCTTTGTTTTTTTTCCAAACAAGAAACTTGACGACAACTGTATTAATTAAGTCATTTGTTTCTTCAAATCCAGTCTCGTACTTTAAAGAAGCTTTTCTAATTGTCTTATAGTTTTCGTTTATATAGACTTCACAAGTTCCACACATATATTGAACCTTTCTTAAATATAATAATAAGCATGAATTAATTTATTTTCAAAAAAAACAGACCGTCCGTTGTGCTGTTCATCAGAGCTATAGTTATCCTCAACGCCAATGGAAATTTCTTTATCCCAAATTGTTTCTAAAAAATTATAGAGTGGTTGATTGGTGTTAATATCCTCGCAGACATCCTCGTCTGAGTCTGCTAGCCAACCGTTTAATGATTTTTTTACATTTGACTTACAAGTTTTTTCACTAAAAAAAACCTCTACAAATGACCTTCCAGCACCCTGAACAATATAACCATTAAACTCCTTATCCGATAATTTATCAAAATAGTCAAAATCAGCACTAAAACGACTTTTATCTAAAATTTCTCCAAGATCGTTTGTATAACTTCTACTATCAAGTTTTTCTGAGAGATTATCTATTTGATCCCAAACCTCAGACTGGATTGAAGCTTCAAGTTGATTTTTCATAAGATTAGCTTTTGTTTCTCTTATTTTAGGATTTAAAACAAAATCACTTTTTGAAAATTCTGCACTTTCTGTGTAATTCCATCTATTTTTTTCTACACAATTTACTGGTATAACTTCAGAAGAAAAGGGAGGAATAATTACAGATTTTTCTGCAATTCTATTTTGTTTTGCTCCTTTAACAGCCTCACCATCAAGTATTAGTAGATTAAATTCACTTTCATTATGAACTTCAACACGGCTTACAACACCTTCATCTGTAAGTTCATTAACTTTAACTAAATTCAAGTCAAATAACTCGTCTAATGACTTTATATTTTGGGGTATATCTTTTAAATCAAACTTTATTGGATAGAAGTTCAATCTTCCAATTTTGACTTTATCCAAAAAGGATACTGAGTTGAATTGTTCACTTAATTTTAACATATTTTTTTCCTTTCTTTACAAGTTATGCTTTTGATCAAGACACGAATTTTTCATGTCTTGATCCTTAACCTAAAGCCCTTTTTTTGATCTTCTTTTTGAACGTTTAATATGAGAGGACCTCGGGTTATTTTTTCGATGATGTTGATTTGATCGTTGTTTTGATTTATGAATTTTTTTCATCTTTTTTCTCCTCAGTACGTCTCATAAATATTGCTTTCATATATACAAACGCTGAGTTTTGAAAAATGTGACAAAAAAAATAAATTTTTATTTTTTTTATTTCTTATTAATTAGATTTTGAATGATACCAACGATTACAGGGCAGTAATTAGCTGGCCCAGCAAACAAAAGAGAATTTTCAAGAGAGTTTTTATTGTCTAAAAAATGAAAAGCTGAATGCATTACATCAAGAACAAAACCACCGTTGTTTAGACTAGCACTTTCGATTTTAATCCATGTAGACTTAAGATCTTCATTTTGACTAACTATTTCTTTACTTTCTTTCCAT
The DNA here is from genome assembly GCA_902592615.1 of uncultured SAR116 cluster alpha proteobacterium. Taxonomy (GTDB): domain Bacteria; phylum Pseudomonadota; class Alphaproteobacteria; order Puniceispirillales; family Marisalimonadaceae; genus Marisalimonas. The sequence continues at coordinate 11,556 of CACJFI010000023.1, read as the reverse complement.
GAATTTCCCTCAATTAAATACCTACAAAGTAAGGCCATAATGGCAGAACAGTTGCCTGCATCTTTATGGTAATGAGTTATTGCGGCTTCTTCTATTGCAATACTAAGTAAACAGTCAGTTGGTATTTCTGTATAACTAGCTATTGGAGCTATTCTGTGGGCTGGCCCGCACCCTGCAGTTGCACCGTTCAGCTCTTTGTGAACTTGTATGGAAGCTTGTTCTGAGGATAATCCTTGCGTTACCTTTTGAAATACCATTGCAAAAGTAGGTCCAGTGTCGAAGGCACCTGTATTCCACCAATGATGATATCTATTTATTAAATCAGTTTTATTAAAACCATTATTAGCTTCAAGACTTTTGAATAATATCTTTGCTAACTCTGTAGGTCCTTCATTCTTATCACCTAGTTTGTAACCTTCTAATATTGTCTCTTTATTAGTCAATTTAGCCTTTATAAAATTTTTACCTTCGCCAGCTACCTCTGTCTCTTTTATAGTCAGCTCTGCTTCCAAAGGTGTCTTTAATGTATCTATCTTTTTTATTGTTTGGATCTTCTGCGGCGCAACTTGCACATTGGGTAGTTGTTGGTATTGCTTTTATTCTTCCTAATTCAATTATTGAGCCGCAAGAGGCACATCTATATGTACTTTTTGGATGATTATTTTTTTTAACAACTTTTTTTTCTTTAATTTTTTTGGGGACACTTGGCTTGCTAATAATCCTTTGAAAATTTGATGTTTTTTTAATAAATGTTGGTTTTCTTATAAATTTATTTGAATTAGTTCTTTTATAGGATTTATTAAGGGCATCTTTTAGAAGTTTGTGTCTGTTGATATAATCATTTAAGTCCAGTTTATTATTTTTTAACCACCTTAAGTAGCTAAGAGCATACTCAAAAGATTTAGAGGTGTGGGAAATTATCACGTCTGAGTGTAAGTTATTATTAACAATATCTATAAAGAACTTTTGATCAATATTTTTGGGTTCACGACTTCCGTTTAATAAATTTTGTAAACTGTTTATTGAATTCACCAGCCTTTCAGCGTCTGTAATAGTAAATTTGTTCAAAAGATATTTTTTTGTTTTCATAATTCAAAATGATAAATTTATTAATGATTAAATTTTTGAAAATAAATTTGTTCAAATTATGATGCTATTAATTAAATAATTAATAAGTCTTTCAAGTCATAGAATTAAAATTTTTAGTATTTTCCCAGCTTTGAATAAATGTCCTAAATTTTTTATTTGAGTAATCCCTGTAAAAGAAATCAGTAAACTTTGAACTTCCTTCTGAAATCTTCACACATTGAGAATAAAAACCTAAGCTTTCTTCATCGTTTGGAAATGAATTTTTATTCTTATCAATTTTATTGTAAAAGCAATTATCTATTATTTGATCATTAGTTATTGGCGTGTCTCTCAGATCTTCAATGGATGAATAATTTAGTGATCTTTCGCATATGCTGCTAATTGTTGCGTCTAGCTTTAAACTTACATCCAAATTTAATTCTGTTTTTTCTATTTGCATACTATCAATACACTGAACATATTTAGGATAGTTTAGAAGTTTGTTGTTTGTTTCAATATCTGCTTTTTTTACTAAATCAGTGTATAGATACAAGTATACGCCTATACCTATAACTGCTAATATAAAAAAAGAAGTCCAGCCGTAAAAAAACAAAAATTCATTTCTTTCTACCTGTTTAATTTCTTTATTTATTGCTTCTTTATATTGAGGAATGTCAGGTCTATTTTCTCTGAATTTAGCAATTTGTTTTTTAATAATATGAGACTCTAAAAGTCTAAATTCTAACTCAAGATGTGTTCTTAGGTTAGCCATTATTTCACTCTTATTTTATAGAAATGCCTATCTATTTCACTAATAACAAAATCAAGAACACTTGCTTTGGTAATAGACTTATCCACTTTAAATTGAACTTTAAACCTGCAATTATTTTCTTTCTTTCTTCCCCAGTTGTAAGTAGGTGTGAAATATCTTTTAAAACTTCCGTGATTAATAGTGATCTTTTTATTTACTCTATTTAGTCCCGGTATCTTTCTAATATCTTTAGCATCTCTTTTTTTATCCCACAGAGGAGTTATTATGAAATTTCGATTTGTTGCCACAATATTTAAAACTGGGAAAATTTCATTTTTACCAATTCTACAATAATTAACAACGTCATCTCCGTCTAACTTGCCGTATTTAGTTCTGTATTTATTTAATTCTTTATCTAAAATATCTTTTTCTTTTTTAATCTTAGCAAGTTGAAGCTTAATTCTTTTATTTTCATTTTTAAGTTTTATATTTTCTTTGTTAACGAGTATTAATTTTCTTTTCCAAGCAATTATTTCCGTTTCTAACTCTTTTATTTTTTTATCTTTTTTTAGCAAATCTTCTTCTAATTTTGTTACTTTTTCAGTCAAAATTGTGATCTGTTTAATTTTTCCTGTAACTTTTTCTACAGCGTCTATGTTAAAAATGAGCAAGAAAAAAAGTATTACTAAAAGTATTTCAGCAAATGAGGTTGTCTGAACATCAAAAATCTTAGGTTTGCTCATACCAAAATTCATAAGTTAGCCGTTTCTTACCAATTTCAATACGCTAGCCATTCTTTCTTCAATTGTTTTTTCCATTTGAAGAGAGAGATCAGAGGTCTTAGCAATAATTAACTTAGCTTGTTTAATTTCATTTGAAATCTCTGCAACTGTGGAAGCAAGCTTGTTTTTTTCATTATTAGCTGTTGTGACAATATCTTGAAGTTCGTTTTGGAGCCTATCTAAATTATTTGCAGTGGTCTCAGTGTTTTTTACAATTTTACCCGACGATACTAGAACCGTTGAAACTGCAGATGTTGACGTAGCAAAGTCTGCTAACTTCTCTCCTGCAGTATCTGTATTCGTAACTAAATTGTTAAGTCTTTCACCTAACTTAGTTATATTACTATCAAATTTTTCTATACTAGTTTGAGATACTTCAATAGCTGATATATTATCCAAGGCTGTATTGATTTTATTTACTTGTTGATTTGAAAGATTAGATAATGCTCTCATATCATCTAATTGAAGAGTAAATGATTCTTTCAATTTTGAAGCTAACTGTTCCACATCAACTGACATATCCCTCATCGCGCCAGCAGTCGCTTTTGAGTCAATTACAATTTGATTAGAAGCCGATAGAGAATCAGCTATTGTATTTGTTTTATTAGAAAATTCTTGAAGTGTGTTTTTAGCCGTATTCGCATTCGCTATCAACCCAGAGAGACCACTAACAACATTACCAATTTTTTCTTCAAACCTATTTAGACTTTCTTCAGGAGTGTCTATATTACTTATTTTCTCTAGAGCTGTGTTAATCGCAGAAAGTTGTGTTTCTGATGCATTAGATATCGTTATCATTGCATTTAGTTGCTCTTGAATTGATGTTGTAAGTTCTTCTGTTAGCCTTCTAATCTGAGTCGCCATATTTGCCATTTCATCAGATACCGCAGTATTTACTTCTGTTTCAATTGGATCAAAATGGCTAATTAAAATTCTAATAAGCATGCCAAAAATTGTGGTCGACAACGCCGTACCTAATTGAGACGTTATAGAAGTAATGTCAGATCCTTTTACAGTAATCGCAATTAACAACGCAGCAAAAGTAAATAGAAAACCTAAGTAGTAAAAGCTATCTGCAAATACTGGCTTAGCTGCTGTAATTTTCATAGAAGGGTAACCAAGAATAAAATATAAGATCATTGCAACCAATGGAAGCAAACCATAAAAAGTTTCTGGGTAAACAGGAATTAATACAGCTCCTAAAAGAAAACATCCAACAAATTTGATTTGAAGCTCTTGCCTAATTTTTCTTAGTGTTTTTTCTTGAGGAGGGTTTTTAGTGATATCGTTTTTGCTAACTGAAGTATCTTGTCCAGATGCTTCTTCATTCTCTTGAGGCTGAACAATTTCACTTTTTTGCAAGCTTTTATTATCTTTAGGCTTTCTACTAACTCTTTTACTAATTGTAGGTATCTTTCTGTTTTTTAAAACCACGGTTTTCCCCTAAAAAAAGACTCGAATTTTTTTATAATGCAAATTACCATGTTAACTTATTTTTTGAAAATATAAATAGGAGTAATTCAATGGATATAATTGAATTTATAGGTGGTCTTTTTCAAAGCTTTATGAACCCACTTATATTGCTTTTTGAAAAAAAAGAAGTAGCTCCTTTTTTAGCGCTTATAGTAATAATTGGTGCAATTATTATCTTTGTAATAGCTTCATATATTTGGTTCGTAAAACAAAAACCACTATTAAAAACTGCATTGGGTATTCTTTCAAGAGCAAAAGATTCGTATCAATTTTCCACTCAAGTTTGGGATATCAATACTGAAATGAAAAAACTACCCGGCATTAATATATGCTGGGCTGAGTTTTATGAGACCTTGGTTCCTCCAAAAAGTCTAGAGGAATTAGAAGAAGAATATGGAGAAATTGAAGACATTGATGATGAAGAATTTGCATGGAAAAATACAGTAAGACCTTATGAGTTTTTTTCAACTACTGAAGCTGGCTTTGATACGCCTATGCTTAGAATCGTTCCAAATGTATTTGTAGGTATTGGTTTAACTATTACTTTTTTAGGATTAATTGCTGCTTTAAGTATAGCTACAGAAAATCTAACTGACGATCTTGAACGTGCAATTGAAGGTTTATTATCTGCTTCCTCAGCTAAGTTTTATACATCCTTATTTGCATTGTTTTCTTCAATACTTTTAACAATCTATCTCAAATATATTGATAAAGTCAGGGACAGAGCTTTTGATGCAATATCAAAAAAACTTGAAAGCATAGTCGTATATTTATCAGAAGCAAGAATTGCTTTAGATCAAGTTGAAATTTTAAAAAATCAAAGTTTGCAACTTGAAAATTTCAATACCGATTTAGCTGTGAGACTGGGAGAAAGTATTCAAACAGCTATGATGCCAGTGACTCAAAAATTAGACGACATGGCTAATAATATGGGTCAGACCAACATAGATGCAATCAGAGAAATAAGTGAAAAAGTAGCAACTGAAGTCCAAGGAGCAGCGGGCGACCAGTTGACAGCAATAGGTGATAGACTGGCAACTTTGAGTGATACACTTAGCAATTTATCGGGAACCCTTCAAAATAGTAGTAATCAATTTGGTTCCGATATTGCTGAAACTTTTGAAACAATTAAAGAACAGATGACTGAAGTCACAGATACTTTAAAAGCAAATGCTGAAGAAAGCTCTAATGTTATGGCAGAGAAAATTGAAGCCCTAGCTACTAGCCTGTCTAGTGCAGCTGAAGAAATGAAAGAATCAATGACAGACGGAGCAACTAATCTTACATCGCAATTAACAACAGCTATCGAGGCGCTTACAACAGCCACTAACAATAGTGCTGAAAAAATGGAACAAGCTGTAGACGGTATTAAAGAAGCCATGGAAAATATTATAGGTAACTTAGAAGAAAATGCAGATCAGGTAATATCTGAAGCTGGAGACAAAATTTCGAATGCAGGTGAAAATGCAGCTGAAGCTTTTCAAAATGCTGGTCAAGAATTATCAGCTGCGTTACAAAACAGTTCCAATTCACTGATTGAAGCAGTCGAAATATTATCACAAAAACTTAATGACACCCAAACTAGCATTACTGCATTAAACCAAGGGATGTCTAATACAAACACTGGTCTTAATAATGCAAAAACTGCAATAGACGATAGCGTTAAAAATTTAACTACAGCATCAAACAGAATACAACCACTTATGGAACCTGTGATAAGGGCTGTTAGTGAGCTGAAGTCTACTTCTGAAAGCATGTCTGGTTCAGTTAAAAGAATGGAAGAAGAACTCTCTAAAACTGCTGATATTTTTGCTAAACACTCTACGAGATACGAAAACGTGGATCAAAAACTTGCTGGCATTTTTACTAAGGTACAAACTGACATGCAAAACTCTTTGGAAAAAATGTCTGACTTTGTAATAAAAATTGATGACAACTTCTCTTCATCAGTTGGAGCTCTTCAAGAAGCCGTAGAAGAATTAACAGACGAACGTAAAGCATCTAATAATCAAGGAAATAATTAATAGATGCGAGTATATAAACGAAAATCTGCTGATCATGAAGAAGAGTCGTTTTTTATATCAATGACTGACATTATGGTAGGATTATTGTTTATTTTCTTAATAATTATTGTGTATTTCTCTTATCAATTAAAAAAAGAAAATCAGGCCTTAGAAAGTTACGCAGATACAGCGCAGAACCACGGTATTAGAATATTAAAAGCTCTGAAAAAAGAACTGAACAATAAAGATATAGATGTAGAGGTTGATACAAAGCAGGGAATATTGAGACTTCCAGATGGCGTTTTATTTGACTCGGGTAAGTTTAGGATTATCAACCCGTCAGAGGCTTATGAAGCTTCTTTAGATATTTCAGAAGCTTTTTATAATGTTTTAAAATGTTCTGTATTCATAAAAAAAGGTAAGGTGCTTTATGTGGAAAAAGAAAATTGTAAATTAAAAAACCCATCCGGGGTGTTTGTTGATTCAATTTTTATTGAGGGGCATACAGATAATGTACCTATAAGTATAGGTAATCTAAACCTTTCATCTAGAAGAGCAGTAAGCACTTATGAAATAATGACCCAACACAGAGAATTAAGATCATATTATTCTCCTGATAATAGAGAAATTTTTGGAATTTCAGGATTTGGAGACACAAGACCGATAAGACTTAACAATAACGAGGATAATAGAAGAGCAAATAGAAGAATTGATATAAGGGTCATAATGTATATTCCAAGATCAAAATCGGCTCTAAGAACATTTAAAAAGAGATTATGTGATGACGTTAAATTTACAAAATATTGTAGCTAATCCTGAAAAGTTTTTAATTAAACTTCCAAGTTTAAATCAAAAATCAGTATTAGAAAAAACTGCTTCTAAAATTATTGAGAAATACGGAGACTTTAATCCAATTGATCCTCCTGATATTGAAGAAATATTTTTAAGAGTTTATGAAAAGCTGAGCAATAATGACGAAAACATAAGTATTAAAGATCTTAAATTGGTAGCGTCTTCTATTTACAAATCCGGCACCGAAGAAACTTTTGTCAATAAATACCTTAAACATATTGAGAAAATAAATATATCAAGGATCTGGTCTGCATTAATAGCCCATTTTATAATGCAATTTAATGAAGACAAAGACGTTACAAAAAAAGTAGGAAAAGTTTTATCTAAAAACAAAGATAATTTTTCTAAGAGATGGAAGAAAAGTGTCGATTTTTTAAATTTTTTAGACGTAAAAAATGCAACTGACAATATCAGTAATAAAATTATAAATGAAAAAAATAGTACAAATATTCTACAAAAAATGAATTTTCGCGGCGCTTTTCTTTCTAGTTCTCTTGTAAAGGATTCAATATTAAAATGTGCCCAAAAAATAAGTAAAGAATTTTACCAAGATAATTTTGATAACTTTAGTATGTTCCTTAAAATTTTAGCACCAGAAGGCAAGTTTAGAGAAATAAATGGTTCAGCTGCAATGTTATGCTATCTAGAACCTCTTGATCAGATTGAAATTTCTTCTGCAAAAAAAAATGAACTTCAAAACTTATTTATTGGCAGTTTTGGAGATCCAAGAATTAATCAATCAAAATGGCCTGAAATACCAGAAAAGTTTGGAGGTCAAAAGGTAAGAGAGAAATGCATTTTAATTGTTAAAAAATGGCTTGTATTTCAAACAATTGACATGTTTTTCAAAATAATTGAGCAACATGCTGATCATCAGTTCAAACCTAGAAAAGATCTTTGGCAACGTTATTTTGAAGGAGATCATATAATTGACGCAGAGGTTATTCTAGGCAAAGGCCCGTCATCGACTGCTAGACAGATGAAAAAAAATGACGAAGAAGCAAAAGTTCTTAGATGGGCAGATCTCAGTGGTGCTACATCAGATCAATCGGTGTTACTAATGAAATTATCAAATGGACTTACTATAGCTGAGTGGAGTCATAGTGGAAGCTTTAGAGCTTGGACAGAGGAAAATTCAAAAAAACCAAGGTTTTTAAGAAGTCTTTATACAGCTGCTTCTCTAAGATCAAATTCTGACTGGCATAAAGTACATAAGGGGTACTGGGTTTCTGAAGTAGAAAGATATATTCGAAGAGAAACAGGGATAAGGATTTAGTATCAAAATGTCTAATACTTTTCATTATAATGAAGTTGAAAATGGAATTGAACTTTATTTGAAAAAGAATAATCAAAAGTGTTCTTTGAATGAATGGAATGGTCTTACTGATGTATCACAACTCGAAATAGTTTCAATTATTGAGAATAAAGTACTAGAGAATGATCCTAATTTTAAAAAATTATCTGATAACTCTGGTTATTTTTTAGGTTTTGATTTTGTATCTTCATTAAGTGATCAACAATCCAAAGCAATAAATTTACCAACAAAACTTCCTTTCAAAATGAAAATTAATACAAAAGGAAATTTTACACAGAGTGAATTTAAAATTTGGATATCTATTTTAAGAGGATCAAATCCATGGCCTGTTAAGAGAAATGGTTGCTTTGTTAAAGGTGGTAACAATACTTTTTTATTGCCGTATAATTTATTCAAAGTTTGGGAAACCATTGATAATTTTAAAAATTCTAGTGAAACATTTAGCTTAGATAGAAATACAAACTTTATATCAACTCTTAAGACTTACTTGCCCGAAAAGGTATCTAAAGAAATATTTTTCGAAGGACAAATTAAAAATATTACCATGCAGCATGCTTCTGCGTTTTCAATAAATATTAAAGGCAACTATAACTCACCTGAAATAAATCCTGTTCTTTTTAACAAACAAATTAAAGATAGAGTTTCTGAAACTGAAGAGATAATTGAAGAAGACGAACAAATCCTTGATGAGAACGAAGCCAGAGCTTTTTTATCTCATTTTAAGAAAATTGACGAAGTTAAAAAAACATACCTTTTAGGATCTGGGAATTATCTGTTTATAGACCCCACATTGAGAGAAGCCCTCTCAGTAGTCCATAAAATATCCAAGTCAAATAAAGTTGAAGAAAAAAGAAAGTTTTTGAGAAACCCTCAATTATATATCAAGGAAACAATTAAAGAAAAAAATGCTGAAACGGACACTGAAGCAGAAGATAACAGAAACGATATAGACAGGCTATTTATAGAAACAAGACAGTTTTCAGAACGGGTTACTGGATTAGGAATATGGGAGCCCCCTGAACTGCCATGGTTGGCTAAAGAAGCTAATGAGTGGTCATCTGATAGTTATCATTTCGAAATTCAAAACAAGATTGTTTCGTTTCCAAAAGACGATCTAAAAGACGTAATTGAAACAATTGAGAAAAATATAGACGAGTCTAATAACATTACAGAAATAAACGGAGTAAAAATTAACACAGATGCTAATTTCCTTGATCAATTAAAAGGATTACTGCCTTATAGTGATATTGATAGACCAGAGGGAGAAGAAAAAGAAAAGGAGAAAAAAGAAGGTCCTTTCATACTTCTAACTGAAGAAAATTTTGAAGATATAAAATTTCAGCTCACTATTCGTAAAAGAAATAAATTAATTAATAATTTAAAGAGTGATTATATAAATCCAGAAATCACTTTAAAAAAACATCAAGAAGAAGGTTTGAAATGGCTTGTAGCCTCTTATAACCAAGGAATGCCAGGCGTACTAATGGCTGATGATATGGGTTTAGGAAAAACACTTCAATCGCTTACTTTTCTTTCTTTATTAAAACAAGAAAAAATAGTCACAGAAAAAAAACCAGTATTAATAGTTGCTCCTGTAAGTTTATTAAAAAATTGGGAAGATGAGCATAATAAGCATTTGACTAATAGAGGTTTAGGTTTGTTGTGCAGGTTATATGGCAACACGCTTAAAGAGTTTAAAACGTCCAAAGGCAATGATATTTTGCATGGAAGATCCACTTTGGATATTGAAGAAATTTTTACTTTCGATTGGGTGTTAACTACCTATGAAACACTAAGAGATTATAGTACCTCACTTGCTGGAATAAATTTTTCATGCGTTGTATACGATGAAATTCAAAAAGCTAAAAATCCAAGAAGTTTATTAACAAAAACAACAAAAATAATTAATTCAGATTTTGCAATTGGTTTGACAGGCACCCCCGTAGAAAACTCACTTGCAGATCTTTGGCAAATACTGGATATTCTCTCACCTGCAAGATTACCGTATACACTCAAAAACTTTTTAGAGGAATATCCTGAAGACGACATTGAAAAACTAAAGGAACTTTCAAAGTTATTACTGGAAAGCAATAAAAAACATCCTCCTTTTGTTTTGAGACGAATGAAAGATGAGGTTATAAAAGACGACTTACCTGAAAAAACTTTAGTTGATAGCTCTGATACAACCAAATTAATGGAAAACTTACAAAACGACGCGTATTCAAATGCTCATAATAATTTAAAGTCTGATCAAATATCAACAATACAAGCCATTCACCAATTTAGAAATATATCATTACATCCAATGCCTGAACAGGCTGACCGGTTAAGTATTAATGATTTTATAAATTCTTCTGCAAGAATGAAAATCACATTTGAAGAGCTAGATAGAATAAAAGAGAAAAACGAAAAAGTGTTAATTTTTCTTGAAAGAAGGTCAATGCAGCCAATTTTAGCTGGCGTTATTCGTGAAAAATATAGAATGACACATACTCCATTGATTATTAACGGCTTAGTAAAAGGACCTTCTAGACAAGAATATGTTAATACATTTCAAACTAATCCAACTGGTTTTGATGTGATGATATTATCTCCTAAGGCAGGAGGAGTTGGCCTTACACTCACAGCGGCTAACAACGTTATTCATCTAGAAAGATGGTGGAATCCAGCTGTTGAGGATCAATGTACAGATAGAGCCTATAGAATTGGGCAAACAAAGCCAGTAAGAGTTATAACTCCACTAGCAAAGCATCGAATGCTAGATGCAAGTTCATTTGACTTAGTATTAAACAATATTCTTGTTAATAAGAGGAATATTGCAAAAGGTGTATTTGTTCCAACTTCTATAAACCCCTCTGACTTTACAAGTAGTTTACTTGGAGAAACTGATACTTCATTATCACTTGAAGATATAGATACAATGGATCCGTTAGAATTTGAAAGATATGTGAAATCCCAACTTGAGGTGTATAATTACCTTAGAGCACAACTTACTCAGGCTAGCTACGATTATGGTGCTGACGTGATAGTAACAAACTCAAGATCAAACAAATCTGCTTTAATTCAATGTAAACACAGGACAAATATAAACAGATCTGTGTCACATGAAAGTTGTGAAGAACTCTTACATGCAAAACAAAATTACAGAGAGCTCAACAACCCTCTTTTATACGTAATTTCTAATACTTCAAAGCCAACCCAAGGTTGCAAAACAATAGCCAATCAAAATAATATAAAACTTATTTTAAGAGATAAATTACAAAATTTAGGTAATATAATTTCTACAGAACTAAGCTAGATTAAATTTTTATC
>CACJFI010000022.1 GCA_902592615.1 uncultured SAR116 cluster alpha proteobacterium | reverse complement strand
CTCCTCTTTTCAATCCAAGTCCAATAGCTACTCTTAGCATTTGATCAGGTGATGGAGAATGAAAAACATTATATGAGCTACTCTGTTTGTTATTTGCAGGAGTTTTAGCTGATCGGCAAAAATCCTCTAATTTATGTCTTCCTTCAACCCAATATACGGACATAAGTGTCAAAATAAAATCAGCAGAATTGAGCGGAATACCATTTGAATTAATTCTCTGAAAAACTTCAGCTACTGTATCTATCTCCATGGTTTCAGAGAGTACTAAAACAGAAAACTTGTAGTTTTGAATATTCTCAAGCTTTTGAATGTTTCTTGCTATTTTATTTTTTTCTTCTTCAGAAATTGATTTATTTTTAGAAACTTTTTCTAGAAATTTATTTATATAATCATAACTTCCTATCCCAGATATCCATATCTCAGAAATATTAGTTATAAAAAAAGGATTTTTCTCAGATGATGAATTTCTTACTGCAAACTCTTCAGTTAATGGATTAAATGAAATTTGAATTAATTGTTCCTCATTATCAGCATTTATAATTTTTTTTCCTTTTAGAACTGAGAACAAACTAGTTAATCTTTGTTGACCATCAACAATCATTTTTTGTTGTGGTCTTTGATTTGTTTCTGAGCCTATTGAGTGACTTTCAACGTCTTTAGGCGTCTCCCAAAACAAAAAATAACCAGAAGGAAATCCTTTATATAATGAGTCTAAAAGATCTCTAATCTTAGTTCTATTCCATACAAAAGGTCTTTGAAGATCAGGTAGCCCTAATTTACCATTCTCTATTTCCTCCAATAAATGATTAATTGTTGGAGTTTCAGCTGAAAATTGTTGAATTGATGACATTTAAAACCCTTATTATCTTAATTAACTTCAGCTTTAAATTAAATTATAAAATTTATGTATTATAAAGGCAAAATAAAAAAGTTAACAAACCATTAACATTAATACCTAAAATACCTAATGATAAAATTACCGAATTCATAGACAAAATTAACCAAGAAATGATAGGTAAAAGCAAAAAATGTGTACAAAATGTGTACAAACCAAATTTATGTTAGTTTTGGGAGAGGTATTTTAAGGGATAAGCCATTGATATTATATAAAATGTAATGGCGAGAGTGACGAGACTCGAACTCGCGACCTCCGGCGTGACAGGCCGGCGCTCTAACCAACTGAGCTACACCCCCTCTAAAGGTTTCATAATACTTGATAGAGGTAGATAAAGTATTGGTCAAGAAAAGAATAAACGAAAAAATCGATTCTCAAAGTTAATTTGTTTTATTTTTAATAACTGGAACAAAATTAAAATATTTTGAGAATATGAAAAAATCTATTAAAATAGAAAAAATCAAAGTACTCAGAATAGTATTTGTGAAAAATGGTATTGCTAGAGTATAACACAAAAGTAATGATTGAAACCCGAAACCATAATAACCACTTAGAAAAACACCTAAATTTGTTAACATAAAAAATATTAATGATGAGAGGAAAACTCCAGTAAACCTTCCAAACAAACTTTTAAAATAAGGACCTATAAAACCAATTAAAAACAAACTACCCCAAGTCCAAATTAATTGATTATGAAAACCAATAAATAAGTCACTAATAGCATAAGCTAAAAGGATATATATAAGTGAAGATCTGCCAAATATAATTGTCCCATAAAAAGTCATAGCTAAAACAGGCGTAAAATTAGGCAAATGTGGTATGTATCTAAAAAACATCATAGTTAAGAAAAAACCAAAAAGTATTTTTAAATTTTTAATCATTTTCCCTCACAATTAAATTTTAAAATAAATATTTAAACTTTAATGACATATTTCTCTGAGATAGAGGATAAACACCACCAGATGTTTCGTAATGATAATGTTTCTTGTCAAAAATATTATTAATATTAAGTGATATATCTAAATCATTCAATTTATAATTCATAGCTGCGTTGTGAATATTATAACTTTTAGATTTTTGACTAGTATTACTTTCATCACCAATTCGGTACCTAGATCCAACAAATTGATTAGCAAATGAAAAATTTAAGTATTTGTCGTAATTATATTTTACAGAAGCTTCACTTTTCCAATTTGCTACCATAGGTAGCTGCTTACCCTTATTTGATCCAGTGTCAAATTCTGAAGTTACATTTGAAACATTGAGATTATATATAAAATTATCAGTTCTAGTGACAGTTTTTACATCAAAACCTTGATGAGTTGTTTCTCCATAATTCTTATTTACAAAAGCACTTGAGTCGTAATAGATTAAATTATTCATCTTTGACTTATAAAGATTAGTTTTAATTTTAGTTTTATTAAGTTTAATCATATGTCCAATTTCAACCATCTTGGAATTTTGGTGTTCAACATCAGATATAACACCTCCATAATGAAGAACTTCGTCAACTTTTGGAGAACGAAAGCTTTTAGATAATTTTAAATTCAATACATTAAACTCATTAATTTTTTTAATTCCGCCGAATGACCAAGCGTTTGTATTAGTAGATTTGTCATGTAGTTTTGTTTTTAGAGTAGTTTCATTATATATATCTAATTCATAAAAATGATGTCGCGCACCTGCTTCAAAATCAAAATCATTCTTAAATGATATTTGGCTTATAAACCACGGATCTAAAGTAACTTGATTAGCGGTTCTTTTGTAATATGTCCCAGTAATTACTTTGTCTGAATAATAAGAATCATAAAAATCTATTCCCATTTTATAACTAATAGGTTGATTAAATAAAGTGCTTTTATATTGGCCCTTTTTATAACCTTGTATTGTGTCGTAATTATATTGATTTGATGTGTCATTTGAATGACTTCCACTATAATATCTGCTGTAATCAAAATAGCTTGTAGAGACTTTTTCAGAAAAACTCACCAACCCACTAGTTTCAATTTCTCCAAGATAAAATCCATTATACCCAAACTCTATTGAAGAAAATTCATCTCTTGCAAAAGAAAAACTCTCCTTAGTTTGTTTTGAATTTGTGAAATAGTCACTTCGAGAAATACCACCTGGTAACCTTATATCTTCATCAAATTTTTTAAAGTTCAAAAAAGTAAAAGTACCCTTATCTCCCATAGAAGACAAGTTTATTGAGGTTGAATCTAATTTGTAATCATTATTATCTCTGTACTGATCACTTCTACTGTAGTTATGATTAAATTGGATACCAACATTTTTTATGTTCTTTGAAGCGAATATATTAGTTTTTCTTCCATTGTAAGACATTAATTCTTGATCAATTCTGTAATAACTTTTTTGTAAAATATTCTTGTCAGTTATAATATTAATTGCTCCACTTACTGCTCCATCTCCAAATAGAACACTGGCACCTCCACCTTTAATAATTTCAATTTTTTCAATATTTTCTAAAGGAATATTTCCAAAATTAACTGTAGCCATGCTAATATTATTAATTCTAACTCCATTTAAAAAAACAGCTGTATTCATTGCAGCTTGTTCTCCAAATCCACCAATACCGATAGAGGCTTTGGTATTATCTATTCCCCCATAGAGACCTATTGTTTGTATGCCAGGTTGTAATGATAGTAATTCTGGTAAGTTTTTAGCGTTGGTTTCTTTTATTTCGTTTTTAGATATTGTAATTTTATTACTCCCGATCCCAGTATCTGCTATTCGTGAGGGATAAATAGAAATCCTAATAGGTTCATTTTCATCACCAAAAGAGTAACTTATGTTAATTAAAATAGAAAAAATTAATAGGATTATGTATACCATGTTTACCTCCCAGCAAAATAAGTTAAGAGCGCAAGCTCAAATAATTTAGTCGCTAGACGATAAATTTACACGTGCCATCTACTCTTCCCGGAAGTTGACAAAGCGACAGTCTATGGCAGGTCTCCTGGCTTATGCTTCATTGTTTAGGCAGCCTTCCCAGAAAAATCCAGTGGCATCATAGCCCTTACTCAGCATTTACAGTTGCGGGGACAGCTTTGGCTTATAATTCAAGTGAATTACCAAATTCCCATTTTAAGCTTGAAGAAATCTTCGAAGCACCATAAACATTTAATAATTAAGATTAATTACACAAAAAACGCAAGTAGAAAAATTGAATGATGAAATTAACAATTATTGGTAATGGCTACACAGCAAAGTATTTAGCCAAAGATGCTCTAAAAAACAATTATGAAGTTTCAATAATCACAAGAAACATTTCAAGTCCTGAAAAAAATATACATTACCTAAATTTTTTCGATAGCAACAATGTTGAAAAAAAATTAACTAATGAAAATGTTGTTTCGACTGTGCCGTTCAATGAAGAAGGCTGGGATCCCGTTTTAAAAAAATATAGAAAGTCCATTTCTTTAAATAAGAACATTATTATTTATTATTCTGCAACATCAGTATATGGAAGCGGAATTGTAGACGAAGGCTCAGAACCATCTCCAATACATCAAAGAGGTTTGACACGACTTAAATGCGAAAACGAGTGGGTTAAAACAAACTCACAGACATCAATATTTAGAATATCAGGTATTTATGGCCCAAACAGACACCCTATGATTAAATATCTCAATGGAGATAATGAAATTATAGTTAAAAAGGATTATATTTCAAACAGGATACATGTAGAAGATTTGTCATTAATAACCCTTCAATATTTAAATAAAAACTGTAAAGAAAAAATTTTAAATATAAGTGATCAAAAAAAAGTAAGTAGTTATGATGCAATAAAATTCGTTACTAACAAACTAAATTTAGTAAAACCAAAACTTATAAAATACGATCCTACAAAAGTCTCTGAAATGTTGAAATCTTTCTATGAAGTAAATAGGACTGTAAAAAGTAATATTATTAATAAAAAGATTAGTTATAATTTCAAATATCCTAATTATAAATTAGCTTTACTCGGCTTGACTAAATCATTATTAGATAGTGTTTAATTTTACCTAGGATAAAATTTTGTCAAAATTTTCAAAACATTTTCAAAAAGTAACATACGTCAAACATTGGACTGAAAATTTATTTTCTTTTCGAATTACTCGACCAAGAAGTTTTAGGTTTAGATCAGGTGAGTTTGTTATGATTGGCCTTCTTGATAATAATGATAAACCGATATTAAGAGCCTACTCAATTTGTTCGCCAAGTTGGTCTGAAGAACTTGAGTTTTATTCAATTATTGTAAAAAATGGACCCTTAACCTCAAAATTAAAAAAAATACAAATCGGTGATGAAATTATCATGATGCCTAAATCAACAGGTACACTTGTATTAGATACATTGAAACCTGGAAAAAGATTATTTTTACTTTCTTCAGGAACTGGCTTTGCACCATTTGCATCACTTATAAGAGAGCCAGAAACTTATGAAAAATTTGAAAGTATAATCGTAACTCATACATGCAGAAGAATTAATGAATTATCGTATAGTCTAAGTATACTTCAAGAATGTAAGGATGGTGAATTAGTAAAAGACTTTATAAATAATAAATTATTAAGTTATCATTCTACAACTAGAGATGATTATATCTTCAAAGGCAGGATAACTGAACTTATTTTATCAAATAAATTATTTAGTGATTTAAAAATAAAGTCAATTTCATCAGATGATAGATTTATGTTTTGTGGGTCAATGGGCTTAAATACTGATCTTAAAAAAATTATGCTAGAAAAGAACTTTCGTGAGGGTGCTAATAATAATCCAGGAGAATTTGTTTTAGAAAAGGCATTTGTAGATTAAACTACCATTTTTCTATATCAGGTCTTAATTCTACATCAAATGACCAAGCAGAACGCTTTTGTTGTGAAATTCTAAAGATTTCTTCAGCTATGTCACATGGTTGAGCAAATTCAATGTCATTTTTATTTTTTTGGTGCTCTATTCTGTCTCTGGTCCAGGGAGTGTTAATTGATGCATCTATTGTAATATAAGCAACATGAATACCTTTAGGGCCAAAATCACGAGCTAATGATTGTGCAAGAATTCTTTGGGCAGCTTTCGTAGGAGCAAAATAAGGTGTCATTGCCATTCCCCTGTGTGCTGCAGTATTACCTGTTACAATAATAGCTCCTTTTTTATTTTTCAGCATATCTGGTATCAAAAAATGGGATAAATACATAAGTGAAGTTGTATTAATTCTAAAGTTCTTTTCCAACCATTCTGGTTTGCCTTTTAATAAATATTCAAAGTTTCCTTTGACCGCATTATGTATAAGAATTTCTGGAGCAGACATTTCATTTTTAATTTTTTTACAAACATCCTCTAAATGTTTTAAGTCAGATACATCGCATATATATCCTTTTGAACCAGGTAATTCTTTTTCAAATTTTGTTAATCTTTCTTCAGTTCTTGCTAACATTGCTATTCTATATCCAGCTTTTGCAAATCTCCTAGCAGTAAATCCTCCTGTTCCTTCACCTAAACCAGTAATCATACAAACAGGCATTTTTGAATTTGACATTTATCCGCTCCACTTACTAAAATCACTAAATAATCATTTAACAACAAAAATCGGTTAATGACTATTAGAGAATTATATAAAAAATTGTGAAAATTTTGGTGGGCGGTGACGGTCTCGAACCGCCGACCCTCTCGGTGTAAACGAGATGCTCTACCAACTGAGCTAACCGCCCTTACGAGAAAATTTATACGTAATTTTTTTAACAAAGACAATAATTAACTTATTAATTTAATGAATAAAATTTTGAATTTGGGAAAATTGTTTAATGCAATCAAAATGGATATTAGATCAAATAAACACTTTAAAGATTGAAAAAAAAATAAATCTCTTAGATTTTGCTTCTGGAAATGGAAGAAATTGCATCCCACTATCTAAAAAGAATATTATGGTAACAGCTATTGATAGAGATCAAGAAAAATTAAATAAATATAAAAATTTTAAAAATATTAATTCAATATGTTTCGATCTCGAAACTTCAGTAGAATGGCCATTAACTAAAGAGTATTATGATGTTATTATAGTTGTTAATTACCTATACAGACCTAAAATAAAAAAATTAATAAACTTACTTAAAAAAGACGGATTTTTATTTTACGAAACCTTTTCTTTAGGTAACGAAAAATATGGGTCACCTAAAAACCCTAAATTTTTGCTAAAAGATAGAGAGTTAATTGAAATTTTTGGAGAATTTCTTTTACCATTAAGTTTTTATGATGGACAAATGAACGATGAAAAAATAGCAATCAAGCAGAGGGCTAGTTTTAAAAAAGGCGTCTTATAAATAAGACGCCAGATTGAAATCTTATAATCATTAGTTGTTAACAGCATCTTTCAAAGGGCTACCAGCTTTAAATTTAGGTTGCTTAGACGCTTTAATTTGAATAGTTTCACCTGTTCTGGGATTTCTACCAGTTGTAGCGGCACGGTTAGCAACAGAAAAAGTCCCAAAACCAACTATGCGTACATCACCACCTGATTTTAAAGTACTGGCAATTGAGTCAAAAACCCCGTCAACTGCTTTTGCAGCATCTACTTTGGAAAGACCTGACGCGTCAGCAACACTTGCAACTAGTTCATTTTTATTCATTCGTACCTCCGTAATTTGTTAGTATTAAATTACGTAGATATTAACCAATAACTCTAGAAAATAAAGCTAATTATTATGAAGAAAATAAAAAATTAAGTAATTAATGAGAAATACTTGTTTTATCTGTATTATTATCCTCATTTTTACTGATTTTACTAGCTTCTAATATACCTAACTCCTGTGGAGCATCTAATAAAGCATTTGATATAACTTCATCTATAGTACTAACTGGTATAATTTTTAATTTGTTTCTAATATTATCGGGTATTTCAATAAGATCTTTTTTATTATCTGTTGGAATTAACACAGTTTTAATCCCACCTCTTTTAGCGGCCAATAGTTTTTCTTTCAAACCACCAATTGGTAAAACCCTTCCTCTCAGAGTAATTTCACCAGTCATACCAACAGATTTTTTAACTTTTATGTCTGTCAAAGCTGAGACAATACTAGTAACCATAGCAACACCTGCAGAGGGACCATCCTTAGGAGTAGCTCCTTCAGGTACATGTACATGAATATCTAATTTTTCAATATCAAAAGGGTCTAAACCAAAAGAAAAAGCTTTTGATCTTATAAAAAATTCAGCAGCCTGAACTGATTCTTTCATCACATCACCCAGTTTTCCAGTTGCAGATACTTTGCCTTTACCTTTTACCTTTACAGCTTCTATAGACAATAGTTCGCCTCCAACCTCAGTCCAAGCCAGTCCAGTAGTGATCCCAACTAAATCTTCTTTTTCTATCTCAAGTCTTTGAAAAACGGGAACACCTAATAAATCAGGTAAATTATTTTTAGTTACAGAAATTGATTTTGATTCATTTTTTTCAATTAAGGTTACAACTTTTCTAGTTAATTTAGCTAATTGTCTTTCTAAGTTTCGAACACCAGCTTCCCTAGTGTATGATTGAATAATCATTTTTAATGCTTCTTCATTAATCGAAAACTCTGTTTTTTTAAGTTTGCAATTATCCATTTGTTTTTGCAATAAATGTCTTTTTGCAATTTCAAGTTTTTCATCTTCTGTATATCCGGACAGTCTAATAACTTCCATTCTATCCAATAAAGCTTGCGGCATGTTTAACGTATTTGAAGTTGTTATAAAGAAAACTTTTGACAAATCATAATCAACTTCAAGGTAATGGTCTTGAAATGTTTTATTTTGTTCTGGATCTAAAACTTCTAATAAAGCTGAAGAAGGATCACCTCTATAATCATTACCTAACTTATCTATTTCATCTAATAAAAACAATGGGTTAACTGAGGATGATTTTTTCATACCATGTATAATTTTACCTGGTAATGAGCCGATATAAGTTCTTCTATGCCCTCTGATTTCTGCTTCATCTCGCACTCCACCCAAAGCCATCCTTATATATTGTCTGCCAGTAGCTTTTGCAATTGATTTTCCCAATGAAGTTTTACCAACTCCTGGTGGACCTACTAAACACAAAATTGGGCCTTTAACTTCTTTTGTTCTTTTTTGAACAGCAAGAAATTCAATAATTCTATCCTTAACTTTTTCTAAACCATAATGATCATCGTCTAAAATTTTTCTTGCATTAACTATATCAGATTTAACTTTGTTTGTTTTCTTCCATGGAATAGAAACCAGCCAATCAATATATGACCTAACAACTGTAGCTTCGGCGCTCATAGGACTCATATTTCTTAATTTTTTTAATTCAGATAATGCCTTTTCTTTAGCTTCTTTACTTAACTTAGCTTTTATAATTTGATCTTCAAATTCATCAAATTCATTTTTTCCATCCTCAGATGTACCAAGTTCTTTTTGTATAGCTTTTAACTGCTCGTTTAAGTAATATTCTCTTTGTGTTTTTTCCATTTGTTTTTTTACATTACTTCTAATCTTTCTTTCTGAACTGAGCATATCGATTTCTTTTTCGATTTTTAAAGAAAGATTTTTAGCTCTTTTGACTGGATCAATCATTTCAAGGAAAGACTGTTTTTCATCAATGGAAAAAACTAGATGATTTACAATTGTATCAGATAAAACATCTAAGTTATCAATATCAGATATTGTTGTTAAAATGTCAGAGTTAATTTTACTATTAAGTTTGCAAAATCTTTCAAACATGTTTTTCAGATTATTAATAATATCATTATGATTGCCTTTAAACGAAATATCTGTTTTTAATATATTTAGTTTTGCGCTTAAATAATCATCTGAAGTATTTATTTCTTCAATTTTACACCTAAATTTTCCCTCAACTAATACTTTAACTGTTCCATCAGGTAACTTAAGCATTTGTAGTATTGTCCCTAGAGTACCCATTTCAAATAAGTCTTTATCAGTAGGATCTTCGGTTGAAGATTTTTTTTGGGTTAATAAAACTAATTCTTTATTCTCTTCCATCACTGTTTCAAGAGCATTTATCGACTTAACTCTTCCTACAAATAATGGGGCTATCATATTTGGAAATATAACAATATCTCTTAAAGGTAATATGGGGTATGTAGTATTAGTCAAAGCTATTTCCTTCAGAAAATGGTGGATTTACAATAATATAAATGATAATTTTTTTCTAAACTTCAAGTTCCAAAAATATTAAATAGAACTTTTTATTTCTTTTGTCTTTTTTTCGTGAACTAAAATAGGCTTAGTACCTTTTGTTACGACTTCTTCATTTATAACAACTTCATTAATGTCAGGTTCAGAAGGTAATTCAAACATGGTATCCATTAGTATGTTCTCAATTATAGAACGTAAACCTCTTGCTCCAGTTTTAAGACTTATAGCTTTCTGAGCAATTGCTTTTAAGGCATTTTCTCTAAATTCTAGATTAGTATTTTCCATTTCAAATAATTTTTGGTACTGTTTTAAAAGAGCATTTTTAGGCTTTGTTAAAATTGTAACCAAAGCTTCTTCATCAAGATCTTCTAATGATGCTAGAACAGGCAATCTCCCTACAAATTCAGGAATAAGTCCATATTTGACTAGATCACCTGGCTCTACGTCCTCAAGCATTTCAGCCGTCGTGTTTTCTTGTGAATTAATTATTTTAGCGCCAAAACCAATAGAAGAGCCCTTATTTCGATTTGAAATTAATTTATCCAAACCTGCGAAGGCCCCACCACAAATAAAAAGAATATTCGTGGTATCTACCTGAAGGAATTCTTGTTGAGGATGTTTTCTCCCCCCCTGTGGTGGAACAGCTGCAATAGTACCCTCCATAATTTTAAGTAAAGCTTGCTGTACACCTTCTCCACTAACATCTCTTGTAATAGATGGATTTTCAGATTTTCTTGAAATCTTATCAACTTCATCTATATAGACTATACCTTTCTGAGCTCTTTCAACATTATAGTCAGAGGCTTGTAGTAACTTTAATATTATATTTTCAACATCCTCTCCAACATAACCAGCTTCTGTAAGTGTTGTTGCGTCAGCCATTGTAAAAGGTACATCTAATATTTTGGCTAAAGTTTGTGCAAGTAAAGTTTTTCCACAACCAGTTGGTCCTACTAGTAGGATATTTGATTTTGAAATTTCAATGTCATTTACATCAGTTATATTTGCTAATCTTTTGTAATGATTATGAACAGCTACAGAAAGAACTTTTTTTGCTTTTGTTTGACCAATAACATAATCATTTAATATTTTACAAATTTCTGCGGGTGAAGGGATGCCTTCTTTGTTTTTTGTAATTGATGATTGATGTTCTTCTTTAATAATGTCCATACAAAGTTCAACACATTCATCACAAATAAAAACAGTAGGTCCAGCAATTAGCTTTTTTACCTCATGTTGACTTTTACCACAAAATGAACAATATAAAGTTGTTTTATTTTTTCCATCGTTCTTTTGTTCATCCATAATTCAACCTCTATACTTTTATTATTTTATATTCCATAAGTTTATTTTAAAAAGCAATATAATTATAATAATAATCCTTACTTAGTACTAGGCCTTTTCTCAACAACTTCATCTATTAAACCAATCTTTACAGCGTCTTCAGGTGATAAAAAAGTATCTCTATCCATTAAAGTTTCAATTTCTGCAATTTTCTTGCCAGAATGCTTAACATAAATTCCATTTAGCCTTGATCGTAAATTAATAATCTCTTTAGCATGTATTTCAATATCACTTGCTTGACCTTGAAAACCTCCGGAAGGTTGATGTGTCATAATTCTCGCATTAGGTAAACAGTATCTCTTATTTTTTGCACCTGCAGTCAATAATAACGATCCCATACTTGCTGCCTGACCAATACAAAGTGTTGAAACATCAGGACGAATATACTCCATTGTATCATATATCGACAATCCAGAGGTAACAACACCTCCTGGTGAGTTTATGTACATTGATATGTCTTTTTTTGGGTTTTCTGCTTCTAAAAACAACAATTGAGCACAGACTAATGATGCTAAATTATCATCAACAGGACCCACAAGAAAAATTATCCTCTCTTTTAAAAGTCTTGAATAAATGTCATACGACCTTTCTCCTCGGCTTGTTTGTTCTACTACCATTGGAACTAATGCGCTAATTTCATTAATTGAAGAAACAGTATTATAGTTTTTTTCGATCATATTTTTAAACTCCTCAAATAATAATTTTTTGTTAAATCAAGATTTTTTTGATATTTTTTTTGTCTGTTTTTTTATTTTATTTTTATCAACAACCTTATTTGATTTTTTTGCTTTTGTAGCTTCTTTTTTCAAATCCATTTCATCTTCTTTGTAAAGTTCTTCAACGGATACTATTTTTTCTTTAATGTTTGCTAATTCTAAAATAAAATCTATTATCTTATCTTCGAAAATTGGACCAGATAGTTGCTGTTGAGCTTCAGGATTAGACTTCAAGTAGTCCATAATTTGCTTTTCTTGCCCTGGATACTTTTGTATTTCTTTCATCATTGCATTCCTTGTATCTTCTTCTTCTACTTTGATATTGTTTTTTCTTCCTATTTCTGAAAGTAATAATCCCAGTCTAACCCTTCTTTTTGCAATTTCAGATGCGTCTAATTTTTCTTCTTTTGACATGCCTTTATCAGGGTCTGGATTTTTTTCTTCACTTTTACCTGTATCTGGCTTTGAATTAGGGTTCATGGCTTTGCAAATATTGTTGTATTCTTCTTTTTCTAAAGTCTCTGGTAGATCAAAAGAAACTAAATCAGCTAATTTATCTAATATTTGTCTTTTTGCTTTATCTCGACTTTGTTGCTGATGCTGTTTTGAAATTTGCTCTGAAACAGCTTTTTTTAATGCTCCTAAATCGTTCAGACCTAACTTTTTTGCAAAATCATCATCTATCTTAACTTCAACATCTTCTCTAATACTATTTATTTTTGTTTCAAAAACAGCATCTTTACCTGCCAAATTCTTTGCTTGATAATCTTTTGGGAAAGTAACTTTTACTTTCTTAGTTTCTCCTTTTGAGGATCCAATTAATGCATCTTCAAATCCAGGTATAAAAGTTTTTGAGCCTAATTTTAAGTTGTGAGCTTTAGCTTCTCCACCTTCAAATGGTTTACCATCAACCTTACCAATAAAATCAATTACAAGCGTGTCACCTTTTTTTGCAGTCCTATCATTAGTTATTTCTCTTGTATCTGTATTTTCATTAGCTATTTTTTCAACTGCATCATTAATATCTTTTTCTGTCACCTTAACCGTTGGTTTAGTAATATTTAAAGTTGATAGATCTGGTATTTCAAAATCAGGCATTATTTCAACTAACAACTTTGCCTTTAAATCTTTACCTTCCTCAAATGATAATATTTCTATCTTAGGTTGAGAAGACGGGGTTAATTTGTTTTTTTCCATTGTATCTTTTGTAGCAGTATCGACTGATTCTCGTAAAACCTCATCAAGTACCTGTTTCCCAAATCTATTTTTAACAACTGAAACGGGAACTTTACCTGGTCTAAAACCTGGAAGATTTGCTTTTTTAGCTATAGTCTCGAGCTTTTGATCAACTGATTTATCAATTTCATTCTTAGTTATTATTACTTCAAATTCTCGTTTTAGTCCTTCTGATAAGGTTTGAGTAACAGCCATTTTAATTTACCTCTTAAAACTGAAAGTGATTTTTAAATTTTGGTGCGGGCGAAGGGACTTGAACCCCCACACCTTTCGATACAAGAACCTAAATCTTGCGCGTCTACCAGTTCCGCCACGCCCGCTAATAAAATTATAATTTAATTATCAAATAGCTAACTTAGGAAAGCACAAAGGTCAAGTTAGAATGATTAAAATTGGAATGGGGCGAGTGACCGGCTTCGAACCGGCGACCTCAGGTACCACAAACCCGCGCTCTAACCAACTGAGCTACACCCGCCATCATGCATCATTATCATTCATTTTAAATTAAATAATTCAACAATATGTTTATTTAATATATAATTGAGTATAAATATTTGGTAAATTGAAAATAATCAAGGTTTAATGAATGAAAAGTAATTATGATTTAGCGTCTAGGAATTATAATCTTGGAACTGAGACTGCATTTACTGTTTTAGCTAAAGCGAATAAGCTAGCTTCTGAAGGGAAAAATATTATCAATCTTGGAATTGGCCAGCCAGATTTTAAAACACCAAAACATATTGTTGAAGCTGGAATAAAAGCTTTAAGAGATGGACACCACGGTTATACTCAATCAACTGGTATTCCAAACCTGAGAGAAGCTGTTTCAAATGATATTAAAAAGAGATACAATCAAAATATTTCGCCAGACAATATTATGGTAGTTCCAGGCGGTAAGGTTATAATTTTTTTTTCGGCAATGTTAATGGGTGAAAAAAATAAAGAAATTTTATATCCAAATCCAGGTTTCCCAATTTATGAGTCAGCCATAAATTATTCTGGTGCAAAATCAGTGCCTTATGAATTAAAAGAAGACGAAGGTTTTTCATTTTCAGCTGACGACATTCTTAGTAAAATCAATAATAATACCAGTTTAATTATTATTAATAGTCCTGCTAACCCTACAGGTGGAGTAGTTCCTAAAAATGAACTGGAAAAGTTAGTTAAGGGTTTAGAAAAATATCCTGATGTTGTTTTAATGAGTGATGAAATTTATGATCAATTCTGTTTTGGTGAATTTAATTTTACATCAATGTTAAAATTTCCTGAAATTAGAGATAGGTTAATTATATTAAATGGGTGGTCTAAAACCTATGCTATGACTGGGTGGCGTTTAGGCTATGGTATTTTCCCAGACACATTATATCAAATAGCAGAGAAACTTGCTGTAAATATACATTCATGTGTTAATTCAAGCGCTCAATACGCAGCATTGGAAGCATTAAATGGACCTCAAAGCTGTGTGTTAGAAATGAATAATCACTTCAAAAGAAGAGCCCACTTAATGTTTAATAGATTAAATGAAATTAAAGGATTTTCATGTCAAAAACCAAATGGTGCTTTCTATTGTTTTCCAAACATAACTGGAACAGGGAAAAATTCTGTAGAAATTCAAAATATTTTATTAGATAATTTAGGAGTTGCTACTGTTGCGGGCACTTCATTTGGTGAATATGGTGAAGGCTACATTAGATTATCATGTGCTAATTCAGAATCAGCGATTGAAGAAGCTATTGCAAGAATCAAAGATTTTTTTAATTAAAATTATTGCTTAATTTTTAATCATTTTTTTTATATTCTATAATTTAAACAAAATTTATTTTGTCAATTAATTATTTAAATATATGTATTTTGTAAGGATGTTACACATGAAAAAAATCGAAGCTATTATAAAACCCTTTAAATTAGATGAAGTAAAAAATTCTCTTTCATTAATCGGTATTCAAGGTTTAACAGTTTATGAAGCTAAAGGTTTTGGACGACAAAAAGGACATACTGAACTTTACAGAGGTGCCGAATACGTTGTTGATTTCCTACCTAAGGTCAAAATAGATATTGTTGTTGAAGATGAACTTGTTGATTCTGCTGTTGAATGCATAGAAGAGTCTGCTAAGACAGGTAGAATTGGAGACGGAAAGATTTTTGTATCATCAATTGAAAAGGCCATCCGGATTAGGACTGGCGAAAAAGGTAATGAAGCAATATAACGCACAAATAATGGAGTATATAATATGTCAAACACAAAAAAAATTATGGATACTATAAAAGAAAAAGAAATCCAGTTTGTAGATTTACGCTTTACTGATCCGAGAGGTAAAATGCAACACTTATCCCAGCACATAAGTACAATTGACGAGGAAACATTAGCTGAAGGTTTTATGTTTGACGGATCTTCGATTGCTGGCTGGAAAGCTATAAACGAGTCAGATATGAAACTTATGCCAGACTGTTCAAGATCGATTGTTGACCCATTTTTTTCTCAACCGACATTATCTATTTTTTGTGACGTTTTAGATCCTATCTCAGGCAATCCATACGAAAGAGATCCAAGATCAACAGCTAAATCAGCATTAAAATATATGAAAAGTTTAGGGATTGGAGATACAGCTTATTTTGGTCCAGAACCTGAATTCTTTGTTTTTGACGATGTTAAATTCCAAGCTGAAATGAATTCATCATTTTACAATATAAATTCAACCGAAGGACCATACAACTCAGGAAGTGATTTTGAAGAAGGAAATATGGGCCATAGACCTGGTATCAAGGGCGGTTATTTCCCAGTTCCACCTGTAGATTCAGCTCAAGATTTAAGAAGCGAAATGGTACTATCACTAGTTGACATGGGGGTTCCAATGGAAAAGCACCATCACGAAGTTGCGCCATCTCAACATGAATTAGGT
Source organism: uncultured SAR116 cluster alpha proteobacterium (assembly GCA_902592615.1). Lineage (GTDB taxonomy): Bacteria > Pseudomonadota > Alphaproteobacteria > Puniceispirillales > Marisalimonadaceae > Marisalimonas. The sequence continues at coordinate 3,135 of CACJFI010000022.1, read as the reverse complement.
CTCAAGTTTGGAACCCTTATCGATACCGCAGATAATGTCCAGCTGTATAAATACGCGGTTCATAACGTAGCCCATTCATTTGGTCAAACAGCTACCTTTATGCCAAAGCCTGTTGCAGGTGACAACGGAACTGGCATGCATACGCACCAATCTATCTGGAAAGACGGGAAACCTGTATTTGCTGGCGGTGAATACTCTGGTTTATCGGAAACATGTTTACACTACATTGGTGGAATTATAAAACATGCAAAAGCTATTAATTGTTTCACTAATCCTTCAACCAATTCTTATAAAAGATTGATTCCTGGTTTTGAAGCGCCGGTACTTTTAGCCTATTCAGCGAGGAATAGATCAGCTTCTTGCAGAATACCTTTTGTTGGGAGCCCGAATGGTAAAAGGGTTGAGGTAAGATTTCCAGACGCTACTGCCAACCCTTATCTAGCATTTTCTGCAATGTTAATGGCCGGTTTAGATGGTATACAAAATAAAATACATCCTGGCGAACCAATGGATAAAGACCTTTATGAACTACCTGAAAATGAATTACAAAATATTCCTACAGTATGTGGATCACTTAGAGAAGCTGTGGATGCTTTAAAGAAAGATATGTCTTTCTTGACCAAAGGTGGGGTATTTACAGAAGATCAGATTGAAGCGTATATTGATCTAAAAATGGAGGAAGTTATTGAGTTTGAACACGCTCCACATCCAGTTGAATTTAAAATGTATTACTCTAGCTAAATAAGGTTAGATGACTTTAAAACCCAACCACGTGTTGGGTTTTTTTATTTGAATATTTTCTAAATATTGCTAAATGTTGTATGAGTATATATTTTGTACACTATATAAAGTAAAAATGTTTGTATGAAGAAAAATTTATTAGATAATTACAACGCTTCTGAAATTGAAATTTTAGAAGGGTTAGAACCTGTACGTCATAGGCCAGGCATGTATATTGGTGGTACTGACAATAATGCTTTACATCATCTTGCAATAGAAATAATTGATAATTCAATGGATGAAGTCGTTGCTAAACACGCTACTACAATAGATGTAAATCTTCTTGTAAATAACACAATAATCATTTCAGATAATGGTAGAGGTATACCTGTAGATAATCATCCTAAATTTAAAAATAAATCAGCCTTAGAAATTATAATGACTACTCTTCACTCTGGTGGAAAATTTACAAAAAAGAACTATACAACTTCGGGAGGATTACATGGCGTTGGTGCTTCAGTTGTTAATGCTCTTTCTTCATTCATGAAGGTAGAAGTTATACGTAACGGATACTTTTATACTCAAGAATTTTCACGAGGGTTACCAACTACACCTCTTAGAAGAAAAGACAAAACAAAAAGAAACAATGGAACTTCTATTACTTTCAAACCTGATATTGAAATATTTGGCGAAGACAATTTATTTAATCCTGTTAAAATCTTTAATATGCTTGAAAAAAAGGCTTATCTTTACAAAGGAGTATATATTAATTGGAAATGCGATGAGACACTCCTTAAATCATATAGTGATTTACCATCCATTAAAAAATTTTGCTATATCAATGGGATTTTAGACTATATCAAACAAAAAACATCCTCAATTCCATTTTTTACTTCACATTTATTTCATGGGAAAGTTGATGTTGATGATGAAACAGTTGAATGGGTTGTAAGTTGGTTTGCGGACAATGAAACTGGTTTTACTGAAACTTTTTGTAACACCGTTCATACGCCACTTGGAGGAACACATGAAACTGGTTTAAAGATAGCAATGACAAAAGCTATAAAAAATTTTGCTGAGTTAAGAGGTTTTAAAAAAGCTAATGAAATTGTATATGATGATTTAATGGTATCTACAGGATCTATTTTATCAGTTTTTATAAGAGAACCAGAATTCCAAGGCCAGACAAAAGAAAAACTCGTGAATACATTTACTACTAAAATTGTAGAGACAGCTATCAAAGATAGGTTTGAAACTTGGTTATCAAATTTTAAAGAAGTAGGAGAAGATTTATTAAATAGAACAATTAATAATTATGAAGAAAGAAAAAGAAAAAAAAAGGAAAAAGATTTTTCTCGTAAAACAAATTTAAAAAAAATTCGCTTGCCTGGAAAATTAGCTGATTGTTCAAGTGACAATTTTGATGAATCTGAGCTTTTCATAGTTGAGGGAGATAGTGCAGGAGGATCTGCAAAACAAGCCAGAGAAAGAATAACTCAAGCTGTGTTACCCCTAAAAGGTAAAATATTGAATGTTGCTAGTGCTACAAAGGAAAAGATGTCACAAAATCAAGAAATTAATGACTTAAAACAAGCTATTGGACTAGATCAAAGCAAATCTAAAAACATAGATAACCTTAGATATAATAAAATAATAATTATGACAGATGCAGATGTTGATGGAGCTCACATTGCAGCTTTACTATTAACTTTTTTTTACAATAATTATCCAGAAATCATTGAAAGAGGACACTTATACATTGCTCAACCACCTCTATATAGGATTACTTTTAATAACCAATCCTTTTATGCTCAAAACGAAGAAAATAAAAATAAAATTATTAATGAAAAATTCAATGGTAAAGGATTAATTAGTCGTTTTAAAGGGTTAGGTGAGATGCCACCAACACAGTTAAAAGAGACAACAATGTCGCCAAAAACAAGAAAATTACTTAGGGTAACTATTCCTAAAAAAGATATTATTGAGGCTGACAAAAGAAGAGAGGTTGACAGTTTGGTAAATATTCTTATGGGGAAAAAACCAGAACTTAGATTTAAATATATTCAAGAAAATGCTTGTAACATAAATGATTTCGATATTTAAATTTCAGAGTTCAACTAATTTTTCATAATTCTTGAATATTTTAAAAAAACAACTTAAGTGGGGTTATAATTTTGAAATTCAAAGATCTAGGTTTGTGTAATGAAATTTTATCATCTATACATAACATAGGATACAAAGAACCAACTGAGATCCAAAAAAAAGCTATACCAAACATTTTAATAGGAAGAGATATATTAGGATGTGCACAGACAGGCACAGGTAAAACTGGATCGTTTATTATGCCTTTGATTGAGATTTTAAATTCTGGAAAATCTAAATCTAGAATGCCACGGTCTCTTGTTTTAGCTCCGA
>CACJFI010000021.1 GCA_902592615.1 uncultured SAR116 cluster alpha proteobacterium | reverse complement strand
TTAGAAGAAGATATAAAATTATATGATGAGTATTCTTCTCATTTTCTTATAAATTACCCAGTAACATCAAAAATGTTTAGACAAATGTCTATTTTAAAAAATAAAAATAGAAAAAAATTAGTTGAATTACACAAAAAAAAATTTGGTGAGACTTTAAGCATTACTTACCAAAAAGAAATTGCTAATTATTTCAAAAGAAAACCAGAATGGTTGGTAATAAAGAATTCTATTGAAAAAGTTAGAAACGAAATTGTTGAAATGGAAACTATGTCTGCACAATTTTATAATTCCTTTGCTAAAAAATCCCAAAATATTGAAATTAGAAATTTACTTATTGACTTAGCATTAATGAGTAGAGAGCAGAAAGATAATGCTAAATTGATATTATTAAATGCTCAAAAATCACGAAGTGCCAGAGAGGAAGTTACTAAAGATAAAAGACAGTTTATTTTAACATGGGTCCAGCCAGGTTTAGCTGGTCTTATGGATGGATCAGTATCAACTTTAGCTCCAATTTTTGCTACTGCTTTCGCAACAAAAGATAGTCATACAACATTATTAGTTGGTTTAGCAGCATCTATAGGAGCTGGAATTTCAATGGGTTTTACAGAAGCTGTGCATGATGATGGAGTAATATCAGGAAGAGGTTCACCAATAAAGCGAGGGTTTGCCTCAGGCATTATGACCACAATAGGGGGGTTAGGTCATGCACTTCCATATTTGATTTCTGACTTTTATGTTGCAACAGTGATTGCAATGTTTTTTGTACTAGTTGAGCTTTGGGCTATTGCGTGGATACAAGCTAAGTATATGGAAATTAAATTCACAAAAGCCGTGTTTCAAGTGGTTTTTGGTGGATCACTAGTTCTGGCTGCTGGTATAGTAATAGGTGGAGGCTAAAAAAAATTGATTTGACATTGATAATAGTTATAGTAATAATAATGATAATGATTCGCAATAACATAATGGTGTTTTAAATGAAAAGTCTTAAATCTTTATTATTTTGTATTTTCAACTTAATTTTTTGTTTATCTATCTTAATTTTTGGAATTCAACGTGCTAGTGCAAATGAGATAAATATTTACTCTTATCGAAGCCCTGCTCTTTTGGAACCATTTACTAAAGAATATGAAAAAGAATTTTCAGTAAAATTTAACGTTTTACACGCTAAGAAGGGCCTCGCGCAAAGGCTCAAATCCGAAGGAAAAAATTCTCCTGCGGATGTGATTCTTACTGTTGATATTTCAAGATTATCTGAGCTTGCGGATATGGATTTAGTTAAAAAAATTAACTCAGACATAATAAATAGAAATGTTCCAAATCATTTAAGAGATATAAACAAAAAATGGGTTAGTTTATCTACTAGAGCCCGAATAATAGGTATTTCTAAAGAAAGGGTAAATAAAAATGAAATTAATGATATTGAAGATTTAGCAAAATCCAAATTCAGGGGTAAAATCTGTACAAGAATTGGAAGTCACCCATATAATAGAGCATTATTGGCTTCAATAATTGCACATAAAGGTGAGGCAAAAGCAAAATCATGGGCAGAGGGTTTAGTTTCAAATTTTGCAAGAAAACCAAAAGGTAATGACAGAGCACAAGCAAAAGGAATTTACTCAGGTGAGTGTGATATAGTTTTGATGAATACGTATTATTTTGCATTAATGAAATTTAATGAAAACAAACCTGAACAAAAAAATTGGGCACGAGCTACTGAAGTAATATTCTATAACCAGGGTAATAGAGGACAACATGTTAACATTTCAGGTGCGGCTATTGCAAAATATTCAAAAAATAGTGAAGAAGCTCTAAGATTTATTGAATGGCTTACTATGCCAAAAGCACAGAAAATTTATGCAAATGTTAATTTTGAATATCCAGTAAATCCTAAAGTTAAACTTGATGGCAAAATAATGGAATGGGGTACATTTAAGTCAGATAGCTTACCAATAAGTGAGATTGCTAAAAATGCAAAAAAAGCACAAATGATAATTGATCAGGTGGGTTGGTGATTAAAAGAAATAACTAATACCAAAATAACCAACTAATAGCCAAGCTATACCTTTAAATAAAAAAAACAGGAACAAAACAAGTCCTGTTTTTTTTATATTTATCTTTGAAATTTTTATATAATCTAGATGTTTAGACAGTTTGACCGCCATTAATCTGGATCTCTGTTCCATTAACATATGAGAAAGTTTCTGAACACATTGAAAGAATTACGCCTGCAACTTCATCGGGTGTTCCAAATCTTTTCATAGGTATCTTCTCTGTGAGTAATTTTTTGCTACTTGGAGTAACCATAGAGGTTTCAATTTCTCCAGGGGCTATGGCATTTACTCTTATATTATCTTTGGCAAGATCTGATGCCATTTCTCTTGTCAGTGATTTTAAAGCAGCTTTAGATGTTGCGTAAGCAGGTCCTGCAAATTGGTGAACATTATCACTGGCAATAGATGTTACGTTAATAATCATACCATTGGCCGATTTTAGATTATTAACAATTGCTTTTGAAATAATGATTGGAGCAAAAAAATTAACATTAAATACTTTACGCCATAATTCTAATGATGTGTCATTAAAACTAAGTCTCTCATTTTTCTGGTCTTTTGGAGAAATAGCAGCATTATTAATGAGTGCTTTTACTGGCCTCCCATTTAAAAATTCAGATAACTCTTTAAGTTTTTTGTTTAAAGAAATTTCATCTTCAAGGTCAACTTGAAAGTGCAATTGTTTATTGTTAGACCAAGGACATTTTGGTGCAACTTCGGACCGTGAAAATGTAATTACTGTCCATCCATCATCCCAAAATTTTTTGGATGTAGCGTGACCTATGCCACGGCTACCTCCTGTAAGTATTATAATTTTATCTTTTTCTTCCATTTTTATATTTTTAAGAAACTGATAATCATTCTTAATAATACATTATTTTTTTTTAAATCAAAGAAATTAAATGAACAAATATGTTATTTTTGTATTTTTTTACCAAATAATTCTAACCTATGATCTACAAGTTCATATCCCATGTTAAGGGCTACTTGTCTTTTCATTTCTTCAAGTTCTTCGTTTTGAAATTCAATAATTTCACCACTTTCAACATCAATTAGATGTTCATGATGTTCGCCAGCTTCTTCATATCGAGATCTGCCGTCACCAATATCTAATCTTTCAATTATTCCAGCCTCTTCGAATAATTTGATTGTTCTATACACAGTAGCAATTGAGATTGAACGATCTTTTTCAACAGCTCTTCGATACATTTCATCCACATCAGGGTGATCAATTGAATCCTCGATTACTTCTAGTATAATTTTTCTAGGTAATGTCATTCTCAGACCGTTTTTTATACATTTCTCATAAAGTTGGGCCATTCTTTTTTCCTAGAAAGATTTATAATAATTCTAAACTAATACAAGTTTACAAAAAATTAAATTATTTTTTTATTTATATTTATTATTTTATTAACAAATAAAATAGGTAAAAGTCCTATAATCACTATTAGCAGAGCTGCGCTTGATGCTCTTTCAAGCATTTCATCATTTGCATATTGATATACGTAAGTGGCTAATGTTTCAAAATTGAAAGGTCTTAATAATAACGTTATTGGAAGTTCCTTAATAATATCTACAAAAGCCAGAATAAATGCAGTTAAAATAGATGGTCTTAATAACGGTAATATAACCTTCCTAAAACTATACCAAAACGGATTACCAAGTGATCTACTAGCTTCAAGCAAATTAGGGGGTAATCTATTTATTCCGCTATTAATTGCCCCAAATGAAACAGCATTAAATCTTGATATATAGGCAAAAATTAATAAAAAGTAAGAACCAATTAAGATTAAATTTAGATCAATAGAAAAGATTTCTAATGATAAATTTATAAATTTTTCAACAAAAGAAATAAAGAATAAAGTACCAAGAGCTATAATTATACCTGGAAAAGCATATCCTATACCTGCTACTGTAGATAAAAAATTAAAGCCTTTAAAATTTTGATATTTAATACTTACCGTTAAAATTAAAGATAATAATATTATGATTGTTGCTGTAATAAAGCTAATAAAAAAAGAGTTTTGGGCGATTGTGAATAATTGATTAAAATTTTCTAAGTGAAAATAATTTAGAGAATTCTCAATTAAAATAAGCACTGGAATCAAAAAACCAAATAATATTGGCATAACGCATATTGAAAAAATTATAATATTTTTAGATTTAGATACTTGAATATTAAAAAAATTGTGAGTGTTAAATTTAGGATCGTTAAATTTTTGTCTTTTTCTTGCATAAAGCTCTAGTGCAAGTAAAACAATTACAAATGTAAATCCTACTAAAGCTAGCTGTGATGCTGAGGCTAGATTGTTCATTCCAAGCCAAAGGTTAAAAATACCCAGAGTAATTGTTTCAACTGCAAAAAAATCTACTGTACCAAAATCAGAAACTGTTTCCATCAACACTAATGATAATCCAGCAACTATTGCAGGTTTAGCCAGAGGTAAAGAAACAAAATAGAAAATATTTTTTCCAGATATCTCAGCAAACTCAATTAAAGATGAAGGAGTAGATTTAAAAGCAACTTTGGTAATTAGATAAACATAAGGGTATAAGACAAAAGATATTACAAACACCGCTCCACCAAGAGATCTTATTTCTGGAAAATAATAATCACTTGGTGAAGAAAAATTAAATAAATCTCTTAATATTGTCTGAACAACACCACTATATTCAAAAAAATCAGTATAACAATACGCAACTATATATGACGGTAATGCTAGAGGCAAAAGTAGTGCCCACTCAATTATATTTTTCATGTAAAAATTATATCGGCAAACCAACCAGGCAAGAGAAACTCCAATCACAAAGGTAGTTAAACAAACACCTAACATTAACATAAAAGTATTATATAAATAATATTTTAAACGTGAATTTATAAGATGTAGCCATAAATCATATGTGTTTTGAAAACTTGATATAATTATAGAAATAACTGGAGAGAGAAGTAAGAAAATTATAATTATACTTAAGATTTTTAAATGCGAGTTTAATATTTGATACAATAGTTTATAGATAGCTGCCATTTAACAATTTTTTAAATATTGAAATAATTAAGTTATTAATAGATAAACTATTTTTATAATTATTTATATTTATTTATTTAAGAAGGAGAAAGATGTACAAAATTGCAGTTATTCCTGGTGATGGGATTGGTATAGAAGTAATAGATAGTGGAGTTGAGGTTTTAAAAGCTCTTTCAAAGTCAGTCCAGAATTTAAAAATAGAATTTCATCAATTTGATTGGGGAGCAGCGTACTACAAAAAACATGGTGTTATGATGCCTGATGAAGGTGTTGAAGAACTTAAGAGTTTTAGTGCAATTTACTTTGGATCTGCTGGTGTGCCTGAAATTCCAGATCATATAACACTTTGGGGGCTGAGGCTTAAGATATGTCAAGGTTTAGATCAATACGCAAATCTGAGACCAGTACGTCTTTTACCTGGAATTACATCTCCTCTTAAAAATGTTGATGAAAAAGATATTGATTGGAGTTTTATTAGAGAGAATTCTGAAGGAGAATACTCAGGAATTGGCGGTAGAACACATTTAGGTTACAGTCATGATACAGCAATGGATGTTACTTTATTTACAAAGCAAGGTGTAGAGAGAATACAGAGATATGCCTTTGAAATAGCGAGATCAAGACCAAGAAAATTATTAACTTTAGTGACTAAATCTAATGCTCAAAGACATGGTATGGTAATGTGGGATGAAATATTCGATCAGATATCAAAAGATTATAGGGACGTTAATACTGACAAAATGCTTGTTGATGCTATGACTACTAGAATGGTTTTAGACCCAAGAAGCATTGATACCGTTGTCGCTTCAAACTTACATGCTGATATTTTAACAGATTTAGCAGCTTCATTATCAGGATCTATGGGAATAGCTCCTACAGGAAATTTAGATCCAGAAAGGCGTCATCCATCTATGTTCGAACCAATTCATGGATCTGCTTTTGATATTATGGGAAAAGGGATTGCAAATCCTATAGGATCTTATTGGTCTGCAGTAATGATGTTAGAAAACTTAGGTGAAATTAAAGCTGCACAAAAGTTGATGTCTGCAATTGAAAAGCTTACATCAGACAAAGAATATTTACCTAAAGATTTAGGCGGGAAAAGCTCTACAAAACAAATTACCAAAGCAATGATAGATATTATTTCAGGTAAAAATAGTTAATAAAAAGCAGGAATAAATATGGAAAAAAATTATGTAAGTCATCTTGAATGCTCAATCACTGGCAAGAAATATGAAGCAAATAAAATACATGGTTTGTCTGAAGCTGGAAGACCATTGTTGGTTAGATATGATTTGCAAACCTTGAAAAAGGAAATCTCAAGAGACGATATATCAAATTCCAAAGTAGATGGTCTTTGGAGATATTCACCACTATTACCAGTTTCAGATCCTAAAGATAGGATTACACTAGGTGAAACAATTACTCCATTGATTAAGTTAAATAGAACCGTTAATTATTCTTCAAACGATAGGGGTGTTGTATTAGTCAAAGATGAAGGAAGGCTTCCCACAGGTTCTTTTAAAGCTAGGGGATTATGTGTGGCAGTTTCAATGGCAAAGCAATTTAAGTTAAAACATTTAGCTATTCCTACAAATGGAAATGCAGGTGCTGCTATGGCTGCTTATGCTTCGAATGCAGGTATAAAATCAACTGTGTTTTGCCCTGATGATACTCCAGACATTAATGTAAGAGAAATTCAATCACTTGGAGCAGAAACTTTCTTAGTTAACGGTTTGATAAATGATTGTGGAAAAATAGTAGGCGAAGGTAAAGAAAAAGTGGGGTGGTTTGATGTTTCTACACTTAAAGAACCATATAGGATTGAAGGAAAGAAAACTATGGGTCTTGAACTGGCTGAACAGCTTAAGTGGGAGTTGCCAGATATAATTTTTTATCCTACGGGTGGAGGAACTGGTTTAATTGGGATGTGGAAGGCCTTTTTAGAATTAAAAGAACTTGGATGGATAGACAAAAAATTACCAAAAATGGTTGCAGTACAGGCTAATGGTTGCGCTCCTATTGTCAAAGCTTGGGAAAATGGAGATGAGCATGCGCCCTTATGGGAAAATGCTTATACTAAAGCTGCTGGTATAAGAGTGCCCATAGCAGTAGGAGATTTTCTAATTATTAGAGCAATTCGTGAAAGTAAAGGCTTTGCAATGTCTGTTTCAGATGATGATATAATGGAAGCAAGAGACCGAGTTGCTAATATTGATGGGTGTTTTTTGTGTCCTGAGGGTGCTGCAACAATGACAGCCTATGAAAAAGCATTGTCTTCAAAATTAATATCAAAAAACGATAAAGTTATTCTTTTTAATTGTGCAACTGGGTTAAAATATCCATTACCGGAAGTTTTAAATCGGATAAATATAAATAATGAGATAGATTATAAAAATTTTACTTATTACCCCTAGTTGTAATGGCGAATTTTTTGTAGTGAACATCAAATATTATTGGATCCAAATTTTTTTCATCTAAATAAGAATTGAATTCGTTTTTAATATTTTCAAGTAACTTATTTTTACCTTCGCTTCCCTGAAGTGTTTCAAAACTTGTTTTGCTTATTTCATCATAAACAATTTTTCTAAAATCAACATCATAGTCCGTTAAAAAATCCATTAGCATTTCACCTTTATATGAGGAAAAAACTAAATCAAAACTTATAAATGAATTTGAATTTGGTACATTTGTCCAAAAACTCTTATTTGCATTATCACCCATGCCACCTATATCCCAATAACTTAAAGAAGGAACAATAACTTTTCCATCTGGCCCAATTTCTTGTACTATAGGTTTTTCGTCTGGTTCCATTCTTCCCATTTTTATTGCTTCTTCTTTCGCAACTTCGTATATATTTATTTCGTTTCTAACAGTCTTTTCTTCTTTAATTATTTCGTTACTAAAATAAAAAAAAATGAAAGTTATAACAGATGACAAAATTGCTATCAAATAAGCATATAGATGCCTAATATTAACAATTTTATTTATAAAAGAAGTTTTTTGATCAGCCATTATATATTTTATTTAATTCTACCAATTTACTTTTTAAGTGATTTATATACATTTAATTCTAGCCAATGTTTTTCGGCTAAAGTATTTGCATCACCTATTCTAAGAGACAATCCTCTAATTATTGCTGCTAGTACGGGATCTGCCTTATTCATTTTTTCTTTAACTGTTTTTTCGTCAATTATCCGAATAAGAGAATTTGTCATAGCTACTGCAGTTACTGTTCTTGGAGATTCAATTATATGTCCTACTTCTCCAAAAATTTCACCGGTTTCAAGAACTCCTAATTCTAATCCGTGTTTAGATTCAATCCTTACTTTTCCACTATGTATTAAAAAAATAAATTCGGCAGGATCGTTATGTGAATATATTACTTCTCCTGCTTTGAATGGTTTAAGCTCTTGACTACTTGTTTTCATAAGTTTTTACCTAATTTAAATATGAAAGTTCATTTTTTTGTTGGCAACATTAAAATTTTAGTAAATAAAGTTATTATATAATTTTTTCAACTAAAAGAAAAGGAGGTGGTCTGATGTCTAGTATTTTTTATGGGAATGGATGTTTCAAGGTCTTTGATTTTTCAGAGCAACATTTGGTGAAATTTTTATCTTGATAAACCATTTATTATAACAAATACGAAACAGGGTTTTTAAACCCTGTTTTTCTTTTCATCATTATGTATTATTTCTTTAAAGATATTTGTTAAGATTGTTAAATCATTATTTATTCTTTTAGCAACTTTTCTTCTGATGATTATATCACCATTATTATTTACGTAAGGTTGTTCAAAATCTTTAAAGTGTTTCAAAATATTGTCAATCTCATTAAATAATTTATTTTCAATTTCATTATTTGTTTTCATTGGCTATTTTTTTTAAATTTTTTTTAACAAATATATTTACGGAAAAGTTAAACAAAGTTTTACTTATGTCGTTGAAAAAGTATGAACATGATACTTGATCAAATGAATGAATTAGATAAGAAAAAACCTGAAGACAATTTATTTGTAAATAAAATTATTGTTAATAAAGATAAGTGTGAAAAACAAGTTTTTCCTTTTATTGCTACTGAAAGATGGATAAACCAACTCGGTAACAGATTGCAAATAAACTCTTAAAATCTATCTAATTGGAACAACGTTTTTAGGAGCGTTATTTTCAGAATATATTTTATCTAATTCTTCACCTAACACAAATTTTTCAATAAAAGATCCAAATTGTTTAAAATCATATTGAGCATTTGTATTTGTTTTATTTTCCCAGTTTTCTACTTTCCCATTATAAAAATGTCTTACACTGGCCAAATCTCTTAAGGGAGGCCCGATAACAACATCATGATTTTTTAATCTTTCGGCCATTAATGAAAAATCTTTTTGACCAAAAGGAATTTTGTTAGGGCAAACAATTAAATGTGGATATGACTTGGCATACCTTGCTTTAACCTTATCCATGCTTCTTATAAAATTTTCAGTTGGAAACAAATCTGCGTTACTCAGCGTAGTAGGGATTAGAACACAGTAACCTTCTGCTACTAAATTCCATAGCCTCTGTGAACTACCTGCTGGTGTGTCAACAATTGCAACATGTCCTGGTCGAAATTCATTTTGCTTAATAAATTGTTGAACAAGAGATATATTAGTATGTTCAAATGCTGGTGTAATTGGAAGAAATTCAACATTAATTTCAGGGTTGCTTTTTGATAAAAACTCAGTTGCTGTTCTTTGAAGGTCTGTATCAATTACAGTTATATTTTGTGGTGGCATCTTCTCAGCTAATGATCTAGCAAGCATTATTGACAGAGTACTCTTACCTACACCACCTTTTACATTTGCAACAAAAATAGATTTGGCTGCTCTGTTTATATTTTTTGCTTTGCTATTTGACATTATTATTCCTCAATTAAAAACTTTTTAAACTTTTAATTATACTTATTGTTTTCTCAATCATTTCTTTTTCTTTAGAGATTATATTAATTTCAACTTCAGCAATTTTCTTTTTTTTCAAAAATGCGTCTTCAAATTTTTTTAGTTCTTCTTTTAATTTATTTTTTTCAGTTTCTAAAGTTTCTAACTTAGAAATTATTGAGTCAATTTTAGTCACGTTAAAAAGAAAATCATTTTGTGATTTTTGATTAAGCTTCTTGTTTTCTTTTGGCACATTATTAATTTCATCGTTAATTAAGTCATCAGGTCTAACTTTTTTCCAGTTTCCACCTCTTCTTAATATATTAATTTCATAATTGTCCATAATAAAATATTAAAAAAAAATATAGCTTTTGGCTATAAATAATTGAAATTATTGCAAAAATTTTTAAACTCAACTATATGTTGTGGTTATTTTTATATTTAACAATAATATATTGTTTTTCAGAAAATTTTTATTGTGTCTCAGATTTACATTTAAACGATTTTTGACATACTGGCGATGGTTGAAAAACAGTAACATCTTTACCTCTACTTTGTCTTTTAAATATGCATTTATACCCGTCTTTAACACCATCTTTGATATTAATTTCTGTTTTTCTAAGTCTACAATTCTCATATTTTGTATATTCTTTGGATAAGGTTTTAGATTCTCCATAAATTTTTCCTTTAGAAAAAGATGACGTAGAATACAAACTTAAAACTATAATTAGTGTGTTTAATAAATAATTTTTTTTTAGAGTAGACATATTAACTTCACTATTCTCCTTTTTCATCTGAACCAGGTAGGTAAGCCTGACCTTGTACAGCTTTTGCTCCCACATCTTCAAAAAACTGTGCATTGTCTTTTATGAAACTTTCTATTTTATTTTTGATTAAACTTTCCGCCGTATCAACATCATTAGCATCTATCTCAATAAGACCGTCAATCAACCAATGAACCTTATATTTCATGAAAAACTCCACTAATTATTAATTTTTTCAAATAGCTTAATAGATAAAGACTGAGCATCAAGTAAATCTTTTTCATTTAGATTATTTAAAACTTCATCTCTTTTTGGTTTTGCAGTTTTTATTCCTTGAGCCACAGCGATATTATACCAGGTGTAAGCATTAACTAAATCCGGAGGTTCAGTATAGTTTTCATATAGTTTTGCTATTTGTATAATAGCCCTTTTATCTTTTGCAAATACTCTTTTTTCCAAAAACTCTCTAAGTTTACTAGAAATTTCCTTAATTTGTTCTTTTGTTAAATATTTACTCAATTTCTCTAAAATATTAGATGATTTTTTTAGCCCTCCAAGTAGTGCAGAAAATCCCCAAAAGTATGAGTTTTCAAAATCTTGTGGTCTTAAATCTCCAGAAAATAGAATTTTTGAATATAGCAGTTGAGCGTTTATATCATTCTGTTCTGATAATATTTTTAAGTTTTTTATTCCTTCATCAAATCTTTTTTCTTGTAAAAGTGTATAAACATTTTGCAAGCCTTTTTCTTTCTCGTTAGATAATAAATAAGATGGAGCGAAAAAAAAATATATAATAAGAATTTTTAAAAGTATTTTCATAAATTTTCAGTTTCTTAGAAAAGAAAAAATTATCTACCAGCTAACATTACCAATTGAAGTTGAACAACCCTAATTTTAAAATTAGAATTTTGCTTTTTTTCATATACTATTATTTTAGGTCTATCAGAATTTGGTTTTTGAAATTCCAATATCATATCATCAGGTATAAAAACACCATTATCATTAAGAACTTGTCTAGGGTTTGATTTAAAGCTTTCTTTAAAAGACTTGTCAATCCATATTCTAGCTAAAACTCTACCTAAAATATCTGGTAAATATTTTTTAACTTCTTCTCTATTCTTAAGTACTAAGTTTTTATCAACTAACTCTAAAGCTTGATTAACTTGATTTGGTTTAAATTTTATGGGCAGTTTAGGTTTTTTATCATTTAATTTGATTAAATCTGTACTTTTAGATGTAACACTCATTTAACTAAAAACCCCAGAAGTTTAGATTATCACATTAAATACAATTACGTTTAATTTAGCAATATGTTTATAAAATTTAATTAAGCATTAAGCCAATGGCATAATTATTGCTCAATTAATTACATAGGAGATTTAATATGTTATCAATTTTAAAAAGTGCCCTTAATGCTAATTCAAAAGAAATGGGTATAGTTTCAAATAATATAGCAAACGTCAATAGTACAGCATTCAAAAAAAGTAAAACTAATTTTGAACATATCTATACCAAAGAAAGATCTTCGTCTCCTAATAAATTTACTGGTCAAGGGGTCGGTGTTAATGACCCTCTTTTGCAAATGAGTCAAGGATCATTAAAGACAACTAATGGTGCTTTAGATCTAGCTGTAACTGGATTAGGGTTCTTCGCAGTTGTTAACGAAAAAACCCCTGAAACTCCTTTTTTTACAAGAGATGGTTCATTTAATATTACTGCATCAGGTGAAGTTGTAACTAATGATGGATTAAAGGTAATGGGTTACTTGGGAGCAGATGGTCAGGTTTTAGATAATCTAATTATACCTCCTAGAAAAATAAATGAAGATCAAAGTGTATCTTTACTATCAAATATAATAGTAAATTCAAAAGGTAAAATTACTGCCACTTATGGATTTGACGATGAAGTAATTATTGGAAATTTCATTCTTGCATCATTTCCTAATGAAACTGGATTGAGACAGGTTGGTAATAATCGTTATCAAATTAATTCAAAATCAGGATTACCAAATTTTGATATTCCGATGAATGGAGCAATGGGTAAGATTGAATCTGGTAATTTAGAAAGATCTAACGTAGATATAACCTCTGAAATGATTACTATGCTTAAAGCACAACAGGCATTTTCAGGTGTTTCTAGACTTCTCCAAACAGAAGTTGACATTACAAAAAGACTAATTGATGGATAATGATATAATTTTTTTTATAGCAAAGGAATAAAAAATTTATATTCTAATATTTCTGAAATTAATTCCTTTTCAAGAAATAATATACCATTTTTGTTAATATTTAATTTATCATTAATTATTAATTCCAACCTAGCTGGCCGTTCATTTTTTATTGATAATTGTTTCTGCAACATATCAAAGTAATTATCTTTTACTTTTATTGAGCCTGACATTATTGCTCTTTCATATTTTATTGTTATTTTATTTTGAAAATTACTTTTTTCATTTGCTATTATAAGATTACACGTACCTCTTGCAATATTAACAAGACTGCAGGATAAATAAAAACATTGTATTTGAAGCTTGCTATCATAATGTGCATCTACTGTCTTTATTAACATTTCTAATTTTTGCATTATAAGTTAATTATCTTTTTTAAGTTGTTCTCTTATTCTTTTAATAGCAGAGGTTTTAATTTGAGATACTCTTCCAGTAGTGACTTCCATTACTTCAGCAATTTCATATATATTTAGTTCTTCTACAAAATATAATTGTATAATAAGTGCTTCTTTACCCTCTAATGTTTTTAAAGCTTTTTTTAGATTATCTCTAAGCTCTACATCATTTATTTGTTCTTCGGGGTTTAAATCGTTGGTTACAAACCAATTAGAATAATCGTCATATGAATCTTCTAAACTTTTTATTACACTTGCTTCAAAAGCATGAGACCACTCTTGATACTTTTCAGAAGATATGCCAAGCTCATCAGCTATTTCAATATGGTACGGCTCTCGTCCTAATTTGTTTCTTAAATGATTAATTGCTTTTTCTGCATTTTTCTTAATTAAGATTGTTGATCTATCTAAATTAGAACTCTTTCGCAAATAATCTAAAATTTCACCTTTAATTCTTATACTTGCATATGAAGCGAAAGATGCATTTTTTTGAGGAACATAATTTTGTGCTGCAGAAATTAAACCTAGCATTCCTATTTGAATAATATCTTCAATATCTACAATGGAATTTACTCGTCCGTGCAAATGCCATGAGATTTTTTTTACTAAATTAGTATTATCTTTAATTAGTTGATTAACGGTAGGTTTAATAATTTTTGAATAATTGTTCATATTGTTTCTTTCACTATTAAATTTTAATTATCAAAAAATTTAATTGTACCGGTTTTATTTGTTTCAATTATTGAAAGTTTGGATAAAAGCTCATTAAAAGTTTTTGTTTCAATATTATTATTTTTTGAAGACACTACAGCTTGTCTTGAAATAATTGAGTTCCTTATTTTTTGTGAGTTTGGGATTTGACCAATGTATTTTAAGTTAACATCTAAAAATTTTTGAGTAATTGATTGAAATTTGTCAAAGTTTAATTTGGCTTGCAAGGGTGAAGATGCCATATTTATAATAATACCAAAATTGTTCATTTTATAATCTAAAAAAGAAGTTTTTATTAAAGTGTATGCATCAATGAAACTAGTAGGCTCACCAGTAATGACAACTATAATTTTATCTGATGATGCCATAAATGTCATTGAAGAGGATTCTGCACCTGCACCAACATCAATTAACATAAATTCTGGTTGTTTTTTGAGGTCATTAAAACTTTTGATAATTTTATGACGCTCAAGGTCACTTAAATTTAAAAGGTTATTTATTGCATTACCACCTGATACAAATTTCAATTTCCCATTTATTGTTGTGATTACTTTATCAATTGAAGAATTGCCAATAACAAAGTCCTCTAAAGAATGTTTTGGGTTTATTCCAAGCAAAATATGTGCATTTGCCATTCCTAAATCAGCATCCAAAAGAAGAGTTTCCTTATTTTGTAAAGCTAGGCTTAAGGCAAGATTAACGGCTACTGTAGTTTTACCTACTCCTCCCTTTCCAGAAGTTATAGCAATTGTTGTGGTCATAAATAATCCTAATCTTCAATTTATATACTAATGTCTTTCATATATTGTGCCAAAACTTCAGTTTTAGCAAAAGCAATTGAACCAATAATTGACCTTGAACCTGATAAAACACTAATCTTACAATTTAATTCTGCCAAAATTGATAATTCTTCTGCACTTATATTCGATTCATCTAATTTTGTAAGTGCAATTTTAGGAAATGAATTTTTATAAAAATTCATCATTGAATTGATCATGTTTTTATTAGTGCTTGCAGGTATAGTTAGTAAATTAGAACAATTTTTTTTAAGAGTTACTTTTTCTAGATAATCCAAATATCCAGATAAATTTTTATTTTCTTGCGACACATCTATTATTAATTTTGTTTTAAATTTATTTTTCTCAATGCATTGTATTAGATCATTCAATGATGAAACAGAATCTACATTTAAATTTAATAATTTTCCAAAATTTAACAGTTCAGAATAATCTGAGGATTTTGGACCAAAATTTATAATTGATAATTTATGTTTTTCGTTTGCAGAGAGTAAATTATCTAAAACATATGAAGAAATCTTTGCGCATAAGGTTGTTTTACCAGACCCTGTTGGGCCGTTCAAAAAGAGAACATCAGAATTTATAATCTGATCCTCATAAGGGAAAACTAATTTTTTTGCCAAATGATGATAAAAAAATAGTTCTAAATCTGTAATTTCTTTATCATTAATTATTTTACTTTGAAACTCAGAAATAATTGTTTTTGAAAAACCTTTTTTCAATAAATTAATTGTCAACGAATTATGTTTATCTTTATTATAATCGTCAATATCAGTTATAATCATATTTTTCAGCATATTTTCTATTTTAGTTGTGAACGTTTTAAAGGTCTCCACATCAACAAAATTTTTATCAAAATTATCATTCTTAATCTCACTATGATTTTGTGAGTTTATATCGTTTTTTATATTTTGATTTTTTATGACAGTATTATATTTCCTTACCTGATTATCTTTTTCTAAATTATGATTTGTAAACAAGTGACTAAAATTATTTTTTTTATTATTAATTTTCTTCGCATTAGATGAAGCTATATCTTCAATATTATTAGAACCTAATATTTCAATTTTTCCGTTTACTTTTTGAGTTTTTAATATTACGGCATCTTTCCCTAGCACTCTCGAGATTTCATCCATTGCGGATAAGCTATCATCTGCTATTACTTTATGCTGTGTCATTTTTTTCTCCATGATTTTTTATTAAATTTAATTTTTTTCTTCTTCTTCTGAACCAATATTAGCGACTACTTCTATTTTTTTACTATCTGGCAATTCAGTAAATGAGAGGACATCTAATGATGGAATATGTTGTCTGAGCATGTGTGATAAATCTCTTCTGATTACGGGAGCTGTAATCATTACAGCTTTTCTATTTTCACTTTGCATTTTTTCCATAACTGTGTTTATCGCAGTGACTATCTTTTTAATAAGATTAGCTTCCAGTATCAGGCCATTAGCTCCAGTTTGCTTCGCTACGTTTACTATAAGTTGTTCTAAATCTGAAGAGAATGTTATTATTGGAAGAGCACTATTTAACGGTGCAATTTGTTGTATTAATAATCCTGAAATTGTTGGTCTTATTGCTTCTGCTAATTCTATTGGTGTCATGTTTTTAACATTTTGACTAGCTAGAACCTCTAATATACGTTTTAAGTCGCTTATGGGCATTTTTTCAGCTAGTAAGGTTTTTAATATAGTCGTTAGAATATTTAATGGTATTAATTTGGGTACAGTTGATGACACTAACTGTGGTGACGATTTGGCCAAATTGTCTAAAAGTAATTGAACATCATCTTGTCCAAGTAATTCTGCAGCTTGTTTAGAGAGAATTTGATTTAAATGAGTAGCAATAACAGCTTCAGGTTCAACTACCATATATCCTAAATTTTCAGCTCTAGCTTGTTGGTGAGGCTCTATCCAAGTTGCATCCATATTAAAACTTGGGTCCTTGACGTCTGTACCTTCAATTTTTGTTTGAGCATTATCTCCTGGGATAGCTAAAAGTAACTGAGGAAAAATTTTGTCTTCTGCAACAATTTCTTGTCCAATTCTAATTCTGTAGTTATTTGCCTCTAATGTTAAATCATCTCTAATTCTTACTTGAGGGACAATAAATCCTAATTCTTTTGAAATTTGTTTTCTTACACCAGTTATTCTGGCTATCAATGGACCGTCATTTTCATCATCTACGAGTTGTATTAGCCCATAACCAAGTTGCATTGATATTGAAGAATTATCAGCAATTTCCGATAGAGAAATAATATTTTCTTCTTCTTCATTTTCAGAGTTTTTAGCATCCGAATTACCCTCTGATACATTAGTATCAATATTTTCAGAATTTTTTATGTTTTTTCTAAGTATCCACCAAACTAAAAAAGTAAGCACAGAACCAAGTAAAAATAATGTGTTTGGCATACCAGGAATTAAACCTAACAAAAATAATACACATGCACTGGGTAACCAAGCTTGCTTCACTCCTATTTGTGATCCAATCTGTTTTGATAAATCTTGGCTAGTTGAAACTCTAGTAACTATAATAGCAGTTGCTATCGCTAACAACAAAGAGGGTATTTGAGCAACTAATCCATCCCCCACAGATAAAATAATATAATTTTCAGCCGCAATAGAAACAGGTAAATCATGCTGGGCAATACCTATTACAAGACCTCCAATTATATTAATAAGGAGAATTAAAATACCAGCAATTGCGTCACCTTTAACAAATTTTGATGCACCGTCCATTGAACCATAAAAATCTGCCTCTTTTGCAATATCATCTCTTCTTTGTTTTGCTTCCTCACTAGTTAAAAGACCTGCATTTAAATCAGCGTCTATAGCCATTTGTTTACCGGGCATTGCATCCAACGTAAATCTGGCAGAAACTTCAGAAACTCTTCCTGCTCCTTTAGTTATAACAACTAGGTTTATAATTATTAATATTGCAAACACAAAAATACCAACAACATAATTCCCAGCAATCACAAATTCGCCAAAAGCTTCAATAACTTTCCCGGCTGCATCAGGTCCAGTATGACCAGCACTTAGAACTATTCTAGTAGATGCAACATTCAAACCAAGTCTTAAAATTGTTGCAAATAATAGAACTGTAGGAAAACTTGAAAAATCTAAAGGTCTAAAAGTATGTATAGAAACCATTAATATCAATAATGACAGCAATATATTTGTTGTAAAAAAAACATCTAATAATATGGAAGGTAGAGGTATAACCATCATAATCATTAACATCAAAATAGCTATAGGTAACCCAAATGGCTTTAATTTATCTAATGCAAAAAATTGTGTTGATAACGCATTTGTCAAATTCATGACATCTCCTTAATTTTTGTCTCAAAAAAATTATATAATAAATACAACGAGTTATTTAATTTGAGTTTCAAAATCATAATTTGCAAAATGTGAAGCAAGAACAATGCCAAAGAAATTTATTTATTAATAAATATTATCCTGATATTTACTTATTCAACAAAATTAATTAAAAATATTATTGGCATGCATTCTGCATAGTAAAACTGTTATAATTTATTCGGGAGTATTGCATGTCGATTTTTAAACGTAAAAATTTTTTTGTAAGCGTTACAGCTTGTACACTATTTTTAAGCACAGGATGCATTCAGAATCTAGGTAATTCTAATTTTTCACAAACTGATAGTTTTAATGCAAAACAAATTAATTCTGAAAGTGACGGAATAGTTGCTTTAAAAGAAGTTTTTGACAGTTCTGTTGAAAAAATACCAACATTATCAGCTGTAGGTTATGCCGTTGTTTCTAGTCAACCAGGAAGAACAGACGCTCAAAAAAGACTTATGGCTATTAGATCTGCTAGAATGGCAGCAATGAGAGAATTAGCAGAACAAATTCACGGAATTCAAGTTGACTCTAATACAACAGTAATAGATCTAATGGTGCAAAATGATACATTTAGAGCAGTTGTTAAAGGAATAATTAGAGGTGCTAAAACAGTTAGAATTAACCCTACAGGTGTGGATACTTATGAAACAGTTTTAGAAATTGATAAAGACATGATGCTTATGATGTTAAAAAGTGCAAGAAGAACTTAGAAATATATGATGAATAAAATTATTCTAAAATTTATTGTCTTACTTAAAATTTCTATATTGATATCTTTTTCAACGATTAATTTTGATTTGTATGCGCAAGATAAATCCAATTTCAAACAAGTTGAAGCAACAGGAAGATCTATTTTGTTAACCGAAAATATTGAAATATCAAGAAAAAGAGCTTTAGAGGATGCAATATATATAGCTGCTCTTAAAGGTGGTGCTAATGTAAATGGATTTTCTGCGATTAATTCAAATACTATAATTAATGATCAGTCTGTTATAAAGGCGACTAATAGGGTAGTTGATTTTAAAATTTTATCTGAGACACAAGATAAAGAATACCTAACTATAAAGATAAGTGCTGTTGTAGGAGGTGATATATCTAAAAATAATTGTAAAGTTAGACCAATAAATATTAATTTATTTAAGGGATCAATTTCAGTCGATACAAATGTTCCCTCAGAATTAGCTAGACATACGACTTTATGGTATAAAAATACATATGAAATTATATCTAAAATGTCCAATGTTCTTACAAATAACTTTCAAAATAGACAAATTAATCAAATTATTAAATCATCTCTAAATCCTTCTTTTGATTACGATGCAATTACTAGAGGTATACCAAAAATACAAGCTGGTAATTATAGTCTTGTTCCCAAAATAGCTCTAAAAAAGGTTTATAAAAATATATTATCTAACTATTTATTAACTATTTCATTTGATTTATACAAAGGGCAGAAAATAAAGTTAGAAACATCGAAAAGTTATAATCTGCTTATTGATTATAAATTGGATAGTAAATTTCAATTCTTAAAAAATATTTCTACATTGGACATAGATGAAATTCACCAAAATGTGAATAATCATTTATCGAGAGCAATAAAAAGTTTTCTAAATGATATTAATTGCAAACCATTAGAAGGTAAACTAACTATCAATGAGGGTAAACTTCAAGTAGATTTAGGAATTAAACAAGGACTGAAACAAAAACAAATTGGTCTAGTCAATGGCATAAAAATTCAAAATTCTATGTTAAATAACAGTATGTTAATAGTCCATACTGACGATGTTTTTGACAATCATAGTACTTTGTTACCTTTAAATGA
>CACJFI010000020.1 GCA_902592615.1 uncultured SAR116 cluster alpha proteobacterium | reverse complement strand
CCTACCTTCAATGAGCAACGATGATGGTGTTCCAGTAAATGCAGTATTTGGTTATACTAAAATGCTTCTAAAGCTTATTGATGATTTTAAACCAATTTATGTAGCAGTTATATTTGACGTTGCTAGAAAAACTTTTAGAAATGATTTGTATGATTTGTATAAAGCAAATAGATCTGATCCTCCTGATGAATTAATCCCTCAATTTTCAATTATACGTGACGCTACTTACGCGATTGGATTACCAGTTGTCGAAATGGAAGGGTATGAAGCTGATGACTTAATTGCTACATATTCAGATATAGCATCAAAAATGAATAAAAATGTTATAATTGTATCTAGTGATAAGGATTTGATGCAGCTAGTTGATCAAAATACAACTTTATTCGATCCTATGAAACAATTTTGGATAAATGATGATAAAGTTTTTGAAAAATTTGGAGTTTATCCCAGTAAAGTAATTGATGTTCAATCTCTTGCAGGTGATACTAGTGATAACATACCTGGTGTGCCAGGAATTGGTATTAAAACAGCAGCAGAATTGATTAACGAATATGGAGACCTCGATCAATTATTAAATAGAGCTTCTGAAATAAAACAAAATAAAAGGAGAGAAAATTTATTAGAGTTTGCAAATCAAGCAATATTGTCGAGATCATTAGTGACACTTAAAAAAGACGTTCCTATTAAATCTCAGATAGAAGAATTTAAAATAAGTTCTGAATTAGAGTTAAATAAATTAATTCCTTTTTTAAAGACACATGGTTTTAAAAGCATACTAAATAAATACGAAAATAGTAGAGAACTACAAACGAACATTTCTAAATCTGAGATAAAAATTAATCCTGTTAAAAACATAAAAGAATATAGCTCTATTTCCAAAAAATATGAATTAATTGAAAATAAAGATCAATTGATAAAATTTTTAGAGAATTGTTATAGTAAATCAGTAATTGGATTTGATTGTGAAACTAATTCTTTAAATGCAAAAACTGCAGATTTAGTAGGAATTTCTCTTTCATGTGAAGAAGGTTTAGCCTGTTATATACCATTAAGACATGGACAAAAACTAGATGACAATCAATCCGACTTTAATTTTGATAATGTAAAATCTTTTAATCAAATTAATTTTGAAGATGCCATTGAATTACTCAAACCTATTTTAGAGGATAAATCCATTTTAAAAATTGGTCATAACATCAAATTTGATGCGCTAGTAGTAAAACAATTACATAATGGTAATTTGAATATTGATCCAATTGGAGATACTATGTGCCTTTCTTATGTTGTTGATTCAGGCAGAGTAGATAGTCACAAATTGGATGCTATGGCTTT
This sequence comes from uncultured SAR116 cluster alpha proteobacterium, assembly GCA_902592615.1. Lineage (GTDB taxonomy): Bacteria > Pseudomonadota > Alphaproteobacteria > Puniceispirillales > Marisalimonadaceae > Marisalimonas. The sequence continues at coordinate 18,852 of CACJFI010000020.1, read as the reverse complement.
TCGTGAATTAAATCACAATACAATCAAATACGAAGATGTTTGTGGAAAGGGCAAAAACAAAATCTTATTTAATCAATTGTCACCATCTGATGCATTGGATTATGCATCTGAAGATGCAGATATAACTTTAGCAATATATAATAGAGTTTTACCGAGAGTATTTAATGATAAAAAATATTCTGTTTATAAAAGATTAGAAAATCCATTAATTAATGTATTAATTGAAATGGAAAACACCGGCATAACAATAAATGCTCAAACACTCTCAGAAATTTCGAAAAATTTATCTGATGAAATTATGAAATTAGAAAATAAAATTTTTGATCATAGTGGTAAAACTTTCAATGTTGGTTCTCCAAAACAATTAGGAGAAATTTTATTTGATGAAATGAAGATTGAAGGTGGTAAACGGTCCAAAAATGGATCTTGGCAAACTAGTGTAGAGATTCTTGAAAATCTATCAGATTTAGGACATGAAATTGCACAACTCATTTTAAATTGGAGACATTTTTCTAAGTTAAAAAGTACTTATACCGATGCATTAGTTGAACAAATTAATCCAAAAACTAACAGAGTCCATACTAATTACTCAATGGTTGGTGCTAGTACTGGAAGACTGTCATCTTCAAATCCTAATTTACAGAATATACCCATAAAAACAGAAGAAGGAAGATTAATTAGAACTGCGTTCGTATCTAAGCCAGGTTTTAAAATAGTATCTATGGACTATTCACAAATTGAATTAAGGCTAATAGCGCACATAGCTGATGAAATAAAAATGTTGGATGCATTTAATAATGATCTAGACATCCACTCTGACACTGCTTCAAAAGTCTTTGGGGTTCCAATAAATGATATGACATCAGATTTAAGAAGGAAAGCTAAAGCTATAAACTTTGGAATTATATATGGTATTTCTGCATACGGTCTTGCAAAACAATTGAAGTGCTCTGCAAATGAAGCAAAAGAATTTATAGATTCATATTTCAAAAGATTTCCAAGAATTAGAGATTATATGGAAGAGATTAAATCTAAATTAGAAGAAAATGGCTTCGTAGAAACGCTGTTCAATAGAAGAATCTATATAAACGATAGCAATTCTAAAAATCAAAGGTTAAGAGGATTTGCTGAAAGGCAAGCGATCAATGCGCCTATTCAAGGATCAGCAGCTGATATAATAAAACTAGCAATGGTCAAAATACACAAAAATTTATTTAATTATAAAAATGATGTTTCAATGCTGATGCAAGTTCATGATGAGCTTGTATTTGAGATAAAAGAAAATACCATTGATAGATATTCAAAAATTATCCAAGAAATTATGGAGCACGCTAATTTACCAAGAGTTTCATTGAACGTAAATTTAAAAGTAGATACTGGTTTTGGAGATAATTGGGCTGAAGCTCATTAGATATTATGAATATAAATTAACGTAATTTAGCCTTGAATAAACCAAAATTTTCTATTCAAATTATACAATAATTAGATTTTAATAAAAACACAGGCAAAAGAATGAGTGAAAAAATAATTCTTATCGATGATGATAATAACATTTTAACCTCAGTTTCAGTAGCTTTAAAAGCTGAAGGTTGGGTGATAGAAACTTATAATGACAGTGAACAAGGTCTCATAGCACTACAAAGGAACACACCTGATATAGCAATATTAGATATTAAAATGCCAAAACTTGACGGTATGGAAGTTTTAAAAAAACTAAGAGAATCAAATGATGTTCCTGTAATTTTTTTAACAAGTAAAGATGATGAAATTGACGAAGCAATTGGACTTAGAATGGGAGCTGATGATTATATTACTAAGCCTTTTTCACAAAAGCTTTTGATTGAAAGAATAAGAGCTGTACTCAGAAGAAGCTCATATAAAGGTAATGATGTATCAGATAAGTTGATTCAAAGAAATAATTTATCACTTGATCCAGACAGGCATCTTTGTAAATGGAAAGGTGAAGAAATAAGGCTTACAGTTACTGAATTTTTAATTCTTTATTCTTTAGCTCAAAGACCTGGGTTAGTAAAAAACAGAGATCAACTCATTGATACAGCTTATGGTGAAACTATATATGTCGATGACAGAACAATTGATAGTCATATCAAAAGAATGAGAAGGAAATTTAGAGTTTATGATAAAGATTTTGATCATATTGAGACTTTGTATGGTGTGGGATATAGATATAGAGATTAATAAAAATTGAAATTTATTTTTAAAAAACTGGAGAAGTTATATTTTCCTTTGAAAATGAGGATTTTATTTATAATATTATTACCAGTTATATTATACCCAATAGTTTTAATTTATTTTAATAAGTATCAAGATATTCTAATTAAGTCAGAATTTGCAGCTATTGAAAGACAAGGTTTGACACTGACTAAAGCACTTGCGTTGGCAGAAAATCAGTATGGTCTAATTCAGAATAATCAAATATCAAGTCCAGCTCTACAAAGTCTTATCCCGAAGGTCGAATATGGTTCTAACATACGAGCAAGGCTTTTTAATATGTATGGAAAATTAATAGCAGATACAAAAGCAAGTATGAAGTACAGTCCATTTGTTAAAGTGAGCCCGTTACCAGCTGTTGAAAATAGTTTTTCTATAAAAAATAGTTTAACAAAATTTGTATCTTTATTTTCAAATTTGATATCAAAACCTCTTAATTTACCTCTGTATAGAGATAATACAATTTTCTCATTTGAGGACTTTCCAGAAGTTATTATGGCTTTAAAAGGAAGAACAAAAAAAATCTTGCGAAAAGATAGTAAAGGCAAACTTTATTTGTCCGTAGCTATACCAATTAAAAACATTCGTATGGTTAGGGGAGCTGTTCTTCTTTCTGTTTCAGGAAAAAAAATTGAACAAGAATTAGTTGACTTGGAAACTGAACTTTTTAAAGCTTTTGGTCTTATATTGTTAGCAACTGTCGCTCTGGCTATTTATTTTGGAAGATCAATTACAAATCCAATAGTGAGATTGTCCAATGAAGCAGATAAAATTGCAGAGGACAAAACATTAAAAACTTTTAACTTAAATAAATTCAGAAATAGAAAAGATGAAATAGGTAATTTAGCACAATCTTTTTTTAAAATGACTAATGAGTTACAAAAAAGAATAGATCATATTGCAGATTTTGCTGCTGATGTGGCACACGAGTTAAAAAATCCAATAACTTCCGTTAGATCAGCTTCTGAAACAATTACAAAAGTTAGAAGTTTGAGTGAGCAAAAAAAATTAATTAAAGTAATACAAAATGACGTTGAAAGAATAGATAGATTGATAAATGATATTTCTGCTGCTTCTAGATTAGACGCAGAATTATCAAGAATAGAAATTAAAGAAATCAATATTTCAAATCTTCTTGAAACTCTTGTTGATATAAGGTCATCTACAATAAATTCAAAAATTAATCTTTTGAAGCACGCAGAGGATATTCATATTTTAGGTGATGAAAATAAGATTGCTCAAGTTTTTGATAATTTGATTCAAAATGCTGCTTCTTTTTCAAAGGAAAATAATTTTATAAATATTCGAATCGAAAAAAATTTAGAAAATGTAACCATTGTAGTTGAAGATAATGGACCAGGTTTTTCAAAAGGATCTCTAAAAAAGGTCTTTGACAGATTTTATACAGACAGACCTAAAAATGAAAAATTTGGTAATCATTCAGGTTTGGGATTATCTATTTCTAAACAGATTGTTGAAGCTCATAGTGGAACAATAGAGGCTTTAAATCGTTTTAACCAAAAGAATGAATGTCTTGGGGGTAGTATTAAAGTAACTTTTCCAGAATTAAAAAATTAAACTTTAAATTTATTAATTCGAGCTTTAATTGAGTGATTTTAAATGTTATAGAATTACAAAATTTAAAAAGGATTATCATGAAAGATTATTTAATCACAGATATGCAACTTGCTGAATGGGGAAGAAAAGAAATCTCAATCGCTGAAACTGAAATGCCAGGATTAATTGCATGTAGAGAATTGTTTTCAAAGGATAAACCATTAAAAGGTACAAGAATTGCAGGTTGTTTGCATATGACGATTCAAACAGCAGTTCTCATAGAAACCTTAACTAGTCTTGGGGCTAGTGTTAGATGGGCTAGCTGCAATATTTTTTCAACTCAAGATCATGCAGCAGCAGCAATTGCAAAACAAGGTATTCCAGTTTTTGCAAAAAAAGGAGAGACTTTAAAAGAATATTGGAATTACGTAGATCAAATATTTACTTGGTCAGATGATACAGTCGCGAATATGATCCTAGATGATGGTGGTGACGCAACTTTGTACATTATAATGGGCGCTAAAGCAGAAAGTGGTGAACAAGTTTTACCTAACCCTGCTAATGAAGAAGAAGAGGCACTTAAATCACAAATTTTATCTAGACTCGAAAGTTCTCCAGGATGGTTCACAAAAGTTAAAAATAGCATCAAAGGGGTTACTGAAGAAACAACTACAGGGGTTCTTAGATTATATCAAATGGCAGAAAAAGATGATCTTCCTTTCCCGGCAATCAATGTGAATGACTCAGTAACAAAATCTAAATTTGATAATCTTTATGGATGCAGAGAATCTCTCGTAGATGGCATTAGAAGAGCCACTGACGTGATGTTATCTGGTAAAGTTGCTGTTGTTGCAGGTTATGGTGATGTAGGAAAAGGATCTGCTGCTTCACTCCGTCAAGGTGGGGCTAGAGTGATTGTAACTGAAATTGACCCTATTTGTGCATTACAAGCTGCAATGGAAGGATATGAAGTGTGTTCTATGGAAGAGGCATGTTCTAGGGGTGATATATTTGTAACAGCAACTGGGAATAAAGATGTCATTACTGTGGATCACATGAGGGAAATGAAAGACAGAGCTATTGTATGTAACATCGGTCATTTTGATTCAGAAATACAAGTTGAATCACTTCAAAATATGAAGTGGTCAGAGGTTAAGCCACAAGTGGATGAGGTCGAGTTTCAAGATGGAAAACGTTTAATAGTTTTAGCAAAAGGAAGATTGGTAAACCTAGGATGTGCTACTGGACATCCTAGTTTTGTTATGAGTGCATCTTTTACTAATCAAGTTCTCGCACAAATAGAGTTATGGGAAAAGTCAGAAAATTATGAAAATAAGGTATATACCCTGCCAAGACATTTAGATGAAAAAGTTGCTAAATTACATCTTGATAAAGTTGGCGCTACTTTAAGTAAGCTTTCAAACGAACAGGCAGATTATATTGGTGTCCCAGTTCAAGGACCTTTTAAATCAGATAATTATAGATACTAATTTATGAAATTGTTATTAGAAATAAGAACTAAATCTAAAACTGAAATGCATAACTTTGGTATACAATTGGCAAAGTTATTTTCGCTAAATGATCTGATTACATTTGATGGCGATTTAGGTGCAGGTAAAACGTTTCTTTGTAAATCAATAATAAATAACTTAACAAAAATTAATGAAGTTATAAGCCCTACATTTAATGTTGTTCAAACATATCCATTACAAGATGATGAAGAAATCTGGCATTGTGATTTTTATAGGATTAATAGTTTTGAAGAAGTAGATGAAATTGGTGTTTTTGAGGAGTTAAAAAAAAAATTATTCTTCTTGAGTGGCCAAAATTTAAACTTGAATTAAGTCAATTTGATCCCTTAAATCTTAATATTGAGATTTTAAAAAATAATCAAAGTAATTTATCTGAATACAGAAAAATTTCTTTATCTGGTTCAAAAAAATGGGATAATAAAATTAAAAATCTAGGTAATTTTTTAGCTTTGTGAGGTCAATAATTTGAATTATGTCTTCTACGATTTAGAAACTTCAGGAAGAAATTCTGCCTGGGATCAAATTATTCAGGTGGCAGCTGTACTTACAGACGATAAATTTAATGTGATTGATAAAATTGAAGAAAGATGTCGATTAAAAAAAGGTTTAGTACCGTATCCTGAGGCATTGATTGTAAATAAAACATCAGTTGAAATTTTAAAAAATGTAAATTTGTCACATTATGAGTTAATAAAAAAAATAGAAACAACATTTAAAAAATGGTCACCAGCTATTTTTGTTGGATATAATTCAATAAACTTTGATGAAGAATTCATCAGAAAAACTTTTTTTAAAACTCTTTTTGAGCCCTATTTAACACAATTTAATGGTAATAAAAGAGCTGATGTCATTGGCATGACTAGGGCATCTAAATTTTATTTTCCTGATTGTTTAAAAGTTGGAATTAATGAAAAGGGTAACCAAGTTTTTAAATTAGATGTCTTAACTGAACTTAATAATATTTTTCATAATGCTCATGATGCTATGGGTGACGTAGATGCTACAATAGAAATTGCTAAAATTTTACAAAAAAATTCTAACAAAGTTTGGATTGCTGGGCTTAAAAATAATAATAAAGTAGATGTTGATAACTTCCTAATACAAAATAATATTGTTTGTATGGATGAATATTTTTTTGGTAAATTCAATGTTCATGCCGTTACTTATGTTTGCAAGAATCAATTTAATTATCCTCAATGTTTTGATTTATTACACGATCCACTTGATTATATTGATATGTCTATTAAAGATTTAAAAATTAAAATGAAGCAAAAACCTAAATTAATTAGAGAAATTAAAAATAATAAAAATCCTATTTTATTAGATTCAAGCGTTATTGCTAAAATGCCAATGTATCAATCAATTGGCATGGAAGTTTTAACTCACAGAGCTGAAATTATTAAACAAAGTTCTGATTTTAAAAATAAAATCCAAACAATTTTTTTTGAAGATTACGAGACAAAACAAATGATTAAATCACAGATTGATATAATGCCTGAAGAAAGTATTTATTCCTGTGGTTTCCCTGATAATCATGAAAAATCCAAAATGATTGATTTTCATAATGCTGATTGGGAGAAAAAATTTTTTATTTCAAATCAGTTTAAAGATGAACGTTATAAATATTTTGCTCATTTGTTAATTTATGAAGAGATGCCTCATGTGCTTCCTAAATCTGACTATGAAAATATCCATAAAATTATTGCCAATCAAATTTTAAGCACTGATAACGAAAAGTGGAATACAATTCCTAAGGCATACCATGAGCTAGATAATTTACGTGAAGAATATGAAAGACAAGGTAATGATGAAAAGTTGTTATTCTTGGAAGATTGGGATCATTTTCTACAAGATCTTGAAAAACAGTATCAATGAATTTAAATTTTGTTAACAAAGGAGAGATTAATATGGCGACAAATAAGACAGATGATCAAAATTTTAAAGCAGATGTATTAGAAGCTAAGGAACCTGTGTTAGTAGATTTTTGGGCAGAATGGTGCGGACCTTGCAAAGCTATTGCGCCTTCCTTAGAAGAATTATCTGAAGAAATGGTTAACAAATTAAAAGTTGTTAAAATTAATGTTGATGAAAATCCTTCAACATCTCAAGCATATAGTATAAGAAGTATTCCCGCACTAATGATCTTTAAGGATGGAGAAAAAATCTCTGAGAAGATGGGAGCTCTTCCAAAATCGGCTCTTGTGTCATGGATTAAAGATACAATCTAATCAATCATAGTTTCGTTAAATTTTAATGCATGACCTGCTAAATATAAAGATCCAGTAATCAATAATGGAAATTTATTGTCTGCCATTTTAAGAGCGTCTTCGAAACTGTTTGAAACATTTGTATCAAACCCTAAGGTATCTAATTTATATTTTATGTCTAGAGCTGAGTGTGAATTTTTTGATTCAGGAATAGTAATGGCATAAATTTCATTGATATGGTTTTTAAAGATTTTTACAAAATCTTTTACTTCTCTGTTATTTAACATACCAATAATTATGTTCCATTTACCTAATGAATTTTTAGTCAAATATTGATCAAGAACAATTGCACCATCTTGATTATGTGATCCATCAATTACAGTAACATTTTTCCTGAGATTGAAAATCTTACCATCATTTAATTTTTGAATTCTTCCATACCAAGAAGTCCTTGCAAGTGCTTGCCTTACTTTATATGTAGACATCGATGGTATTAAAAATCGAGCAGCGGTAAATGCTGTTGATGCATTTTCGTATTGAAAGTCACCAACTAAACTTAATTTTGTATTTTTTGAAATTCTTTTTACTTCGATCAGCATTGAACTTAATTTTTTTGCAGCATTAATTAGTGTTTTCATTGCTTCATCTTTACTCTGTTTAGCAATAATGACGGGTATATTTTTTCTTAAAATTCCTGCTTTTTCTTTTGCTATTTTTTGAATATTGTTTCCTAAAAATTCTTCATGATCAAAGCCAATTTTAGTTATAATGGTAAGCTTTTTATTTTCTATAATATTTGTTGCATCTAACCTTCCACCCAACCCAGTTTCAAAAATATTAATATCAGCAGGAAATTTTTTGAAAGCAATAAATGCTGCTGCAGTAGTAATTTCAAAAAATGTTATTGGATTACGATTATTTTTTAACTCAACCTCTTCTAATATTTTTATTAAATTTTTATCTGAAATTAATTTTTTGTTTATTCTAATTCGTTCATTAAAATTTATTAAATGAGGAGATGTATATATATTAACTGATAAATTATGAGCTTCTAAAATTTCTTTAAGAAATGCTGCAGTTGAGCCTTTACCATTTGTCCCAGCTATATGAACTACATTGTTTAAATTATTTTGCGGATTATGAAATTTATCCATTAAAACTTTTAATCTTTTAAGATCGAAATCTATAAGCTTTGGATGTAAATCAAACATCCTTTTTAAAGTTAAAGATAATTTGTTTTTAGTATTACTCAATTTAAATTAAAAATTATTAGTGCTAATTTAAATAAAAAGTTAGGGATTTTAAAAGTTTCGAAATTTTATTTTTTTGTTCTGATCTAGGAACAACAATGTCTATCATACCATGAGATTTTAAATATTCAGCTGTTTGAAAATCTTCAGGTAATTTTTCTTTTACAGTTTCTTCAATAACTCTTCTTCCAGCAAATCCAATAATTGCTCCTGGTTCTGCAATATGGACATCACCGAGCATGGCAAAGCTTGCAGTGACACCACCAGTAGTTGGATTTGCATGTAAAACTATGTATGGAAGCTTTTCTTTTTTAATTTTGTTAATTGCAATAGTTGATCTTGGCATTTGCATTAGGGAAAATATACCTTCTTGCATTCTTGCGCCTCCCGAAGATGGGACAACTATAAGAGGACATTTTCTTTTTATAGCTTCTTCAGAGGCTAAAATTAATCCATCTCCTACATATCTGCCCATTGATCCTGCCATAAATGCAAAATCAAAGCATGCCACTATTACTGGTGTTTTTTCAATTAATCCAAAGCTAACTAATAAAGAATCATCTAGTTTTGTTTTGCTTTGAGCATCTTTTATTCTATCAATATACTTTTTTTTATCTTTAAAATTTAGTGGATCTAATTTTGGTTTTGGTATTGTAATATTTTCTATCGAGTCTTTATCAAGAAGAAATTCAATTCGTTCTCTTGCTGATAAGTGATCATGATAACCACATGTTTTACAAACATTATGATTTGAAGAAAATTCTTTGTGAAATATCATTTGAGAACAAGATTTGCATTTTACCCACAATACTTCCTCTGGTTCTTTTATTTTAACAAAGGCTTTAAACTTAGGTAAAACTGTCTCTTTAATCCAATTCAATTATCTTTCCTTTTTAATTTATCATTACAAACCAAATAAATAAGGCTTAATTATGTTGTATAGCACTTGATATTTCTTTAGTAAGCTCCAAACATGCAACAAATCCTTCATCATTTGAATTCCCTTCATTATCTAAAGTTTTTCTAATTAAATCAACTACTGCAGATCCAATAACAATACCATCAGACACTTCTGCCATCAAAATTGCTTGTGCTGGTGACCGGATACCAAATCCAATAACAATTGGTAAGTCTGTAACCTTTTTAATTTTTTTTATATTAGCCTGAACACTTTTAACATTAGGGGCTTGAGTGCCAGTAATGCCGGTTATTGAAACATAGTACACAAATCCAGTAGCATTTAACAAAATCTTTTTAAGTCTTTTTTCATCAGTAGTAGGTGTTACTAATCTTATCATAGATAGATTATTTTTTTCAGCTTCAAAATATAACTCATCGTCTTCCTCAGGAGGCAAGTCCACAACGATAAGTGCATCTACACCTAATTCAACACAATTACTTATAAATTTTTCTTTCCCAAACTTATAAATTGGGTTGTAATATCCCATCAATATAATAGGTGTATGATTGTTTTTTTCTCTAAAAATTTTAATTAGTGACAAACATTTTTTAATGTTCATACCTGATTTAAGAGCTCTTTGACTTGATAATTGTATAGATGGTCCATCCGCCATTGGGTCTGAAAACGGCATGCCAATTTCTATAAAATCTGCGCCATTATCAGGTAGACTAGTAATGAGTTTCAACGAGCTTTCAAAATTAGGGTCGCCAGCAGTTACAAAAATTCCTAAGGCTTTTTTATTTTCTTCATATAATTTATCAAAAGTTTTTTTTATACGATCCATAGTATACATTAACTATCATTTTTAATTATTAATGGTAACACAGCTGACAAATCTTTGTCTCCTCTACCACACATATTCATAATTATAATTTGGCCTTTTCTCTCAGACGCTAGTTTCCCCGTAATATGAAGGGCATGAGCAGGTTCAAGAGCGGGAATTATACCTTCTAACCTACTACATAATTTAAAAGCATCTAAACTCTGTTCATCTGTAGTTGATAAATATTTAATTCTACCAATATCATGAAGCCACGAATGTTCTGGCCCAATACCAGGATAATCCAAACCTGCAGATATTGAATGAGCATCAATTATTTGACCATCATCATCTTGAAGTAAATAAGTTCTATTTCCATGAAGCACTCCTGGTGAACCAGCAGTAAGAGATGCAGCGTGCAAATTAGAATTCAGTCCTTTACCTGCTGCCTCAACACCAAATATTTCAACCTCTTCATCATCAAGGAAAGGATGAAACAAACCTAGTGCATTTGATCCTCCTCCAATGCATGCAACTAAAGCATTTGGAAGTTGATTTTCTTTTTCTAAAATTTGCTTTTTTGCCTCTTCACCTATTATTGATTGAAAATCTCTAACCATTTTAGGATATGGATGTGGTCCAGCTGCAGTTCCAATAATATAAAAATGAGTATTTGCATTACTTACCCAGTATCTCAAAGCATCATTCATTGCATCCTTCAATGTACCCGTACCAGAGGTTACTGGATTAATTTTTGCGCCTAATAGTTGCATTCTTTGAACATTTGATTTTTGACGCTCAATATCTTTTGCACCCATAAAAACTTCACACTCAAAACCAAAAAGGGCACATGCAGTTGCTGTAGCAACTCCATGTTGACCCGCTCCTGTTTCAGCAATAATTTTATTTTTACCCATATTTTTTGCTAATAATATTTGACCTATGACATTGTTAATTTTATGAGCCCCAGTGTGATTGAGTTCATCTCTCTTTAAATAAATTTTAGCTCCACCAAAATGTTCAGTAAGTCTTTCAGCAAAATATAATGGACTAGGTCTTCCAATATAATCTCTTCTATACATATCTAAATCATTAATGAAGGACTGATCCTTTATTGCCTTTTCATATGCATTTTCGACATCCAATATTAATGGCATTAGAGTTTCAGCCACAAATCTTCCACCATGAATGCCAAATTTACCGTAAGCATCTGGGCCAGTTTTTAAGCTATTTAAATTCATTTTCGTCATAATTAAATCATCATAAACTTTTACATTTAATTACAAAATTTTCAATTAATCTAGGATCCTTTAGACCTTTCCTAATTTCTAGACCCGAAGAAATATCTATTGCGGGTGCTTTTGTAATATCAATGGCATTTTCTATATTTTCTATGTTTAAACCTCCTGCAAGCATCCATTTTTTTTTGGATTTAAAGTCCTTAAGGATATCCCAGTCAAATTTTTTACCATTACCACCCGGCAAAGCTTCAGATGGAGCGTCAAGTAACAAAATATCACAAATATCCTCAAATTCTCTATTTTTTCTTACTAGATCAATTTCATTCCTAACATTTATTCCCTTTATCAAAGGAATATTTATTTTGCGTTTAATGTCGAGACATCTCCTTGAATTTTCGTTTCCGTGAAGTTGTATATAGTCAGGATTAATAATTTTTTTTATTTCTTTTAAAAAATCATCATTAGGGTCAACAGTAAGGGCTACTATTTTAGTTGTCTTATTTCTTGATTTAAGTAATTTTCTAGATAGGTTTATTGAGATGTATCGTGGTGAATTTGGATAAAATACCAATCCTACATAATCCACTTTACATTTAAGTGCTGTGTTCATTGATATTTCATCATTTATACCACACACTTTGATTTCAAATAGACTCTTCATTTTAAATTAGATTTTTTTTGGTACTAAAAAATTCCAGTATAATTATTTATTTAAACGATCTTTCATGCCTTTACCCATTCTGAAATAAGGTACATTTTTTTCTGGAACAGCTACTGCAGCGCCGTTTTTTGGATTTCTAGCAATGCGTGCTTTTCTTTTTTTAACATCGAATACACCAAAACCTCGTAATTCAACTCTTTCATTTTTAGAGAGAGCTTTGGTTATTGTATCAAAAAATACGTTTACAATCTTAGTAGCATCTTTTTGATAAATGCTAGGGTTAAGATTAGAAATTTTAATTATAAGATCTGATTTATTCAACATAACACCTGTTAAGAAGAGTTTTCATCTTTTTTTGCCAGTGCTGCTCCTAAAATGTCACCTAAACTTGCTCCGCTATCAGATGATCCATATTCCGCCATGGCCTTCTTTTCTTCCTCGATTTCTCTAGCCTTAATCGAAAGAGTAATTTTTCTTGTTTTTTTATCAATATTAGTAACTGTAGCATCAACCTTATCACCAATCCCGTAACGATCTGTCTTTTGATCAGCTCTTTCGCGTGATAAATCATTTTTCTTAATAAATCCTTTTAAATTATCACCTACGGTTACTTCTAAACCATTGCCTGTTATTTCAGCAATTGTGCAAGTAACTGTTGAACCTTTTCTAATATTTTGAATTTCATTAGCTGTAACATCTTCTTTAAGTTGTTTTATACCAAGTGATATTCTTTCTTTTTCAACATCTATATCTAAAATTTTGGCTTGAGCCAAAGAACCTTTGATATAATTTTTAATAAGCTCATCGCCATTACCATCCCAACTTATATCAGATAGGTGAACTAAACCGTCTAAGTCTTCAGTAAGAGCAATAAATAGACCGAACTCGGTTATGTTTCTTATCTCGCCTTCAATAATATCCCCAATTTTATTTGAGTTTTTATACTTTTCCCAAGGATTCTCTATGCACTGTTTTATGCCAAGAGAAATTCTTCTTTTTTGGACATCTATTTCAAGAACCATTACTTCAAGTTTTTCCGAAGTAGATACAATTTTCCCTGGATGAACATTTTTCTTAGTCCAACTCATTTCAGAAACATGAACTAAACCTTCAATACCGTCTTCTAATTCAACGAAAGACCCATAATCTGTGATATTAGTAACAACTCCTGACATTTTTGCACCTACCGGAAATCTCTCAAAGACTTTTAGCCAAGGGTCTTCTGTAAGTTGTTTGATACCAAGTGATATTCTTTGTGTTTCGTCATTAAACTTTATAACTTTAACTTGAACAGACTCACCTACATGAAGCGCTTCAGAAGGATGATTGATCCTTTTCCATGATATATCTGTTACATGTAACAAACCATCGACACCACCTAGATCAACAAACGCACCGTAATCAGTAATATTCTTAATTACACCCTGTAAAACTTGACCTTCTTGCAAATTTGCAACTAGTTCAGTTCTTGCTTCGGCTCTACTATCTTCAAGAACTGCCCTTCTTGAAACAACTATATTGCCTCTTCTTCTATCCATTTTAAGTATTTGAAATGGTTGAGGTGTTCCCATTAATACACCAAGGTCTTTTATAGGTCGAATATCAACTTGACTTCCAGGCAAAAAGGCCGTTGCCCCCTCTAAATCTACCGTAAATCCACCTTTCACTTTTCCAAATATTATACCATTAACTCTTTGTTGTTTCTCAAGAGCAATCTCTAAATTTACCCAAGCTTCTTCTCTTCTAGCTTTTTCTCTACTTAAAATTGCTTGACCATTAACATCTTCAAGTCTTTCAATATAGACTTCAACTGTATCTCCTACATTAATCTTCGTATCTTCGTCGTTATTTCCAAATTCCCTCAAAGGAACGCGACCTTCACACTTCAAACCTACATCGATTAAAATCATGTCTTTTTCGATTGATATTACTTTGCCAGATACTACTGATCCTTCGATACTTGTCATTTCTTGAAAGCTTTGGTCTAATAATTCTGCGAAGCTTTCTTTCGAAGGATTGGCGGTCGTTTCAGTTTGAGTCAATATTTTCTCCTATTTATAACGTATGCAATGTGCATTTTTTAGCTCTTATAATTATGGAAAGAAAAGAAATCAACTAATATATCATGATAAGATGTTAATTTCCCTCTATTATTTTAGTCACCTTTAATAATAATTCATCTGCATTCATATAACTTGTATCGATTAAATGTGCATCCGATGCGGGAACTAGTGGTGATGTCGTTCTACTACTATCCAACATATCTCTTTCTTTCATTTCTCTAATCAAAGATTGCAACATACACTTTTCGTCATTTTCATGCAAGAAAGATATATTTTTTTCTAATAATCTTCTCTTAGCTCTTATATCTATAGATGCATCAATAAAAAACTTAAAATTAGCATTAGGAAGTATCTTTGTTCCGATATCCCTACCATCAAGAACACAGCCTGGAAATTTTGATTTGTTGTTATTTACAAATTCTTTTTGTATTGAATTTAATACTTCTCTTAATTTAGGATAAGTAGCAATAAGAGAAGCTAGTTTTGCAGTTTTTTCTGATCTTAAATCTTCCTTTTTTAATTTTAGAAAATTTAAATTTTTAGCAACTTCAAAACTATAATATTCTAAGTTTGTAGAATTATCTTTTTTTTTGATAATTAATTCATTTGCAACTTTCCTATATAGAAGTCCAGTATCTAAATGTATAAAACCATACTTTTTAGCTAATTTTTTTGCTAATGTACCTTTACCTGATGCAGCAGTTCCGTCTATTGCTATTTCTATCATTGTAAACAACTTCTATTTTGAGATTTATTACTTGATATGTCTATGCATATTTCAAATTAGCACCAATTTTATTCATTATTTCAAAAAATGAAGGAAAAGACGAGTTTATGGTATCAGTATCTATTACTTTTACAGGATTTTCAGAAATCATCCCCAAACATAAAAACGACATAGCAATCCTATGGTCTAATCTAGATTTAATTGTAACGTTTCCGTTTACGTAATAATCTGGCCCCATACCTTTGATAACCATGCTATCTTTTTTTTCTTTCGTTTCAATACCAACTAGTCTTAAACCTTCACTTATTGAATATATCCGATCAGTCTCTTTAAATCTAAGTTCTTCAATGCCCTCCATTGTCGTTTCACCAATTGCTTTGATAGCAGCTATAGAAAGTATTGGAAATTCATCTATCATTGAAGCAACTCTGGATTTAGGAATTTTAATT
Source organism: uncultured SAR116 cluster alpha proteobacterium (assembly GCA_902592615.1). GTDB lineage: Bacteria > Pseudomonadota > Alphaproteobacteria > Puniceispirillales > Marisalimonadaceae > Marisalimonas. Next base: position 3,212 of record CACJFI010000020.1, on the reverse strand, counting down.
CCCTTTAAAATACTATATTTTGCCGAAATATCCGCTATTGGCTCACCGTTTAATTCTCGTCTATTTGAAAATGAAATATTTGCTCCCATGTCAATAAGGCTTTTATATAAACCCATTCTTAAATCATTTACACATACATTCAAAATTTTAATCTTACTATTAGGTGTTATAATTGAAGCTACTATAGGAAATGCTGCACTAGAAGGATCTGAAGGAATCTCAATGTCAAGTGGTTTAAGCAAAGGCAAGCCTTTTAAGTCGATTTTCCAAGAAGAGTTAGGCAATTGTGTTGTAGAAATATTAGCTCCTAAATACTTTAACATCCTTTCAGTATGATCTCTTGACAAGGTAGGTTCGATGACAGTTGTATTTCCTGTTGAAGATAGTCCAGTCAACAATATACTTGATTTAATTTGAGCTGAAGCAACTGGGCTAATATATTTAAGAGGTAATGGGATTTTAGACCCCCTAATTTTAATTGGTAAATTGTTGTTACTAGGATTATCAAAAACCGCACCAGTTTTAGTGAGTGGTTTAATTATTCTTTTCATTGGTCTTTTAGACAAAGATTCATCTCCTAGAATTGTTGCCTCAACATCAGACCCAGCTAAAAGTCCCATAAGCAATCTTGATCCAGTTCCAGAATTACCCATATCTAATCTATAATCTGAACCGTGAAGATTTCCAATTCCATTTCCAAAGACTTGCCAAATATTCTTATTTTTATTGATTTTTATACCTAGTGTTTTTAGAGCTTCTAATGTTGCAATAACGTCATCACTTTCAAGTAGGTTTTTAATTTTCACTTTACCTGTTACTAAGGATCCTATTATAAGAGCGCGATGAGAAATTGATTTATCTCCAGGTACATTTATATCACCTGATAAGTTTGAAGATTTATTTGAAGACATAGAATTCATAAAAAATTTATTTCCTATATTAATAAATCCCAATATATATTTAATTTAATAAAAGTTAACAAAATTCTTAAAAAAAACTTTTGACAGAATGAATATTTTAAGTCTATTCCAATAATAGGAACTATTTATTAAGGAGTGTCGGTATGGCAAAACCAGAATGGGGCATAAAGAGAATTTGTCAAGCTTGTGGGAAAAAATTTTATGATCTTAAAAATTCTCCTATAATATGTCCTTCTTGTGGGGCTGAATTTGATCCTAATGATTTTTCAAGAACCAAAAAAGGTAAAAGCATCCCTTTAAGGACTTCAGTAGAAAAAGATAATGATTTAAGTAAAGATATTGAAAACATTGATGATATTGACGATATTGAAGCTGATTCTGATGCTGAAGTTGTCAGTGATGACGATCCATTACTTGAAATTAATAAAGAAGATCAAAATGTAATAGCAGATGACGAAATAGATATGGATGAAGATATTTCTTTCATTGACGATGATGAAATTACAGAAGACGATAATGGTATTAATGTAGAAATAAATGAAGATGATAAGAATTAAAATATTTTTGGGGCTATAGCTCAGTTGGGAGAGCGCTACACTGGCAGTGTAGAGGTCAGGGGTTCGAACCCCCTTAGCTCCACCATTAAACTTAGGAGTTTTAAAATATATACTTATCAAAATATTAAATCATTTGATTTTGGTATTTAATAATGCCGTTTGTAGCTTTTTATAGTGAGTTTAGTGATTTAGAGTTACAAAACGAATGGGAAGATAGATTACGGGTTCACCACCCATTAGTTAATTTAGTACCTTTGTTCAGTGATCAAGCAGAGAATGCAATAACTGCTTTGTTATGGAAAGCACCTCTTGAAAGAGTAAAAAAATTAAATAACTTGAAAGGTTTAATATCTCTAGGTCAAGGTGTTGATCACATTCTTAAAGATAATATAATTGATAATAAAATTCCTGTTGTAAGAATTGTTGATCCTTTTATGGCAAAATCAATGAGTCATTGGGTTATTCTTTCTGTTCTAAATTTTATTAGGGATACTTTTGGTTATTATAATCAAAAACAAAATAAAATATATAAGCCTAGAAAGGAAATTAACTTTACCACTTTAAAAATTGCAGTTTATGGTATTGGAGCAATAGGAAGTATTGTTGCAAAAGACCTTAAAAAATTAGGATTTGAAGTCTATGGGTGGAGTAGGACTCAAAAAAAAATTTCTGGTATAAATTGTTTAATTGGTAAAGATAAATTTAAATATCTACTCAAATCTTGTGATATTCACATATGTCTCCTCCCATTAACAATGGAAACGAACAACATTTTTAATAACCTTTCGTTTAAAATGATGAAAGATGGTTCATGTTTTATAAATGCTGGAAGGGGAGAGCAAGTAGATGAAGAACATTTGATTGAAAATTGTAAATCTGGTCACATCTCTTCGGCGATTTTAGATGTTTACCGTAAAGAACCTTTACCAAAAAAGAGTAAGTTATGGAATCAAGAAAACATTATGATTTGGCCTCACGTGGCCGCAGAAACAAACCCTGAAACTGCAGCTAAGCAAATAGCAAATGCAATAAAATGTATTGAAAATGGAAAATTACCGCCCAACACAATAGAAAGAAAACTAGGTTATTAATATTTAAAACTTAAAGGAGATTTATATGGACTTAAAAGAAAAAGTAACTGCATCAACCCAAATGCGTGGTGCAATGGTTTTTGAATTTTTTAGTCCTGGAATACCAATTATACTTAAAAATGCAGGTTGTGAATTCGTAATTTTTGACATGGAGCATGGAGGTCTTTCTTTAGAACAATTTAAGACCCTGTCAATAATATCTAATTCAAATAAAATTGCACCATTTATTAGAATTCCCGAAATAAAGTATAATTATATTGCTAGAGCATTAGACTTAGGTGCATCAGGTGTTATGGTTCCAATGGTAAACACACCAGATGACGCAATAAAAATTGTACGTTCATCTAAATATCCCCCACAAGGTAAACGAGGTGCAGGGTTTGGCTTTGCACATGATAATTATATTAATCAAAACCCTTTATCGTATATTGAAAAAGTAAATAATTCTCTAATCAACATTATTCAAATTGAAACAAAAATAGCTTTGGAAAATGTTAAAGAAATTGCTTCAGTAGATGGTGTGGATTGTCTATGGGTTGGACATTTTGATTTAACTAATTTTTTAGGAATACCTGGAGATTTTTCTTCAACGATATATCTAGATGCAATTAATGAAATTGTTTTTGCTGCGAATACTTACAAAA
>CACJFI010000019.1 GCA_902592615.1 uncultured SAR116 cluster alpha proteobacterium | reverse complement strand
AAATCTAGAATTTTGATCATTTTTTCTATAAATTTTAAATTCTTCACCTTTCGAAACTGGTAAACATGTAAACTTTGGTGCAGAAAGACCAACCTCTCTCATTTCAGCAGCAGCATTTTGGGATTCTGAGAAACATTTGGCAGCATTCTTATATCTAAGACCACTATCAATTACATCATTTCCTAATACCCATATTAACAAGAATTCCATTATTATGTATACCTTGGAATAAAGGTTAGGACATGTGCCCTAACCTAAAGTTTATTAAGCAGTTTTTAAAGTTATTTGTCTTGGCTTTCTCTCTTCAGGCACCTCTCTTAGAAGTGAAACAGTTAATAAACCATTAGACAATTTGGCTTCTTTTACATCAACGTATTGTTCTAATCTAAATTTTTGTTCAAAAGATCTTTTTGCAATACCTTTATAGATATATTGTACGCTTTCATCTTGAACTTCAGAACCACCATTACCCTTTATGGTAAGAACACCGTCATGTACATCAATATTTATGTCTTTTTTGTTAAAACCGGAAACTGCTAGTGTTATTTCGTACTCATCATCTGAAATTCTTATAATATCATGAGCAGGAAAAGAGCTATGTTTTTGGTTAGAAATGCTTTCTAATTCATTAAAGAGGTTATCAAAACCTACAAATGATCTCAAAGCAAGTGTTGGTAAAATAGTCATTTTTGTCTCCTTATAAAGCGAGTTTTGTTCAACATCCCGAAAACGGCAATGTTATTTGTTAAATTGTGATCCATTACGGCATCACATTGATTATTTAATGTTGAAAATCTTTTTTTCAAGACCTAGTATTTAGAATTATTATGGAGGCTTATTTGGATACTAATAAATCTTTAGATACATTAATCGTTGGGGCTGGCTTTGCAGGAATGTATACTTTACATAAACAGCTGTCTGATGGATTTAAAGCAGAAATTTATGAACAAGCAGATGATGTTGGAGGAACCTGGTATTGGAATAGATATCCTGGAGCTAGATGCGATATTGAAAGTATGGATTATTCATATTCATTTTCAGAAGAATTACAACAAGAGTGGAATTGGAAAGAAAAATATGGGACTCAGCCAGAACTTTTAAAATATGCTCAATATGTCTGTAAAAAATTTAATTTAAGGGATAAAATAAATTTTAACACAAAAATAAAGAAAGCGAATTTCAATGAAAAGAAACAAAATTGGTTTATTAAAACTGATAAAGATGAAGTAATCACTACTAAAAATTTAATTTTAGCAACTGGAAATTTATCTACCCCAAACACACCTCATTTTCCTGGAATAAATGAATTTAATGGAAATATCTACCACACCGGGGCATGGCCAAAAGAAATGCCAAACTTTAAAGGAAAAAGAGTTGGTATCATTGGTACTGGTTCATCAGGTGTTCAATCAATTCCAATAATTTCAGAAACTGCACAACAGTTATTAGTTTTCCAACGCACTCCAAACTTTAGTTTACCAGCAAGACATAGAGATCTGCCGGAAGATCGAAGAAATGAGTATAAGAAAAATTATAAAAAATATAGAAGTCTTGCCAAAAATTCTTCTTTTGGTATAGCTAAATATCAACCACCTACTCAATCTGCTTTTGATGTAAGTGAAAATGAAAGAAATGATATTTATGAAAAAGCTTGGCAAGAAGGTGGTCAAGCCATGTTATTTGCTTTTACTGATTTGTTGACTAATAAGAAAGCAAATGAAACAGCTGCAGAGTTTGTGCGCAATAAAATTAGAAAAATTGTCAAAGACAAAAGAACTGCTGAATTACTTTGTCCCACTAATCATCCGATTGGAACAAAAAGACTATGTTTAGATAGTAACTATTTTGAAACTTATAATAAAGAAAATGTATTGTTAATTGATGTTTCAAATAATCCAATTGAAGAAATTACTTATAATGGATTAATTACAAATAATACTGAATACTTATTTGACGATTTAGTTTTTGCAACAGGCTTTGATGCAATGACTGGTGCAGTAAACGCAATAGATATCAAAAATGAAAATGATATAAGCTTAAAATCAATATGGGACAAAGGTCCAAAAACATATTTAGGTATAATGGTATCACACTTCCCTAATCTTTTCATGATTACAGGGCCACAAAGCCCAGGAGTAAAAAGTCAGATGATATTATCAATAGAGCAACATGTAGATTTTGTTCATAATTTGATCGTTCATAAGCAAAAAAATAATTATAATACTGTTTCAGCAAATTTAAATAGTCAGAATGAATGGGTTAATCATAATAATGAAGTTGCAAACTCAACTTTATACCCATTAGCTCATTCTTGGTATAATGGTGATAATATCGTAGGAAAATCTAGGAATTTTATGCCCTATGTTGGTGGAGTTGCAAATTATAAAAATATTTGTGATAAAAAAATCAAAAACAATTATGAAGGGTTTGAATTTTTATAATTCTTATATTTGATAGGAAAAAAATGGAAATATCAGAAATTGAAGTAAATACATACAAAATACCTTTGCCTGAACCTGTTGAAGCTTTTGCCGCAGGTGTCATGAAAGCATTCGATTTAGTTATCTGTAAAATTATAAATGATGACGGGGCGCATGGGATCGGGTATATCACTGTACACGAAAATCAAGGTTTAGCAATTGCTTCAATTATTAAAAATAGCTTTATACCTATAATTTTGAACAAGGATCCTAGATTAATTGAATTGCTATGGAAAGAAATGTGGAAAGCCACCCATTATGCCGGAAGGGGTGCGCCTGTAAGTTTTGCTATTGCTGCTGTTGATGTTGCACTTTGGGATCTTAAAGGTAAATGCTTAAATGAACCATTGTGGAGATTGCTCGGTGGCTTTAAAAAAGAAGTATTAGCTTATGCTGGAAATATTGATTTAAATTTTACAATAGAAAAATTGCTTAATGGAGCTTCTAAGTCTCTTGATGACGGCTTCAGATCAATCAAAATGAGGCTAGGTAGAGAATGTTTATCTGAAGATATTAAAAGATTAGATGCCATGAGAACTCATTTACCAGATGACATCATGTTAATGGCAGATGCTAACGAGGCATGGAGAATTGATCAAGCTGTAATAGCTTTTAAAGAGATAGAAAAATTTAATTTAGTTTGGCTTGAAGAGCCAATAAAACCAGATGATTTTGTAAGTTATGCTCACTTGAGATCTTTAGGGAAAATTCCAATTGCTGCCGGAGAAAATCTTCATACTCTTTCTGAATTTAATCAACTTATTAATGTTGGTGGTGTTGATTTTCTTGAACCTGATTTAACAACATGTGGAGGCATTACACCTTTCATAAAAGTAGCAAAATTGGCTGAAATAAACAATTTACCAATATGTTCTCATGGAGTTCATGAATTACATGTACATCTACTCGCATCATGCCCTAATGCGTCTTATTTGGAATTCCATGCATGGAGAATTGACGAATTCATTGAATCTCCTCTTAAAGTTAAAGATGGTTTTACCCAAGCTCCTGAAATGCCTGGACATGGTATAATTTTTGATTTTGATAAGTTAACAAAATTTCGTATCAAATAAAAATTATAAATCGTTCTTACAATAATCAATTATTAAAGGAAAATTTTATGGATAATTCTGCAAAAATAAAACAATTAGGTGCAAAGATGCTCTCAGATGCAGATAATTCTGATGAACAAGATTTTGGCTCCTTTTATCTTTCAAGGTTTTTCGGTTTTCAAACTACTTACAAAGATGATTTGTGTATAGTCTCATTTGAAGCCAAAAGTCCTATGTTCAATCCTCAAGGAACTCTTCATGGTGGTGTCATAGCTACCGCTTTAGATGTATCTATGGGCCATTTATTACATCATAAAATGGGTGCTGGAGCAACATTAGAAATGAATGTAAAATACCTTCTTCCAATCAATGGAGGGGAAGTCAGATGCGAAGGAAGTTTTATTAAAAAAGGTAAAACGATTGTTTTTTTACAATCTCACTTATATAGAGAAGATCAGAGATTAGCTGCTTTTGCAAGTGCAACATGGATACCTATTAATAAATAATATTTAATTCAAATTTCTAAAATTACTATATTCTTCAGCATTCATTTGGTGGTAATTTACTTTATCATAATTAATCTTAACTGGGTCGGGATCTACTATATCTATTATAATCCCTCTGGACATTGCAATTCTCAATGCAATAGAAGTAATGTTAACGCTAAATGACGTACCTATAAAAATTATTTTTTGTGCTTTGTTTATCCAATCTTCTGCTTCTGAAATTCTATATAAGTCTGTATAAATTTCGTCAAATAACAATACATATGGTTTTAAAGAAACACCGTTTTGAGGTATAAAACGACCATTATAAAATTTGATTTTAAACTTTTTCAACAATTGTTTTTTTAAAACTTCATCACTTGGATTTAAAGATAAATCTATTTCATTCCAATTTGCATCAAATGGCACTTGTTCTTCCAATTCATTTTTATAACAAACAATTTTATCTAATCTTCCATGAATAGATATGTAGTCTTTATTTCCAGCCTTACCGTCTAAACCGTCAATATTTTGAGTTATTAACTTTTTGTCAGCTAGCCAATAATGCGCTAAATTTGGTTTAACATTTCTGTAAGAAGCAAATCTTTTGAAATACCATAATAAAAAGTCAGCTGGATAATTTTCATACATGGACCTAGTAGCCATTTCTTGAGGTGTGTAATTAACGCTTCCTAAAGTCCAAAAACCATCATTTCCTCTAAATGTTGGTATACCACTACTTGCACTTACACCAGCCCCAGTAATATAGAGTTCATTTATCATCATTAAGCCTTATCATTAATTCTGTATTTGATTCAACTAACTAATCAATTTATTGCTTTTTTTTCTAAATCTGCAAAAATCTTATTATAAAAAACATTGGAGTTTAAAATATGACTGACATTAATCTTGTTTATCTTCCGATTGTAGGAAGGGGCCTTCAAATAAATATTATTTGTGCAATGCATAACATAAAAGTTAATTTGCTTATGAGTAAACCTATGGGTGAAGACTTTGATAAAGACTCTCAGGCTCCTTTTGGAACGATACCATGGTTAAAAGATAATTCTAATGAAATAGAATTAAATGATTCATTGGCCATAGTTCAGTATTTAATTAATAAATATCCAGGCCCACTTACTCCTACTTCAACTGAAAATGCAGCATTATCTGCCATGTATTGGTCTTGGGCACAAGATTATTACTCATTTGTATTATCTCCATTTCATGACATTATTACTGGCCATAATGAACCTTTTTGGAGAAATTTAAGATTAACAGACACATTAGCTGAAGGTGGCAAGGAATTAGGAATTTCTAATCTTACAAAATTACATCATAAAAGATTACAATATTTAGAAAATCACATAAAAGACAAAAATTTAGCTCCTTTTGTTACTGGTAATTCATGCTCATATGCTGATATATTTATTTATACTTGCATAAGGACTGTAGAACACACAAGTGGTTTTGAAATTTTAAGAGAAGCTTGTCAAGGTAAGCCATTTTTGAACTATCCTAACATATTAAAAATATGTGATGAAGTCGAAAAACAGCCTAAAATTATTGAGGCAGTTGGATCAAAATTCAAAGATTGTCCAATTTAAAATAAAAATATTTTAATTTTTGTTTATGACTTGGTGCTTATAAAAGATGCTTCATTCATTATTGTAATAACTCCAGTCTCAACCATAGCACCTGCCTCAATCCTGGTTTTGGTCAATTCTTCGTCACTACCAAAATTCTTTAGTGATTCAACAGATACAAAATCCATAATTACAGTTAGTTTGTTTTCATTATCACTTGGTGTGCCTGCAAACACTAATTTACCTCCATGAGCATTTAATCTATGTTCATTTTGTATAAACATCTCTTTCCAAGGTGCAAAACCTTTCGCCAGGTCAATTTCCATTTTTACTAACATAAGTGTCCTTCATTGTTGTTTTAAAATTATTGTTTAATATCTAATATCAATATATAAAATTTATAGTTTTACCATTTTGTTGATATTCAATTATTAAGTATTATTTAATTAAATACAAATCTTTTAAAGATTACATATTGCAAATCACTGGATAAAAAATTGTCAGAAATAATAAATGTTCAAAACCTTGTAAAAAAATATGACAATAATTTTACAGCAGTAAAAAACTTAAACCTAAAAATTAGACAAGGTGAAATAATAGCCTTACTTGGCCCAAACGGTGCAGGAAAAACTACGCTTATATCAACTATTTGTGGTCTCTCATCAATTACTTCAGGTCAAATCAAAGTAAATGGATTAGACGTAATTAAAGATTATAGGAAAACACGAGAACTTATAGGTTTAGTACCTCAAGAGCTAGCACTAGAGCCATTTGAAAAAGTGATAAATTCTGTTAAATTTTCTAGGAGGTTGTTTGGGAAAAAAGATGATAATGATTATATTGAAAAACTTCTAATTAAGTTACAACTTTTTGATAAAAAAAATAATATTATAAAATCATTGTCTGGTGGCATGAAAAGAAGAGTTATGATTGCAAAAGCCTTAAGCCATAATCCACAAATAATATTCTTAGATGAACCAACAGCAGGAGTTGATGTTGAATTGCGAAAGGATATGTGGAGTATTATAAAAGAGTTAAAAAACGAAGGTGTAACGATAATTTTAACTACCCACTATATTGAAGAAGCCGAAATGATTGCTGACAGAATTGGCATAATCAATCACGGTGAACTATTATTGATAGAAGAAAAAAAGGAATTAATAAAAAGAATGAGTGTAAAAACACTCAAAGTTAAGTTAAAGAATACTCTAGATATTATTCCTACAAAACTAAAAAAATATAATTTGAAATTAATAGATGAAGGTAAATCATTTCTTTATTATTATAACACTGGCAAAGAAAGAACAGGAATTACATCATTGCTATCAGATATGAACAAAATTGGAATTAATCTTTTCGACATCCAAACAGAAGAAACATCGTTAGAAGAAATTTTTGTAAAAATAATTAAGGAATAATTAATGAATATTCGTGGCATACACGCAATTTACAGATATGAGATGAATAGGTCATTTAGAACTCTTATACAAAGTCTTGTATCACCAGTTTTATCAACAATTCTTTACTTTATCGTATTTGGTGCTGCAATTGGATCACGAATGGATAATATTAGTAACGTTTCTTATGGAGCATTTATTGTACCTGGACTTATAATGTTAACTGTACAAATGCAAAGCGTAAACAACGCCTCATTTGGTATATACTTTCCGAAATTTATTGGAACAACTTATGAACTATTATCTGCCCCATTATCTTTTGTAGAAATAGTTATTGGATATGTAGGTGCTGCAACTACAAAAGCAGTCTCTATTGGTTTAATAATATTGTGCACATCTTATCTATTCGTAGACTTAGATATTAAATATCCCTTTTTTATGTTTTGTTTTTTATTAATCACTTGTATAACGTTTAGCCTTTTAGGATTTATAATTGGTATAGTCTCAGACAATTTTGAGCAGCTGAATATTGTCCCAATGCTTATTATAACACCTTTAGTTTTTTTAGGAGGTAGTTTTTATACAATAGATATGCTTCCACCATTTTGGCAAAATTTTGCTCTACTAAACCCAATAGTTTATTTAATCTCAGGATTTAGATGGTCTTTTTTTGGTGTGGGAGATGTTCCTATTTTTACTAGTATTATATTTATGTTAATTTTTACAAGTATTTGTATCAGCATAATTTGGTACATATTTAAAACAGGATATAAAATTAAAAATTAATCTATAATTTTTATTAATATTCAAATGAAAGGATTTTTTGATGAAATTGTACACTTTTGCACCAGCTGCAAATGCTCTTAGAGTTGAAATGTTTTTAAGAGAAAAAGAATTAAAATTGGAAACAATTTCAGTAAATGTTAGGGAAGATGAATTGTTCAAGGAACCATATAATTCAATGAATCCATTTAATTGCATTCCTTTTCTAGAGTTAGAAAACGGAACAATAATTACAGAAACAATTTCAATTTGTCGTTATTTGGATGAACAATCTAACAGCTCAAAATTATTTGGCAATGATACAGAAGAACGAGCAATCATTGATATGTGGAATAGAAGAATTGAGTTAGATGGGTTTTTACCACTATTACATTCTGTACGAAATAAAACATCATTTTTTAAGGGAAAGGTTGTTCCAGGAACTCGAACCAGCATCACTCAGTCTTCAGAAATAGTAGAACGTGGAATTGAGATGTTTGATATTTTATTAAATAGGATTGAACCACATTTATCTAAAAATAAGTTTCTTTTAGGTGATAAATTTACCATAGCTGATATAACTAGCCATTTTATGTTCAATCTATCTAATATGTTAAAAATTGATTTTGGACAAAAGTATAAAAATGTTTATCGGTGGAAATCTGACTTAGAAAAAAGACCATCAAACCCTTTGTTAGATAACGATTAATTTCTTAAGTTAGTAGATTATGGAATCAACTAAGAAAAAATTAGCTATAGTAACAGGTGCTGCAAGGGGAATTGGTCTAGCAACTGCAAAATTATTTAGTCAAAATGATTATAAAGTAGCAATAGTTGATAGAGATAAAAACGAGCTTTCAAATTTATCTTTAGCAAATAATTCAATGAAATCATTTTGTTATGATATTTCAGATTTTAACAACGTAGATATGATGTATCAGGATATTCTTGAATGGCATGACAGAGTAGATGTTTTAGTTAACAATGCTGGTGTTGCAGATTTTGGTTCAATAGAAATGACATACTTTAAACGATGGAATGAAGTGATGAAAACAAATTTAGATGGTGCTTTTATGTGCTCACAAAAAGCAATCAATTACCTAAAAACCACTAATGGAAGCATTATCAATATAGCATCTATATCTGGACTTAGAGCGTCTACATTAAGAGTTGCATATGGAACATCAAAAGCTGCCATAATACAGCTCACGAAGCAACAGGCTGCTGAATTAGGTGAATATGGAATCCGAGTTAATTGTGTTGCACCCGGACCAGTAAAAACAAAACTTGCTATGGCAGTTCATACTCAAGACATAATAGATGCATACCATGATGCAATTCCATTAAATAGATATGGAACCGAATATGAAATAGCTAATGCTATTTACTTTTTATCATCTGAAAAAGCATCATACATTACTGGTCAAATTTTAGCTGTAGATGGAGGTTTTGAAGCTACTGGGGTTGGACTTCCATCTTTAAGAAAATAAAAAATGATATTGATAAATAAATTTTTGATTTTAAGCATTTTTATAATACTTTTACCCAGGTTAAGCTTTGGTAACACAAATAATTATGAACTTTATGAAATTAAAAATTATCATAATCAATTTTGTTCTAAATTAGTCTCTAATATTACCAATAAAAGTATTGAAAACGAGTGGATTATAACAAAAAAAAGCAATAATTATCAATTATTTATAAATAAAAATAAAAAAATAAAATTAAAATTACAATCATTTGTTAGAAAAAAGGAAATCCAAAAACTTATTTTTACATTTTATAATCTTTTAAATAAGCCCATCATAGAAATACGTTCTAACAACAATTGTAAAATTAAAAGTGCTAGAATATTGATTTATGATAAAAAAGACATCCCAATTCAAATAAATTCAGTGGATATGTCTAATTATGATATAATAGAAACAAAATTTCTTAATCCAGATTTACCCATTATAAATAATGAAAGTGATAAAAATATAATTGGTTTAATTGATACTGGTATAAATTATACAATCAAAAAATTTAAAAAAAATATAGCAACTAAAAATAAAAAAATAATTGGATATGATTTTTGGGATAATGATAATAAACCATTTGATAGTGATCCAAGGCAAAATCCCTTTTATCCCAGACACCACGGCACAACAGTATTTAGTGTATTATCAAAAGAGGCCCCTGAATCTAAGATAGCTCCATATAGGTTTCCTGCTAATGATATGTGCAAATTTAAAGATATGATACACCATATTTCTGAAAATTCAATTAAGCTTGTAAGTTTATCAATGGGTTCAGACAATATTTTAGACTGGGTTTGCTTTAAAGAGGCTTTGGAAAAGCATAAAGATATTCTTTTTATTGTTTCTGCAGGAAATAATGGCTTTAATATTGATAATAAACCTATATATCCTGCTTCATTAGACTTAGACAATATTATTACAGTAACATCTTCAGATCAAACAGGAAAACTTGGGAGAGGATCAAACTATGGAAAATATTCTGTTGATTTTATCTTGCCAGCAGAACGTGTAGAAGTAGTCGATCATAGAGGGGTAAGAGCTTCAACTGGCGGCACAAGTTATGCAGTTCCAAGATTAGTCGCTTTAGTTTCAAGATATATTGATAAAAATCCAAAAGCATCTATAGATGATATATTAAGTTTTTTAAAGAAAAGAGCTATACAAAAAGGAAAAAACATAACCAGATATGGCTGGATTCCTGACCCTTTAGACAATTACCTTATTGATTAGATCTAAAAGCATTTTCAATAAATTTTTTTGCAAGTGGTAAAGCCTCTTTATTATACTTAGACATAAGTTCTAAAACATTATCAGACATGTTTTTATCTTTTAAGATACCAGCAACCTGAACACCCAGCCTCAAGACTTGTGGATTTTCAGGTGTAAGCTTAAGCAATTTTAATATTAAGGGTCTTTCTTTTTCTAAATCTCTTTTTATATGATATACAATAGCTAAAGAAATTAGAGAGTTCGGACTTGATGGATCAAGTGTCACGCTCTTCTCAAGAAATTTTTTTGCCTTGTTAAGATCCCCTAACCTACCAAAAGTTTGACCTGCTTGATCAATAAGTTGTTTGTTTTCAGAATTCCAACAATAATAATCAATATTTTTTTTTATATTATCATCAAGATTTTTTTGAACATATTGGGCTTCTTCAAGATTATCTGCACATAGTCTTATATTTTTACCAATTTTAAAAAAATTTTCTTCATGTTTTAGATCTGTTTTTTTTATCACTTCATTTACTAAGGATATTGGAATAATTTCATTAATATTTCCATCTCCTGAAGCAAGAATACCAACCAAGTTACCATTATCATCAACAACTGCACCACCACTATTACCAGGAAGACTCTTTGCATCTGTATGTATTCTGGACCTTGGATATTTATTGGTGTTTGGATAAGAAATTAATTTACCTTTATCGTATATTCTATTTGATTTTCTTCCTTGATCAAAACCTATAACTCTTATCATTCCTGTAATTTTATCCAATTTTAATAATTTAGTAGGAATTTCTTTACGCTTGTTTAAGGTTAAAATTGCTAAATCAGCTGGAAAATTATGCGGTAATGGAAAGGCTTTTTTTATTTCTCCATTATAAAATTTAATGATTAGTTGTTTATGATCTTCTACTACATGCCTATTAGTGACTATAAAATCATCAGCAATTATAGTTCCACTTGCAACCATCATAGGTGTTTTAATACCAACTACACGATTTAATTTATTACAAATATTTTTTTTATTTTGACAATTCTTTGTGTCAGATAATGCAAATTTAGCAATAAATAAAGTAGTAAAAACAATTAAGTGTATAAAATTATTAATATTTTTGATTATAATTAACATCTTTTCTTAACTAAGTATTTATGAAATCCCTCAAAAACTAAAATATTATTTTGATTATAAACTAAAGCTTTCATTTCTATAATACCAGTTATGTTTTGTGAAATAAGATTCGATACGATTAACTGAGGATATAATGTATCTTCACGGTATACAGGTTTTAACATTTTTCCACAAACTTCTAATAATCCTAATAAACTATCTCTAACTTCGGATGGAAAAGATCCTGCACCAGCAGCAGTTTGAATCAAAACCTGCAAACCGTGCGCTAACATTTCTGGATGTCCTCTTTTTTTGCAAAATTCTTTATCATAATGTATGGGATCATTATCACCTGAAGCAGCTTGAAACATTGAAAAAATAGCGCTTGTTTGAGTTCTTGATGGTATCACATATTTATCACCTACAGAAAAGTCTTCGAAATATTTAGTAACCATTGATTTTTGTAATATAGTCATATTAACAAAATATATCTCAAATTTTCAAATAGCAAGATTTCAAAATAATTCTTTATTTTATTTAGTTTTTATGGTCGAGTTTTTATGTAAAGGATTAAATAAATTATGGATAGATTAAAAAATAAAGTTGCTCTAATCACAGGTGGAGCAAGAGGTTTAGGTGCCTCAATAGCAAGTCATTTTTTTAATGAAGGGGCAAATGTCATTTTGTGCGATGTTAATATTAATGATGCAAAAAAAAAGGCTAAAGAACTTAATGGAATAGCCTATTATATGGATGTTTCAGATTCAGAAAATGTAAGCGAAATTTTTAACAAAGTAAGATTAAAGTTTAAACAATTAGATATTCTTGTAAATAATGCAGGAATAAATGGATTTGAAGATAGAGAAGATTTACTGAATGATCGAATAAAAATTAATAATCATCAAAGTAAAGAATTTGTAGAAACGGGTAAGATTAAAAGTCATTTTGATGTAACAGTTAATATGTCTGATGAAGAATGGCATAAAATGATTTCGATTCATTTAAATGGAACTTTTTTTTGTACTCGAGAAGCTTTAAAAATAATGAATAATCAACATGAAGCTTCTATTATTAACATGGCTTCAGTTTTAGGAACAACAGGCGGACCTTCATCACCTCATTATTCTGCTGCAAAATCTGCTGTTCTTGGGTTTACTAGGGCCACAGCGAGGGAATTAGCGTCTAGAAACATAAGAGTGAATGCAATTGCACCTGGATACATTGATACTGACATGACCTGTCGATTGGGTGACATAAAAAATCTAGTAAAATTAGCAACTCCTATGAAAAAATTTGGCACTACAGATGATATAGCTTGGGCTGCTGTTTATCTTGCTTCTAATGAGTCAAATTTTGTAACAGGCCAAACAATTTCTCCAAACGGTGGATTTGTGATGAGCCAGTAAAACTAATTTATGATTAAATATTAATCATTTTAAATTTTTTAACCATAAAATCTTTTGTATTATTTAAGTAATGTTAAATATTTTATAATTAATTATTTAAATAAAAAAATGGCCAAAATTTTATTCAATATTACAAATGGAACTGGTAATCCAACAAAAGCATCACTAGGTTTTATGCTAGCAAGAACTGCTGTTGAAGAAGGCCACGAAGTTATTGTATTCTTAAACGCTGATGCAGTGAGTTTAATGAGAACCCCAGTTCTTGATAATTTAGTTGGATTAGGTACTGGAAAATTAAAAGAACACTTCGATATTCTAAAAGAAAATAAAGTTCCAATATATGTTTCAGCAATTTCTTGTGAAATTAGAGGGGTGTCAGATCAAGATTTAAAAAATACGAATTCTAGAAAAGTATTACCAAAAACTTTACTTAACTTATCACTAGAAGCAGATAGAACATTTGTATATTAAAAATAAAATTTAAAATCTATTTTTTAACAGCAATTATAAATAAAAATCAAAGTTTTTGGTATGTAATTAAATATTTATCTGATATTTATTTAAAATAAAAAATGTTAAAATTACCCTTTTGAATAAAGTATGACCTAAAATTTCTGATAATATCATATAAATAATGCTAAATTAAATCTTTTAAACCTTGTTTTGCCATTTCTCTAATCAAATTTGCTCTATATGCAGCACTAGCATGCATATCACTTGTTAAATCATCATGGGAAATTTGAATGTTGTTGAGAGCGTCCAAGGCCAAATTTAAATTCAAAACATTTTCGATCTCTTCACACCTAAAAACACCGTTTTCACCTGCTCCAGTTACGGCAACTGAAATTCCATCAGATTTTTTTACCATGAATACTCCTACCATAGCATATCTAGAGGCTGGATTAGGAAATTTGATGTATGTGGCTTTTTCAGGAATTGAAAACTTAACCTCAGTAATTACCTCATCTTCATTCAATGCAGTTTCAAACATACCTTCAAAAAAATCATCAGCTTTTAAAGATCTTTCATTCGTCACAACTGTTGCTCCTAAAGCTAAAACTGCGGATGGATAACAGGCAGCAGGGTCATTATTAGCTAACGACCCACCGATTGTTCCACAACTTCTTACCATATGGTCTCCAATACCTCCAGCAAGTTTTGCCAATGCAGGCAAGGAGCCTTTTATATCACTAGAAGAAGCAACATCACAATGACGTGTCATGGAACCAATTGAAATTTCAGAACTTGAAACTGATATATAACTCAAGTTTGATCCTTTAAGATCAACAAGCATATCAGCGGAAGATAGCCTAGCTTTTAAAGTTGGTATCATTGTCATTCCACCAGCTAAAAATTTAGCATCTGAAGATTTTTTTATTTCAGCAACAGCATCATTTACACTTGATGGCTTGGAGTATTGTAAATCATACATAACTTTATCCTTTAGTTTTTATTTTTTGCATTATTTATAGCGCTCCAAACTTTTTCTGAGGTTGCAGGCATGGATATATCATCCACACCAAGTTCCGATAAAGCATCAACAACCGCATTAATAACTGCAGGTGGAGAGCCTATTGCCCCAACTTCACCACAACCTTTTACGCCGAGTGAATTATGAGTGCATAATGTAACTTCGTTACCAACTTTAAAATCTACAAAATTATCTGCACGAGGCATTGCATAGTCCATATAAGAACCTGAAAGAAGTTGTCCATTACTATCATATGCAGCATTTTCTAATAAAGCCTGACCAATACCCTGAGCCAAACCTCCATGAATTTGACCTTCAACAATCATAGGATTAATAACTTTCCCTACATCATCGACTGCTGTCATTCCTTCAACTTTTACTTCCCCAGTATTTGGATTAATCTCTACCTCACAAATATGACAGCCTCCCGGATATGTAAAATTAAGAGGATCATAAAAAGCTTTTTCATCCAATCCTGGCTCTAATTCTTCGTGAGGATAATTATGCGGGACATAAGCTGCCAATGATATATCAGCTAGAGACATAGATTTATCAGTTCCAGCAATTTCAAAATTTCCATTATTTAATTCAATATCATCAGCCGAAGCCTCCATTATATGAGCAGCAATTTTTTTAGCTTTAGCTATTACCTTATCCATTGCCTTTACAATAGCTTCTCCACCAACCGCTAAAGATCGAGAACCATAAGTACCCATTCCAAAAGGTATATTATTGGTATCTCCATGGCTTATTTCAACCATATCTGTAGAAATTCCTAACTTTTCACTCACGAGCTGGGCAAAAGTAGTTTCATGACCTTGTCCATGACTATGTGAGCCAGTAAACACAGTTACAGATCCAGTTGGATGCACTCTAACTTCTGCACATTCAAACAATCCTGCTCTGGCTCCAAGGGAACCAACAACAGCAGAAGGGGCTATACCACAAGCTTCAAGATATGTTGAAAAACCTATTCCCCTTAACATTCCTTTTTTTGCAGATGCAGCCTTTCTAGCCTCAAAACCATCATAATCTGCTTTCTTAAGGGCGGCATCAAGTGTAGCATTATAATTTCCACTATCATACTGCAATGCTACTGGTGTTTGATACGGAAAAGCATCAACAGGAATAAAATTTTTACGTCTTATATCAACTTGACTGATTCCCATTTCTCTTGCAGCCTTGTCTACAATTCTCTCAATTAAATATGTAGCTTCTGGCCTGCCTGCACCTCTGTAAGCATCAACTGGAACAGTGTTAGTAAAAATTGATTTAACATTACAATGAATTGCTGGTGTAGTATATGTACCTGCTAATAGCGTTGCATATAGATATGTAGGAACACTTGAGGCAAAAGTTGATAAGTAAGCACCCATATTGGCTAAAGTATCAACCTTTAAAGCTAAAAACTTTCCATCTTTGTCTAAAGCTAATTTTACTGACGTAACATGGTCTCTTCCATGTGCATCTGAAATGAAGGCTTCTGATCTATCTGATGTCCACTTCACTGGTCTTCTAATTTGATTTGAAGCCCAAGTTACAATTGACTCTTCTGCATAATGAAAAATCTTAGACCCAAAGCCACCTCCTACGTCTGGAGCAATAACTCTTAATTTATGCTCTGGTAAACCAAGAACAAATGCACCCATCAATAATCTTATAACATGTGGATTTTGACTTGTAGTATAAAGGGTATATTGTCCTGTAGAGTGTTCATAATCTCCTATTGCTGATCTTGTTTCCATAGCATTAGGAATTAATCTATTATTTCTTACATCTAGAGTGGTTATGTGAGCTGCCTCGGAAATTGCTTTATCCACTGCTTCACTATCACCTATTTCCCAATCATAACAAACATTACTTTCAATTTCATCATGCACCAGTCCATTTGCATTATTTAATGCTTCTTGCATGTCAATAATAACAGGAATATCTTCATAATTCACATCTATCAATTCAGCGGCATTTTTGGCGTCTTCTAAAGTTTCTGCAATAATCACTGCTATAATTTCGCCAACATATCTAACTTTATCTTTAGCTATTGGAGGATGAGCTGGTTCTCGCATAGGAGTTCCGTCTTTTGAATCTACTTGCCATCCACATGGTATACTACCTACATCCATATCTGTTCCAACAAAAATTTTAACAACACCGTCAGCTTCTGATGCTTTTGTGATATCTAAGGAAAATTTTGCATGAGCAGAACTGGACCTTAGCATATAAGTATAAGTTTGGTTAGGTCTATTTATATCGTCGGTGTAGTTACCTTGACCTACTAAAAATCTATAATCTTCTTTTCTTTTAACTGATGCGCCTATTCCTGTTGAACCACCATCTGGCATAATCTTATCCTCCCATTACTGATGCAGCTTGTTTAATTGATTTTACTATATTGTGGTAACCTGTACATCTACAGATATTACCTTCTAAACCTTTACGTATTTCATCTTCTGAAATATTCGGGTTGTTTTCAACTAATTTTATTGAACTCATAACCATGCCTGGAGTGCAATAACCACACTGCAAGCCATGATTTTCATGAAATGCTTGTTGCATAGGATGTAGCTTATCACCGCTTGCAATTCCTTCAATGGTAGTGATTTCGGATCCATCTGCTTGTGCAGCTAAAATAGCACATGATTTAACTGCATCTCCATTTAAATGTATTGCGCATGCGCCACATTGAGAAGTATCGCACCCTATATGTGTTCCTGTTAAGTTTAAGTGTTCTCGAATAAAAGTAGATAATAGAGTATTTGGCTTTATGTCAGCTTTTATATCTTTCCCATTTATTTTTACTGAAATTTCCATTTCTCGCCCTCCCAAATACAAATCTCATTTGATTTGTGACTTTAGAAATAATACTTGTAATATTATTTATATTACTTTTTGATAACATGATAATTACATATTAAACAATGCATAAAAAAATGTTAATTACAATTAATTTTTTAAATTAATATAATTTAAATGGTTGAAATATTGAAATGGTAAATGAAAAGCAAATTAAAAGTGTAGAAGAAATAACAAGCCAATTATCAAAAATTGGTTATATTTCAAATCTGGGCTTAAGTACATCAATTTACTTATTACTAAAATTAAAAAAACCACTCCTGCTTGAAGGTGAAGCTGGGGTGGGAAAAACAGATCTGGCTAAATCTTTATCAAAAATTTTTAGCAGACCTCTTATTCGATTACAATGTTACGAAGGTTTAGACATGTCTTCTGCAGCTTATGAGTGGAATTTTGCTGCGCAAATGATATCAATTCAAAAAGGTGACTCAGAAAATATTTATTCAAAAAAATACCTTCAAGAGAGACCTTTACTGAAATCCATATCTGCTATAAAAGAGGAAGATTTTCCAATACTACTTATTGATGAAATTGACAGAGCGGATCCACCTTTTGAGGCTTTCCTATTAGAAGTACTTTCAGATTGGCAAATAACTATTCCTGAAATAGGAACAATCCAAGCTAAAGAACCTCCAATTGTCATTATTACTTCAAACCGAACTAGAGAAGTTCATGATGCTCTAAAAAGAAGATGCTTATATCATTTTGTTGATTATCCAGATATTCAACAAGAGTTAAAAATTCTTAAATCTAGAATTCCTAATATTAATGAAGAATTATTAAAATCTATAATCCATTTTGTAAAAGAAATAAGAAAAATTGAACTCTTTAAACAACCTGGAATAGCTGAAACAATAGACTGGGCTCAAGCAATAACAGAACTTAACTATATAACAATAAATCCTGAGGTTTTAGAATCAACTATTGGAACTTTATTAAAAAATCAAGATGATATTAAAAAATTAAAAGACAGTGAAGCATCCAAAATATTATCAACAATTCAAGCTGAGATATCATTAATTAATAGAAAGTAAGAATATTTTAAATTCGCAAATTAAAATTATGGATGACGAGAGTAAATTATTAGAAAATATTTTACGATTCATAAGATTATTAAGAAATTCAGGTATTAAAATTGGGAACCAGTCATCGATAGATGCTTTAAATTCGATAAAAATTCTTAAAATAGGGAATCGAAATGAATTTTATTGGGCATTACATTCTAATCTTATTTATAAAAATGAAGATAAAGAAATTTTTGATCAATGTTTTCATTTATTTTGGCAAAATCCTAAAATTCTTCAACAAATGTTTAATTTATTGTTGCCACAAATTGGAACACAAAAAGCACCAAAAACTGATAAAAAACAACTGAAAAGAATTAGCGACAACATTCAAAAACAAAACAATAACATAAATATAGAAAAAAAAGATGAAATTGTATTTAATTCTCAAATGTCATGGTCTAATAAATCTGCTTTAAATACCAAAGATTTTGAAATGATGTCTCTCGAAGAAATACATCAAGCTGAAAAAGAAATTAGAAAGTTTTTGATTAAGTCTAAAACACAAATCTCTAGAAGGTGGAAGAAAAATGATCAAAGTTCTAAAATTTCCAATAAATATACAATTAAAAAAAGCGTAAAAAACAATGGTGTCATTCAGCTTGCCTTTAAAGAAAGAATAAAAAAATTTAGACCACTTGTAATTTTAATTGATATATCAGGATCTATGGAAACTTACAGTAGAATAATGTTGTTTTTAAGTCATATTCTAATTCAACAACATAAAGATGTAGAAGTTTTTACATTTGGAACGAAATTAACAAGAATAACAAAATTTTTAAAACACAAAGATATTGATCTTTCATTGGATAAAATTGGAAAATTTGTAGATGATTGGGCTGCTGGAACAAAAATAACAAGTTCAATCAAAGATTTTAATTTTAAATGGTCGAGAAGAATACTTACTCAAAATCAAACATTATTATTAATAACAGATGGATTAGAAAGAGATGATAACCAAAATTTAGATTTTGAAGTCAATCGATTATCTCTTTTTACTGGCAATATTATATGGCTTAACCCCCTATTAAGATATAAACAATTCGAACCAAAGATTGAAAGCATAAAAACAATATTAAGACATGTTGATAAACATGCTCCAATTCATGACATCAATTCAATTAGGAACCTAGTAAAAAATATTTTTTGATTAAAGTTTCTAAAATTTTATTTATTATAAGATAATTCAAATTGTATAAGAAAACCTTATTCCGTTCACTTTACTTAATACGATATCTAATAAAATCAATCTTCAAAACCATATTTTTTTAAAGAATTAATTATGTATGGGTAGGTAGTAAGATGTTGATTTTGTTTATCTAATGCAAACTTTATTTTTGATAAGTGATTTTCTTTTAAAAACTCTTTTACAAAATCTAAATGCTTTTTTGCAATATTAAATTTTTCTAAAGAGTGATATGCTAAACCTAAATGAAGATTCCACCAAACAAATTTCTTGTGTTGCAAAGGCTCTAATACATCAATTACTTTTTTTCTTTCTCCACTTGTTTGATAACATTGAGCTAATAAATAATTATCCCAAGTTGTATAATTTCCAGTGTCCAATTTAAAAGCTTTTTTACCTATTTCCCAACATCCTCTTTGAAATTGACATCTATTCTTTTTTACAGTTTGAAATTTATCTGAACTTATAAAAACATCCTTTTTTTCGCATAGGCCGCCAAATGCTAAACTATATCCAATTTTACCAAGTAAATGAGGGCTTTCACCAGCTAATTTATAAGCCTTTTCAGCAACATTAAACATTTCTTGCCAGTTTTTGTTAAAGAATTCAATCTGCAATTTTGTAGCATAACCGAATGCACTCTTAGGATCTAAAATTAAACCTTGATCAATTTCTTTAGTAGCATCATTAAGCATATATTTGAATTCATCAGTAATTGAAAATGAAGAATACTGTGCTCTTTTCCGGTCTGCCAACCATATCCAAGCATCAGCATAATTAGGATCTTTTTTGACTGATTTTTCTAAACATTCAATTGCTTTTGGATTTAAAATTGGGGTTACAGCGCCTCGAGCAAAATTAATACATTCATAGATTGATATATCATCAGTTGAAGAAGATGCTATCTTTTGATTTATATCTTTGGATAATACTGCCCCTGCTCCAACCAACTCATTTATAATTTGTTTGATAATTTCATCTTGTAGTTTAAATATATTTTTACCTGTTAAGTCTCTGTCATATGTCTCTGACCAAATATTAGATATGCTTTTACCATCAATTAGATCTACTTTTACCCGTAACATATTATCGATTTGCATGATGTTTCCATCAACTAAATAAGAGGCATTAGTGGATTTAGAAACTTCTTTAAGATCTTTTGGTGTTTTTTTTAAATTCAATATATTCAATGATTTAGAGGATTTAGTTAATTTAGAGCCTAAGTCTTGTGATATACCTAAAGCTAACAGCTTTTCTTTTTGAGTTTCGCTAAGACTTTTAAAG
>CACJFI010000018.1 GCA_902592615.1 uncultured SAR116 cluster alpha proteobacterium | reverse complement strand
TAACGCTTCAAATATTTCTAACTTGTTGTCAGTAACAAAAACTTTGGAATTATTATGATTAGATATTTGATAATAAAGAATTGAGTTTAAAAGTTTATCTTTTTCATATATTAATATTGTTAAATCTTCTTTCAATGAAGTCACCATTAATTAAAAATTAGAAAAAATAATATTTCATGAATAATATTACTTTAACAGTTAAAATAGAAAGAGCAATATCAGAACTTAGAAGAGGTGGTAAGCTTGTGGTTTCAGACAATAATGCTGGAATTTCTGTTTTACTTTTTGCATCTGAATTAATTGAAAATGATACAATTAAGCAACTCAGTGACTTAGCTTTATCCAGACCTAATATTATAATATCTAAAAATAGATCTAAAGCTATCGGTATTAAAAATGCAAATGGTCCATGTTCAATTCTAATAAATAATAATTGGACATTAAATGATATTTTATGCCTTTGTATGCCTCTTACGGGTCACAAAACACCAAAAATTGAAGGCGCATTAACTGAAAGTAATAACGGAATCATATCGTCTTGTATTTTATTGTTACGACAATCAAGACTTCTTCCAGCAGGATTAATGACAATAATCTCAAATGTTTCAGTTGAACAAATTAATAAATGGGCTTTTAATAAAAATCTTATTAATATTGATGTTTCTGATATCAAATCTTACGAAAAAATTAAAGCTAATAATTTAAATATAGCGGTCAAAGCAAAAGTACCGATTTCATATACCGAAAATTGTGAAATAATCATTTTTAGACCAAAAGATGGTGGAAACGAACATTTTTGTTTAGTTTTTGGAAAAAACAGGTCGTTAACAAAAAATAATGCTTTGCTAAGAATTCATAGTCAATGTATTACTGGAGACGTTCTTGATAGTCTTAAATGTGATTGTGGCCAACAATTAAAAGAATCTATCAAGATTATGGCTGAAGCTGATGAAGGTGTTTTAATATACTTAGCTCAAGAAGGAAGGGATATCGGACTTTTAAATAAACTTCGAGCTTACACCCTGCAAGAAAATGGATTGGATACAGTTGAAGCTAATGAAGACTTAGGCTTTAACGACGATGAAAGATTGTATTACCCTGCCAAAGAAATTTTATCTCAACTTAATATAAAAAATGTCGAATTAATTACAAATAATCCAAAGAAAGTTGAACATTTAAAAAGTTTAGGAATTAATGTTACCAAGCGTATACCTATAAAGATTAACCCGAATAAATATAATAAGAAATATCTTGAGACTAAGTCAAAAAAGTCTGGTCACATACTCTGATCAACCCTTTCTTTTTCCAAATAGAAGTGAACCAATCCTTATCGAGGTTGCTCCAAATTTTATTGCATCTTCATAGTCACTACTCATCCCCATTGACAATTCTGATAAATTATTTCTAAATGCAATTTTTTGTAACAAAAGGAAGTGCATTGAAGGTTCTTCATGGATTGGCGGTATACACATTAGTCCAGTTATAGGTAAATTTAAGTCTTTAATACAATAGCTTATAAATGTATCTGCTTGTAAAGGATCTATTCCACTTTTTTGTGGCTCATTGCCAGTGTTGACTTGAATATAAAAGCTTTTAGTTTTAACTTTATTATGAAATTTTTTTGATATTTCTATAGCAATTTTTTCTCTATCGATTGTTTCAATAACATTAAAGAAATTGAGGGATTGTTTAACCTTATTAGTTTGAAGTGGTCCTATTAATCTTAATTCTAAGTCTATGTTAGTCTCTAATCTTTTTTTCCAACGACTAATCGCCTCTTGAACCCTGTTTTCACCAAAAATTTTTTGCCCACAGGCAAGTATCTTATCAACTCTATAATCTTCCTGTTTTTTTGAAACAGCTACTAATTTTGGTAATTTCTGTTTTGAAAAAGAACTAGATTTATGTATATCATTTATTTTAGTTAGTATTAACTCATAATTTTTTTTAATGTTTTCCAAGATAACCGATCCCTAAGTTATAGCCTTAACAAAATTTAAAATTATATAGATTATATAATGTTGCATAAATGCAACATTAGAACAAAAAAGTGACATTTTTGTCATTAGGCACTAGTTTTTAAAGTCACATTAGTATATTTGTAAGTTAATAAACATTTCTGTGGTTGAAATGTTGCTTAACCGTTTTCTTAAAGAAAACATATTATAAGGGGATACGCAATGCGTAAATTACTTTTAGGTACTACAGCTCTAGCTGCTGCAGCTACTCTTTCAGCTAATGCTGCACTAGCAGATGTTTCCATTAGTGGTTATTATGAGTTTGCTTATCAGGGCAGAGGTTCTGAGGTAGCTGCTAATGATGGTACATCAATGAGTACTGATTCTGAAATCAAAGTCAGTTTCAGTAACAAAACTGATTCAGGTTTAACAATCGGTATGGTTACTGAGATTGAAACAGATGATGGTAATAGCCTAATCAACGAAGGTTCAATGTCAATAGCTGGTGGATTCGGTAAGTTTGTATTAGGTGGCAACGACGGTGCAGGTGATAACTATGCTATCGATGCAGAGGATGTAGTCGCTGAAGAAATTCAAGCTACTGGTACAGACACACTAGCACTTTTAGATACTGATTTAGAAAGTACTGCTGGTGACTCAAATAAGATAACTTATCATATTCCAGCCATGGGTGGTTTAACAGCAGGTGTTTCATTAACTGATGATGGAACTGATGCAACAACTGGAAATCAAAACACAACATCATTTGGTGCACAATATGCTATGGAAGCAGGTGGTGCAGCTATAACAATTGGTGGTGGTTCATCTACAACAGAACAAGTATCTGGTACTGTAGATATTGAATCACAGAATATTGGTATTAAAGTTGTTAGTGGTGATATTACTGTAATTGGTGCAACCGCTTCTTACGAAGCTACTAACGCTGATGAAGAAGCCAATGGTATTGGTGTAAAGTTTAAAGTAAATGATGCCATGAGCCTTGGTGCATACACCGTCAAAGTTTCAGATTCAACTGGAACTACTGACGAAGAATATACAAACACAGGTGCTGAAGTAACATACAGTATTGCATCTGGTTTAACTGCATATATAAACATATCAGATTATGATTATAAAACAGGAACTGGTACTGGTAATGGTACAACTGCTGACAATGGTACTGTTTCAAAACTTACGATTAAAGCAACATTCTAATTGTTTTACTAAATCTTTTAAAAGGCGGCTTAGGTCGCCTTTTTTTTTATGTTTTTGTTATTAATCGTTTGATGTATTATTAAATACTGATACAAGGTTACAATGAAAAAAAAAAGGGTGATGCTTAATGATGAGAAGAATTTTATTTCTATGTTTTATTTTTTTTTCAGCATGCTCCACTAATAATGACCTGATAAAAAAGACTGAGAAACCAAAACCTGGTTTGTTTTCTAAAGATGCTAGTGTAGGAGTAAAAATATCAGATTTTTTTGGGCCAAAATCAGATATTTCTAATATAAATGTAAATGGTTATTTGTGGAGAGCCTCTTTAGATGTCTTATCAATTGCACCATTAATTTCAACAGATGCATTAGGTGGAACAATAATAACAGATTGGTATACAAACAAAGGCATTAAGGATAAGAGAATAAAAATCACGGCTTACATAAGAACAAGTGAGTTAAGATCAGATGGTATCAAAGTTAAAGTCCATGTTCAAAAACTAATAAATAACGTTTGGTCAGAAACTGTAACAAATAAAAATTTGGCTGCAAAAATCGAAGAAAATATTTTAAATGAAGCAAGAAATTTACGTGTTAATGCTAATAAATAACTGTAATTATGAAATATAACCCATCTTTAATTGAAAAAAAATGGCAAAAAAAATGGTCTGAAATAAATAGTTTTAGGGCCAATATAGATTACAGTAAACCTAAATATTATGTATTAGAAATGTTTCCATACCCGTCAGGAGCTATTCATATGGGTCATGTAAGAAACTATACTTTAGGTGATCTAGTTGCGCGATATAAAAAAGCACAAGGATTTAATGTCCTGCATCCTATGGGATGGGACTCATTTGGTCTACCAGCAGAAAATGCAGCTATAGAAAATAAAACACATCCGTCCAAATGGACCAACTCTAACATTAAAAATATGAAGGCCCAGTTAATGCAAATGGGTTTGTCTTATGACTGGGATAGAGAATTAAGTACATGTGATCCGAATTATTATAAATTTGAACAGAAAATGTTTTTGGATTTTTATAAAGCAGGTATTGCATATAAAAAAGAAACTTTAGTTAATTGGGATCCAGTTGAAAATACTGTTTTAGCAAATGAACAAGTTGTTGACGGTCGCGGATGGAGATCTGGAGCTGAAGTTGAAAAGAAAAAAATGAAAGGGTGGTTTCTAAAAATTTCTCATTTCGCAGATGATTTGCTTAACGAAATTGATAATTTAAGTGAATGGCCTGATAAGGTTAAAACAATGCAAAGAAATTGGATTGGGAAAAGCTTTGGAGCTTTAATTAAATTTTCGTTAGTTAATTCTTCTGAAAAAATATCCGTTTTCACAACTAGACCCGACACAATTTTTGGAGCAACTTTTATTGCAATATCACCACAACATCCACTTGCAAAAGAAATTTCTGACAAGGATTCCAAAGCAGCTGACTTTATAAAATTTTGCGAAAAAAATTCAAGTAAAGAAGCTGACATTGAAAAAGCTGAAAAACATGGATACAAAACAAAACTTTCTGTATTTCATCCCTTTAAAAATGGTGTTAAGTTGCAAATTTTTATTGCTAACTTTATTTTAATGGATTACGGGACAGGAGCAATTTTTGGTTGCCCCGCACATGATCAGAGAGATTATGATTTTGCAGTAAAATATTCTCTAGAAATTTTACCAGTTATTAAAACCAAGGAAGATTTACCTTTCGTAGGAGATGGTATTCATATAAATTCTGAGTTTTTAAATGGTTTGAATACTAATAGTGCAATTAAAACATGTATGAAAAAACTACATGAATTAGAGATTGGTGAAGAGAAAATAACTTATAGAATACGTGATTGGGGTGTTTCTCGACAGAGATACTGGGGATGTCCTATACCAATAATATTTTGCATTAATTGTGGTGAAGTGCCAGTGCCAGAGGAACATTTACCAATTACTTTACCAGAAGATATTAATTTTAACATTCAGGGAAATCCATTAGACAATCATCCAACTTGGAAACACGTAAAATGCCCAAAGTGCAATAAGAAAGCTATACGAGAAACAGACACATTCGATACATTTTTTGAATCTAGTTGGTATTTTGCAAGGTTTACTGATCTGAACCCTTCAAGTGCCTTTAGTAAAAAAGCTATTAAATATTGGATGCCAGTTGATCAATATATAGGAGGAGTTGAACATGCGGTTATGCATCTTCTTTATTCAAGGTTTTTTATGAGGGCTTTAAAATACGTAAACTCAATTGATCTAGAGGAACCTTTTACTTCTCTTCAAACACAAGGAATGGTCTGTCATCAAACATTTAAAAACAAAAATGATCAATGGATTTATCCGAATGATGTTATTAAAAAAAATAGTGAATACCTTCACTTTCAAACAAAAGAGCCTGTTAAAGCTGGAAGAATAGAGAAAATGAGTAAATCCAAGAAAAATGTTGTTGACCCACAACAAATAATTGAAAATTATGGTGCAGATACTGCGCGCTTTTTTATGTTATCTGATTCACCACCTAACAGAGACATGGAATGGTCAGACTCAGGAGTTGAAGGTTCTTGGCGTTTCTTGAATAAACTTTGGAAATTTGTAAAAACTTTACCTAATAATAACTCTAGAGATGAGTTGCCGAAAAATATTTCTATAAAAGGCAAAGAACTGTTAACATTTATGAACACAACAATTAAAGATGTTACTAAAGCAATTGATGAATTTCACTTTAACATTGCAGTTGCTCAAATTAGAAGTTTATTTAACTTAGTTTCTTCTTACAAAATTGAAAATGAAAATGATTCAAAAATTGTTCTTTTTATAACAAGAAAACTTCTTATTATAATTAATCCAATGGTTCCACATTTAGCCGAAGAGTTATGGTATTCTTTAGGTAATGAAAACTCAATTTCATATGAATGTTGGCCAAAAGCTGATTCAAGATACATAAAAAAGAACAATATAAAAATACCTATACAGGTTAATGGTAAAGTAAGAGCAGTTATTCAAGTGCCAATAGACTTGGATAAAAGTGAAATAGAAGAAATTGCTTTAAAAGAAAAAAATGTTTTAAAATTTTTGGATAAAAATCCAAAAAAAGTTATTGTTGTTCCTAATCGTGTTGTTAATTTTGTAATTTAATTTGAGCATAAAATGTTGATTCTAAAAAATTTTGTTCTTCTTAGTCTGATCATTTTAATTGGAAGCTGCACTACTAAAAATTTTGATAAAGTTCAAAACATTGCTAATTATTCAATCGAAGTTGATACTCCTAATGATAAATATAATATATATCTTAAAGAAAATTTAAAAAGACTTTTTTATATTAATGATAAAAAAGTAAAGTATATAATTAAAACGAAAATAACGTTTGAGTCTACAAAAACATTATCGGTCGGGGGACAAAGTATTCTAAAATCAACTAAAGCTCGAGTTGATTATCAATTAATAAATAAAGTTACAAATATTGTCGTCAAATCTGGTTCAATTAAAACTTTCCCAGCTTTAAGCTCTTCATCAAGTTCCCTTTATACGCAAGAAAAAAGCATCAATCATATTAAGGAAAGATTAACAATGATCTCGGCAAAATCCCTTTATACCCGCATAAACGTTATTATAAGAAGATTAAGTTGAAAATAGACCCTTTTTTTTATGAAGATAATCTAAAAAATAAATTTCTAGATATAAATGTAATATTTTTATACGGCACTAACATTGGCTTAATTGAGCTTATGTATAAAAAAACCTTCGAGATTTTTAAAATAAATATAAATGATCCCTTCAGTGTCTCAAAAATAGACGGCGATAAATTTAAAGATAATCCTTCAGTACTTCACGACAATATAAATACCTTAAGTGTTTTTTCAGAAAAAAAATACATTCTATTAGATCTAATGCATATTTCTATCAATAAAAAATTAGAAAATATTATTTTAGACGCCATTCAAACAAAAAATTACAATTATTTACTTTTAATAAAGGCGACAAACATAAAGATAAACTCTTTTATAAAATACTTTCAAAACATTGATAATGCTGTTTTAGTTCCTTGTTATGAGGAAAAGGTAGGCACTATTCATTCTAAATTATCTAATTTATTTTCTAAACATAAAATTAATTTTGAAGAAGATTTCATAAAAAATTTAATTCTTAAATTAAGTACAAATTCATTAACTAATGAAATGGAAATTGAGAAGCTAGATGTATTTTTAACAGAAAATAAAAATGTTTCAGAAGAAATGATTTTTACACTTATTTCTAAAAATGATGATATAAATTTGAATAAAATCATTGAAAAATGCGCTAATGGCAATCCTAGTGAAGCATTAGAAAATTTTGAAAATATTTATGAGAGTCACAGTACCAGTATTACTCTGATACGATTGTTCGTTAATCACTTTAGGTTAATTGAAAAAATTTTATTACTTTTGGGAAACAACAAAAATTTGATCGATGTTATTGAAAAAATTAAACCACCAATTTTCTTTAAAAGAAAACAATTTGTAATTTTTCAATGCAAAATTTGGAATTTAAAATTTATCAATATAATATTAACACGATTAATTGATCTTGAACTTAAATGTAAATTAAATCCCACAGTAGAGAAGACTCTTTTATCACATTTCATATTATCAACATCTGTTCTTGCAAGAAATAGAATTAGTGCTTAATTTTTTCGATAATATAGTTAAATTCTGTTAGATTTTTACATTCTAATCTGATGGTTCCTGTTTGTTTAAAACTGTCAAAATCAATATTGACTCCTAATCCTGTTATTTCTGATAAATCTTTTTCTAAATTAATAATATCTATATTTTTAATTTTATTTTTACGAGCCTTTGTGTTGCCATTTTTTATAAGTTTTTCAATATCTCTAGAATTAAGTCCATTCTTTAATATTATATCTAAATAAACATCAACATCTTTGTGTCCAATAAGTGGTCGCACTTGACCAATAGTAAGTTTTTTTTGTAGTAATAAATATTTGGCCTTATCTGATAATGATAATAATCTAATAATGTTGCCAATATAAGACCTAGATTTTCCAACTGCTTTTGATATATCTTCTTGAGTATAATTATAATTACTTAAAAGAGACTGGTAGCCTTCTGCTTCTTCAATAGGATTTAATTCTGATCTTTGAATGTTTTCAACTAAAGACAGTTCAGCAATTTTTTCGTCATTTATATCATCTCTTATAATGGCTGGAATTTCGTGTACTTTTGCTAATTGACATGCTCTCCATCTTCTTTCACCAGCAATAATAAAGTATCGATTCTTTATCAATTTATTGGGTTTTAGAATAACTGGTTGAATAATACCCTGGTTTTTTATTGAGCTTGATAAAGACTCTAATTCGTCTTTGTTAAATATTTTTCTTGGTTGCCATGGCCCAGGACTAATAAACTCTATTGGTATCATTTTAAAGTTATCAGTTTTTTTTTCTGTCTCTGCTCCTAAAAGACTAGAAAGGCCACTTCCGAGGCCAATGGGTCTTGCATTTTTCTTTTGTTTCATTTTAGATCTTTCTCTTGATTAATAATTTCACCTGCCAATGAAGCGTATGCCTGAGATCCTGGACATGAAATATCATACATTAGTACTGGTTGGCCATAACTAGGTGCTTCAGAAATTCTAACATTTCTTGGAATTATAGTTTTAAAAACTCTGTCAGTGAAATGATTTTTAACGTCATTAGACACCATTTCGCATATCTTGTTTCTTTTATCATACATTGTTAGAAGAATACCTTGAAGAGTAATTTTATTATTAAAATTATTTTTAATTAAATCTAATGTTTTCATAAGTTGGGTTAAGCCCTCCAATGCATAAAATTCAGTCTGTAGAGGTACAATTAAACTTTTTGCTGCACACAAAGCATTTAATGTAAGCAACCCTAAAGATGGAGGACAATCAATGAATATATAATCATAAAATTCACAAATTTCTCTTATTAAATCTCGAATTTTAAATTCTCTATTTTTTATATCAACTAATTCTTGTTCTAGAACTGAAAGGTCTGGTGAGGTAGGAATAATATCTAACTTTGGTATCATGGTTTTTTTTATTGATACATTAATATTATTCTTACCACAAATTATGGAATATAAATCTTTATCTCTTTGATCATATTGAATGCCAAAACCAGTGCTAGCATTTCCTTGTGGATCCGCGTCAATAATTAGTGTTTTTTTATCGCAAGCTGCCATAGCTGTTGCTAAGTTTATTACAGTGGTAGTTTTTCCTACACCACCCTTCTGATTTGCAATTGCTATTATATGTGTGTGTTTGTTAGTCATTTTATAAATCTAACACATCAACTTTTTTTATGTATAAAATTTTACCGTGTCTATCTGTTATCGAAGGATATTCTTTTAAACAAATTTTTTTATTTTTGCTTGCTTCTAAAACTTCTCTATAATAAAATTTTCCTTTTAAAAACAGGAGCTTAGGGTATATGATTTTTTTTTCTAAAGATTTGTTTATAAAAATTTCTACATAAGTAATTAACTTAGTTAGTGAAGCTAACGCTCTGGATGTAATTAAATCAACGTTTATAAAGCCTAAGTCTTCAATCTTGCAATTATGTATAGTTATATCTGTTTCTGTCAGCATTGCAATTTCTTTTAAAAAAACACATTTCTTATAGTCTGATTCAACCAAATGAATGTTTTTTTTACCCATTATTGCTAGAACCATACCTGGGAAACCTGCACCAGAACCAAAATCCATAATGTTTCCATCTACACCTCTAATAAATGTATATAATTGTGCAGAGTCTAAGAAATGTCTTTCCCAAATATTCTTTATGGAACTATTACTTATTAAATTTATTGAATTTTGCCACTTGAGAAGTGTTTCATTAAACACACATAATTTTTCGTATGTTTCACGTGAAACAGTAATATGTGCACAAAATTTGTCATAAGTATTAATATTCGTTAACAACTTTATATTTTTTCTTTCGTTTCAAATGTCTAAGAAGCAACAAAGTAGCTGTTGGTGTAAATCCTGGAAGGTTTGATGCTTGAGCAACAGTACTTGGTTTGTTTTGATTTAAAATATCTTTTATTTCATTTGACAGTCCTTTAATAAGGTTAAAATCAAAATTTATAGGAATTTTAGTTTTGTTTTCTTGTCTATACATTTTTATGTCTTCTTTTTGTCTTTTAAGATAAACGTTATATATACAGTCTGTTTCTATCTGTAAGTGCAAATCCTTTGGGATTTTTTTAAGATCTGGCCATATATCATAAAGATCATTTATATGATGTGCTCCAGATGATAGAATGTCTCTTGGTGACCTTGGCTTTCCGGTCCTTGTGTTTGGTAAGTTGTATCTTTTTAACAAACCAGGCTTGGCTATCAAACTATCAATAATACAATAAGAGTGTTTTAAATTATCTTTCTTTGCCTTCCAGAGCTTCTGTCTTTTTTCTCTAATTATTCCAAATTTAATTCCTTTGTCAGTGAGCCTTTGATCAGCATTGTCAGACCTTAAAAGCAACCTAAACTCTGCTCTAGATGTGAACATTCTGTAAGGTTCGGGCGCGCCTTTAGTTATTAAATCGTCAATCATAACTCCAATGTATGCCTCCGATCTATCCAAAGTAAACCATTTAGGGTTTGTATTAAGATTTATTGTAGCATTGATACCAGCAATTAATCCTTGAGCCGCGGCCTCTTCGTATCCTGTTGTGCCATTTATCTGGCCAGCAAAGAAAAGGCCTTTAATCTTTTTTGTTTCTAGTGTGTCTTTAAGAGCTCTTGGATCCATATAGTCGTATTCAATTGCATACCCATATTGTTTTACAATAGCAGTTTCTAACCCAGAAATTGTTTTCAAAAAATCAGTCTGAATTTTTTTTGGTAGACTTGTTGATATCCCATTTGGATAGATTAGAGGACTATCAAGCCCTTCGGGCTCAAGAAAAATTTGATGTGAGTCTTTTTCAAAAAATCTACTAACTTTATCTTCTATACTTGGACAATATCTAGGTCCAGACCCTTGAATTGATCCTGAGTACACTGGAGACAGTCTAATGTTATCTGATATTATTTTATGAGTATTTGTATTTGTTCTTGTTATACCACACTGAATTTGCTGTATGTTTATTTTTTTTGTCATATAGGAAAATGGTATTGGATCATTGTCTGCAGATTGCATTTCAACTTTATTCCAATTAATACTTGCTTTAAGCAATCTTGGCGGCGTTCCTGTTTTTAACCTGCCAATTGGTAAGTTCAATTCTCTAATTTTATTTGACAAATGGTTTGATGGCTCATCTCCTATCCTACCTGCAGGGATTTTTTCATCGCCAATATGGATAACTCCCCCTAAAAATGTGCCTGTAGTTAATACCACTGACTTAGCTTTTAAGAAAATATTATTATTCAAAACAACACCTTTAATTTTATTGTCGTCAATCGTAATATCTTTTACTGTTCCCTCTAAAATTGTTAAGTTTTCAGAGCTTTCTAGGAAATTTGAAATTGCTTTTTTATATAATTTACGGTCTGCTTGTGATCTTGGCCCCTGAACAGCTGGACCCCTTGAACGATTAAGCATTCTAAATTGAATTCCAGAAACATCTATTGCTTTGGCCATCAATCCGTCAAGAGCGTCAATTTCACGGACTAGATGACCTTTACCTAAGCCGCCTATAGCTGGGTTACAAGACATTTCACCAATGGTCTCAATTTTCATAGTTATTAAAACAGTTTTAGCTCCCATTCTTGATGAAGCGGAGGCTGCTTCAGTGCCTGCGTGACCTCCTCCAATAACTATTACATCAAAATTTTTCATGTTCTGTGTCAACATTCATTTACCAATACAAAAGTTACTGAATATATCATCTAAAATTTCTTCTACGTCAATGATATTAGTTATACTTCCAATTTCTTTTGCAACTATTCTTAAATTCTCAGAGGCTAATTCAGGATTATTATTTAGATCAAATTTCTGCAGATCATTCAAGGCATATATTGATCTTTTTATTGCCTCTACATGTCTTTTTCTTGTTAGTAAAACATTTTGTTTAGGAGTTAGAGACTTAAGATGTTTAACAATTGTATTGATTAATTTACCAATGCCTATGTTTTCTTTTACGGAAATATTGTGAATATTTTTATTAGGTATTTTCTTCAAATCCGATTTTGTATGTACCAAAATTTTTTTACATCTTGATTTAAGTTCTGGATAAGAAAAATCTTCATTATCAGATAAAATAAGTATTAAATCAGACATTTCAGCTTTCTCTAAAGCTTTTTTTACACCGATTTTTTCTACTTCTGATTCTGTGTGTCTTATGCCAGCTGTATCATTTAAGATAACTGGAAATCCATCAAAATCCATAATAACTTCAATAATATCACGAGTAGTGCCTGCTTCATCAGTGACTATAGCGGCCTTTTTGTCTGACAAATAATTTACGAGCGTGCTTTTCCCAACGTTAGGTCTGCCCAAAAGAGTTATGATAAAGCCATTTCTAATTCTTTGTCCATAACTGCTATATTTTACAGATTTTTCCATTTCATTTAATATTTTTAATACCTTTAAATTGAAAAGTTTTTCGAGCTCCGCAGGAAGCTCCTCATCTGCAAAGTCAATTAAGGCCTCTAATCTTGACAACAACCAAATTACTTCATCTCTCCAAGAACTTATTTTACTTGACAGTGTGCCCTCATATTGCGACATCGATATTTTAAACTGAGATTCCGTTTCTGAATTTATCAGATCATTTAAACCCTCAGCTTGGGTTAAATCTAATATTCCGTTTAAAAAAGCTCTTTTTGTAAACTCTCCCCTGGCAGCTACACGAAATGTTTTTATATTAGTTAGAACTTCATAAATTTTTTTCTCAATCAACAAGCTTCCATGTATGTGAAACTCTAAAACATCCTCCCCAGTAACAGTGTTAGGCCCTGGGAAGTAAATTATTAGAGCATTGTCAATAACATTGTTCTTTAGATCATAAATCTTTCTTAAAGAGGCCACACGGGGCTGTGTTGGTTTAAACGAAAA
Source organism: uncultured SAR116 cluster alpha proteobacterium (assembly GCA_902592615.1). Lineage (GTDB taxonomy): Bacteria > Pseudomonadota > Alphaproteobacteria > Puniceispirillales > Marisalimonadaceae > Marisalimonas. The sequence continues at coordinate 8,157 of CACJFI010000018.1, read as the reverse complement.
AATTTTTGGGATATGTTTTGTTTTACTTCCAGATACCCTAATAATTTTAATTGCACTTTTTTGTGAACTTGAAGCTGAGGAAAAAATTGTATCCAAAATTTCTCTCTTTATTTTGATGTTTCACATGAAACATGTTATTTATTCATGGCTCTAAAGAAATCTTCATTGGATTTACTTTGTTTTAATTTATCTGATAAGAAGTCCATCGCGTCTACAGGTCCCATCTGCATTAAAATTCTTCTTAAAACCCACATTCTGGATAATGTATCCTTCTCAACTAAGAGCTCTTCTTTTCTTGTGCCTGACTTAGTTACGTCAATGGCTGGAAAAGTTCGTTTGTCTGACAATTTTCTATCAAGTATTACTTCACTATTTCCAGTGCCTTTAAATTCTTCAAAAATTACCTCATCCATTCTTGAGCCTGTTTCAACTAACGCAGTTGCGATAATTGTTAGAGATCCTCCGTCTTCAATATTTCTTGCTGCACCAAAAAATCTTTTTGGCCTCTGAAGTGCGTTTGCATCAACGCCTCCTGTTAATACTTTACCGCTAGACGGTATTACTGTATTATAAGCTCTGGCCAATCTAGTTATTGAATCTAATAAAATGACTACATCTCGCTTATGTTCAACTAATCTCTTGGCCTTTTCAATAACCATATCTGTCACTTGCACATGTCGAGAAGCAGGCTCGTCAAATGTTGAGCTTATAACTTCTCCATTTACAGATCTTTGCATGTCTGTGACTTCTTCAGGTCTTTCGTCAATTAATAAAACAATTAGATAAATCTCAGGATGATTTTTTGATATTGCTTGAGCTATTGATTGTAACATCATTGTCTTACCTGTTCTAGGTGGTGCAACAATTAAGCCACGTTGTCCTTTCCCCATAGGAGCGACCATTTCTACAACTCGAGTGGTAATATCTTTGTTATTTGGGTCAAATTCAGTTTCAAAATTAATTTTTGCTTGAGGATAAAGAGGTGTTAAATTATCAAAATTTATTCTGTGACGAACGGAATCTGGTAATTCAAAATTTATATTTTCAACTTTAAGTAATGCAAAGTATCTCTCACCATCTTTAGGAGCTCTTATTTGGCCCTCTACTGTATCACCTGTGCGTAGGCCAAATTTTCTGACTTGGTTAGGTGAAATATAAATGTCATCTGGTCCAGCAAGATAATTAGATTCGGGTGACCTCAAGAAGCCAAACCCATCAGATAAAACTTCTAAAACACCACTACCATATATAGCTATATCATTATCTGCAAGTTTTTTTAAACAAGCGAACATCATGTCTTGTTTTCTTAGAGTACTTGCATTTTCTATTTCTAGGCTCTCAGCATATGTTAGTAAATCTGATGGATTTTTTGCTTTAAGATCTTTTAAATGCATTTAATTCTCGTGAGATGTATATTTGATTATTTAGAAGCTAGGTTTGATCAATACTAATAGGACTATAAAAATCATTAATACAGTAGGAATTTCGTTTATTATTCTATAAAATTTGGTTTTTCTGATTCTATACCCTTTTTTAAAATCTTTGTAAAGAATAGATAAGTAGAAATGAAATATAGTTAAACAAATTACTAAAAATAATTTAATTAAAAAATAATTTTCACTTAAGAAATAAGTATTCTCGTATAATAAAATAAAACCGAGAAAATATGTTACTACTAAAGCTGGAGTCATTATATATTTCAACAGCCTATACTCCATTAGTAGAAAAGTAACATCCATTTCACTTAATTTTTTAGTATCATTATGATATACATAAAGTCTTGGTAAATACAATAATCCCACCATCCAGGATATTATCGAAATAAGGTGAAAAGACTTTATTATATCATAGAACAATTATGAATTTTTCCTATTATAGCCTCTGACAATATTAATAACCTCTTTCACGTTATTAATTTTACAATCTGGAGTTAAACCATGACCTACGTTAAATATAAATCTCTTTTCTATCATGACATCTAAGATGTTTAAAACTTTTTCTCTTAAAGAATCACTATTTAACGGTATAAGAGAAACTGGATCAAGATTACCTTGTATGGCTATATTTTTATTAATATTCTTTATAGCCCAACGCAAATCAACTGACCAATCTAACGAAATACAATCCACTTTGCTTTCATAGGAATATTTTATAATAGATGCACCGGCTTTAAACGGAAAACCAATAATAGGTACATTAATTTTTCTAGATCTTAAAATATCTACAATCTTTGCTGTGGGTTTTATAGCATAGTCATTAAAAAAACAACTAGGTATCATATGAGACCATGAATCAAAAAGCATTAAAATATCAGCACCTGCTTTTGCTTGCATTTCTAACTTATCAACAATATAAATTACAAGCGTTTCAATAAGTTCCTTAAACCATTTATTTGAACTCCAAAGAGCTTTTCTAGTTTCAATAAAATCTTTACTTCCCCTTCCTTCAATCATATAGGAAGCTAAAGTCCAAGGGGCACCAGCAAAACCTATTAATCCAATAGATTTTGGTAAATCCTTTCTAAGAAACCTAATTGAATTTTTTAAAGGTTTAAGTTTAGTATTTATAGATACATTTTGAAGAATTTTGGTTTCATTTGGTATCATCGGTTTTAATGAAGGACCAAAGCTTTTTGTAAATTTAACATTTCTGTCCATAGCCCAAGGTATCATTAAAATATCAGAGAATATAATAGCTGCATCGAGGTCATAATATTTAAGGGGTAGTTTTGTACTCTTAATTATCAAATCTTCATTTAAGCAAAAATTAATAAAATTAGTTTCTTTCCTCCTAATTTCAAAATACTCAGGAATATGTCTGCCGGCTTGACGTAAGAACCATATAGGTATGTCAGGTTTTTTACTTACAAGAGTCTCGTTTATTAAATTTTTTAGCACAAAAGTATCACTTTAGTAAAATTACTTGATGATGTTGTTCTTTATAAAGTTGTGAATAAAATAAAATAAAAAAAATATCCACATCTTATTAAAAAATTGATATTTGAGTTATATAATTAAATTGAGTTATTCACAAATCATAAATTTGAAATCCAAAACTTTTAACATGTAATTAAAATATGTATAAATATAATAAAAAAAAATAATATTTGAAAAATTAAGAAAAAATAATGTTTATCAACAATTTATTCACTAAAGAAAGTCGTTTATGATAATAATTGGCATAACAGGTTCAATAGGTATGGGTAAAACAACTGTATCAAACATGTTCAAAATTTTAAAAATACCAGTCTTTGATTCAGATCAAAAAGTTAGAGAAATACTAGAAAAAAATCATAATATTATAGAAAAAATATCGAAAATTTGGCCAGACTCGGTTTTATCAAATCAGAAACAAAAAAAAATTAATAAAGAGGCTCTCAGCAATAATATATTTAAAAGCAAAGAAGAGAGAAAAAAATTAGAGAAAATTATTCATCCACTTGTTAATGAAGAAAAAATTTTATTTTTAAAAAATTCAAAGAATTCACCTATAATTGGTTTAGACACACCCTTATTATACGAAACAGGGATGGATAAAAATTGTGATTACGTTTTTTTGGTTAATACATCAAAAAAAAATCAAAAAAAGAGAGTTTTAATGAGACCTAATATGACTGAAAAAAAGTTTGAATTGATAAATAATTCACAGTGGAGTTTTAAAAAAAAGATCAAAAAAAATCCTTTTATAATTAACACGTCTTTAGGAAAAACTATTACTTTTTTTATAGTTATATTTTATTTATTTAGAGTAAAAATTAGAGGAAAAAAGAATGGTTAGAGAGCTGATCCTTGATACTGAGACTACAGGCTTAGATTACGAGCAAGGTCACAGGATTGTTGAAATAGGAATAGTCGAATTAGAAAATCACTTACCAACAGGAAGTTGTTTTCACTATTATTTAAATCCAGAGAGAGACTCAGATAAGAAAGCACAAGAAGTACACGGTTTGAGTAGAGAATTCTTAAGTGATAAGCCAAAATTTTCTGATATAGCTGAAGAGTTTATTGATTATATATCAGATAGTAGAATTGTTATTCATAATGCACCTTTTGATCTAGGTTTTATAAATGCAGAATTAATAAGATGTGAAATGAAAAGATTAAACGAAGATATGATTATAGACACACTAATTTTAGCAAAAAAAAAATTTCTGGGCCAATCAGTGAGTTTAGACTCTCTTTGCAGAAGATTTAATATTGATTTAAGTGAAAGAGATGTCCATGGAGCTCTTAAAGATGCGAAACTCTTGGCTTCTGTATATTTGGAATTGATAGGAGGTAGACAGTCAAAATTAGATTTTGGAACAACCAACAAAATAAATCTCGAAGAGGAGGATCGTATGTTTAACCTAGATGATTTTTATAAAAATAGGAGTTTGAGAAATATAAATCATTTGGGTATAAACGATGAAGATTATAAAATGCATTTAAAAAGCATTCAAACAATAAACAATAGTATTTGGAAAAAAATTAACAGTTAATCTTTTGTAAGTTCGAAATCTACTTCTTTTAATAAAATGGGAACACTTCCTCCATTTAGAGTGTTGTACTCTACTATATCTTTAACAAAGGGAAATAATAATTCTAAACCTGTTTTTGTTAACAGTTTCTGATCATGATTATTCTTTCCTAAAATTTTAAAAAACCCAAAATAGTCTAACTCAAGATTAAATAACTTTTTCTTATTTTGTTTAGACGAGCAATCAATAGTAATTCTTAAAATTAAACTGAAGCAATTATTGTTGTAAGATTGAAATTTGACATTCATTTTAATAAATATGTCGTTGTCATTATTATTAACAGAATTGTTTTCATTTACATTTTGTGGGTTTTCAAAAGACAAGTCTTTAACAAAATTTTTTATTATTTTAATATTAATATCTTTATTTACATTTACATCATTCATAAATTTCTCTAAATAGTAATTTATCCGTATGTATATATGAAATTAATAATAATGAATATTAATTTTTATTTTTTCTTGTATAATATAAAAGTTAAATATTAAAGGTAATGGTGGTAAAAAAAACATGCAAAACAGTTTTCAGTACATTGATATTCTAATTTTTGGAATAATAGCTATTTTTCTTATTTTTAGACTTAAAAATATTTTGGGTACAAAAACGGGTTTTGAAGAAACAAATACAAATGAAAAAACACAGAACAAACAATTTACTAATGTAGTTCCTTTGAAATCAAATAAAAATCAGGTTGATGAGTTTGAATTAAATAAAATTTTGGAAATTGACCCTAATTTCAATATCGATGATTTTCTCACTGGATCAAAAAATTTTTTTGAAATGGTTTTAGAAAGTTTTGTAAGTGGTGATTTAAAAAATATTAAAGATTTTACTAAACCATCAGTTTTTAAAAGTTTTAAATCTGCTATTGATGAGAGAAATAAAGAACAAGAAACACTTATTATTGATTTAAAGTCAATAAAAGAGAATAAAATAACCAAATCAATCATAACTAAAACATCTATAAAGTTAAATGTAAAGTTTGAAACTTTCCAAATTAGAGCGCTAATGGACAAAAACGATGAAATAATTGATGGTGATAATAAAAATGAGATCCTTGTAAAAGATGAATGGACTTTTGAAAAAAAAATAAAGGATAATAATCCAAATTGGACACTAATAGAAACTAAAAGTAATTGAATAAATGGTAGCAATCTCAAGATACGATAAGAAAGTATGGAAGAACTATGTCTCAAATTTTGAGAAAACTGTTTTATGTTTAAGCGACGATAAGTTAACCAAAATTAAAAGTAAAAAAAATAAAATTGTTTTTAGAAAAGATAATTCATTAGATCAGAAGCATAAATTAAAAAAAAATAAATTAAATCCAGATAAAATTTTAGACCTTCACGGTCATACACTTTATTCTGCAAGATTGTTGTTATATAAGTCAATTTCTGATTGTTATGAAAAAAATATAAGAAATATACTAATAATAACTGGAAAAGGGCAAAATAATAAAGGCCTTTTAAAGGAAGAAGTGCCAAGATGGTTAAGTGACAAACTTCTAAATAAATTCCTTGTAAATTTTAATATAGCACCAAAACACTTTGGTGGTGAAGGCGCTTTGCTAGTTAGAATAAAAAATAGGTACAAGAGACTTAATTATTAATCGTGGATAAGTTATGACTAAAAAAACTTATGAAAGGGTTTCATCCATTCAAAGGATAACTAATGAAACACAAATTAATGTGAGAGTCAATTTGGATGGTAGTGGTAAAAATTCAACAAACACGGGAGTACCATTTTTTGATCATATGATCCAACAACTTTCAAAACATAGTTTGATCGACATTGATATAAGATGTAAAGGTGATCTTGAGATTGATTCACATCATACAATTGAGGATGTTGGTTGGGCGCTTGGTAAGGCTATTAATGTCGCATTAGGCAAAAAACAAGGCATAAAAAGATATAGTTTTACTTATTTGCCCATGGATGAGTGTTTAACTAGATGTTGCATTGATATATCAGGTCGCCCTTGGCTCGTTTGGAATGTTTTTTTGCCAAACGTCACAATAAAAGATATTCAAACTGAAATATTTAGAGAATTTTTCCAATCTTTTTCGCAATCTGCAAAAATTACTCTTCATATTGAAAATATTTATGGTCAAAATACACATCACATTATAGAATCATGTTTTAAATCGATGGCTATTTCCCTAAGAAATGCTATAAATCTTGATTTTAGAAACCTAGATAGTGTTCCATCTACAAAAGGCACTTTAACAGGAAATAAGTAACATGAACCTAGTTATAATTGATTATGGTTCGGGAAACTTGAGGTCAGTAGAAAATGCTTTTAAGATTTCCGTTAAAAGAAATAGATTAAAATTTACAATTCAAGTTACTAATAAATTAGACTTAATTTCTGAAGCAGATCATTTGGTTCTGCCTGGCGTTGGATCATTTCCTGACTGCAAGAAAGGTCTAGAAAACATAACAGGCTTAATTAATTTATTAACAAATGAAGTTATAAATAACAGAAAAAAATTTTTAGGGATATGTGTAGGCATGCAACTTATGGTTGATTTTAGCTTAGAAAAACAAAAGACACAAGGCTTTCGGTGGCTTAGTGGTAATTTTAAAAAAATCAAGATTAAAGGTACAGACTACCTTGGTAGGGAATATAAAATCCCTCACATGGGATGGAACAATTTACAAATTGAAGATAATAAACATCCTATTTTAGAAAATATTACTGAAAGTGAACAATTTTACTTTGTTCATTCTTATGTTTTAGAAAGTAAGCAATCAGATCAAATAATAGCCAACACTAACTACAATCAGAAAATTCCTGCAATAATAGGAAAAGAAAATTATATAGGAGTTCAATTTCATCCAGAAAAGAGTGGCAATGTGGGTCAAAAATTTATATATAACTGGCTCAAATGGAAACTATAATATTTGAGAAATTAGATGGACAAAAAATTTAAAAGTTCCAATGTTAAAGCAGAATTGTGTAAAAACTTAAGTAAAGTTGATTTGCAAGAATTGTGTGATGCAACAGAAGAAGCAATTTTAGCTGGAGGAGGGTTTGGATGGATTTCACCTCCATCATTAAAAACACTTCAAAATTATTGGAAAGGAGTTCTACTTATACCAGAAAGAATTTTGATTATTGGAAAATTAGACAATGTTGTAGCTGGTTCTGCTCAATTAATTAAGCCAGCTAAAAACAACGAAGCTCAGTCTCATTCTTGTACATTAAGTACTTTTTTCTTTGCATCTTGGGCAAGAGGTTTTGGTCTCGCCAAAGCTGTTTTTGAAAAAGCAGAATTAAAGGCAAAACAAGATGGCTTTAAAATTATTAATTTGGAAGTAAGAGAAACTCAAACACGAGCAATTCAATTATATGAACAAGCCGGTTATGTAAAATCTGGTATTAATCCTAAGTCGGTTTTTATAGACGGAAAATATATAGCTGGCTATTATTATTATAAAGAACTTAAATAATGAAAAATACTTTTTTCACTTTATATCCTGCTATTGATATTAAGGACGGAAAATGCGTTAGACTTCTTTTTGGAGATATGGAAAAAGAGACGGTTTATAATAATAATCCTTTAGATCAAGCTTTGTGGTTCTTGGATCAAGGTGCAGAGTGGTTGCATATCGTTGATTTAGATGGTGCTGTG